>CAZZKF010000017.1:0-12382 GCA_964654995.1 uncultured Alphaproteobacteria bacterium | reverse complement strand
AGCCGGGTGACCATGGCCGGCACCACGACCCGGTTGGGTACCGTCATGCTGTTGATGGCGAGAGGCGTGAGCAGCTTCATGGCGACACTGTTTCCCTAGCCTTCCTCGGCCCCCTGATTGAAGGCGCGCAGGGTCTGATTCGCAATCACCAGCTTGTTGATCTCGGTGGTGCCTTCGTAGATGCGCAGGGCCCGGATCTCGCGGTAGAGCTTCTCCACCGTCTCGCCGGAGACCACGCCCTGACCGCCGAACAGTTGCAGCGCCTGATCGATGACCTGCTGGGCGGCCTCGGTGGCATACATCTTGGCCATCGAGGCCTCGCGCGTCACCCTTTGCGCCGCGCAGTCGCGGGTCCAGGCGGCGCGATAGACGAGCAGCGCGCTGGCATCCACGGCGCTCGCCATGTCGGCGATCTTGGCCTGGGTGAGCTGGAATTCGGCGAGTTTCTGACCAAACGCCTCGCGGGTCTGGATGCGGGTGAGCGCCTCGTCGAGCGCGCGGCGCGCAAAGCCGAGCGCCGCGGCCGCCACCGTCGAGCGGAAAATGTCGAGGGTCGCCATGGCGATCTTGAAACCCTCGCCCGGCGCGCCGAGCATCTGCGCCTTGGGGATGCGGCAGTCGGCAAGCCGCAGGCGAGCCAGCGGATGCGGCGCGATCACCTCGATGCGCTCGGCAATCTCGAAGCCGGGGGTGCCAGCGTCGATGATGAAGGCGGACAGGCCCTTGGCGCCCGGCGCCTCGCCGGTGCGGGCAAACAGGGTGTAGAAATCGGCGATGCCGCCGTTCGAGATCCAGGTCTTCTCGCCGTTGAGCACATAGGCGTCGCCATCGTCCACGGCAGTCGTTGCCATCGCCGCCACGTCCGATCCTGCCTGCGGTTCGGACAGCGCGAAGGCGGCGATCATCCTGCCGTCGCGCACACCGGGCAAATAGCGGGCCTTCTGCTTGGGCGTGCCGGAAAGCACGATCGGGCCGCTGCCCAGCCCCTGCATGGCGAACGAGAAATCGGCGAGCCCGGAGTAGCGCGCCAAAGTCTCGCGCAACAGGCACAGCGCCCGCACGTCGTGGCGGGCGCCCTCATTACCATCGGCGCCGGGCACCGAATAGCGGAGCCAGCCGCCTTCGGCGAGAAGGCTGACGAGGTGCCGGCAGGCGGCATCGATATCGCCCTCATCGTTCGCCAAAGGGGCGATTTCCCGCGCCGCCCAGCCCTCGAGCTCGTCCGCCAATTGGCGGTGGGAATCCTCGAAAAACGGCCAGGCGAGAAAGCTCCTGTCTGCCATCGGATGTCCTCTAGTCGCCCTCGAACACGGGCTTTTCCTTGGCCACGAAGGCGTGATAGGCGCGCTCGAAGTCGCGGGTCTGCATGCAGATCGCCTGGGCCTGGGCCTCGGCCTCGATGGCGCCTTCGAGGCTCATGTTCCATTCGTGATTGAGCTGGGTCTTGGTGATCCCGTGGGCGAAATTGGGACCTTCGACCAGCCGCGCGGCCATCTTCTGGGCCTCGGTGAGGAGTTCGTCGCTCGGGCACAGGCGATTGAAAAAGCCCCAGCGCTCGCCCTCTTCACCGCTCATCGAGCGGCCGGTGAACAGCAGCTCGCTGGCCCGGCCCTGGCCGATAATGCGCGGCAAAATCGCGCACGCCCCCATGTCGCAGCCGGCCAGCCCGACCCGGTTGAACAGAAAGGCGGTCTTGGATTCGGGCGTCGCAAAGCGCAGATCGCAAGCCATGGCGATACACGCTCCGGCGCCGACGCAGATGCCGTCGATGGCGGCGATCACCGGCTGCGGGCAGTTGCGGATGGCCTTGACCAGATCGCCGGTCATGCGGGTGAACTTGAGCAGATCCTTCATGTCCATCTTGATCAGCGGGCCGATGATCTCATGAACGTCGCCGCCGGCGCAGAAATTGCCGCCTTCACCCGTAATCACCACCGCCTGGATGTCCTCGCCGTAAACCAGATTGCGGAACAGGTCGCGCAGCTCGGCATAAGACTCGAAGGTCAGCGGATTCTTGCGCTCCGGCCGGTTGAGCTTCACCGTTGCCACCGTGCCCGAAACCTCCCAGACGAAATGGCGGGCCTGATAGTCGGCCAGGTTTGTCATGGCGTCTCCCCTTTTCCGGTGTTGTCTTCCAGGACCTGCTTGGCCTTGTCCAGCAGGTCGAACAGCTCTTCGATATCGCGCCGCCCGAGCCCGGCAAACAGGTCGTTGATCCAGCCTTCGTGGCTGGCGGCAAGCTCGGCAAAGCGTTTGCGGCCCTTAGGCGTCAGTCGCACGATCTGGGTGCGGCGATCTTGGGGGTCGGGGCGGCGCGTAATCAGGCCTTCGGTCTCGAGCCGCTCGGCAACATCGGTGACATTGCCGGGCGAAACCAGGAGCCGGCGCGAAATCTCCCCCATGGTCAGCCCGTCGGGGGCCCGGTCCAAAGCGGCGAGAAAGTCGAAGCGCGGCAGCGTCGTCTTGTATTGCGCGCGCAGATTGGCGCGCACCCGCTGCTCGATCAGATTGGTACAGGTCAAGAGCCGCAGCCACAGCCGCAACGGGCGCTTGGCCTCGGAACCGGCTGCCGAGCCTTGGGCGAGCGGCGGGCCGGGCGCGTCCATCACATCACCTCGCCGCCGGCCACCGCAATCGCCTGGCCGGTGATCGAGCGGGCCTCACCCGAGCACAGCCAGGAGACCGTCGCCGCCACCTCGTCGGGCGCGATCAGCCGACCCTGGGGGTTGTTTCTGGTGAGCTCGGCGCGGGCTTCATCGGCGCTGCGGCCGGTTTTCTGCACGATGTTGTCGATCGCCTCGTGAACGATGTCGGTCTCGGTATAGCCCGGGCACACCGCGTTCACCGTCACCCCCTTGCGCGCCACTTCCAGCGCCAGCGACCGGGTCAGCCCGATCAGCCCGTGCTTGGCGGCGCAATAGGCCGAGACATAGGCATAGCCCTTCAAGCCGGCGGTGCTGGCGATATTGATCACCCGCCCCCATCCCGATTCCAGCATGTCGGGAAGCGCCGCCTGGGCGCAGTGGAAAGCGCCGGTGAGATTGACGCCAAGCGCGCTCGCCCATATCTCGGGCGTGGTCCGCAAAAACGGGGCGGAAGGCGCCACGCCGGCGTTGTTCACCAGGATGGTGACGGGCCCGAAGGTGGTGCGGGCCTGGGCAAAGGCGCCGGTGATGGCCTGCGCATCCGCGACATCGGCGGCAATCGCCTGGGCCTTGGCCAGGCGCGATGCCATCTGCTCCAGCCGGCCGGCGCAGCGCGCGATCAGCGTCACCGCCGCGCCCGATTCGGCCAGGCGGGCGGCGATGGCCGCACCGATGCCCGAGCCACCGCCGGTGACCACCACATGGCGGCCTGTCAGATCAGGGTCCATTTCGGCCTCTTGCGGGTGTCTGCGCCATCAGATGTTGATCACCATTTCGGCGGCGCGCTCGAGGTTGCGTTCATACTGCTCGCGGCCCGAAATGTACTGTTTGGGCCAGGCGATGTCGGCATATTTCTGCTCGGCCGCGGCGTGCAGCGTCCAGTTCGGGTCGCTCAGGTGCGGGCGCGCCAGACAGCACAGATCGGCGCGCCCGGCGGCGATGATCGAATTGACGTGATCGACCTCGTAGATGTTGCCGACCGCCATCGTCGGGACACGGGCCTCGTTGCGGATCTGGTCGGAAAGCGGCGTCTGGAACATGCGCCCGTAGACCGGCTCGGCGCGGGTGCTGGTCTGGCCGGCCGAGACATCGATGATGTCGGCGCCGGCGGCCACGAAGGCCCGGGCGATGTCTACCGAATCGGCCCCGGTGATGCCGCCTTCGACCCAGTCGGTGGCCGAGATGCGCACCGACATCGGCTTGTCCTCGGGCCATACCGCGCGCATGGCGGAAAAGACCTCAAGCGGATAACGCAGCCGGTTCTCCAGCGAGCCGCCGTATTCGTCGCTGCGGTGATTGGTCAGCGGCGTGATGAAGGCCGAGAGCAGATAGCCATGGGCGCAATGCAGCTCGATCATGTCGAAGCCGCAGTCAATGGCGCGTTTCGTGGCTTCGACGAACTGCGCCTTGACCGCATCCATATCCTCGCGGGTCATCTCGCGCGGCACCTGATTCTTCTCCGACCACGGCACCGGCGACGGCCCGATGATCGGCCAGTTGCCTTCATCCAGCGGCTCGTCCATGCCTTCCCACAACACCTTGGTCGAGCCCTTGGGGCCGGAATGGCCCAGTTGCAGGCCGATTTTGGCGCTGGAATTGGCATGCACGAAATCGACGATGCGGGTCCAGGCGGCCGTGTGCTCGTCCGTGTACAGCCCGGCGCAGCCCGGCGAAATGCGCGCTTCCGGGCTCACACAGGTCATCTCGGTGAACACCAGGCCGGCGCCGCCCATGGCGCGCGCCCCCAGATGCACCAGATGGAAATCACCGACCGTGCCGTCGACCGCGCTGTACATCGCCATCGGCGAGACCACGACGCGGTTTTCCAGCTCCATGCCGCGCAGCCGGAACGGCGTGAACATCGGCGGTACCGGCTTGTTGACCGCATGCCCGGTGGCCTTTTCGGCAAACCAGCATTCCAGCCCTTCGAGCCATTTTTGGTCGCGCAGACGCAGGTTTTCGTGGCTGACGCGCTGGCTGCGCGTCAGCAGCGAATAGGCGAACTGCGGCGGATCGAAATGGACGTAGCGGGCGACGTTCTCGAACCATTCGGTGGAGTTGCGGGCCGCGCTCTGCAGTTTGAGGACCTCGATGCGCCGGGTCTCCTCATACTCGTCGAGGGCGCGCTCGAGGTCCATGTCGCGGTGCAGGTAATCGGCGAGGTCGATGGCGTCCTCGAACGCCAGCTTGGTCCCCGAGCCGATCGAGAAATGTGCCGTATGGGCGGAATCACCCAGCAGCACGATGTTCTTGTAGTGCCATTTTTCGTTGCTGATGCGGGGGAAGTTGATCCACGCCGAGCCGCGGATATGGGCGGCGTTGCTCATCAGCTTGTGGCCGTCGAGGTAGTCCTTGAACAGCTCCTCGCACCAGGCGATGCTTTTTTCCGCATCCAAACTCTCGCCGCCGGCCCGGCGCCAGACCTCTTCCGGGCATTCGACGATGAAGGTGCTGGTGTCCTTGTCAAACCGGTAGGCATGGACCTGAATCCACCCGCCGTCGGTCTCCTTGAAGATGAAGGTGAAGGCATCGAACTTGCGGTGGGTGCCGAGCCAGATGAACTTGTTCCTGCGCAGATCGATATTGGGCCTGAAATGCTCGGCATAGGCGTTGCGGATCTTGCTGTTGATGCCATCAGACGCGATCACCAGGTCGGCCTCGGCGGAGTAGCGCTCGACATCCTCGATCTCGACCTCGGTTTCATAGACGCAGTTGACGCCCAGTTGCTCGGCGCGTTCCTGGAGCAGGTTGAGCAAGCGCAGCCGGCCGATGCCGGAAAAGCCGTGGCCGCCCGAGGTAATCACGGTGTCCTTGAAATGGATGTCGATGTCGTCCCAATGGGCGAAATTGTCGAAAATCATCTCGGCCGAGACCGGATCGTTGGCGCGCAGGTTGTCCATGGTCTGGTCGGAAAAGACGACGCCCCAGCCAAACGTGTCGTCGGGGCGGTTGCGCTCCAGCACCGTGACCTCGTGGTCCGGATTGCGCAGCTTCATCGAGATTGCGAAATACAGGCCCCCCGGCCCACCACCGACACACACGATTTTCATCAAACTTCCCTCTTGTTTCTGAATCCGTCTTCGACCTGCCGCCGCGCCGGCCGCACCCGCCGCCTGACCCGAACCCGACACAGGCCGGGTTTCCGGTTCGGCACATGACAATTATTTTAAGCTTAAAATAATTTTCGGCAAGGGTCAATTTTCGCTGGCGGCGGAGCCGGGCGCGCACGAAGCCCGGCGGGTGCCTCCGCTCCCTTCGACCGCGCCCTGTGATTGTTCCGCCTTGCGGCATGTGCGATGGCCTCTGGTGAAAATCCGGATTGCGGAGAAAAAGTACAGCGGCAACCACGGTGCGGACTGTCGCGGTCGGGAATATGGACGATCTTTCGGGTGGCTGGATTATAGCGGGCCACGGAATTATCTATATTAGATACCTTGTATATTTGGATTTGATTAAAATTGTAGTAAAATATACTTCGTATGCGGTGTTTTAGACTTGTATTTGTCTTGCTTTTTTCTCTGGTATCGGGTAAAGATAATTTTCATAAATTCGGTGCAGGATCTCCCGGGAGACAAGCGTTGCGAACCGTGCGTTTGGTCAGGCGGTTGCCGGTGCAGCGTCGGCTGAAAGCAGGCTTGCGGCCGTTCGGGTGCCCGGCCGGGAATTGGCGAAGGCGGACCGGTTGCCATGAATGAACCCGCGAAAAAAACGAAACCGGTGTTGACCGACATCCCGCCGGGCGTGCGCCTGACCCAGCAGGTGCTCGACATCGTTGCGCGGCGTCACCTGCGGTTCCTCAATCGCCATCCCAAGGGGCATCGCGCCGTCCTCAAGACCTGCGATCTGTCCGAGCTCGATCTCTCGGAGATGGATTTCAGCGAGGCCGCGTTCACCGCCTGCCAGTTCAAGCGCAGCAAGCTGAACCACGCCGCCCTTCGCTATGCCGACCTGTTCGGGGCCCGCTTCGACTGGGCCGATCTGACCGGCTGCGACCTGTCGCGCGCCGACCTGCGCGGCGTCCGCTTCCACAATGCGGTGCTGGTGAATACCGATTTCACCGATGCCGATTTCCGCAAGGGCACCTTCGTCAATTTCGGCGACAGCCACAAGAAGGAAGGCCTCACCATGCCGGCCGATGACGGGGTGAGCAGCTTCCGCGACGCGGTGCTCGAAGGCGCGATTCTGCGGGCCGCCAATCTCAAGGACACCGATTTCACCGGCGCCGATCTGCAGGGCGTCAATCTCGAAGGCGCCAATCTCGATGGCGCCTGCTTTGCCGGTGCCGATCTGTCGGGGGCCAATCTGCGCATGGCCTCGGTCAGCGGCACCGATTTTCGCGGCGCCGCCCTGTCGGATACCGACCTCAGCGAAACCAACATGACCGGCGCCATCCGTGCCCGCAAGCGCGACGACCACCACCGCACGCTCGACGAGATCCTGCGCGATCACCAGGAGTGGCTGGACAGCGACGCCAAATCGGCACACCAGCTCGATCTGTCGCACTTCGACCTCACCGGCGCCGATCTCCACGGCCTCAATCTCGCCGCCGGTCTGTTGAACAACGCCATTCTGGTGCGCGCCAATCTTGCCGGCACGCTGCTGATCGGCACCGATCTGTCGTGCGCCGATCTCACCGATGCCGATCTTTCGGGCGCCGACCTGCGCGGCGCCGATCTGTCGCGCGCCAACCTCACCCGGGCCAACCTGCGCGATGCCCGGTTCGGGCTGCTGCCGGCCACCGGGCAGCTCACCAACCTCAGCCGCGCCAAGCTCAACGGCGCCAAGCTGCGCGGGTTCGATTCCAACAAAGTGGTGACCGAAAACACCAGCTTCAAAGGCGTGCTGCTCGGCTGATTTTGGCTGGCTGCGGCCTTTGCAACCGGCTCCGGCGCCGGTCTTCATCGACCAGCCGGATCCAGCGTTCGGCCGCCTGGCGCAGGCCGCGCCCGAGCCCGTCGGCGATGACCTCGATATCGTTGTGCAATCGCTTCAGCGAGACCGGGCTGTCGGGATGGCCGTGGGGTTCCAGTCCGTAGGCGATCACCGGCAGCTGGCTCCAGCAGCCGATGCGAATCTGCCACCGGCACGACAACTGGCCGGCTCTTTCGAGACCGGCCAGATGGTCGCTCAGCAACAGCGGCAGAAGCTGCGGCCGCCCGTCGCCATCGCCGCCCGGATAAAACCACACCGCCGGCAACCGGTAGAGCCGGCCATCGGGTCCTTCATGGCCTTCGCAGGACCAGATCGTCTGGCAGCCGGTGATCGTGTTGAGCGCATAGACGAGCGGGCGGATGCCGGCCTCGATGGGGAATTTCTCGGGCTCCGAGGAGAGCTGGCGCCGGGCCTCGCGGCAGCTCGGCGAGCAGGCACAGGCGCAACTGCTCGAGCCGGAGCACGGACAGGCCACGGCGCATTCGGGGCATGGCCGGCCCGCCTTTTCAAGCCGTCCCCTGGCGATTTCGACGAGCTCGCGGCGCAGAGTCTCCGACACCGGAAGCCGCCCTTTGGGCGCGTCGATGCGCATGCGGCGTAGACCCGAAGTTTCCCCTCCGTCACCGGGACCGGCGTTTGCTGCATCTCGCGCAGCCGCTCTTTTATCCACGGCGGAGCAGGAATTGTAGGCCCGCTGTCCCTAAGATTCCCTTAAATCGCAGCCCGATCGCCCTTGCCTGGGCCATCGGCGGGCGGGCTCAGGGGCTGGTCTCCGGCGCCGGTTCAGCGCCGACGTGGCCGGTCTGGGCGCGCACGTACTGGGCGGCGAAGGCCGCCTGCTCGCGGCCGGCGCGCTCGCTCCTGTCGGTGACCGAGAACAGCCAGACGCCGAGAAAGCCGATGGTCATGGAAAACAGCCCGGGATGCTTGTAGGGGAAGATCGCCTGTGCGTTGCCCAGGATATCCACCCAGACGGTGGGGCCCAGAACCACCAGAACGATCGCCGCGCCCAGCCCCATAAAGCCGCCGATCAATGCGCCCCGGGTGGTCAGGCGCGACCAGTACATGGACAGAATCAGCACCGGGAAGTTGACGCTGGCCGCAATCGCCAGAGACAGCCCGGCGAGATAGACGACGTTCTGGCCCTCGAACAGGATGCCGAGACCGATGGCGATGACGCCGATGGCGACGGTGGCGATGCGCGAGATCAGCACCTCGTCGCGCTCGGAGACGCGGCCGCGCCGGAACAGGCTGGCATACAAATCGTGAGAGACGGTCGACGCCCCGGCCAGCGTCAGGCCGGCGACCACGGCGAGGATGGTGGCAAAGGCGACGGCCGAGATGAAGCCGAGCAGCAGATCGCCGCCGACCACCTTGGAGAGGTGCACGGCAACCATGTTGTTGCCGCCGATCAGCCGCCCGGCGGCATCGACGAAGCGGGGATCGTCGATCACCAGGGCGATGCCGCCGAAGCCGACGACGAAGAACATCAGGACGAAGACGTAGCCGATGATGCCGGTGGCGACCAGGACCGAGCGCCGCGCTGCCCGGAAATCGGGTACCGTGAACAGCCGCATCAGGATGTGCGGCAGGCCGGAAAATCCGAACATCAGGCCGATGCCGAGCGACAGTGCGGAGAGCGGATCGGGAACCAGCCCGCCAGGCGCCAGCAGGGCGGCGCCGCGGGGATGGACCGCAACCGCGCTGTCAACCAGCCCGCCGAGGTCGAAGTTGAAGCGGATCAGCACGGCGAACGCCAGAATGCTGACGCCGATCAGCAGCAGCGCCGCCTTGATGATCTGCACCCAGGTGGTGGCCAGCATGCCGCCGACGGTGACGTAGAGCATCATCAGCACGCCCACCAGAATGACGGCAAAGCCGTAGGGCAGCCCGAACAGCACCTGAATGAGCGTGCCGGCCCCGACGATCTGGGCGATCATGTACATGAGCGTCACCGCCAGGGTGCCGCAGGCAGCCAGGCTGCGAATCTCGGTCTGGCCGAGCCGGTAGGAGGCGACATCGGCAAAGGTGTATTTGCCGAGATTGTGCAGCGGCTCGGCCATCACCAGCAGGATGAAGGTGAAGCCGAACATCGGGCTCAGCAGATAGATGATGGCATCGAAACCTGCCAGATAGACGAGGCCGGTGATTCCCAGAAAGGTTGCCGCCGACATGAAGTCGCCGGCAATCGCCATGCCGTTCTGGAAGCCGGTGATGCGCCCGCCGGCGGCATAGAACTCCTTGGCGGTGCCGCTCTGGCGCGCCGCCCAGACGGTGATGATCAGGGTGGCGGCGACGAAGATGCCGAACATCTGTATGGCCAGCGGCTGGGCCGAGGTGCCGGCCTCGGCGGCCGCTGCCGGACCGATCATGCCAAGCACTGCCAGGATCACCGCCGCCGTCCAGGCGGCCGCCCGTTCGGTTGCGTGGCGGCCGCTCACAGGTCGAGATCCTCGAGGATATCGGCGTTCAGGCGGTCGAATTCGCCGTTGGCGCGGCGCACGTAAAGGCCGGTGACGACCAGCGCCCAGAGGATCAGGCCGAAACTGGTCGCCAGGCCGACCGTCAGGTTCGAGCCGTCGCTCAAGGGCCGGGCCAGAACATCGGGCGCAAAGGCGAGGGTGAGCAGGAAGATCAGATAGGCGCCGGCCGAGACCGCCACCAGAGCGGCAATGAAACTGCGGCGTTTGCCGACCATTTCATGGAACTTGGGATGGGCGTGAAATCTGCCGACCGTTTCCGGACCCATGGTGCCGATGCCTCCATGTTCTGTTTCAAAACAGGCTCACTCGTTGGGGAAGATAACGTCAGGCGGCTCCGAACATCTCGGCGAGCTGGTCGAGCCCGGCCTGGTAAACGCCGGCGATCGCTTCGATCGCCTCCGGTTCGGGCACGCCCGCCGGCTCGAACCGGGCGCTCCACACCACGGTGCAGGTGCCGGCGGCGTCGCCATCCGCCACCTGCAGGGTCGAGACATAGTCGGCGACCGGGAACGGGCCGGCCTCGATCGTGTAGCTGTACGACCTCTCGGCGTCGCTGCGGGCGGTGAGGCGCTCGGCGATCTCGCCGCCGCCGGTAATCGTCAGCCGGCGCACCCGCCCGCCGTCGTCCGGCACGCTGGCATCCACCGCCGGATGCCAGCCGGGCAGATTGCCGAAGTCGCCGATCAGCGCCCAGACGGCCTCCGGATCGGCCGTCAGGGTGATCGACCGGCTTACCGTCGCCATGTCACCGTTGCCATGTTGCCGCACCTCCCCAGCCGGCGAAAAACGGCCCTGAAGGTAACAACAAAGCCCGATCCTGCCAACGGATTTCGGGGGGGTGCGTTGCCGAAGAGGGTGTGAGGGAATTGACCGCAACGAAACGGGCTGGCTGCTTGGCGTCTCGCCGGTTGTCTGTTGATCGACCGTTTTCCGCCGGTTCGGAGCTGACCCGGAACCGAAACAAGCGATGCTTCGGACCGTGTCGGTTTCTTGCTCTCTCGAAAGTAGTGTTACTATTGACCCGGCGTGATGAGCGACCGACCTTTGGACTGTTTGAATCTGTTTCGCGCATTTCCACTGAGGTATTGGTCGCCAGTACGCAATGGGGAACCGAAAATGGCGATTTATGACAAACCCGTAAGATCTCTTATGCGGGAATTCGCAAAAGAGCAGCTTAAGGAGGTTCAAACCTTTACGAGGGCCGATGTTGTCAGGTGGTTTGCCAGGAACTATCCGAAGATCAAACGGGGCACCGTAACAGCCCACGTCGACGCGATGGCGGTGAATTCGCGAGCTCGAAAACATCACAGCAATGTCAAGCCCGGCTCCGGACATGATTTATTTTACAAGATCGACAGCAGGACCTTCAGGCTGTGGGACAGCGAAAACGATCCGGCGCCGATTTACAGGGACGACTTTAGAGCTGCGCCGAGACCTGGCAGCGATCACGGGATCGATGACGAATATGAAGAGTACGACGAAGATTCCGAATATGAAGAGGACGGCCCATCGAAAGAGTTTTCCTACGAGCGCGATCTGAGCAATTACCTCGCAAGGAACCTGAGCGTTATTGAGCCCGGCCTGCGCCTCTACGAAGATGAGGGATTGTCGGGCATCGAGTTTCCGGCAGGCGGGCGGTTTATCGATATTCTGGCTCTCGATGCTAATGACGGATACGTCGTGATCGAGCTCAAGGTGTCGAAGGGCTACGATAGAGTCGTGGGGCAAATTCTTCGTTACATGGGCTGGGTGGAAAGAAACTTGGCAAACGGGAAGGATGTGCGCGGCATAATCGTTGCCAGCGAGATTTCCGGGGACCTGAAATTGGCAACCTCTCGCGTCCCGGGCATTTCGTTGTTCGAGTACGAAATTTCCTTCTCCCTCAAGCCGGTTGACCCAAGCGGTTGACGCGTTTTAACGCGGTTCCATAGAGATTTTTTTCGTGGTCGATTATTTTGACGATGATGACGAGCGGTTTTTCCACTGGGTGGCATGCAACCCGGACGGATACGTCGTCAACATGCATCGGCGCCACAAGCTCCACTACGTCGTTTTGCATCGGGCGGGCTGTCGGACGCTGAAATCCCATCGAAACATGGAATCGAACCCGGGTGGGTTTACGGAACGCGGCTATGTGAAGGTCTGTAGCCAGTCGACGGCCCATTTGGAGAGGTTTCTGGCCGCGAAACTTGGAACCAGCAAACGGCCGGTATTTTCCAAGCGGTGTTCCTTGTGTGATCCGTAGGGCAAAAAAGAGCCCTACCCCTCCAGCAGCGCGTCGATGGTGGCCTGATCGGTGGGGCCGGCGCTGCCGTGGATCAC
>CAZZKF010000016.1:0-44106 GCA_964654995.1 uncultured Alphaproteobacteria bacterium | reverse complement strand
GAGCGAAGGCTGGCGGAGGGAGTGGGATTCGAACCCACGAGGGGCTTGCGCCCCCACACGCTCTCCAGGCGTGCGCCTTAGACCACTCGGCCACCCCTCCGTTGCCAGGCAATGGGCGTTTTCGAGCCGCACTATACCCCACGCACCGGGACAGGCAAGCCATCAGCAGGGCGGCACTTGGTTCGCCGCGCCGGCACCGCTAAACTGGCGTGACAACCGGGCAAAGGGGGGAGCTGCCGATGTTCGACCGGGCCTGCCATCTGGCGGCATGGGTTCTGTTGTTCGTGGCCCTGATGGCGGTGGGCGCCGAGGGCCTGCGGGCGCTCGAAATTGGCCAATATCGGCCGCTGGCGCTGGGCGAGATCTGGTACGCGTTTGATCGCGACAGCCTCAACCTCGCCCAGGCCGCCATTCAGCGCCATCTGCTGCCCTGGCTGTGGGATCCGGTGATTGTCTGGATCCTGCGACTGCCGGGCTGGCTGATCCCCGGGCTGGCCGGGGCGGCGCTGCTTTACCGCTGCCGGGCGCGCCGGCGCAAGAAAATCTTTGCCGCGCGCTGAGTGTCGCGACGGCGATCTACCGGTCGGTTTTCAGGGCGGCAATGAAAGCATCCTGGGGAATCTGCACCTTGCCGAAGGCGCGCATGCGCTTCTTGCCGGCCTTCTGTTTTTCCAGCAGCTTGCGCTTGCGCGTGACATCGCCGCCATAGCATTTGGCGGTCACGTCCTTGCGCAAGGCGCGCACGGTCTCACGAGCAATGATGCGCCCGCCGATCGCCGCCTGGATGGCGATCGGGAAAAGCTGGCGCGGGATCAGCTCCTTGAGCCGCGCGCACAGCGCCCGGCCGCGGGCTTCGGCGCGGACCATGGGGACGATGGTGGCCAGTGCATCGACCGGCTCGCCGTTGACCAGAATGGTCATCTTCACCAGATTCCCGGCGCGATAGCCGTCCATCTGATAATCGAAGCTGGCATAGCCGCGGCTCACCGATTTCAGGCGATCGTAGAAGTCGAACACCACTTCGTTGAGCGGCAGGCGGTAGACCACCATGGCACGCGCGCCGACATAGGTGAGATCGACCTGCTCGCCGCGCTTGTCCTCGCACAGCTTGAGGACCGCGCCCAGATGTTCGTCGGGAACCAGAATGGTCGCCCGGATCCACGGTTCCTCGATCACCTTGATGCGCACCGGATCCGGCATGTCGGCCGGGTTGTGCAGCTCCAGGGTCTCGCCATTGGTGAGTTCAATGCGGTAGATCACGCTCGGCGCGGTGGTCACCAGATCGAGCCCGAATTCGCGGCGCAGACGCTCCTGAATGATTTCCAGATGAAGAAGCCCCAAAAATCCGCAGCGAAAGCCGAGTCCCAGGGCGGCCGAGGTTTCAGTCTCGTACTGGAAGCTGGCATCGTTGAGGCGCAGCTTGGCGAGGCTGTCGCGCAAATGCTCGAAATCGCCGGAATCGATCGGATAGAGCCCGCAAAAGACCACCGGGCGAACCGGCTGAAACCCGGGAAGCGGCACCTCGGTGGGTCGCGCGTCGTCGGTGAGCGTATCGCCGACCCGGGTCTGGGCCACTTCCTTGATGGCGGCGGTAATGAAGCCGATCTCGCCGGGGCCGAGCTCCGCACACGGCTCGGCCTTGGGGGTGAACACGCCGACCCGCTCGACCGTGTGGGCCGTGCCGGCGGCAATCATGCGGATGCGCTGGCCTTTGCGCAGGCTGCCGTCGACGACGCGGACCAGAATGACGACGCCGAGATAGGAATCGTACCAGCTGTCCACCAGCAGCGCCTTCAGGGGCGCATCGCGCCGGCCCCGGGGCGGCGGCAGGCGCGTCACCAGAGCTTCGAGCACGTCGTGGATGCCCTCGCCGGTCTTGGCCGAGACCAGCAGCGCGTCACCGGCGTCGAGGCCGATGACATCCTCGATCTGCTGGCGCACGCGCTCCGGCTCGGCCGCCGGCAGGTCGATCTTGTTGAGCACCGGGATGATCTCGTGATCGGCGTCGAGCGCCTGATAGACGTTGGCCAGCGTCTGCGACTCGACCCCCTGGCTGGCGTCAATGACCAGAAGCGAGCCTTCACACGCCGCCAGCGAGCGGCTCACCTCGTAAGTGAAATCGACATGACCGGGCGTGTCCATCAGATTGAGCACGTAGTCCTGGCCGTCGTCGGCGCGGTAGCTGAGGCGCACGGTCTGGGCCTTGATCGTGATGCCGCGCTCGCGCTCGATGTCCATGGAATCGAGCACCTGGGCCCGCATCTCGCGGCTGGACAGGCCCCCGCAGACCTGGATCAACCGGTCGGCCAGCGTCGATTTGCCGTGGTCGATATGGGCGATGATCGCGAAATTGCGGATTTGTTCAGGTGACACCATGGCCCGGCTTGTAACACCCAGGCGCCGGCTGTGCCAAGACGGTCGCGGGTTTTGGCGGCGGGTTGCGGGATGCTGCCGCCCCTACCAGTCGGACATCAGGCTGGTCGAGCCCTTCTTGTGGGCAACGATGCGCCACAGGCGCAGCTTGCCGGAGGTGAGCAGGCGCGACCGCCGGGCCCAGAATTCGGCCTCGTGCAGCAGTGTCTCGACCTGGGCCGGGCCGTCATCGCCCTGTTTCATCAGGGCGGCGGCATGGCCCTCGGCATCCGCCCAGGAATCGGCGATGAGGCGGATGTAATGGTCCGAGATATCCTCGCTGACGCGCACGTTGAAGCCGGCGTCCTTGGCCCAGTCGGCCAGTTGTTCGGCGGTCACCAAATAGATGGGGCGGGGCTCGGCCTCGCGCCAGTCGCGGATTTCCTCGGCGTTCAGGTGACTTTCCTCGGCCACCACGTAATCGGTGATCAGGACCAGGGCATCCGGCTTGACCCCGGAAAACAGCCTTTTCAAGAGGCCGAGCTTGTTCTTGACGGTGAACAGGGCTTCCTTCGAAAACACCCGATCGTACTGCCGGTCAAGCTCCTCCGGATGCTCGAAATCATAGGCCACAAGCTGAACCTTCTTCGCCAGCCCGGCGGCTTCGGAAAGCCTGTTGCCTTCTTCGACAAGTTCTGGCGAGGTCTCGTAGCCGGTGATCCAGGCGCCGAAATTCTTGGCCAGGACCCGCGCCGGGCCACCCAGGGCTGCGCCGAGAATCAGCACGCTCATCTTCGGCGACAGGGCCAGCAGCTTGGACAGCTTGACCACATAGTCAGGCCCGCCGGGCCCGCAGAAGCCCTCGCCCCAGACATATTGGGCGATCTCGACACGTTGGGCATTCCAGACCGGCGGCGCTTCTTTGGTCTGTGGCTCCGGGGCTTGCGGTTCCGGAGCAGCAGTCGCCGGCTCCGGGGCTTCGGGAGCCGGAGGCTCAGGCCGCACGTCGGCACCGCCCGGATCATCACCGGCGCTCTCGTATTCGGCTTTCAGGCGGTCCCACAGGTCACGTGCCTCATAGCCCTGCCACCACGCCTTGAGGCGGACGGCCAGGGGAATCCGCGGTTCGTCTTCGGATGCCGTTTCCGGCAAGGTCATAGCCCCTCTTTGTGAACTCTGTCGTGTCATGCTCGCAAGTGTCACGCCGTTCAGAAACCGAGCGCGTGGGCCGGCACGCTCTGTGTCGACCCAAAGTGGTCCATGCGGTCATTGCCGGTCATGGCCCGATGACCGAACCCCGGGCCCCGGTCTTGTGCCGGGGTCCATCAGCCGCCGTCTCGATCCGGAAACGGCGGCGATTCCGCCCGCAAGTCTAGCGGCCAATACTTTGGGATTGGTTAATCGGGCGCGAAGCCGAGAATCGGGACGGTCACCACGACAGCTGGCCGGAACGGGGACTCAGCCGTGTTCCAGGATCACTTTCATGCGCCGCTCGGCGCGGGCGCGCCCGAGAACGGCTCCTTGAAGGCACAGATGTTCCTGATCGTTGCGGCAATGAAAACATGCCCCGCAAAAGACCACGGGGTCGATGATCACCCAGGGGCCGCCCAAGAAATACAGGGAGCCCCGGCGGGTTCTGATCGATCCGCTGGATGGTGCCATACATCGGGGCTATGGGGCGATGCCGAATGTGGTTTACGTGATCAACCCCGAGGGCATCGCCCATTACCGCCGTGACTGGACCCATATCGAAGGCCTGCGCCGGGCGCTCACCGAGCGCGATCACATCCACACCGACGAGCATGCCGACATGCATCAGCTCAACGCCGGCCGCTTGATCCGGATGGCGGTGCGGACCATGTGGACCGGCGGCCTGCTGGCACTGTGGGACTTCATCGTGGCGACGCCGGCGCTGATCAAACGCCACAGGATGATCGACGAGTCTTGCGCCAAGCACGGTCGCTTCAGGAACCGGCCCGAGTAGAGCAAAACGGAGGTTCGCGCCGGCCCGCAAGGGTATCAGCGGGTTACTGGCCCCGGCCTCTGGCATGGCGGCGCCCTGCTGGCGAAGCTATGCTGGTGCCATCATGGAGCGCCGGCGCTCACATATCTTTCGCAACCAACTTCCAGGCGGCATCTGGGCGCTCGGATTCGTCAGCCTGTTCATGGATGTGTCATCGGAGCTGATCCACAGTCTATTACCGGTGTTCATGGTCACGACGCTGGGCGCCGGTGCGGTGGCGGTGGGCCTGGTCGAAGGCTTTGCCGAGGCGACGGCGTCGATCACCAAGATCTTTTCCGGCGCACTCAGCGACCGGCTGGGCCGGCGCAAGGGCCTCACCCTTCTGGGTTATGGGCTCTCCGCGCTGACCAAGCCGGCGTTCGCGCTGGCGCCGACCGTCGGCTGGGTGTTCACGGCCCGGTTTGCCGACCGCATCGGCAAAGGGATACGCGGCGCACCGCGCGACGCGCTGATCGCCGAGATCGCCCCGCTGGACCTGCGCGGGGCGTGCTATGGCCTGCGCCAGGCATTGGATACGGTCGGCGCCGTGCTCGGGCCGCTGGCGGCGATCGGACTGATGGCGTTGTTGGCCGATGACATTCGTCTGGTCTATGGCTTTGCGACGATCCCGGCGCTGGCCGCGGTGCTGATCCTTGGCTTCGCCGTGCGTGAGCCGCGGCGCCCGCTAACCACACCAACCCACGATCCGGTCCCGGCGCGGCGCTGGCGCCTTCGGCACCTGAGCCGGGCCTATTGGGCTGTCGTCGCGTTCGGCGGCGTGCTCACCCTGGCTCGGTTCAGCGAGGCGTTTCTGGTGCTGCGCGGGCAAAGCGTCGGACTGGCGCTGACGCTGGCGCCGATGGTGATGGTGGTGATGAGCCTCATTTACGCCGCCGCTGCCTATCCGGCCGGGGCCCTGTCGGATCGCTTCGACCGGCGCCGGCTGCTGGCATTCGGCCTTCTGGTTCTGCTCGCCGCCCATGTCACCCTGGCGGTTGCCGATGATTTCTGGGCGCTGTTCGCCGGCGTCGCCCTGTGGGGGTTGCATATGGGGCTGACCCAGGGCCTCATGGCCGCCCTGGTGGCGGATTCGGCGCCAGCCGAGCTGCACGGCACTGCCTTCGGGCTGTTTTATCTGGTCAGCGGCGGGCTGGCGCTGCTCGCCAGTCTCGTTGCCGGCGTTCTGTGGCAGACGATCGGGGCGGCCGCACCCTTCTGGGCGGGTGCCGGCTTGACGGCCGCGGGTCTGGTGATGCTGATCGGATGGGCGGGTCGGAACGCGCACCGCTGAGAGGCCGTCCTGAGAGACGGGTGACGTTCCGTTACCCATGTCTCCGGGTCGGACATTGCGGAAAATGGTAGCGGAGGAGGGACTCGAACCCCCGACACGCGGATTATGATTCCGCTGCTCTAACCAGCTGAGCTACTCCGCCCCGGTCCCGAACAGGCCCGCTCGCCGCGGCCGGGAGCAAGCCATGTTGCCTGCGATATAAGGTGGCGGACCGCACCAAGTCAAGCCGGTGCCTTCACTTAACCTGCGGCGCTGTTGAGGAACGACGGGGTCGGACTCGGGTAGATCTGATCGAGCGGGATCGAGCGGCCGTTTTCACACACCATGCGGGCATGATAACGGCGCAGCCGGCGCGGCTCCGGCACACCGCAGGAGTGGGCGATGATGCCGACCTCGCGGACCATGTTGCGGGCATAATGGGCAACGCGTTCCGCCTTGTTCACCGGATCGAGGCCGCGCTGAAGCCGGGGATCGTGAGTGGTTACCCCGGTGGGACAGGTGTTCTTGTTGCACTGCATCGCCTGGATGCAGCCCAGGGCGAACATGAAGCCGCGGGCGGAATTCACGAAATCGGCGCCGATGCACAGCGCCCAGGCGACATCTACAGGCGTGATCAGCTTGCCCGAGGCGATGACCTTGATGCGGTTGCGCAGGCCGGCGCTGGTCAGCATGTCGACAACCATCGGCAGGCTTTCCCAGATCGGCAGGCCCATGTTGTCCATCAGGCTCATGGGCGCCGCACCGCTGCCGCCGTCGGCCGAATCGACGGTGATGAAATCCGGCGCGCTGGCCGGACCGCGGCGATGGATTTCCTCGCACAGCTCTTCAAGCCAGCCGTAGGCGCCGATGACCGTCTTGAACCCGACCGGCTTGGCGGTGACCGAGCGCACCCGGTCGATGAAATCCAGCAGGTCGCCGGCGGTGTCCACTTCCGGGAAGCGGTTGGGACTGACCGAGTCCTGATAGGCCGGGATGCCACGGATGGCAGCGATCTCGGGGGTCACCTTGACGGCCGGCAGAATGCCGCCCTTGCCGGGCTTGGCGCCCTGGCTGAGCTTGATTTCGAACATCCGGACCTGCGCATGCGCCGCCACCTCGCGCAGTTTGGCGTCGCTCAGCCGGCCGTCGGCGTCGCGGACTCCGTATTTGGCGGTGCCGATCTGGAAGATGATGTCGGCACCGCCTTCCAGGTGATAGCGTGACAGACCGCCTTCGCCGGTATTCATCCAGCAGCCGGCCTTGTGCGCGCCGCGCGACAAGGCCTCGACCGCCACCCGCGAAATTGCTCCATAACTCATGGCCGAGATGTTGAACAGGCTGGCGGTGGTAAAGGGATGCGGTGTATCCGGCCCGATGGTGATCGGTGACGGCGGCACGGCATCGCGCTCGAGGGTCGGGAACGGGCAATTGATGAACATGATGGTTCCCGGAGGCCGCAAATCCCGGGTCGAGCCGAAAGCCACCGTGTTGTCGACATTCTTGGCGGCGCGATAGACCCAGCCGCGCTGCTCGCGATTGAACGGCATTTCCTCGCGATCCATGGCGAAGAAATACTGCCGGAAGAACTTGCCGAGGTGTTCCAGCAGGTAACGCAGACGTCCGATCACCGGATAATTACGGCGAATCGCGTGCTTGGTCTGGCAGATGTCGATGAAATAGATGACGACGACTGCCAGGAGGGCGGTGCCGAGAAGAAAGATGAAAAGCGCCGAGGCGATGCTGACGCCGGCAACCGCCACTTCACCGAGGGGATGAGCCAAGATTGTGCTGTCTGACATGGCGCCGCGGATTATGGCAGGAAACGCAAAAGCGGACAAAACAACTGGGCGTGAAGAAATTTGAATGGCGAGGAGGCCGGCGGTCGCCAGCCACGCGGCAAGTCTGATAGGGTGTCGGAGCCAAATTGCCGAAGGCGCTCGAAGACGCCCGGTTGGAGGAGGCACGATGAAGACTTCAGTCAATGGCGTGGCGATCCACTATCGGATCGAGGGACCGGAAGCGGCGCCGGTCGTCACTCTCAGCCATGCGCTCGCCGCCCATCTCGGGCTGTGGGACGAACAGGTGCGCGTGCTGGCCTCGCGCTATCGGGTGCTCCGCTTCGATACCCGCGGGCATGGCGCTTCGGAGGCACCGCCCGGCCCATACACACTGGACATGCTGGCCGGCGATGTCGCTGCCTTGCTCGATCACCTGGGCATTGCGCAAACCCATTTCGTCGGGCTCTCCATGGGCGGCATGATCGGCCAGACATTGGCATTGGCGCGCCCCGATCTGGTCGCCAGCCTGGTGCTCTCGGACACCACGCCGGTGGTGCCCGAAAGCGCGCGCGTCCAATGGCAGGCGCGCATCGAGGCGGTGCGACGCGACGGCATGGAAAGCCAGGTGGCGGCGACGCTTGAGCGCTGGCTCACCCCCGGTTTCCGGGCACGGGCGGCCGAGACGGTGGCGGCGATCGAGGCAATGATCCGCGCCACCCCGGTCGACGGCTTCATCGGCTGCTGCCAGGCGCTCATGGAATTGGACGTGGTCGACCGGCTCTCTGAAATCCGGGGTCCCACCCTGGTGATCGTTGGCGCCGAGGACCCCAGCACCCCGGTCGAGGTTGCCCGCAGCCTTCATGAGCGCATTGCCGGGTCGCAGCTATGCATCATTAAAGGTGCGCGCCATCTGCCCAATGTCGAGCAGGCGGAGGCCTTCAATGCCCGCCTCATGGCCTTTCTCGAGTCCGTCGCCGGCGACGGATGAGCGATGCTCCGTCGCGGCTTTCCCTCGTTCTGTCAGTAAAGGAGTTCCCGTCATGGCATGGATCAGGACCATACCCTTCGAAGAGGCCACCGGCCGGCTCAAGCGGCTCTATGACCGCATCAAGGGCCCGGGCGATCAGATCGACAACATCATGATGGCCCACAGCCTGCGCCCGCATACCATGGAAGGGCACATGGCGCTCTACAAGAACGTGCTGCATCACACGTCGAACACGTCGCCCAAATGGCGCCTGGAGCTGATCGGTGTCTGGGTCAGTCTGCTCAACGGCTGCGCCTATTGCGTCGAGCATCATTTTCACGGGCTGTGCCGGGCGCTCAAGGACGAGGTGCGTGGACAGGCCATGCGGGAGGCTTTGGAGGCCCGGGACTTTTCAGCCTTTGAGCCGCCCGAGCGGGCCTTGCTGGCCTATGCCGAGAAACTGACCTGCGAGCCGGCCGGCATCTCGGAAGACGATATCGCTGCCCTGCGCGCGGCCGGGCTCTCGGACGGTGAGATTCTCGAGGCCAATCAGGTCATCGGCTATTTCTGCTATGCCAACCGCACGGTGCTGGGCCTCGGGGTGACCACCGAAGGCGACGTTCTCGGCCTGTCACCGAAGGACTCGGATAACCCCCGCGACTGGAACCACGGTTAGGACCCGGCGAGGAGGCCAAAGATCGTCATGCGGGACGACCGCCAGCCCGCGAAGTCCGGAAAAACCCCGCAAATGGTATGTTGATTTTGACAAATGCGTGCCGTATTTCAACGATACCCGTAGCTGTGGCATCTGTATTGCAGAGTGTCCCTGGAGCCGGCCGGGGGTGGTGCCGGTCGTCTGGCCGTGAAACTGGCCCGGCGCGCGGAGCGGGCCGGGTCCAACTGACCTGTGCCGCCTCGACGGCACGGCCACCGCTACTGTGGGCGCGCACCCAAGAACCAAAGAGCGCACGCCCGGACAACGCAACGATTTCGGGGGACAAGCATGACCAAGAGTTACCTCAAGACCTATCCCGACAGGCAAGGATTCTTTGGAGAATTCGGCGGCGCGGTGATCCCGCCTGAGCTTGAAGGGCCGATCGCCAAGGTCCGCGACGCCTATGAGCGGATTGGCCGCTCGGCCGACTATCTCAACGAGCTCAAGTATATCCGCAGGCATTTTCAGGGCCGGCCCACCCCGGTCTATTACTGCAAGAATCTCACCGAGCGGATCGACGGCGCCCGCATCTATCTGAAACGCGAAGACCTCAATCACATGGGCGCGCACAAGCTCAACCACTGCATGGCCGAGGCCCTGCTGGCGCGCCACATGGGCATCAACAAGCTGATCGCCGAAACCGGCGCCGGCCAGCACGGCGTGGCGCTGGCGACGGCCGCCGCCTACTTCGGCATGGAATGCGAGATTCACATGGGTGAGATCGACATCGAAAAAGAGCACCCGAATGTCGTGCGCATGAAGCTCCTGGGCGCCACCGTCGTGCCCGTGGGCTTTGGCGGACGATCATTGAAGGAGGCGGTGGATTCGGCGTTTCAGGCCTACCTCAAGGACCCCGACAATCAGTTTTTCGCCATCGGCTCGGTGGTCGGCCCGCATCCCTACCCGATGATGGTGCGCAACTTTCAGCACGTGGTCGGCCTCGAGGCCCGCGAGCAGTTCGATGAAATGGTCGGCGGCCTGCCCGATCACGTGATGGCCTGCGTCGGTGGCGGCAGCAACGCCATGGGCCTGTTTTCCGCCTTTATCGATGACGAGGACGTCACCATTCACGGCGTCGAGGCGGGCGGTACCTCGGACGAAATGGGCGGCCATTCGGCAACGCTGACGTTTGGCGAGCCGGGCGAAATTCACGGCTTTCGGACGATCACATTGAAAGACGCGGAGGGCAATCCGGCGCCCGTGCACTCGATCGCCAGCGGGCTGGATTATCCCGGCGTCGGGCCGGAGCACGCGCATCTGCTCACGACCGGCCGGGTGCAATATGCCAAGGTCAGCGACAAGGAAACGCTCAGGGCGTTCTACGACCTGTCGCGCTACGAGGGGATCATCCCGGCGCTCGAAAGCGCGCATGCGGTTGCCTACGCCATGAAGTTCGCCAAGGACCGGCCGGGCGAGACGATCCTCGTCAACCTGTCGGGCCGCGGCGACAAGGACATCGACTATGTGGCCGAGAAATTCGGCTACGGCGAGGATCTCTAGGGCCGGGCTGCAGTTGGCTTATAGGCGGACGCAGACGTTGCGCAGTTCGGTGTAAAAGTCGAGGCTGTGGATGCCGCCTTCACGGCCGATGCCGGAGCGCTTGACGCCGCCGAACGGCGTGCGCAGGTCGCGGATCATCCAGGAATTCACCCAGACGACGCCAACCTCGAGGCGCGCCGCCACCCGGTTGGCCCGCGAAATATCCTGCGACCACACGGCTGCGGCAAGGCCGTAGGACGAATCATTGGCGAGTGCGATCGCCTCGTCTTCCTCGTCAAACGGCGCAATGTGGCAGCACGGCCCGAAGATTTCCTCGCGCACCACGGCTGCGTCCTGGCCAAGGCCGGTCCAGATGGTCGGCTCGATCCAGGCGCCTTCGGCCCATTCGCCCGGCAAATCGGGGACGCCGCCGCCGATTACCACGTTGGCGCCGGCTTCCGCCGCCCTGGCGTAACAGGAAAGCACCTTTTCGCGGTGTCCGAGGCTGATCAGCGGCGCCATGGTGGTTTCGGGGTCTGACGGATCGCCCATCTTGAGCTTGGCAGCCTGGGCGGCCAGCCGATCGACGAACTGATCGAAGATCGCGCGCTCGACATAGATGCGTTCGGTCCCGAAACAGATCTGCCCGCAATTGAAGAAGACGGAGGCCATGGTCCCCTTGACCGCGTTGTCCAGGTCGCAGTCGGCAAAGATCAGCGCCGCATTCTTGCCGCCCAGCTCCAGCGAAATGTCGCGCACGCCGACGGCGGCCGCCTGCATGATCGCCTCGCCGGTCCGGGTTTCGCCGGTAAAGGTGATGGCATCGACGCCCGGGTGCCGGGTCAGGAACTCGCCGGCCGAGCCGGGCCCGAACCCATGGACGACGTTATAGACGCCTTCGGGTACGCCGGCTGCATTCATCACCTCGCCGAGCAGCGCTGCGGTGGCCGGCGTTTCCTCGGACGGCTTGACCACCACCGCATTGCCGCAGGCCAGCGCCGGCGCCACCTTCCAGGTCATCAGCACGAACGGCACGTTCCACGGGCAGATTGCGGCGATCACGCCCTTGGGCGCACGCTGGGCATAGTTGATGGCGGTGCCGCCGTCGGGCAGGGCTGAATCAATGGTCTCGGCATGGGCATGTTTGGCGATGTCGGCGAACACCCGGAACTGCTCGGCGCCGCGGGGAATTTCGGCCATCGCGGTGGGCCCCTTGAGCTTGCCGGTATCGGCCATTTCGGCAGCCACAAAGTCATCCTTGCGGGCCATGATGGCGTCCGCCACCCGGTGCAGCACGGCGGCGCGCTGCTGCGCGTTCGTGCGCCCCCAGTCTCCCTTGAGTGCCGCCCGTGCCGCCGCGACCGCCGCGTCGACGTCGCTTTCGCCAGCTTCTGCAACCAGCGCCACGAGCCGGTTGTTGGCGGGATTGCGGTTCTCGAAGGTGGCGCCCGAGCTGCCCTCGGTATAGCGGCCGCCGATAAAGTTCAAAATGCGGGTCTTGGTCATGCGTGAAAGCCTCTGTCTCGCGGTGTTCTGTTGTTCCGCCTTGCGGTCGTTTGGGCGGGCAGGCCCGCATCCCCCGGCCGACCTGCCACCGCTGGCAGCATGTTTTGAGCGCTTCCAAAGGTCAACCGCAAACGGGCCTGAAACGCCTTCGACAGGGGCTGGAGGAGTCGGCTTGGGCCTGGCGCTTTCTTGATCTATGTCTTGCTTCCGGGCGGCCAGACCCGTTACAAAAGATTGTAGGGGTCCCTTCCAAAACGGGGAAGCCGCGTTGGCGCCCCGGGAGCATGTGGTCCCGATGGCGACGGCCGAGCTGCGTTGGCCACCCGCATCGCCGCATGGCGAGCCGCCCGCGAGAGGCGCGGGCTGGATTTGAGAGCATGGACAAGACGACGAAATCAATGGCGACGACGGACGTGCCCGGCGTGCGCCCACGGCGCCGCGATGTTGCCGATTTCGGCGTCTTGCCCGAACTTCTGGGCTATCAGTTGCGCCGTGCCCAGGTGCGGCTGTTCCAGCATTTCGCCGAACACTTGCGCGATTACGACATCACGCCGGGTCAGCTCGGGCTGCTGATCCTGATTTCGCGCAACCCCGGCATCAGCCAGACGGCGCTCGCCCGCGCCGCCGGCATTGAACGCTCGACCCTGGGCGAGGTGGTCGGCCGGCTGGAAAAGCGCGGCCTGGTGACCCGCGGTCAGATGCCGGATGATCGCCGCTCGTACGCCTTGCGCCTCAGCCGCAAAGGCACCCGCACGCTCAACCGGATGCTGCCCGACGTGCATGCACACGAACGCGATTTCACCGCCTGCCTGAGCGAGTCGGAACGCCAGACCCTGTTGGCATTACTGCGCCGTCTGACCGGAACCTAGAGGCACGCCCGGGCCCCGGTTTTCGGGTTGACATTCCTGCTGCCTGCACCATATTGTAAGGGTACCTTACAATATAGCCGATTGCGGATGCCGCCTTGGAATGTTCAGGGGGCGTTGGGGATCGGGAGGTGCCGTTGGCCCGGGGACACCGGGTCGTGGCCCGATGACAAAGGTGGCGATGGCGATGACAACGCGCGTCAAATACACATTGAACGGGCGCCCGCGTGAGGATGTGGTCGGTGACAATGTCCTGTTGCTCGACTTTTTGCGCGAGGAGCTGGGGCTGACCGGCACCAAGACCGGCTGCGACGGCGGTGAATGCGGCGCGTGCACGGTGCTGATCGATGATCAGCCGGTGTTTTCCTGTCTCACCCTGGCGGCGATGATCGACGGCTGCAAGGTCGAGACCGTCGAGTCCCTGTCCCGGGGCGGCCGTCTGGATGCCATACAGCAGGGCTTTCACGAAAAGCTCGGTGCCCAGTGCGGCTATTGCACGCCGGGTCTGGTCATGGCCTCGGAAAGTTTGCTGCGGCACAACCCCGATCCCGGTGACGAGGACATTCGCGAGGCGCTGGCCAGCAACATCTGCCGCTGCACCGGCTATGTGAAGATCATCGAGGCGGTCAAATGGGCCGCCGACAGGTTGAAGGAAGAGCGGCCATGAACGAGATGTCCCCGGTGCATTCGATCGGCGAATATGTGCCGATGGTGGACGGCCCGGAAAAGGTCTCGGGCCGGGCCAAATATACCGCCGATCTGTTTCCCCGCGCGGCGCTTGCGGGCCGCATTCTGCGCAGCTCCTGGAGCCACGCCGAAATCCTCGAGGTCGATACCTCGAAGGCGGAAGCGCTCCCCGGCGTGATCGCCGTGGTGACCGGCGATGATTGCGATCAGACGTTCGGGGTTCTTCCCATTGCGCGCTTTGAATATCCGCTGGCCCGCGGGCGCACCCGCTACAAGGGCGAGCCGATTGCCGCGGTGGCGGCGGTCGATGACGCCACCGCCAAACGCGCACTTGAGCTCATTGAAGTGAAAGTCAAAGAGCTGCCCGCCTATTACACGGCCAAGGCGGCGCTGGCACCGGGTGCCGTGGATCTCCACCCCGAACGTCCGGGCAATGTCGAGCGCGAGGCCGAGTTCGAGCTTGGCGATGTCGAGGCCGGCTTTGCCGAGGCCGATCTGGTGCGCGAGGAAAGCTTTTCTTGCGCCGAGGTCAGCCAGGCCCATATGGAGACCCATGCGGCGCTGGCCGAATACGACCCCTTGCGCGACCGTCTCACCGTCCAGTGCAGCACCCAGGTGCCCTATTACGTGCACCTGATGCTCTCGCGCACCCTGAAAATGCCGAAATCGAGCATCCGGGTGATCAAGCCGCATATCGGCGGCGGGTTCGGGACCCGCACCGAGACGCTGAATGTCGAGCTGATCTGTGCGCTCTTGGCCCGCAAGGCGGGCGGCGCGGTGCGCCTGGTGGTGACCCGCGAGGAAACCCTGCTCACCAGCCGCTGCCGGCCGCAGCAGGACGTGCGCATGAAAATCGGGCTGACGCGCGACGGTCGGATCACCGCGGTCGACTGCGACACCATCCAGAGGGGCGGCGCCTATTCGGGCTACGGCATCGTCACCATTCTGTACTCGGGCTCGATGCTGTACGCCATCTACGACATTCCCAATGTCCGCTATCACGGCATCCGGGCGCTGACCAATACGCCGCCGTGCGGGGCGATGCGCGGCCATGGCACGGTCAATATCCGGTTTGCCTTCGAATCCCTGCTCGATTCCATGGCCCGCGAGCTCGGCCTCGATCCCTTCGAGGTACGCCGCAGGAACCTGCTCGAGGCGCCGAGCTTCACGGTCAACGATCTGATGATCAACAGCTATGGCCTTCCCGAATGCATGGACTGGGTCGAAAAAGCCAGCGGCTGGAGGGAACGCAAGGGCAAGCTGCCCAAGGGCCGCGGGCTGGGCATGGCCTGCTCGCACTATATTTCGGGCGCCGCCAAGCCGGTGAACTGGACCGGCGAGCCGCATGCGACGATCAACCTGAAGCTCGATTTCGACGGCTCGATCGTGGTGCTGACCGGGGCTGCCGAAATCGGCCAGGGCTCATCCACCATTCTCGTCCAGTGCGTGGCCGAGGTTCTGGGGCTGGACATGTCGCGGATCCGCATCGTCGCCGCCGACTCGGCGGTGACGCCCAAGGACAACGGCTCGTATTCGTCGCGCGTCACCTTCATGGTCGGCAACGCGGCGATCGAGGCGGCCAACAAGCTGAAGGGCATTCTGGTCGAGGCGGCGGCCCGCGAGCTTGATGCCCGGCCGGAAGATATCGAGGTTCTGGGCGAGGTCTACCGCGCCTCCCAGCAGGACAAGGGCTTGAGCTATGAAGAGGTGGTCGCCGCGGCGATGAAGGAGTCCGGCACGATCACGGTCAAGGGCACCTTCTCGACCCCGCCCGAGGCCCAGGGCGGCAAGAAATACCGCGGCGCGGCGATCGGCTCGACCATGGGCTTCAGCTATGCCGCCCAGGTCGTCGAGGTCAGCGTCGACGAGGAAACCGGGCGGATCACGGTGGAAAAGGTGTGGGTGGCGCATGACTGCGGGCGGGCGCTCAACAAGCTCACCGTCGAGGGCCAGATTCAGGGCTCGGTGTGGATGGGCATGGGCCAGGCCCTGAGCGAAGAGCACGTCTACCACCCCAAGACCGGGCTGCCGATCACCTCGGGGCTGTTGGACTACCGGGTGCCGACGATCCTCGACTCGCCGCCGATCGAAAGCCACATCGTCGAGAGCATGGACCCGCTTGGCCCCTTCGGCGCCAAGGAGGCGGGCGAAGGCTCGTTGTCTGGCTTTCTGCCGGCGCTGGCCAATGCCATCGAGGATGCCACGGGCCTGCGCTTTACCGAGCTGCCGGTGACTCCGGACCGGGTGTTTGCGGCCATCGAGAAACGCGACCGGGCGGCACGCCGTTCCGGCAAGGCGGCCTGAGGAGTTGGCGAAATGGATGTGTTGCCTGATTTCCGCCTGATCCGCCCGCGCACCCTCGACGAGGTGGTGAGAGCGCGCGCCGAGCATGCCAACAGCCGGCTGGTCGGCGGCGGCACCGACCTGATCGTCAACCTGCGCCGCGGCATCGGTGATGACCCGGAGGTGCTGATCGACATGAACCGGGTGGCCGAGCTCAAGGCTATCGAGGTCGATGAAAAGACCCTGTCGCTCGGTGCCTCGGTCAGGATTGCGGAGGTGGCCGAGCACCCCGGGATTGCCCGCCATTATCCGGCGATCGCCGCGGCCGCCCATTCGATCGCCGGACCGACCCATCGGGTGATGGGCACGGTCGGCGGCAACATCTGTCTGGACACCCGCTGCATCTATTACAATCAGAGCGAATGGTGGCGCCGGTCCAACAACTACTGCCTCAAGTACCAGGGCTCGCAGTGCCATGTGGCGCCCAAGAGCAAGGTCTGTTTCGCCACCTTTTCGGGCGATCTTGCCCCGGCGCTGCTGATCTACGGGGCCGAGCTGGAGATTGCCGGCCCCGAGGGTGTGCGCCGGCTTGCGCTTCCTGATCTCTATACCGGCGACGGCCAGAATTATCTGACGCTGGAGCCGGGCGAGTTCGTCACCCGCGTGCATCTCGCCAATGTGCCCGGCCTGGTGACCGGCTATGAGAAAATGCGGGTGCGCCGCTCGATCGATTATCCGCTGGCCGGGGTCGCCGTCGGCGTGAAGCGCGACGGCGAGGTGCTCGCCGATCTGCGCATCGGGGTCACCGGGACCAACCCGCGCCCGGTTCTGATCGAGGGCACAGACGAACTCTGTGGCGGGCCGCTCGATGACGAGGTGCTGGCCCGGCTCGACGATCTGATGCGCGATCAGATCATGGCGATGAAGACGACGTTTACCCCCGGCACCTATCGCCGGCGCGTTGCCAGCGTGCTCGCCCGGCGCCTGACCCGACAGCTGTTCGAGGGGATGAGCGGCTGATTTCCGTTTCCCTCTGGACGGAACGCCTCTAATATCCGGCGCGTTTGCCAATGCTGCGCTGGAGGAAGGCCGATGAGTTTCGTCTCCAAATGGGAGGTGATCGTCCGCTGGGCGGAATGCGACCCCGCCGGCATCGTCTATTATCCGCAGTTTTTCCGCTGGTTCGACGGCGCCGCCTGGGCCTATTTCCAGAACGGCGGCCTGCCCATGGAAGACATGATGCGCGAATTCGACAGCTTCGGCATGCCGCTGGTGGATGCGCACTGCACGTTTCGCACGCCGGCGCGCTGGGGCGATACGCTCACCTTCAGCACCCGGGTGGTGCGCTGGGGCCACAAGTCGTTCGAGATGGAGCACAAGGCTCATATCGGTGAGCGTCTGGTGGCCGAAGGCACCGAGGTGCATGTCTGGGGGGTGCGCGACCCCGAGGACCGCAATCGCCTGCGGGCCGGGCCGATCCCCGAGTTCGTCAAGGAACACTTCCGAAAATTGGATGCCGAAAGCGACGGTTAATCGACGATCCGGCCGATAAAGTCGGCCATGGCGTCGAGCGTCCTGGCCTCCTGCTCGCGGTGGGGCGAATGTGCGCAGTCGTCCAGCATCACCACCTCCACCGGGCCGCCCGAGCCATGGACGATCGCGTCCACCTGGGCTTTGGTGCCATACTGATCGTCGAGCCCCTGAATGATCAGCGCCGGGGTCCGGATGGCGGGCAGATAGTCCTCGATGTTCCAGTTCATGAAGGCGGGATCGAGCCAGGCCCGGTTCCAGCCCCAGAAGGCACAGTCCACGTTGTCACCGTGATAGCGGGCGAGGCGGCGGCGCAAATCCCCGGTCTCATAAGCCTCGCGGGCCTGTGCAATCGAGCGCACCGAGAGCTCTTCGCAAAAGACGTGCGGCGCCTCCAGAATGAGCCCGGCGAGCCGCGTGCCCTCGGCCTGCGCGCCGGCGTAAACCAGGGCGATCGAAGCGCCGTCCGAATGGCCGACCAGAATGGCGCGTTTGATCCCGGCAACTTCGAGAACCCGGGGCAGGGTGGTTGAGGCATGGCGCTGCATGTAATCAAGCGGGCGCGGCAGGGCACAGGGGTCCGAGCGGCCATAGCCGCGGCGCGAATAGACCAGCGCACCGAGCCCGGTGACGGCCGCCAGTTTTTCCGGAAAGTCGCGCCACATGCCGACACAGCCCAGACCTTCGTGGAGGAAGACGAGGGTTGGCGCATCATCCGGCCCGGGGCCGTGCCAGACGGCTTCGAGCCGCTGGTCGCCAAGATCGAGATATTCGGGAGTCGCGCTCACGCCTGCAGCTTGAAGCGCTGGACTTTGCCGGTGGCGGTTTTCGGCAAGGCATCCACAAATTCGATCCAGCGCGGATACTTGTAGTGGGCGAGCGTTGTCTTCACATGCTCCTTGAGCTCGGCTTCAAGGGCGGCACTGGCGACATAGCCCTCATTCAAGACCACAAAGGCTTTCGGTTTCACCATGTTGTCATGATCGGGTTTGCCGATGACCGCCGCCTCAATCACCGCCTCGTGAGCCACCAGCGCCGATTCGACCTCGAACGGCGAGACCCAGATGCCTCCCACCTTGAGCATGTCGTCGGCGCGCCCGGCGTAGGTAAAATAGCCCTCCGAGTCACGGATGAACTTGTCGCCGCTCTTGAACCACGGGCCCAGGAAGGTGGCGCGGCTCTTGTCGCGCTGGTTCCAGTAGCCGATTGCCATGGACGGCCCTTTGACCAGCAGCTCGCCGACCTCGCCGGGCGGAACCTCTTCTCCGGCCTCGTTCACCAGCCTGATCTCGTAGCCGGGCACCGGCTTGCCGGTGGTGCCATAGCGGTTGTCGTCGATGCGGTTGGAGAGAAAGGTCTGCAGCATTTCGGTCGATCCGATGCCGTCGAGAATATCGACGCCGACACGGGTTTTCCAGCTCAAGCCGACATCGCGCGGCAAGGCCTCGCCGGCCGAGACGCAGATACGCAAAGTTTCCCGGCAGGACCCAAGGTCGAGGTCCTCCTTGGCCAGCATCATGGCATAAAGCGTGGGCACGCCGAAAAACACCGTCGGCTTGTGGCGGTTGAGCACTGCTTCCACGGACGCCGCGGTGGGGCGCGCGGCGGTCAGTACGGTGGTTGCCCCGGCATAGAAGGGGAAGTTCATGGCATTGCCCATGCCATAGGCGAAGAACAGCTTGGCGGCGGAAAAGACCGTGTCCTTTTCGCTTATGCCGACAATACCCTGGCCGAACAGGACGGCCGTGTACACCGGATCCGATTGCGCATGCACGATGCCCTTGGGCTGCCCGGTGGTGCCCGACGAATACATCCAGAAGCCGACATCATCGGCGGTCGTCGGCGCCGGTACAAGCTCGGGCGAGCTCTGTTCCAGCAGATCGCCGAGGCGCGGGTGATCTCCAGCCACACCCTCGCCGGCGACGATGACGTGGCTGAGGAACGGCTGGCCGTCGAGGATCGGGGCGAACTTGTCGTAATGCTCGGCGCCGACGATCAAGGCCCGGGCGCGCGAATCGCGCAGCATGAAATCGTAATCGGCGCTGCGCAGCAGGGTGTTCACCGGGATCGGCACGGCGCCCATCTTCATCGCGCCGTAAAAACAGGTCGGGAAGTCGATGCCGTCGGACAGACAGAGGATGACCCGGTGCTCGGGCTCAACGCCGAGCCCGCGCAGCATGTTGCCGGCGCGGTTCACGCGCTCAAAGACTTCCGCGTAGGTATAAGACCCGTGATCGTCGATGACGGCGGTTTTCTTCCCGCGGCCTTCGCGGACGTTGCGGTCGACGAAATCGACCGCGGCATTGTAACTGCGCGGCACGGTGATGCGGGGCGCCGGGCCCGACCAGTCGACAGAAGAAAGCTCGGTCATGATCCCACGCTGGATGCCGGCTGGACCCGGCCTACTGGCCGGTGAACTCGATGGCGCCGTCGGGCAGCAGATAGAGCACCAGCGCCTCGCCGCCGCTGACCGTCGGGTAATGGGCACTGCCCGCAGGATAGACGCACCAGCCCTTGGCGTGGTTGTCGAAGCGGGCGCCGTCGGTGATCGGCATGATCATGTCGATCTCGCCGTTGGGATGGACGTGATGCGGGCCCTTCACGTCCTTCATCCGCACCACGTCGACGCTGAAGCCACCAAGCCGCGGCTCCGGCTTGATCACCCGGCCAAACGCAATGCCGCCGGCCTCGCGGTTGCACATCCAGCCCTCGTCGATGGCCTCAAGGCAGGCCGCCTCGATCGCCGCGAACACATCCCCGTCGGCCGGCACTTCGGTATTGAGATAGGCTGCCAGATCCGAATCCAGGGTGCGGCCCTTGATCCGGTCGGTCACCTGAACCATCAATTCGGTAAATTCCTCGACCGTCATCTCCCCATCCAACTGTTTGGCGACCCGCGGCCTTGTTGATTCTTTGCCGTCAGATCGGTCGGACAACCCTGCCCGGGCGCAAGCCATGCCCCAAGGCATTTGAAATATACTGCATGTTTTCCTCGATTTCTAGCGAAAAAGCATTATAATGCATATTTGCGTGGGTATGGTTCGCAGGATTGGAAGACCGAGATGGCCCGAGCAACACAAGCCGCAGTGAAGCGAAACAACCGGCCCTGTGCGGCCGCGGTGCCGCATGAGGATTTCTTGCGCCAGCTTGGCGAGCGGGTGCGCAATGCCCGGGCCCGGCGCGGCATGACGCGGCGTGCGCTGGCCCAGGATTCCGGCGTCTCGGAGCGCTATCTCGCGCAGCTCGAGACCGGCCAGGGCAACATCTCGATCATTCTGTTGCGCCAGATTGCCTATGCCATGAACATGCCGCTCAACGAGATGGTGCGCGAGGGCGACGATCCGCCGATCGAGCTGAGCCTGATCGAGGAGTATCTGCGTCGGCTCAAGCCCGGCCAGCTGGCGGAAGCGCGCGAGCTGCTGACCCAGCACTTCGGCAAGATCCGCGAGCGCCACGGCCGGGTCGCCCTGATCGGCCTGCGCGGCGCCGGCAAGACCACCGTCGGCCGGCTGCTTGCCGAGCGTCTCAGCCTGCCGTTCATCGAACTGACCCGCGAGCTCGAGGCCGATGTCGGCATGAAGACGGACGAGATTTTTTCGCTCTCCGGCCAGGCCGCTTACCGCCGCTATGAACGGCGCAGCCTGGAGCGGGTCATCGATCAGTACCCGCGGGCGGTGATCGTCACCGGCGGCGGCAGCGTCTCGGATCCGGCGACCTATGAAATGCTGCTCTCCGCCTGCCTGACCGTATGGCTCAAGGCAACGCCCGAGGAACACATGCGCCGGGTCATCGCCCAGGGGGATTCGCGCCCGATGGCCGGCAACCCGGAAGCCATGGAGGATCTGCGCCGGATCCTGCGCTCGCGCGAGGCGCTCTATGCCAAGGCCGACGTCACCGTGGACACCACGCGGCTGACGCCACAGCAGGTCCTCGACCAGGTGCTCAGCCATATCGATGGCCAGATCGTGCTGCAGCAACATGCAAATTAATGCTTGCGCCTGATCGATTATGCATTATAATTCCTATTTCCATCGAGACATGCAGGATAACACAGGCTCATGATTGACTTTCAGACCGATCCCAGCCGCTACCGTCACTGGAAGGTGACGTTCGACGGACCGGTGGCCACCGTCGCCATGGACGTGAGCGAGGACGGCGGCCTCAATCCCGGATACGAGCTCAAGCTCAATTCCTATGATCTGGGCGTCGATATCGAGCTCTACGACTGCATCCAGCGGCTGCGCTTCGAGCACCCCGAGGTGAAGACGGTGATTCTGACCTCGGCCAAGGAGCGCATCTTCTGCGCTGGCGCCAACATCCGGATGCTGGCCGGCGCCACCCATGACCACAAGGTCAATTTCTGCAAGTTCACCAACGAGACCCGCAATTCGATCGAGGACGCGACCGAGAACTCGCGCCAGACCTACATGTGCGTGGTCAACGGCGCGTGTGCCGGCGGCGGCTACGAGCTGGCGCTGGCCTGTGATTACATCATCATGGCCGACGACGGCGCGACCTCGGTGGCGCTCCCCGAAGTCCCGCTTCTGGCCGTGCTGCCGGGCACCGGCGGGCTGACCCGCCTGGTCGACAAGCGCAAGGTGCGCCGTGACCGCTCGGATTTTTTCTGCACCATCGAGGAAGGCATCAAGGGCCGGCGCGCGGTCGACTGGGACCTGGTCGACGAGGTCGTGCCGCTCTCCAAGCTCCAGGACGTGGCCCGTGAACGCGCGCTCGAGTTCGCCGCCCGATCCGACCGTCCCGACGATGCGAAGGGCGTGGCGCTGACCCCGCTCAATCGGGTCATCGATGGCGATACCATCCGCTACGATCTGATCAGCGTCGACATCGACCGCGACCGCAGCCTCGCCAATTTCACCATTGCCGCGCCCGGCGACGATCTCCCCGACGGGCTCGACGGCATCCGCGCCCAGGGCGCCGACTTCTGGCCGCTGAAGCTGGCCCGCGAGCTCGATGACGTGGTCCTGCACCTGCGGCTCAACGAAAACCAGATCGGCACCTGGGTGATGCGCACCACCGGCGACCCCGACCGCGTAGCCGCGGCGGATGCGTTGCTGGCCGAACACGCCGACGACTGGCTGGTACGCGAGATCACTCTCTATCTCAAGCGCTCGCTCAAGCGCCTCGACGTCTCGTCGCGTTCGATCTATGCGTTGATCGAGCCGGGAAGCTGCTTTGCCGGCACCCTGCTGGAGCTGGCGCTGGCATCCGATCGCTCCTACATGCTCGACGGCCAGTTCGAGGGCGACAACCGGCCGCCGGCAACCGTTCAGCTCACGGCCATGAATTTCGGTCCCTATCCCATGGTCAACGGATTGACGCGCTTGGAAAGCCGCTTCCTGGGCGCCCCCGATCAGGTGAACAAGCTGGAAGGCGAGATCGGCCGGGCGCTCGATGCCCAGGCCGCGGATGAACTTGGCCTGGTGACCTTCATTCCCGACGATATCGACTGGGAGGATGAGGTCCGCATCGCGCTCGAGGAACGCACGGCGTTTTCGCCCGATGCGCTGACCGGCATGGAAGCGAACCTGCGTTTTGGCGGGCCGGAGACCATGGAATCGAAAATCTTCGGCCGGCTGTCGGCCTGGCAGAACTGGATATTTCAGCGTCCCAACGCGGTCGGCGAACAAGGTGCCCTGCGCGTCTACGGGACGGGCGAGAGGACGAATTTCGACAGGAAAAGGGTTTAAGCAATGGCGATCGACTATCAGGAACGCATTCCGAACAACGTCAATCTGTCGGAGAACCGGCGATTGCAGCGGGCGCTGGAGGCCTGGCAGCCGAAATTCATCGAATGGTGGAAGGAAGCCGGCCCGATCGATCTGCAGGACCGTGACGTTTATTTGCGGACCGCCATCTCGGTTGACGCCAAGGGCTGGGCCCAGTTCGGCTATGTGAAAATGCCGGAATACCGCTGGGGCATCTTCCTCAATCCGCCCCAGGAAGGGCGCACCATCGCCTTTGGCGACCACAAGGGTGAGCCGGTATGGCAGGAAGTACCCGGCGAGTATCGGGCGGTGCTGCGGCGCCTGATCGTCACCCAGGGCGATACCGAGCCGGCCTCGGTCGAGCAGCAGCGCCATCTCTGCCATACCTGCCCGTCGCTTTACGACCTGCGCAACCTGTTCCAGGTGAATGTCGAGGAAGGGCGCCATCTGTGGGCCATGGTCTATCTGCTGGACGCCCATTTCGGCCGCGACGGCCGCGAGGAGGCGGAAGCGCTCTTGGAGCGGCGCTCGGGCGATTCCGACAAGCCGCGAATCCTGGGCGCCTTCAACGAGCGCACGCCCGACTGGCTGTCGTTCTACATGTTCACCTATTTCACCGACCGCGACGGCAAGTATCAGTTGGCCGCCCTGGCCGAATCCGGTTTCGATCCGCTGGCGCGGACCTGCCGCTTCATGCTCACCGAAGAGGCCCATCACATGTTCGTCGGCGAGACCGGCGTGGGCCGCGTCATTCAGCGCACCTGCGAGCTGATGAAGGAGTTCGATACCGATGATGTCGGCCCCCACGGCGGCATCGATCTGGAGATGATCCAGCGCTACATCAACTTCCATTTCTCGGTCTCGCTCGACCTGTTCGGCTCGGAGCTCTCGACCAATGCCGCCAACTACTACACCATGGGATTGAAGGGGCGCTTCGATGAGACCCGGCGCAAGGACGATCACCTGCTCAAAAGTGCGCACTATCCGGTGACCACGCTGGCCGGCGATGATCGCATCGAGGTTCGTGAGGAACCGGCGCTGCTGGCGATCAACGAGGCGCTTCGCGACGACTATATCGCCGACTGTCAGCGCGGCGTCGACCGCTGGAATGCCATCCTTGCCAAGCACGGCATCGATTTCGAGCTGAAGCTGCCGCACCGGGCCTTCCACCGGGCCATCGGGGAATTCGCCGGCGTGCCGGTGACGCCCGAGGGCAAGGTGATCACCGAGGCCGAGTGGGATGCCAACCATCGCTTGTGGCTGCCGACGGAAGAGGATCACACGCATGTCGCGTCGCTGATGCAGCCGGTGACTGAGCCCGGCAAGTTCGCCGGCTGGATCGCGCCGCCGAAGCGCGGCATCAACAGCCAGCCGCTCGATTTCGAGTATGTGAAGCTCTAGGCGGATCAGCGTATCGTCGCCGGCGCACAGGTATCGGGGGGAAACGCCATGAAGCTCAAGTCCTATCTCGGCGGCCAGTGGTGCGACGGCGCCGGCGACGGCGCAGCGCTGACCGATCCGACCACCGGTGAGGTGCTGGCCCGCGCCAGCACCGCCGGCCTTGATCTGGGTGCCGGCCTGGCCTATGCCCGCGATGTCGGCGGCCCGGCCCTGCGCGCGCTCGGTTATGGCGAACGCGCGGGGCTCCTTGGTGCCATCGCCGATGTCCTGAAGGCCAACTATGCGGCCTACGTCGAGACCGCCAAAGCCAATTCCGGCAACACCCGGGCGGATGCCGACATGGATATCGGCGGCGCCATCTTCACCCTCAAATATTACGCCCGGCTGGGCGCCGGCCTGGGCGCTGCGCCCTATCTGGTGGATGGCGCGCCGGAGCCGCTGTCGCGCGACGGCGACTTCCAGGCGGTGCATGTCCAGGTGCCGCGGCAGGGCGCCGCAATTCACATCAACGCCTTCAATTTCCCGGCCTGGGGTCTGTGGGAGAAGGCCGCGGTCAGCCTGCTCGCCGGCGTGCCGGTGGTGGCCAAGCCGGCGACCGCCACGGCGCTGCTGGCCCACGACATGGTCCGCGACGTGATCGCGGCCGGTGTGCTGCCCGAGGGTGCCCTGTCGCTGATCTGCGGTGCGGTCGGTGATCTGCTCGATCACGTGGATGCCCAGGATGCGATCGCCTTTACCGGCTCGGCTGCGACCGCGGCCAGCCTTCGGGCGCATTCACGCATCCTTGAGACCGGGGCGCGGCTCAATGTCGAGGCCGACAGCATCAACGCCAGCCTGCTGGGTCCCGATGCAGGCCCGGACTCGCCCGAATTCGCCCTGTTCGTCAGGGAAGTGGTGCGCGAGATGACGGTCAAGGCCGGCCAGAAATGCACCGCCATCCGCCGCGCCCTGGTGCCGGCCGGTGTCTATGAGGCGGCCTGCGAGGCCCTGGCGGCGCGCGTCGGGCGCATTGTCGTCGGCGATCCCCGCAATGAAGATGTACGCATGGGCCCGGTGGTCAACAAGGCCCAGCAAAGCGATGTGCTGGCGACCATCGACGCCCTGTTGACCGAGACCCGCCGTTTGACCGGCGATCCGGACGGTTTCGCGCCGGTGGGGGCGGACAAGGACACCGGCTGCTTCGTACCGCCCACCCTGCTGGCCTGCGATGCACCTGAGGAGGCGGCAAAAGTTCACGAGATCGAGGCCTTCGGTCCGGTCTGCGTGGTCATGCCCTATAAGGATGAAGACGCTGCCTGGTCGCTGGTGGCAGCCGCGCGCGGCTGTCTGGTGGCCTCGGTCTTTACCGCGGACGATGATTTTGCCGTGCGCACGGCGCAGGCCTTGGCGCCGTGGAACGGACGTCTGCTGTTTGTGGGCGACTCGATCGGAAAATCGCACACCGGGCACGGCAACGTGATGCCGTCCTGCCTGCACGGCGGGCCCGGCCGGGCCGGCGGCGGCGAGGAACTGGGCGGCATGCGCGGTCTCGCCTTCTATCATCAGCGCACCGCCGTTCAGGGCGCGCAGGCGCTGATTTCGCGCCTTTCTGGCAACGGCGGCGAGCAAGAGTAAAGACCGCTGTTCGGGCCACGCCCGGCCTGACGCGCAGCAAACCAAAGGCCCTGCGGCACTTTATGCCATTGACATGGAGGATATAAGTTGCCATTTCTCATACAAGACCATTTTTGTCCGATTTGAAAGGACAGCCGATGATACGCCTCACCCGTCTGGCCGATTATGCGGTCGTGCTGATGAGCCATCTGGCGGCCAATCCGGATGACGTTCACAACGCCGCCGATGTGGCGGCCGGCACCGCCATTCCGATGCCAACGGTGAGCAAGATCCTCGGGCTGATGGGACGCGCCAAGCTGTTGCGTTCGCATCGCGGCCAGGGCGGTGGTTTTTCGCTCGCCCGGCCGCCGTCCGATATCACGGTCGCCGATATCGTCCGGGTCGTCGACGGGCCGGTGGCCTTGACCGAATGCATCGAGGAAGGCCCCGGTCTGTGCGAGCTGGAAACCTCCTGTCGGGTCCGCGGCTACTGGCAGAAGATCAACGAGGCGGTCAAGCGGGCGCTCAATGACGTGACGCTTGCCGATCTGGCCTGTCCGGCGCTGACCTTTCCGCTCACCGGCTCGGATGCGCCGCGCCCGCGCGATCGGATCAACTGAGGGATATGGGCAAAATAATGGAAACCGTAAGCCCCAAGAGCGAGACCCGGGCGGCCGTCGAATCGGCGACCGGCGAGTACAAATACGGCTTCGTGACCGAGCTGGAGACCGATCTCGCGCCCAAGGGTCTGAACGAAGACATTATCCGCCTGATCTCGTCGAAGAAGCGGGAACCGGACTGGCTCTTGGCGTGGCGGCTCAAGGCCTATCGCGCCTGGCTGAAGATGGAAGAGCCCAAATGGGCGCGGGTCTCCTACCCGCCCATCGATTACCAGGACGCCTATTATTATGCCGCGCCGAAAAGCCAGAGCGAGGCCCCCAAGAGCCTCGATGACGTCGATCCGCAGTTGCTGGAAACCTACGAAAAACTCGGCATTCCGCTGCACGAACGCGAAATTCTGGCCGGTGTTGCCGTCGATGCGGTGTTCGATTCGGTCTCGGTGGCTACCACCTTCAAGGAAAAGCTGGCCGAAATGGGGATCATTTTCTGTCCCATATCGGAAGCGGTGCGCGACCATCCGGATCTGGTGCGCAAGTACCTCGGCTCGGTGGTGCCCTATACGGACAATTTCTACGCGACGCTGAATTCGGCGGTGTTTACCGATGGCAGCTTTGTCTACATCCCCGAAGGGGTGCGCTGCCCGATGGAGCTGTCCACCTATTTCCGCATCAACGAGGCCAAGACCGGCCAGTTCGAGCGCACCCTGATCATCGCTGATAAGGGCAGCTATGTGAGCTATCTCGAGGGCTGCACGGCGCCGATGCGCGACGAGAATCAGCTTCACGCCGCGGTCGTCGAGTTGATCGCGCTCGATGACGCCGAAATCAAGTACTCGACGGTTCAGAACTGGTACCCGGGCGACGAAGAGGGCAAGGGCGGCATCTACAATTTCGTCACCAAGCGCGGGGCGTGTCGGGGCAGGAATTCGAAGATTTCCTGGACCCAGGTCGAGACCGGTTCGGCGATCACCTGGAAGTATCCGAGCTGCATCCTTCAGGGCGACGGCTCGGTCGGCGAGTTCTATTCGGTGGCGATCACCAACAATTATCAGCAGGCCGATACGGGGACCAAGATGATCCATATCGGCAAAAACACGAGCAGCACGATCATCTCCAAGGGCATCTCGGCGGGACATGCCCAGAACACCTATCGCGGGCTGGTGCGCATCCAGGCCGGGGCCGAGCGCGCCCGCAATTTCAGCCAGTGCGATTCATTGCTGCTTGGCGACACCTGCGGCGCGCACACCGTTCCCTATATCGAGGCGCGCAACCCGTCCGCCCATATCGAGCACGAGGCGACGACCTCGAAGATCAGCGAGGATCAGTTGTTCTACTGCCTGCAGCGCGGGCTGGACACGGAAGAGGCGGTGTCCCTGATCGTCAACGGCTTCTGCAAGGAAGTGATGCGCCAGTTGCCGATGGAATTCGCGGTCGAGGCGCAAAAGCTGCTCGGCGTCAGCCTCGAGGGCAGCGTCGGTTAACCCGAGGGACTGGATGATGAGCATTCTTGAAATTCGCGACCTGCATGTGCGTGTCGAGGACAAGCCGATTCTCACCGGCATCGATCTGTCGATCGACGCCGGCGAGGTCCACGCCATCATGGGGCCCAATGGCTCGGGCAAAAGCACGCTGGCGCACGTGATCGCCGGGCGCGACGGCTATGAGATCACCAAGGGCACGATCCGTTTCCAGGGCGAGGACTTGCTGGCGCTGGCCCCCGAAGAACGCGCCCGGCGCGGTCTGTTTCTGGGCTTTCAGTACCCGGTCGAAATTCCCGGGGTGAGCGGCATGCAGTTCCTCAAATCAGCGGTCAACGCGGTGCGCAAATACCGCGGCGAGCCGGAACTGGACGCCATGGATTTCCTCAAACTGGTGCGCGCAAAGGCGGCCGAGCTGGAGGTCGATGACGCGCTGCTCAAGCGGGCCGTCAACGTCGGCTTCTCGGGCGGCGAGAAAAAACGCAACGAGATCATCCAGATGGCGATGCTGGATCCGGTGCTGGCCGTCCTCGATGAAACCGATTCCGGGCTCGATATCGATGCCCTCAAGATCGTCGCCGACGGTATCAACCGCCTGCGCGGGCCGGAACGCGCGATCCTGCTGATCACCCATTACCAGCGGCTTCTCGATTATGTCGTGCCGGACCGGGTGCACGTGCTCGCCTTCGGCAAGATCCGCAAGTCGGGCGGCAAGGAGCTGGCCCATGAGCTGGAAGCACAGGGCTATGCCGACTATGCGCAAGACCGGGTGAGCGCGGCATGAAGGCGCTGACCGCCCCGCACACGAAAAGCCACGTCGCCGGCTTCGAGGCGATGCGCGCCAGCCTGCCCGGCGCCGGGCTCGAGTGGCTCGATACCGTGCGTAAAGCGGGGATCGAGGCCTTCCGGCAATCGGGCTTTCCCGGCCCCAGGGTCGAAGACTGGCGTTACACGCGCCTCGGCAAGCTGGCGGAAGCGGAGCTTGTGCCCATGGCCCCGGGCGCGGTGGCAACCGATGGGGCCGCCGAGGTGCTGGCCGATCTGCCGGCGGGCCTGCGTCTGGTCTTTGTGGACGGGGCCTTTGCGCGGGCGTTGTCGTCACTTGCCGATCTGCCGGACGGACTTGAGATCAGCAATCTCGCCACCCGGCTCCAGCAGGCGCCCGAGACCCTGCGCCCCGCACTTGATGTGGATGGGGCGCCGCGCGGTCCGTCCGAATCGCTCGTTGCGCTGAATGCGGCGTGCTTTACCGATGGCGCCGTCATTCGCTTGGGCGAGAACTGCACGGTGGATGTGCCGATCGTGCTGGTCCATCTCGCCACCCGCCGGACGGCCGGCAAGGCCTGCCATCTGCGCCATGTCATCGACGCCGGCCCGGGCAGCCGGGCGACCATCGTCGAATGGTTCGCGAGCGCCGGCGGCGACGGCTACTGGACAAATGTGGTTCTCGATCTGAACCTTGCTGATGGCGCCCGCATCGAGCACGTCAAGATGCAGGAAGAGGCACCGCACGCCTGGCATATTGCGCGGACCCGGGTGCACCTGGGCGCCGAGGCCCGCATGAACGGCTTTTCCCTGGCCGCCGGTGGCTGCCTGGCGCGCAACGAGGTGACAGCCGAACTCGCCGGCGAAGGCGGCGAATGCGCCCTTGGCGGCATTGCGCTGGCGGCGCCGGGCCAGCTTCTGGACGCCACCGCGCGTATCGATCACGTGGCGCCCGAATGCCGCAGTGAGCAGACCTATCGCAACGTGCTCGCCGGCAAGACGCGTACCATTTTCCAGGGCCTTACCCGGGTGCGGCCCGGCGCCCAGCATACTGATGCCCATCAATCGAGCCGCAATCTGCTGCTGTCGCGCGAGGCCGAAGCCATCGCCAAGCCGGAGCTTGAAATTCACGCCGACGATGTCAAATGCTCGCATGGCGCCACCGTCGGCGAACTGGATGCCGACATGTTGTTCTACCTGCGGGCCCGCGGGATCGCAGAAGACGCGGCCCGTGCCCTGCTGATCCAGGGTTTCCTGCGCGAGGTCGTGGAAACGGTGGAGCACGAAGGCCTGCGTGACTGGGTGGATGCGGCGCTTGCCCGCTGGCTTCCCGGGCAGGAGAACGTTGAGGAGAAGGTGGCATGAGTGTGATGCCTGACGAGGCGCGGGCCTTGCGGCCAACGCCGGTGGATAGCGGCTACGATGTCGAGGCGATCCGCGCCGATTTTCCGATTCTCGCCCGGCCGATGCGCAGCCGGCCGCTGGTCTTTCTCGACTCTGCCGCCAGCGCCCAGAAGCCGAAGTGCGTGATCGAGGCGATGCGCGAGACCTATGAGACGGCCTACGCCAATATTCACCGTGGCGTCTACGAGCTCAGCCAGAAGGCGACCGAGGCCTACGAACAGGCACGCGACAAGGTGCGCGGGCTGTTGAATGCGCGTGAAGCCCGCGAAATCATCTTTGTTCGCGGGGCGACAGAGGCCATCAATCTGGTCGCCCAGACCTATGGCCGCAGCCGGTTGCAGGAAGGCGACGAGGTGGTGCTTTCGGAGATCGAGCACCATTCCAACATCGTGCCCTGGCAGATGCTGCGCGACCAGATCGGCATTGTCTTGCGGGTGGTGCCGGTGAGCGACTCGGGTGCCATCGAGGTGGCGGCGTTCAAGGCGTGCCTGGGCCCGCGCACCCGGCTGGTGGCGATCACCCACATGTCGAACGCGCTGGGCACGATCACGCCGTTGGCCGAGATCATCGAACTGGCCCATGAGCGCGGCGTGCCAGTCCTGGTTGACGGCTGCCAGGCGGTGCCCCACATGCGCGTCGACGTACAAGCCCTGGGCGCCGACTTCTACGTTTTTTCCGGTCACAAGCTTTATGGGCCGACCGGCATCGGCGTCCTTTACGCGCGTGCCGAATTGCTGGAAGCGATGCCGCCCTATCAGGGCGGCGGCGACATGATCCGCTCGGTCACCTTCGATGAGACGACGTACAACGACATTCCCCACAAGTTCGAGGCCGGCACCCCCAATATCGTCGGGGCCATCGGGCTCGGTGCGGCAATCGATTATGTGCAGGCGCTGGGCTTCGATGCGATTGGTGCGCACGAGCAGGACCTGCTCGACTATGCGACCGGGCGGCTCGTCGCCCTGAACAGCCTGCGCATCTTCGGCACCTCGCCCGACAAGGGCGCGATCATCTCGTTCGCCGTTGACGGCGTGCATCCGCACGATGTCGGCACCATATTGGACAGTTGCGGGGTGGCGGTCCGGGCCGGCCATCATTGCGCCCAGCCGACCATGGACCGCTTCGGGGTGAGCGCCATGGTTCGCGCCTCCTTCGGGATCTACAACACCCGCGCCGACGTCGACGCGCTGATCGACGGGCTGGCCAGGGTACGGGAGATTTTCGGCTGATGTCGGAGCTGCGCGATCTTTATCAGGAAGTGATCCTGGAGCACGGCCGCGAGCCGCGCAACTACGGGCCGCTGCCGGATGCCAACCGCCAGGCGGTGGGTAACAACCCGCTGTGCGGCGATCGCCTGATCGTCCGCCTGAAGCTCGACGACGGCCGGGTTCAGGACGTGCGGTTCGAGGGCTCGGGCTGCGCCATTTCGATGGCCTCGGCCTCGATCATGACGGAAATGCTCAAAGGGCGGACGCTGGACGAGGCGCACGAGATGTTCGAGCGGTTCCACAATCTGGTGACCGGCCACGGCACCATCGACGGGGATGGCATGGACAAGCTGGCGGTGTTTGCCGGCGTCCAGGAATTTCCCATGCGGGTCAAATGCGCGACCTTGGCCTGGCATACGCTGAATGCGGCGCTCGACGGCCGCGAGGCCGAAATCAGCACCGAATAGAGGACGTCAAGAGATGACGGGGTTCATGGACAAATTCTTGAGCGGCACAGACGATCGTGAACCGCAGGGCGACGGCACCGGCGAGGGCTTTGCCTCGGACGCACCGGCGTCCGAGACGCAGGCGACGGCGGCTCCGCCGTCTGCCGAACCTGAAGCGGCAGCCTCAGATCCTGGCGAGACGCCGGGCGCCGGCGACGCGCAGGAGGACGATCTCGAGACCCGCGTCATTGCCGCGCTGCGCACCGTTTACGACCCCGAGATTCCGGTGAACATTTACGACCTCGGGCTGATCTACGATCTCGACGTCGATGCCGATGGGGATGTGAAGATCCGCATGACGCTCACCAGCCCGATGTGCCCGGTCGCCGACATCCTGCCGCAGCAGGTCGAAAACGTGGTGCTGATGACCGAAGGGGTGCGCGACGTCGACCTCGAGTTGGTGTGGGAGCCGCCCTGGCATCCCGGGCGCCTGACCGACGACGTCAAGCTGGAGCTCGGTTTGTTGTAATGTTGGAGGCTGATATGACGGACACCGTGGCGACTGAAAACGTGCTGACGTTGAGCGAGGCGGCGGCCGCACGCATTCGCAAGCTGCTCTCAGAACGCCAGGGCGAGGCCGTGGCCTTGCGCCTGTCGGTGACCAAACAGGGCTGTTCGGGCCACGCGTATGCCTTCGATTTTGCCGCGGCGCCGCAGCCCGGCGATCATGTCGTCGAAGACAAGGGTGCCATCGTTTTCGTCGACCCCGAGGCGGTCGACCTGCTGCGCGGGTCCGAGATGGATTTCCGCGAGGAAAAATTCGTCACCGGCTTCGTCTTCAACAATCCCAACGAAAAGGGGCGCTGCGGCTGCGGCGAGTCCTTCTACGTCTGACTGCAAGCCATTTAAGCCCTATTCGGCCGGCGGGGGCGGGTCGTCCTCGGTGACGATGGCGGCAATTTCCTTGCGCAGGGTCCTGAGCAGCCGAGCGCTGTTGGGCAGCTTTGCCTGTTCGGTCTCGAGGATCATCTGAAAGGCGCGTTTTTTGAGCGCCAGCGGCTTGAGGTTCGTGTGCGCGCCTTCGATTTCGGCGGCGCTGACCAGCATGTCAATGACCCTCTCGGCGCCGTGGAGGCGGCCCCACAAATAGTCGTTTTCGCGGTCACGACGGCTGAAAAATGCGCCAAAATGCGCCAAAGAGATGCCTTTGAGCGTCGCCTGCGCACCGCCTTTGCGAATCGTCTGGGCATCATCCGGGCTGATCCGCGCCACCCGGATTTCATCGAACTCGCCGAGGTCGCGCCAGCTGGTGATGGCGAATGTGGTGATGTCCCAGAAGGCAAAGCCCAGGTAGTTGATCAACAGCTCGGCGCGTACCGTCCGCTCGCCCGGCTCGTCGCCGAAATATTCGAAGATCGCGTCAACCTCGAGGCTGAGGCCCGGCAGATCGAGATCGCGGCCCAAAGCATCGATCAGTTCGTCGATCTTGTCTTCGTGGCGGCGCGCATAGCGCTCGGCGTGATGGGGGTGCGAGGTGCCGTCTTCGGCCAATGTGCCGGAGGCGAACAGCTCGAGCGCCAGGGCGCGCGTATCGGCGGCCATGAAGTCGGGCCCGAGAAACCGGCGCGTCGCGGTCAGCGCCTCGTAGAAATGCTCCTTGAAGCGATCGATCCGGGTCGGGCTCAATTCGGCGAAGCCGGGCTCGCTCAACCGGCCATAGATTTCGTTGAGCGTCTGAATGGTGAAGCGAATCTGGCGGCGCCGGTAATCGAGATCGAAGCGGCGCAGGAAATCGACCCAGATCGGCGTCTCCTTCGACAGGAAGGAAATCAGCGGCTTGCGCAAATCAGTGGGGTGCACGTCGCGATTGGCGGCCCAGGCCAGCAGGATGTCGAGCGTTGCCTGGGCCTCATGCGTGCCTTCGGCGTGTCCGCACAACTCGTTGATCAGGCTGGCCAGATGCTCGAGCACGCCGGCCAGCTTAAGCCGCACATAGCCCTCATAGGCGAAGCCGACCTCGCGCGCCGCCTGGTCGCCGACCTTGCGCCGCCAGGCGGTCACCCTGTCGGCGGTGATGCTGCGGGCCTGCAGGCGGCTGCCGGTGGTTTTCAGCACCAGAGCTTCGATGTGCGGGCGCGCCGCATCGACGATCGTCTTGGCCCGGCGCACCCGGCGGTTGAAGCCGTCGATCCAGGCCAGATCGTCGTGGATCGGCTCGTTGCGGGGAATGTCGGAAAGCGCCGCCTTCAGGGACCGCCAGAAGCCGGGCACCTTGCCCGATGGCGGCGGTGGCGGGGGAACCGGATGCGGATCGATGTAGATCAGCCGGCGGTCGACCTGGCGATAGGCCGGATGGCCGCGGATCGCTTCGATGGCCTCGGCGAAAGGGCGGTTGTTGAGTACGCTGCCGTCCATGAACACGGTACGCGTCGGGTCCATGCCGGCCCGCCGGTAGGGGATGAATTTGGCCTCCAGAAACGCCTCGCGCCCGGGCCAGGGTTTGCCGAGCCGCTCGAGCAGACGATCCACCTCCGAGATGCGGGCCGGGGCGAAGGCGCCGGGAAAGCTCGAGGTTGCCCGTGCCGCAAAGGCGAGTGCCGGAATGCAGTCGCTGGAAAACTCGCTCAGGGATATTCCGTCCGGCCAGTCGCGGTACTCGAAGCGCAGGATATGGCGGTGCTCGCGCTCCTCGATCATCGGCGGGTCGTCGAGCGGGATATGCTGGGCGTAGCCATAGAAATCGGTGAGCGTGACGAACAGCTCGAGCTCGTGACGCACCGGCAACAGCGAGTTTCGCCGGTTGGCTGCCGGCTGGGGTTCGTCCATGCTGGCGATCGCCTGATAGAGAATCTCCAGCAGTTTCTCGCCGTCGAACGGCGGTTTCATGCCGCGCAGCGGCAGCAGCGCCGAGAGCTTCTTGCTGGCCTCGACATTGCCGCCGATGCCCCGCAGCGAGCCCTCCGGCAATCTTTTCAAGATCGGCCGAAGAATCCATTTGTACCAGCCCACCTGATTGCCGTTGGCGGCGCCCAGTTCGCGCACATCGGCCTTGGCCAGCCACAGATCGCGCAAATGGTCGATGGGCAGATCATGAGCCAGCGCGCGAGCCAGGAAAATGCCGTTAATCCCGCCGGCCGAGGCGCCGCCGACCACGTCGACGATGACCCGCAAGTCGAGCGTCTCGCCGACGGTCTTCAGGATGTCGAAGTAGAGCGCCTCGGTGTCCGATTCGCGCTCGCCGTGGGGGTTGAGATCGGCATAGGTCTTGCGCCGGCGCTCGGCTGGATCGGCGAGCGCGTGAAAGGCTTTCGACGCCCGCACGACCTTGAGGATTTCCTTGGTCACCCCGTGGATGTAGACGGCCAGCGAGATGCCACCACCGCAGACCAGGGCCAGACGAAGTTCCTTTTCCTTCACGCTACGCTCTTTTCCCGCAAGGACCGGGGCACCTGCCCACCGACGGTCGGGGCGGTGGGCCTGACACTCAGCTTACTTGCAAAAGGTTACCTGCGCCCTTACCCCAGATCGCGCGGGCGCGTCAATGAGGCAACCAGCGCGCGCCCCGGCGCCACCTCGGCCCAGCCGACGACATCGAGCTCGAAAACCGCCAGTGCCCCGGTCGGAATTTTTCCCGCAAACGACGCCGGGCCGCGATCCTCGGCGCTGGCGGCCAGCGCCCGGGCGAGCGTTGCCAGCCCCGGATTGTGGCCGATCACCAGGGCACTGTCGGCCCGGTCATCGAGGCGACGGACGAAAGCGAGCAGGCGCTCGGGCGTCGCCAGATAGAGATCCGGCTCGAACCGCGTCGGTGGCGGCGCATCGAAAAGATAGTCGAGCGTTTCGCGGGCCCGCGCCGCGGCCGAGCACAGGACGATGTCGGGCCGGATGTCATGCGCCGCCATGAACCGGCCAAGGGCCTGTGCGGCGGCCCGCCCGCGGGCGTTCAAGGGGCGCTCGAAGTCGTCGAGCCGTGGGTTCTTCCAGCTCGATTTGGCGTGGCGCAGAAGATAAAGCGTCTTCACGCCGCCGCCTCCGAATCCGGCGCCGGCCGGTGCGGGGCGGCGACTTCGATGAGCGCGACAAGGGCGAAGACCCCGAGGAACGCCGACAGCCGGATCAGCGATTCCTGCTCCAAAATGATTTGTGATAGGCGCATGGCCACACTGTCCAACCCCCGGCCGTCCGGGGCGTCGATCAAATCGCCGCGCCCGGGCCTTGTCAAGCCTCGTGCCGGCGCTATCTTGGGCCGGGTGATGCCTGAGACCGAATTCACGCCCGACTTTCTGTTCGACGGCGCCGGCGATGGCGCGCCGCTCGTCGTGCTGGCGCATGGCGCCGGGGCCGGCATGGACAGCCCGTTCATGGCGACGATCGCCGCCGGGCTGGCGGCCCGCGGCCTGACCTGCGTGCGCTTCGAATTTCCCTATATGGTGCGCCGGCGCGCGACCGGAACAAAACGCCCGCCGGACCGGGCGCCGGTTCTGCTGAACGCCTGGCGGCGGGTGATCGAGGTGCTGGGCGAGAACCGGCGTCTGGTGATCGGCGGCAAGTCGATGGGCGGGCGGATCGCCAGCATGATCGCGGCTGAAGGGCGTGAGCCGGCGGTGGCGGGGCTGGTCTGCCTTGGCTATCCGTTTCACCCGCCGGGCCGGCCGCAAACCCCGCGAATCGACCATTTGAAAGACCTGGCCGTGCCGACCCTGATCGTTCAGGGCACCCGTGATCCATTCGGGACCCGTGACGAGGTGACGGGCTACCCCTTGTCACCGGCAATCAGGGTACACTGGATCGGCGATGGCGATCACGGGCTTGTCCCGCGCAAACGCTCAGGCTTCACATGGGAGGCCAATATGGCCGATGCCGCCGACGCGGTGGCGGGGTTTGTACGCGGGCTTCAGGCGTAGGGGCGATACCCCTGACCGGCCATGGCGCGGGGCACGCCGTCGCGCTCGAATTTCTTGAGCACCTCGACCTTTTCGTCGACATAGGCCTGGATGTGGGCGATCTGGTCTTCCGAGAGATGGCGGTATTTGCCGATCATCTTGAGGTATTCGATCACCGGCAGGGGATCATCGACGGGCCGGGTGAAGCGCAGGCCGTCTTCGGGGTTGTACTCCCACAGGGGCACGAAATTGGTTTCCACGCTCTTGCGGCAGACCTCAATGGTCTCGTTGCTGGAGAACCGCCAGCCGACCGGACACGGCGCATAGACATGAATGTACGCCATGCCGCGCTGGGAGGCCTCGATCGCCTTGTCGAGCTTGGCGTAATAGTCCTCGGGAAACGCCAGCGAGGCGGTCGCCACATACTCGCAATTGTGCATCATCATGATCACCGGCATGTTCTTGGCGTCACGGGTCTTGCCGTGCAGGGCCTCGCCGACCGGCGTCGTCGATGTCCATGATCCGTAGGTCGTGCTGCCCGAGCGCTGGACGCCGGTGTTCATGTAGCCTTCGTTGTCGGCGACCACGAACAGCAGTTTCTCGCCACGCTCGGCGGCCCCCGACAGCGACTGGAAGCCGACGTCGACGACACCGCCGTCGCCGGCGAGCGCCAGCGCAATGATGTCGCCGCGCCCGATGCGGCTGTAATGGCGCTTGAGGCCCGAGAGCATCGATGCGGTGTTGGTCAAGAGCGGGTGAAACACCGGTACCTTGCACCCGGTGGTGCCGTTATATCCGACCGAGCCCATGCCCGGGATGCAGCCGGGCGGGGTTGCCACCACCGAGTTCTTGCCGACCCGGCGCAGCGTATGGCGCATCAGAAGCTCGGAGTTGCAGCCCTGGCAGGCCGACAGGCCGGGCACGAACAGGTCCTCTTCCTCGCCGACCTCGTTGTAGACCTGGGCGAGCGTGTTGTATTGCAGGGCGCCACGCTTGCATGCCGCGACACAGGCCGGGGCGCCGTCGCACTGATCGCATTTGATCACGTGGCCGACCTGGGTATTGAAGGTAATGCCGCCGAATGCACAGCCGACGGTGCACAAGAGGCAGTCGATGCATTTATCCGCATCCCAGTCGATGACGCCGGTCTCTTCATTGCGGGTCAGCGAGCCGGCCGGGCAGGTCATCACGCATTTGGGCTCGCCGCACTGACGGCACATGGCCAGTTCGAAGGCGCCGGTGACATCATCGGCCAGCACCTTGATCCGCGACTGCGACAGATCGTCGGTGCCCGTCTTGGCCTGCGCGCAGGCGGTCATGCACTCGCCGCAGCCGTCACACTTGCCGGCATCGAAGGTGATGGTGGGATAGGCCATGCCCATGACTTGCTATCTCCTTGGCATACGGTACTGTGCGGTCACCGCCACAGATTCGACATCAGCTTGCGCCCGGTCTCGGTGGGCCGGGCCAGGAACGCCTGCTTGACCGGGGCCAGATCGACGCGGCCGACGATCAGCTTCCACATGATGCCGGCATCCAGCTCGACATTGATCCCGGCGATGCCCTTGAGGCGGTCTTCTTCCAGCACGATCTTGAGGTAGCGTTCGCCCTCCTCGTCGAGGCGCTGCTCGACGTCCGCCGCACCGGCGCCGTTGCCGGTATCGGTCCTGCCCACGGCAATCGCCTGCTTGCCGAAAAACGTATAGGTGTTGATCGGAACCGCGCCGGGGAACGGCTTCAATCCGGCATCACCCACCATGTCCATGCCTGCGATCCGGCCCTGCTCGGCGGCATTGGGCAGAATGCCGCTGACAATGCGCTCCGAGCCATAGAAGTCCTTGACCTGCACGACGTCGCCGGCTGCCCAGACGTTTTCCACATTGGTGCGCATGGTGTCATCGACCAGAATGCCGCGATCGACCTCGATGCCCGAGCCTTCGAGATAGTCGAGATTGGCCCGAACCCCGGTGCCGACCAGCAAAAGGTCGGTCTCGATCTCTTCGCCACTGTCCAGCGTGATCGTGCAGCCACCATCCTTGCGCGGGGCGGCCGCCGTGACCGTGTGGCCGGTCAGCATGCGCACGCCGTGCGCATCGAAGGCGCGCTTGATCAGGTCCGCCGCCTGTTTGTCGAAATAGCCCGGCAGCACCTGATCGCACATCTCGACGACGGTGACCTCAAGCCCGGCCTTGAGCAGGTTCTCGACCCCGGCCATGCCGACGAGGCCGGCGCCCAGCGCCACGGCCGTGCGTGCCCCGCCGATCGCCTGGCGCAGGTTCAGTGCGTCGTCGAGGGTGCGCAGCACATGGTATTCGACTTCGTCTAGGCCGGGGATCGGGGGGATCGCCGGCGACGCCCCGGTGGCCAGCAGCAGCTTCTCGTAGGCAAACGTCTCGCCCGACTGCAATGTCACCACCCGGGCGTCCGTGTCCACCGCGACGACCGCATCGCCGGTGCGGTACGCGACATTGTGTTTCTCGAAAAACGCCTTGTCGCGCAGCAGGATGCGCTCGGGATCCGATTTCCCCGAAACGACATAGGGCAGAACCGTGGGCGAATAGGGCAGATGCGTATCCCGGGTGACCAGGGTGAGGCTGCCGTCCACGTCCTGCATGCGAATGGCGCTGAGCCCTTCGAGCCCGGCGTGGCTGCTGCCGACGATCAGATATTTGGTCTGCTGCACGGGCTCTTCTCCCGTTTGCTAGTCGGTTTCATTGAGCCAGATCGGCTCGGCCGGTGCGCCGGTCCACATCGCCTTGCCGGTGATCTCGATCACCCGGCGGAAATGCTCGCCGGTGATGTCGGCGCCGGCCAGGCCGCCGATGAAGCTGAGCGCCGGAATACGCTCGCCAAGATGGTAGAGCGCGCCCAGGGTCTCGGCGTACAACGGTCCGGAATTCCAGCCGAAACTCACCGAGCGGTCGACAACGCCGACCGCCTGAACCTTGGACAGCGCCGCCATCATGGCCTGGAGCGGGAACGGCCGGAAGGTCTTGACCTTGATCAGCCCGACTTTCTCGCCGCGCTCGCGCGCCGCATCCACGGCGTCCTTGCCGGCCCCGGTCATGCTGCCGATGGTGATGATCGCGAATTCCGCATCGTCGAGCCGGTATTCCTCGACCAGCGGCGCGTGATAGCGCCCGGTAAGCTGCCCCCATTCCTCATGTGCCGTCTCGATCACGCGCAGCGCATTCTGCATGCCCTTGCACAGCCCCTTGCGGTAGCGCACGAAGGCTGCCGGGCCGGAGCCGGTGGCGCCGCCGGTCAATGGATCGACGGCCATCGGGCGTTCCGGGTCCAGCGCCACATGCCAGTTGGTCGGCTGCTTTTCGCCGAGAAAGGCATCGACGTCTTCCTGGTCCGGCACCACCACCTTGGAAAAGCCGTAGGACAGGTAGTTGCCGTCGTGATTGACGTTGACCGGCAGCATCACGTCGCGGTGCTCGGCGACCTTGTAGGCGATGGCGATGGTGTCCAGCACCTCCTGGCCGCTTTCGCAGAACATGTGGATCCAGCCGGTCTCGCGCACGGTCATCGCGTCCTGCTGGCCGCCCCAGACGCATTGCGGCGAAATGCCGTCGCGGGTCACCAGCGAGGTGACGATGGGAAGCCGCAGAGGCGGCGTGCGGAAATAGGGCTCGAACATGAAGGCGAGGCCCTGGCCGCAGGTGGCGGTATAGGTCCGCGCCCCGGCCAGGCAGGCGCCCTGCAGCACGGAGAGCACGCTGTGCTCGCCCTCGACATCCACCAGCTCGGCATCGATGATGCCGTCGGCGACGAACTGGCTGACGTATTCGGACAGCGACGACTGCGGGGTGATCGGATAGACGGCCAGCATGTCGGGGCGCGACAGCGCCACGCCCCAGGCGGCGGCCTCGTTTCCGTCACAGACAATGGTTCTCGGCATGGCCTAACGCCCCGGTTCTTCGATCATGGTGATGGCCCCGTGCGGACATTCGAGCGCACAGATACCGCATCCCTTGCAGGTGTCGTAATTGATGTCGAACCACGCCGGCTTCTCGACGATGCACTGGACCGGGCAGTAGATCCAGCAGGTGGCGCATTTGACGCATTTCTCGCGATTCACCACCGGGCGCAGGGCCCGCCAGTCGCCGGGCAGCATCTTGCTGTAGACGGTGGCGATCGGGCAGAGATCGTCGGGGATCGACGAAATGTCATACGGTGTCGTCTGCGCCCTCATGCCCAGCCCCCGTTGCTGCGGTGGTATACTTTCGTGTTCTCGAAGCCGAGCTCGGCCGCCTTTTCATTGTCCGCCAGGCTGGCATCGCGGAAATTGGCGGTCTTCAGCCCCTCCTTGATCGAGTCGAGGGAGACCAGCCCGGTGGCCTTGGCAAAGGCACCCAGCATGATCGAATTGGTGATCGGCCGCTTGAAGACGTCAAGCGCCAGGGTGACCGCGTCGCACACCGCAATGGTTTTCACCGCGTCCGGCACCTGAAGCGCGTCGACCGGCTTGCGGGTCGCCTGCACCAGCGTCGAATTCTCGGTGATGCCGGCGAAAATATCGACGGCGTTGGCCACCGTCGGGTCGATACAGATCACGTAATCCGGGTGATAGATGTTGGTGACGGCGCGAATTTCCTTGTCGTCGAAACGCAGGAAGGCGACCACCGGGGCACCGCGCCGCTCGAAGCCGAAGGCCGGGATGCCGGCAATATATTTGCCTTCCTCAACCAGTGCCTTGGACAGAATCTTGCACGCCAGAACCGTGCCCTGGCCGCCTCGGCCGTGAATGCGCAACTCATGCATGAGCGTCTGGATCTGACGGCCGCTGTTCGATCGTCACTGCGAAGACCCCTCCCTTTTCCGTTACCGACGGAACGACATTCAGGAAACTGGAATATTCACGCTAGCAGATCTGTGAAAAATCATGTTTGACATTTGTCAACCGGGCCGTGCCGCCGGCACAATCGATCCCCTCGGCACTTGCGGCGCGAGGGAGCTCAAGCGTTCGGGAAATGTCTAAATGGCGCGGTTGAGCGCTGCGATTCCGCGCTCGATGGCCGCGGCCGTCAACCGGTCGACCTCGAGGCGGTGGCGAATCATCTCCAGCAAGCGCAATTCCTCCTGGGCGACGGCGCCATCGGCGGCCGCGATGTCGCAGGCGATGGCGTAGGCGGTATCATGCAGGCTGTCGGGCAAGGCCTGCTCAATCAGGCCGAGCACCGCATCGAGCCCGCCCTCGGCATCGAGGATGTCGGCGCATTGCTCGGCCGCAGTGACCACTTTTTCGACGTCGAAATCGCGGAAAACCGGGAGATGCTGGACCAGATCGCCGATCATCAGCAGTTCACGATCGGTCATGTCGCTGTCGGCCGCGGCCATGATGACCATGATGTAGATCAGCGCCATGTGATGATCGATCGGGCCTTCCGACATGTTCGGCTCCTGCCGTTGATTGCACCTGCTCTTGAGCTTAGAGCATTATCCGATCCGGTGGAACCTGTGGCAAACCGGTGCGACACTGTTGTCCTGCCAGACGGTTCCATGGGACCGGGAAATGCGATAGGGTCCGCTCGCCCCCGTCCCCGCTGGCCAGCCATGAGAGGCAGTTTGCGCCGATGCCCGAACTACGAGAGATAGCCGAGACCGCCAAGGCCTGGCCATTCGCCGAGGCCCGCAAGATTCTCGCCCGGCTCGAAAAGGCGCCGTCGACCAAGGATCATGTGCTGTTCGAGACCGGCTACGGACCCAGCGGCCTGCCCCATATCGGCACCTTCGGCGAGGTCGCACGGACCAGCATGGTCCGCCATGCCTTTGCGACCCTGAGCGACGTGCCCACCCGGCTCATCTGCTTCTCCGACGATCTCGACGGCCTGCGCAAGGTGCCCGACAATGTGCCCGACCGGGAGGCGATGGCGGCGCACCTCGGCAAGCCGCTCACCAGCGTGCCGGATCCCTTCGGCACCCATGAGAGCTTTGGCCATCACAACAATGCGCGGCTGCGCGCCTTTCTCGATACCTTCGGGTTCGACTACGAGTTCCTGAGCGCCACCGACTGCTACCGCTCGGGCCGCTTCGACGACATGCTGCTGCGCGTGCTCGAACGCCATGACGAGATTCGCGCCATCGTGCTGCCCACCCTGGGTGCCGAGCGCCGGGCCACCTACAGCCCGTTCTTGCCCATCTGTCCGCGCACCGGCCGGGTGCTGCAGGTGCCGGTGATCGAGACCCGGCCGGAATCCGGCACCATCGTCTACGAAGACCCGGATACGGGCGCCGTCGAGGTGCCGGTCACCGGCGGCCACTGCAAGCTGCAATGGAAAGCCGACTGGGCCATGCGCTGGGCGGCACTGGGTGTCGATTACGAGATGTCGGGCAAGGACCTGATCGATTCGGTCATGGTGTCCAGCCGCATCTGCCGCGCGCTGGGCGCCCGGCCGCCGGAAGGCTTTCATTACGAGCTGTTTCTCGACGAGAACGGCGAGAAAATCTCCAAGTCCCGGGGCAACGGCCTGACCATCGAGGAATGGCTGCGCTATGCGCCGCCCGAAAGCCTGTCCTTGTACATGTTTCAGTCGCCGCGCCGGGCCAAGCGGCTCTATTTCGACGTCATCCCGAAGGCGGTCGACGATTACATCGCGGCGCTGGCCAAATACCGGGGCCAAGATGAGGCCGAGCGCCTGGCCAATCCGGCCTGGCATATTCATGGCGGCCGGGACGTTCCACCGCCGCCGCCGATCACCTTCGGGCTGCTGCTCAATCTGGTCGGCACCTGCCACAGCGAGGACAAGGCGGTGCTGTGGGGGTTCATCAGCCGCTATGCGCCCGATGCCGGGCCCGAAAGCCACCCGTTTCTCGACCGCCTGGTCGATTGCGCCATCCGCTATTACGAGGATTTCGTGCGCCCGACCAAGGCCTATCGCTCACCCAACGCGATGGAGCGCGCGGCGCTTGAGGATCTGCGCGGCGTGCTCGCGGCACTGCCCGACGACAGCTCACCTGAGGACATCCAGACCCAGGTCTACGAGGTCGGCAAGCGCCACCCTTTCGAGTCCCTGCGCGACTGGTTCGCGGCGCTTTACGAGATACTGCTGGGCCAGAAGCAGGGCCCGCGCATGGGCTCGTTCATCGCCCTTTACGGTCTGCGCGAAACGGTGGCGCTGATCGACCGGGCACTGGCCGG
>CAZZKF010000015.1:0-44399 GCA_964654995.1 uncultured Alphaproteobacteria bacterium | reverse complement strand
GCGGCAACCGCAGCGGTCTTGCCGGGGGCTTGTTGCGAAGGCCTGGGGCTCGGTCTTCGGCTCACAATCCGGCGCTCTTAGTAGAATATTAGCAACCGCGCCGTATCGTGTGCTGTCCATGGTCGCAGACCGACGATCGCACGATATTTGACCGCACCGACGAAGACTCGAAAGCCCATCCCCCATGCCGTAACGCCTTGACCGATGGCGAATGCGCCGCCGGTGGCAGCGAACAATACTCTTACTTCCGAAGTATCACCGACTATGACCCCAACAGATGCAACCGAACCCAAAGCCGCAGTGTCCCGGACGCGCCTTCTTGCGTGGTCGCTGTATGGTGTGATGGCGGCCACCGCGCTGGTCATCACGATCCTGAACATCACGACGACCAAGCACCTGCAACACGTCGAATCGACGTGGGGAGATTATGCGCTCAAGGAGGAGGCAAGAGGCTATTACCTGAGTGAAATTCGCGCCGCCTTTGGCTATGGCGGGTTGATTCATAATTTCAAGAATTACGTGCTGCGCCGCGACCCCGGGCTTGCCGAGGCCATCGACAGGGATCTCTCCAGGCTGAACTTCGCGATCGATCAGTACAGGTCCATCACCGCTGACCAGACAGAGCTGGCGGCTCTGGATCAGATCGCGGCGGTCTCGAAACGGTATGGGGAGCAGATTGTCATTGCCCGGGAACTGGTGTCCCAAGGTGCTTCCCCGGAAGATGTCGACCGGCGGGTTCGCGTGGATGATACGCCGGCACTGACGGCGCTGAACGTTCTCGAGATCAACTGGTCGGCGGCCCGCAACCGGATTGCCGAGGCGTCGACAGAAAGTCTCTCGAATGGTCGCAGCTCGTTACTGGCCGCAAGCGCTAGCCTGGGCGGAGTCTTTCTGCTTGGTGCCGGACTGTTTTTCCTGCTGCGTCGCGAAGGCGTCGAGCGCATGCGGATCGTCAGAACAATGCGGCGCATCAAGGGTGCCCTGGAAGAGCAGCTTGAGCGCCGGCGGCAGGCGGAACGTGACCTCCTCAACAAGAGCAATGCCGTCGATGCCCTCTCGGAGGGAATTCTGATCACCGATCCGACGCAGCCGGACAACCCGATTACCTTTGTCAATCCGGCCTTCGAGCGAATCACCGGATATGCCGCCGAAGAGGTGATCGGCATGAACTGTCGTTTTCTGCAAGGGGATGATCGGAATCAAGAGGCCGTCAAGGAAATCCGCGAGGCCCTTCGCGACGCCCGGCCGGTCAGCGTCATAGTGCGAAACTATCGCAAGGACGGTCAGCTCTTTTACAATTCGCTGCATATCGCGCCGGCGTTCGACGACCAAGACCGTCTCGTCAGCTTCGTCGGAGTCATCCATGACGTGACCGAGCGCATGGAAATGCAGAAGGCGCTGCGGGAAAGCGAACGACGGCTGCTTGCCATTCTGGACAATCTGGTTGACGGCATCGTGACTATGGACCTCGAAGGGCGGATCGAATCCTTCAGTGCGTCCGCCGAACGCATTTTCGGGTATTCGAAAGAGGAAGTCGTCGGCAACAACGTCTCGATGCTGTTTTCCGAATCCGAGCGCCTGAGGCCAGACGGTTACATTCGCTCCTGCCAGCGCGGAGAGCTCACCGCGGTCTATGCCGTTGGGCCACGCGAGGTCGAAGGGCTGGCAAAGGACGGCCGGATCATTCCTCTGGAACTGGCCGTGTCCGAAATCAAAGCCGGAAACCGCCGACGTTTCGTCGGATCGGTGCGCGACATCACCCGGCGCAAGATGACCGAAGAGCAGCTTGTTCAGGCCCAGAAGGTCGAGGCCATTGGCCAGCTTACCGGCGGCCTGGCGCATGACTTCAACAATCTGCTGACTGCCGTGATCGGCAATCTCGAGCTTCTCGAGCGCCTTTACGGAGAGGATGAAAAGGCGGGGCGGTGGATTGCCACGGCGCTGAGTGCGGCACGAACGGGCTGTCAGTTGACGAATCGGTTGCTGGCGTTTGCCCGTCGACAGACGCTGGAGCCTGAAATCGTCGACCTCAACGCCCTGGTGGTGGAATTCGAGGATCTTCTCCGCCACACACCGGGCCGCAACATCGACGTCCGGATCGACCTTGCCGATCCGCCCCTGCCGGTTCTGATCGACCGTGACCAGCTTGAAACCGCCTTGCTCAATCTCGTCATCAACAGCCGCGACGCCATGCCTGATGGCGGGACGCTGACGATCCGGACATCGTTCCGGGAACTGGGGGCCGGAGATCTTGTTGAAATCCGCGATGCCGTACCCGGTATTTATGCCGCGATTTCGGTTGCGGATACGGGGCACGGCATTCCCGAAGACGTCAAGGATCGCGTCTTCGATCCTTTCTTCACAACCAAGGAGGTGGGCAAGGGAACCGGCCTCGGCCTCAGCATGGTCTATGGTTTCGTCCGGCAATCGAATGGCTTTATCCAGGTGTTGAGCTCCAAAGGGAAGGGCACCGAGTTCACGCTGTACCTGCCGAAAGTAACGGATCTGACCAGGCACGGCCTTGAGCCCCGGGCTGACCGGCAGTCGACATCGGCCGACAAGCGGTTCCTGGCCGGGGAACGCGTCGTGAAATCATCTTCGTAAGCCTCGGCGGGCCCGACAGGCGTCCCTTGAACGGCTGTCTGCGTCACATTACAGTACTGCCATCATCTTTGGCTGATTGGTCCTGTATCTGGTTCCTCCGTGCATCACGGTTTTTCTCGTGGCTGCGACGTCTTCGTCATGAACCGAGAGATCATCGATGGCCCGTATTCTGATCATTGACGACGAGAACGCCGTGCGTGCCACCGTGCGCGCGATTCTCGAGCTGGAAGGCCATGAGGTCGTCGAGGCCGGCAACGGCCGGGAGGGGCTGGATCAGTTCCGCGAAACCTCTCCGGATCTGGTGATCACGGACATGATCATGCCCGACATGGAAGGGATCGAGACGATCCTGGAGCTCTACAAGTTGAACTCGTCGCTGGCGGTGATCGCCATGTCGGGCGGCGGGCGGACGGCAAATATGGATTTTCTGAAACTGGCCAGGAAATTCGGCGCCAACGTCCTGCTCAGAAAGCCGTTCAAATCCGCCGACCTCATTGCCGCGGTCAATAAATGCCTGGAAGAGGCATCTTCCGGGTCGTGATCACCTTGGCCTCTGCACCGATCAAAAGCTGTCGGTGATCAATTTCAGGAAAAGCTTTTCCGTCTCATAGGGCATGATGCCCCAGGGGTTGTCGGTTGCGCCGGCAATCGCGTCGCCGGCCAGGAAGCTGGCGCCGGCGGCAATGCAACCGACCGCCAGGCTGAGTGTCTGCACACCCTTGACGTAAACCTGAAGTTTCTTCTTTTGAGCAGCGGCGACGAATCCCTCGATGTTGCGAAGAATGTCGGCCTCATTGCCGTTCACATAGGTCAGGTCGACACCGATGGCCTGGACGGCGGGATGGTGCAGGTCTTCGAAGTCACGATGATGGAGATCCAGGCAGATGACCACGCCACGCCCGAACGGTTGCAACAGACCGGCGGCGGATGCCACCTGCGACTGCCAGACCCCCTCCTCGACGCCGATGATTTCCCAGATGATGAAGCGGCGAAATTTTTCCGGAATATGGCGGCAAAGCCCGGCGTACTGGCGTTGGCTCTGGGTGTGCGTGAGGGTCGAGAAATGTACCGGGACACCGACGACATTGGGCAGATCTCCCCCGGCCAGCATGTGCAGCGCAATCAGGCTGTTGCGCAACGACAGGCGGTCGACTGTTGCCAGCACCGGGGCATCGCGCGTGGGGCGGAAGATCTTGTCGGGGGATACCAGGGATTTGCCGTGCACCAGTTTGATTCGGCACATATAGGTGCTGACCACCTGTTTGGAGGCGCTCCACAGGGGGATGTAATCGAACCGGGTCTCGAAATCGAGCGCCTCTGCGTCACGATCCGTCTGAATCACCGCCGCGGCCTCAAGCCGTTGAGCCAGTTCCTGTTCCACTTCGAGCAACAGGGCGGCGATTCTCTGCTTCAGCTGTTCGAGGACAGCCGCCTGATCCATCTCCGCGTTTGATCGCGTCGCCGATGCCTGCCCGTTGGCAGCGATGGCGCACCCCAGCAGTCGCCCGGTATTCTTGAGAACCTGTGCCAGACCGTTGAGCCGCTTGAGCTGATCGTCCAGCTTTGTCGGGTCGAGCGTACCCCGCTGCATGCCGTCCAGTTCCTGCCGGATGGCTGACAGGCGTGGCGACAGGTCTTCAAGGACGGACGACAAGGCTGAACCGTCTGCCTTCGGGGCCGCGCTTTCCGGGGCGGGTTCCCGCGACATCGCGGCAACTGCAGCCGATCCCAGCACCTTCTCGAGAATCTGATCGCGCAGCATTTGCGCCTTGATCGCCGCCTCGCTGTGCGACAGGTCGCGAAAGATCACGACGAAACGCAATTCGCTGGGTTCGTTGTAGAAGTCGGATTGCGACAGATGACGGTTCAAGGTCGCATGGATCTGCCGATGTACCTTGTCCGAGAGCTGTTCCCACTGGGCTCCGAAGTGCCGGCGGATGTCCTGGACATCGATTTCCTGGACATGCCCGGTTGTCGCCGCGGCGCCACGAGCGTTTTCCACGCCCAGCAGTTCATTTACCTGGTCTTGAGTCAAAATGTTTTTCTTCAGTCGAACCATGGCCGTCGGCCGCATGCGAAATCGTGTTCAGGCAGAGGCGATTTGGCCGTTACGGCATCTCCCGGCCGTGCGGCTGACCACGGTGCCCTTCTGGCTGTTCACCCCTATCCATCATGTTCGCTCTCGGTGCCCCGGAGGACCGCGATGTGTTCCCCAAAGATGGGGCCGAGAATGGCAAACCGATATTAATCTTTGATTACCATGACCGGATGAACCGGGGGGCAGTGCAACCGCGGCTCGCGCCGGCTGCTACGGCTGTCGGACGATGTCCGGTGCCGCTGGCATGGCGTCGCCGGCTATCGAGGCAGGACTCTTGCTTGCCGGCCATCCATGACCTGTTTGGCGACGAAGCGATCGGGCGGTGTGCCGGTGGCGCTATATCGGCGCCAATTCCACGGCCCGGCTCTGGTTGCCTTGGCGGCTTTGAGCGATACACCGGCGGCGCCGGGCAGCGGATGACACATCGCGTAAAATCCTGCTATTGTAGGAACATACTGACGTTGAAGGGGTTGCCGACACGAGGCGTGTCGGCTGTCTGCACAGGGAGGCAATGTCATGACCACTGAGATCGACAAACTACGCCGGATTGTGTTTGCCGGCGTTCTTCTGGCCCCGCTGGGGCTGCTCGCCGCCTGCGGCGACGACAACTCGGCCCAGGCGCCGAGCGAGCCGGCGGCATCGACCGGTGAAGCCACCGGAACGGCGACAGAGGGTGCGGCAAAAAGCGCCGCCGAGGCGGCATCGGAAGCCGTTGACCAAGCTGCCGGGGCGGTGAGCGAGGCAGCGGATGAAGCGGCCGGTGCAGCGCAGGAGGCGGCAAAAGGCGCGGCCGATGCGGTGAAGGAAGCCACTGACGCTGTCAAGGACGCCACCGAGGCCGCCGGTGAGGCCGCCAAGGACGCCGACACCCCCAAGTAGTTCGGGCCGCAGTGTCAAGCTTCTGACGGCCGAGGTATCGTCGAGTGAATTGGAGTGGCGGCATCACCGCTGCAATGAACCTTGTGGCGCGGTGATGCCGGCCATGGTGCGTGCACGTTCTCCGTTTGGAACCGGCACCTCGTGGGCGCGCGCGATCGCCTTGGGCAGGGTCATCCCGATACCGCCGGGTGGTGACCGAGCTTCGTCCGGCCCGACGATGTGGTGCGGACTCCCCCGGCTGACAAGATCATGGAAATCGCCGGTCTTCCGCTCTATACAACGCGGATGATTCCGGTCGCCGGTTTTTGCAACGTCGGGCCGCCCTGTCGGGCGTCCGCCATAGCTGTGGCCAGGCATCCGGGCGATGTGCGCCCGTGCGATGCCGCCGTCGCGGCGTCGGAGGTGATGTTGGCGATGCCGATTGTGCCGGTGCGGTTCGAGTCTGCGTGGTGGCACGGTTGTCGGGGTGTACAGCTATGACCGGTGATAAGGCCCGCCGCGGCGGTGAGATTCTGGTTGATGCCTTGACGATCCACGGCGCGGACACCCTGTTCTGCGTGCCGGGAGAGAGCTTTCTGGCGGTCCTCGACGCCTTGCGAGACCGGGCCCGCGATATCCGCGTTGTCACCTGCCGCCAGGAAGGCGGGGCCGCCAACATGGCCGAAGCCTACGGCAAGCTGACCGGGCGTCCGGGCCTGTGTTTCGTCACCCGCGGGCCGGGCGCCACCAACGCCAGCATCGGCATTCACACCGCCTTTCAGGACTCGACCCCGGTGATCCTGATGATCGGCCAGGTCGGCCGCGGCCATCTCGAGCGCGAGGCCTTTCAGGAAATCGATTATCGCCGGATGTACGGGCAGATGGCCAAATGGGTCGCCCAGATCGACGATCCGGCGCGGATTCCCGAATTCATCTCGCGGGCCTATCACACGGCGACCTCCGGGCGGCCGGGCCCGGTGGTCCTGGCGCTGCCCGAAGATGTGCTCTCGGCGAGCGCGCGCGTCGATGACGTCGAGCCGTACGCGCCGGTGGCCCCGGCCCCGCGCGAGCAGGATGTCGAGACGGCATTCGAGATGCTGGCCGCGGCCGAGCGGCCCTTTGTGCTGCTTGGCGGTGCCGGCTGGTCGCAGGCGGCCTGCGCCGACATGCGCCGGTTTGTCGAGGACAACGATCTGCCGGCGGGCACCAGTTTTCGCTGTCAGGACCTGCTGGACAACCGCAGTCCCAACTACGTTGGCGACGTCGGTATTGCGATCAACCCGAAGCTGGCGCAGATCATTTCGGACGCCGATGTGATCCTGGCAGTGGGCCCGCGTCTGGGCGAGATGACGACGGCGGGCTACACCCTTTTGCGCCCGCCGGTGCCGAAACAGACGCTCATCCATGTGCATACCGGGGCCGAGGAGCTCAATCGAGTTTACCGCGCGCGCCTGGCGATCAATTCCGGCATGGCACCTTTCGTGCAGGCCTTGGCCGGGCGCCGGATCGCCGGGGCGGCGCGCTGGCAGGACTGGACCAAAGCAGCGCGCGCCGCCTATGAGGCGCATGTAGCGGGGCAGGCCGGATCGCCGTCAGCGCGCCCAGCAATCGATCTGGCGGAAGTCTTCCGCCAGCTTCGGGCGCGTCTTCCCGATGATGCGATCCTTACCAACGGCGCCGGGGCGTACACTGTCTGGGCGCACCGCTACTTCGAGTACCGGACCTTCCGCACCCAGCTTGCGCCGACCAGCGGCGCCATGGGCTACGGGGTTCCGGCGGCGATTGCCGCCAAGATCGCAGCGCCCGAGCGCACGGTGGTGGCGGTGGCCGGGGACGGCTGCTTCCTGATGACCGGGCAGGAGCTGGCCACCGCCGTGCGGGAACGGGCGGCGGTCCTGATCCTGGTGATCAACAACAACATGTATGGCACCATCCGGCTGCATCAGGACCGCAGCTACCCGGGCCGGGCCTTCGCCACCGACCTGACCAACCCGGATTTCGCTGCTTATGCACGCGCCTTCGGTGCTTTCGGCGAGGTGGTGACCTGCACCGATCAGTTCGCCTCGGCGCTCGACCGGGCGCTTGAGGCCGGGTGTCCGGCCGTGATCGAACTGCGCACCGAAGGCCCCGGCCACGGCTGATCTCGGGGCAGGTCCTATCTCCCGGTCTTTCAGGGACGGCTGCGCCGCGCCACGAAGCAGGGTGCCTTGCGGGCCGTCAGAAGGCGGCACAGATCGCTGGCGTCATCGTGGCTGGCGAACGGCCCGACACGCAGGCGGAAGAACGTTCGCCCCATGTCCTTGCGGGTGATCGGCTCGATCTGCGGCTCATAGGCGCCTAACAGATCGCCATGCGTCCGCGTCAACTGGGCCCATTCGTCGACGGCTGCGGGCTCGGACTCGAGGGCGCCGAGCTGAACCATGTAACGCCCCTCGGTGACGGGCGGGGGTGGCGATGTCTCGGCCCCCTGCGGGGTCGTCGGCGAGGCCGGTGGCGCGGCCGCAGGGGCGCGCGGTGAGGCCGCGGGTGCCTTGGCGACGGCTTCCGCGGTGGGCTCGGGAAGGGCCGAAAGATCGATCTCCGGGGCGATCTCGCGGGCCCGCATGAGCCCCGCCGCCCGGGTCTTGCGATCGAGCGTCTTGGCCAGGGACGCCCGAGCCTTGGCGGCGTCGGCGAGGCCGTTGGCGGCGGCCAGGCTCAGCCAGGCATAGGCCTCGACGAAGTCGCGCGGCATATCGTCGCCGTTGGCGTACAGCGCGCCGAGCATGTATTGGGAGCGCGGATCGCCGTTCCTGGCGGCGCTGGACCACCATTTGATGGCTCCGGCCCGGTCGGGCTCGGGCGTCTTGAAATAGAGCAGGGTGCCGAGATTGCCCTGGGCCAGGACGTGGCCGCGCTGGGCGGCGCGCCTATAGTATCGCTCGGCACGCTCGACATCCTGTTCGACGCCGAGGCCGCGGCGATAAAGCTGCCCCAACTGGAACAGGGCCTCGGGATTGCCCTGGGCAGCGTGCGGCAGCCATTCGCGTGCCGCCGTCTGGTAATCACCGCGGGCAAAGGCGTCGGCCGCAGCGCGCATGTCGGCCAGGGCCGGCGCCGACGCAAGCGCTGCCAGCAGCCCGGTTATCCACCCGAGCCGGCGGGCCAGCATGATCGGTCGCGTGCTCACTGAATCCCGATTCCCCGTAATCCGACGGCGGCATGACCGGACGGCAGAAGGCCGCCGGTGAAAGATTAAGGTCAACGCCGAAGACGTGCAAGTCACCCGCCCAAAAGGTCCGAAACTCTCACACGGAGAAAATTAAATAAAAATCTAGTAAATACTGATTAAAGTCCACTAAAAATAATAGGATAAGTATTACTTTGCATATAGACAAGTACAATATGCTCATTTTACGGTTTATTAACATCCGAAAGCCAAGGTTATACACATCGTCGGCCTGATTATTGCCGGATGATATTGTGTGACGTTGTCCAGCTTGTCGGGATCCGATGATATCGATTTTGGTAAGGAGGCCGGCCAAGGGGCATGGCTTCCTTCCCCTGGCGACGGAAACAAGGTGCGAACCGATGGATGTTCTGGTCTTCGCGTCCCAGAAGGGCGGTTCAGGGAAAACCACCCTGTCCGGCCATATCGCCGTCGAGGCCGAACGCAACGGCGACGGGCCCGTGGTGTTGGTGGATACCGATCCCCAGGGCAGCCTGTCGGGCTGGTGGAATGCCCGCAAGGCCGGCACGCCGGCGTTCGCGCAGTCCGACATTGCACGACTGCTCAACGACCTGACTCGCCTGCGTGCCAAGGGTTTTCGGCTGGCCGTCATCGACACGCCGCCGGCGATCACGGCGGCCATTCAGAATGTCGTGGCGGTGGCCGATCTGGTGGCCATCCCGACCCGGCCCAGCCCGCATGACCTGCGGGCCGTCGGCGCCACGGTGGAACTTGTCGAGCGTGCCGGAAAACCGCTGGTCTTCGTTGTCAATGCCGCGACCCGGCGGGCGCGGATCACGGCCGATGCGGCGGTGGCGCTCTCCCAGCATGGCACGGTGGCGCCGACGACCATTCATCATCGGGTCGATTTCGCCACCAGCATGATCGACGGTCGCACGGTCGCCGAGCTCAACCCGAAATCGGCGTCCTGCGCTGAAATTACCGCCCTGTGGAGCTATCTGCGGGATCGCCTGCAGCGATCGGTGCGCCGGCCCGGTGCGGCCGTCAGACCCGACCGCGGCTTCCCCGTTGGCCCCGGCCGGGCGGTCTTTGGCCGGCGCAATCTGGTGATCAACAGTTGACAGTCGCAACCCCAATTCGCGTTTACATCAGGGACGAACCATGCACGCAAAAGAACCGGCACGTTTGACCAGCGCATTGCTTGTCAGAAAAGGCGACGCCGCCCCGTCCATAGGGGTCACGGAACTGGGGCTGGCGAGTTTCGCTCACGACTGGACCCGTGCCCAGGCGGCGGCCGCCAAGTCGTATCCCAAGACGCCGGCCAACAGGGCGGGCGCGGCTTCCGACCGGTCGCCGCCACAGGCCAAGAAGCGTGTCGCCCTGACCTTGCGGCTGGACCACGACCGTCACCGTCGTCTGCGACTGCTGGCGGCCCTGGAAGGCCGGAAAATGCATGACATTCTGATCGATGCCCTCGACGATTGCCTGGCCCGTCTCGGCGGCCAGGACCGGTTCGCCGGCTGCGTCTGCCTTCATGGCGGCACCAAGACGCCGGAGCCCGAGGCCGAACAGGCATGAGCGGTGCCCAGCCGTCATCTCTCTCGCCCGTGGTTGCGGCCGGCTTCTCGGCCGCCGATGGCAATGCGCGCACCGGGCCTGAAACGGATCGCCAGCCTGGTCCCGGGCGGCGGATCCAGGATCGGGCGCCCCTGGGCGAGCAATTGCTGTCGCACTGGTATCGGCTCAGGGGTCTCAAGGGGTTCGTGACTCGCGGCCAGATCGCGCCCGAGAAATTTGGTGATCTTTGGCAGAACTGCTTTATCATCGGGCCCGATGGGCGCAGGGGACCGCTGACGATCATCCAGGTCGGGCGGCTGCCGAGCTGCGAGGTGACAAGGGGGATGCCGGCGCAGGGGGCGACCATGCTTCTGGACTGGATTCTGGACTTGGCTGGCACCTGTTTTGCGACCGCTGCCCCGATGGTGCGTCGCGAATTTTTTCCCGACAGGGTTGACGGGGCAGAGTACAGTTGCGTGGTCGTGCCCTTGAGCGATGGGGCAGGAACCGTGCGTTCGGTTTTGGGGTTGATCGAAGCGATGGCTTCTGAAACGGGGAGCAAGAGCGGGCAATGAGCACGGATAGGGCGGGGACCGGCGGTCCATCAAAATCCACCATGCTGCGGATCGGTCTGTTGATGACCGGGGTTTCGGTTGTGATTGCTGCCTGCGCGACCCCGCCGGCGGTCCGGCAGGCGGAACGCACGGTCGCGGCCACCCGGGCCGCTGGTGATGAAAGCTTTTCCCTGCTGCGGCTGGCCGACAATCTGGCGGCCGAAGGCAAGTATGCAGCCGCCGTGCCGCTGTACCGCCGTGCTCATGACAAGGATTCGGGCGATGCCGCGCCGTTGATCGGCTTGGGCCGGGCGCTCAGCGCGCTGGGCCGCTATGACGAATCGGTGGAGGTCTTCCAGCAGGCGGTCGAGCGTGATTCCGGGCGTGGCGCCGCTTACCGCGGGCTGGGGGGCGCGTGGATGGCGCTGGGCAGCCCGGCCTATGCGCTCGAAGCCTTCAATCAGGCGCTTTCGGTCAACGGCCGGGACGCCGACGCCTGGAATGGCAAGGCCCTGGCGCTTGATCGGCTGGGCCGTCATGACGAGGCGCTGGCGGCCTTCCGCAGCGGACTTGACGTTGCCCCCGACAGCCTGTCGTTGCGCGGCAACTATGGTCTGTCACTGGCCCTGGCCGATGATTTCGACGAGGCCATCCCGCTGCTCGAAAAGGTTGCGCTGGATGCCAAGGCCGGCCCGCGTGAGCGCCAGAACCTGGCGCTTGCCTACGCGCTCGCCGGCCGCAGCGATGCCGCCGGCCGGGTGGCGGCCATCGACCTCGATCTCGAGGATGTGCAGACCAATCTGGCGTTTTACGCAGAACTGCGCGGCATGGCGCCGCAGGCGCGTCGCGAGGCGCTGATGGGGAGCGTTCGCAGGCCCAGGCAGGACCTGGCCCAGCCCGCCAATCAGGACTTTTCGACCGAAGACAAGCAGGCGGTGGCAGCCATGGAACGCTTGCTCACCGAGCCGGAGCCCGTGCCTGAGCCAGAGCCCGAACCGGAGCCCGAGCCGGAACCTGAACCCGAGCCGGAACCCGAGATTGCCTTGCCGCCTCTGGTCGATCCCAACGGTTATGCGGTTCAGCTTGCCGCCTATCGCCATGCCGACGAGCTGTGGAAGGGGTGGAAAATCCTGAGCGAGAAATACGCGGATCTGATCGGCGATCTGGAGCCGCGCCGCTCGGAAAAGGATTTTGGCGACCGTAAGCAACCACCCCGCGGCTTTTTCTACCGCCTCAACGCCGGCACCCTGTGGAGCCTGGCTGAGGCCCGCGAGATCTGCAATCAGATTGTTGCTCGCGGCGGCGACTGCTGGGTCCGTCCGCCGGAGCCCGCGGAGGGACGCCTGCCGGAAAAGGCGGAGCCTGACGAGGCCTCGGACCCCAGCCAGGAGACCGAGGCGCTGCCGGCTCCGGACACCGAACCGCGCGCCGTTCCGGGCGGCTGAACCCTGGCCTCGACGGCGGCCCGATTCTCTTGAACGGGTCTTCCCGGCCCCCCATATCTGAATTGTACTGTCACAGCGAACGGCGCGGTGCCAATGCGGGCTGCGTGCGTTCCGATGATGGCCCGGCCACCTGAGCGGCGGGCCGCAAGTTGCCTCGCTCGTCATGAGGAGGAAGACGATGACCGCGAATCCGATGTTTTCCAGCCCTCTGCTGCTGGGATTCGATTATCTCGAGCGGGCTCTGGAAAGCATTGCGCGCTCGGGCGGCGACAATTATCCGCCCTACAACATTGTCCAGCTCGACGACAATTCCTGGCTGATTTCGGTTGCCGTGGCCGGGTTTGCGCGCGATGACTTGTCGGTAACGATCGAGGACAACACGCTGGTGATTGCCGGGCGACGCAAAGAGCCCGAGCAGACCGCCTATGTCTATCGCGGCATCGCCACCCGCCAGTTCCGACGCCAGTTCCTGCTGGCCGAGGGCATGGAGGTGATTGGTGCCGAATTGAGCAACGGTTTGCTGAACATCCGGCTTGAACGTCCCCAGCCCAAGCCCAGGGTTCGCGAGATCGAGATCGTCACCAGGGAGGCTGCCAATCAGGCCTCATGACGTCCGGGGGGAGGTGTTGTCACGGAGTAGGGACCATGGAAAAAACAGTGGATGCCCCAAACATGACGCCTGAAGCCCTGGCGCTGCTGGGTGCCGAGGACACCGTCTATATCAAGCCGATTATTGAAAACGGTGTGCTGGTCTATGCCATTCATTCGGCGGTTGGTCTGCCGCTGGCCGTCGTGTCCAGCCGCGAGCAGGCGCTGGCCGCGGCCATTCAGAACAATCTGACGCCGGCGACCCTTCACTGACCCAGGCTCGATTTCGAGAAATCGGTGCCGGACAAGTCTGCCTGATTTTCCGGAAAACGTTCCGGGAAAGCGATCGCCGCCGGGTCAGGCGGCGTGCTGGGGCGCGGCCTCGGTCAAAAGCGCGTAGATTGCGTCGACACCGTCCGAGCCGCGCAGCTTCTCGCAGGTTCCCTGATCGCGCAGCAGTCGCGACACCTTTGCCAGGGCCTTCAAATGATCGGCCCCGGCGGATTCCGGGGCCAGAAGCATGAAAATCAGATCAACCGGCTGACCATCGATCGAATCGAAATCGATCGGGTTGGACAGGCGCGCGAACAATCCGTACAGGCGGTCGAGTTGCGCCAGTTTGCCGTGGGGTATGGCAATGCCCTGGCCGACGCCGGTGGTGCCCAGGCGTTCGCGTTCAAGAACGGTCTCGAAAATGTCTCGGTCTTCGAGGCCGGTCAGCCGGGCCGCACGCTTGGCCAGTTCCTGCAGGGCCTGCTTCTTGCTTGTCACCTTGAGATCGGCAATGACCGCATCCGGCGTGATCAGGTCGGTCAGGCTCATGGCTTGCTCTGCTCCGCCATTGTCGGGTCCTGGCGTACAGCGTCCGCATCCGCCGGATCGATCCAGCCGATATTACCATCGGTGCGCCGATAGACCATATTGAGCCGGCCATGCGCCGAATTCCGGAACATCAGAGCCGGCGCTTCCGACAGGTCGAGCCGCATGACCGCCTCGCCGGCAGTCAGCGTCGGAATATCGGTGGTGGTTTCGGCAATCACCACGGGTTGGGCCGAGTCGGCAGCTTCCTCGTCTGCGTCCGCGACATCCTCGGCGGCGATGATATAGCTTTGCGCGACCAGAGCCGGAAGCTCAACGCGACGGCCGTTGTGGTGGCTCTTGAGCCGGCGTTTGTGACGGCGCAGTCGCTTTTCCAGCTTGTCCGCCGCCAGGTCGAAACTGGCATAGGCGTCGTCCGCTTCGCCGTGGCTTTGCAGCACCATGCCAGAGCCCACCTGAACCGAGCAATCGGCCCGAAATCCATGGGCTTCCCTGGAAATCGTCACATGCGCGGCCAGCGGATGGTCGAAATATTTGCGCACGCCGGCCTCGAGGCGCTCACGCACATGTGTTCGCAGTGCCTCGCCGATATCGAGTTGTTTTCCGGTTACCAAGATTTTCATAGTCTGAAAACTCGAGCGCACGGCCCTTGTCTTGGCGGCCGTGGGACACCTCGGGCGTTTTCGAGAACGCGCGACCATAGTTCCCAGTTTCGAGCCTGTCAACCTTCGCCGTACGCCATCCGATCGGTCCCGTCGACGGGCGGCCCACGGGTCAACCGCTTCTTTGCGGAGCCATATCTGTTGAGCCTCGGCCGTGCGTGGTGCCCAGGCCCGATTTCTTCATCCGCCGGCGCTGCACGGAGGATGGAATGCCCATCGCCTCGCGATATTTGGCAACCGTGCGCCGGGCGATATCGATCCCCGACTGGCGCAGGATCTCGACCATCCGGTCATCGGACAGGATCTTGTCCGGGCGTTCGTTGTCGATCAGTTCGCGAATCCGATGGCGAATGGCTTCCGCCGCGTGCTGCTCGCCGCCGTCCGACGAACTGATCGCCGGCGAAAAGAAATACTTGAGCTCGAAAATACCGCGGTTGGTGGCCATGTACTTGTTCGCGGTGACCCGGCTGACCGTGCTTTCATGCATCTCGATCGCCTCGGCGACCGCCCGCAGATTCAAGGGGCGCAGGTACTGGATACCCCTGGCGAAGAAGGCATCCTGCTGGCGGACGATCTCGGCGGCGACCTTGAGAATGGTGCGGGCCCGCTGGTCGAGCGCCTTGACCAGCCAGTTGGCAGACGCCAGGCATTCCGACAGATACGTCTTGTCCTTGGCGTTGCGGGCAGTGCCGCTGATTTCCGTGTAATAGCGCCGGTTGATGAGAACCCGGGGCAGGGTCTCGCTGTTGAGTTCGACGCTCCATCCGCCGTCGGACTTCTCGCGCAGATAGACGTCGGGGATCATCGGCACCGTCGGCTCGGCGGAAAAGGCGGCGCCGGGCCGTGGATTGAGGGCCCGGATTTCAGCGATGATGTCCGCCAGATCCTCGTTTGAGATGCCGCAGACGCGACGCAGGGCCGCGACGTCGTGTTTGGCCATCAGATCGAGGTGTTCGAGAAAGGTCTGCATGACCGGATCGAGGCGGTCCAGTTCTTTCAGTTGCAGGGCCAGGCATTCCTTGAGATCGCGGGCGAACACGCCGGTCGGATTGAATGTCTGGAGGGTCTTCAGAACGGCTTCGATTTCTTCTTCGGTCGCGCCCAGACGCCGGGCCACCGCCTCGATCGACTCGCTCAGGTAGCCGTCGTCGTTCACCAGATCGATCAGGTAACGGGCGATCAACTGGTCGGACGTGGTGGCGAAGGTTCCGGGAAGCTGCTCGAGCAGATGATCGCGCAGGGATTCGCGCGTTCCCAGGGTTGGCTCAAGCTGGTTGTTGTCTTCGTCAAAACCGCCGCCGCGCACCCCGCTCCAGACCAGGCTGTCGGTGCTGCCGTCCGGCGTGGTGTCGGCAGCGCTGTCGTGGTTGTAGACGTTTTCGAAATCGGTATCGAGCGGCGCATCATCGCCGATCGCAATGTCGCCGGGTTCGGTCAGTTGGGCATCGACACCGGTCGGCTCCGGCTCGGCGTCATCCGGACCGGCGGCCGCGCCGCCCGCGTCCTCGCCCTCGGGCCTTGCCGCATTATCGCCGGTGTTGTCGCTGCCTTCCCATTCGAGAAGCGGATTGCGCTCGACTTCCTGGGCGACGAAGGACGTGAGCTCGAGGTTGGACAGTTGCAGCAGCTTGATTGCCTGCTGCAACTGCGGCGTCATCACCAGGGTCTGGCTCTGCCGAAGCTCCAATCTCGGGGTCAGGGCCATGGCACGCACCTACAGGCTGAACCGCTCGCCCAGATAGACGCGCCGAACATCGGCGTTGGCGACGATCTCGTCCGGGGTGCCTTCCATCAGCACACGCCCGTCATAGATGATGTAGGCGCGATCGATGATGTCGAGCGTTTCGCGAACGTTGTGGTCGGTAATCAGGACGCCGATACCGCGGTCCTTGAGGTGTGACACCAGGTCGCGGATTTCGCTGATCGCGATCGGGTCAATGCCGGCAAACGGTTCGTCCAGCAACATGAAACTGGGCTGGGTGGCAAGCGCCCGGGCGATCTCGACCCGGCGGCGTTCACCGCCTGACAGCGCCACCGACGGTGCGTGCCGCAAATGGCTGATCGAGAATTCCGAGAGCAGATGCTCGAGCTTGGCTTCGCGCTGCGTTGTATCCGGCTCGACCACTTCGAGCACGGCGCGGATATTGTCCTCGACCGACAGGCCGCGGAAAATCGACGGCTCCTGCGGCAGATAGCCGATACCCAGGCGTGCACGACGATACATCGGCATCTCGGTGATCGTCCGGCCGTCAAGCACCACGTCGCCACTGTCGGCGGCAATCAGTCCGGTCATGATGTAGAAACATGTCGTCTTGCCGGCACCGTTGGGCCCCAGAAGGCCGATCACCTCGCCGCGTTGCACCGACAGGCTGACTCCGCGCAGCACCGGGCGTTTCTTGAACTTCTTGCCGATGCCGTGGACAAACAGCCCGGTGTTGTCGGCGACCAGATGCGGGCCGTCGCGGCCGCTCTGGCCGGTTCGGGCAGGCGTCGGCCGATCCTCCGGGACTGCTGTCATATCGCCTTCATTCAAGCGCCAAACCCCTTAACAAATGGTGTGTTACAGCGTCTCCATGGGCTTCCACAGGCTGACCTCACTGGCCCGATTTCGGTGCCGGCTTGAAGGTGCCGCGCACCCGCTCCGGCTGTCCGTCCAACGGCACGCTTTCGATCCGGCTGCGTCCGGTTTCCAGATCCAGCTCCAGGCGGTTGCCGAGAATTACGGTGTCACCCCGGGTCAACTCGACGGTGCCGCCCAGGGTGATGATGCGGCGGTCGACGTCATAAACGCCCCAGTCGCCCTTGGCGGTTTCGGTGGGAGAGGCCAGAACGACGTTGCCGTTGGCATCGATGCGGCTGACGCCGGCCAGTTTCTCCTCGGAACTTTCCTCGCCGGTCTTCGATGGCTTGAAGAACACCCGGACGACATCGGCCGACAGGCTCAAGTCCCCCTGGATCGCCTTGACATGGCCTTCGAAAGACGCAATCCGCCCCTCCTTTTCGACCTGCAGCCGGTCGGCGGAAAACTCGATCGGCTTGTTGACGTCGTGACGCTGGCCGGTCACGCCCTGCGCGCCGACTGTCCGGTCGCCAGCCACAACCATGAGCGCAGCCAGCGCAAACCCGGCGATTGCCGCCGCAAACCGTCTTGTTCTCCGCTCACGCCACATGACCATTTCCCTTGCGTCCCCGGCCTGTCTGTAATTGCGCCCTCATCCCTGTCCTCCCGGCAGGATGGTCGCCTTGACCCCGCCTTCGAAGCGCAGGCGTTGACCCGAATCCTCGATGTACAGGCGGTTGGCCTGGAATGTGCCGAAAGGACCCTGGCCGCGGACCGGGGCTTCGCTGATCGCTTCGCCGCGACGCAGGTCGACGCGGGCGACGGCGGTTTCGAATTCGAGGCCGCGATCGGTGAAGATATGGACCTTGTCGCGCAGTGTCAGAATTTCGTCGCGCGGACGGTAGGCGCCGGTCAGGGCCTGCAGGTTGAGCCAGGTTCCGTCGGCAAGTGTGATATCGGCTTCCAGCCCTTCCAGAGACACCTCGCTGTCGTCGCCGCGGGTCTGGGTGGCGACGTCGGCGGTGATCACGAACGGCCGGTTCTTGGAATCGATCCCGGCATAGCGCGGGCGAACCATGCGGATGCGATCGTCATAATTGGCGATTTCCGAAAACGACAGGATGAACCCGGGCTCGCGCGTTTGCAGTCGCGGCCAGGCGATGACCAGTCCGGTCAGAGCCAGCGCCGCCAGCGGCAGGATGACCCGCAGCACCAGGATGATGCGGTGATGGCGCTCGAACGGGTCAGGCGGGACAACCCGCTGCCACCACAGCCGCAACAGATCGGCGGGCCGCCGTGGGCGGTCGGCAGGACTGTGTTCGGACGGGCTGTAGTCAGCCATCGATTCTCGGGCCCCTGATGATACCGGCGATGCACGTCCCTCTCGATGGCACCGGCCGGGACGGTCATCACGATCATCAGGCCGGGCGCCGCCGGGCGGGACGTGCAGCCGGCGCAAACCACGGTCTGTCGCGGGTCATTCGCCGATACGCGAAGGCTGACATGCGAAAACCGTGCCAATTATGTGTACCCCGTGCCAGGCCGGCGATCAAGCACCACGCGCTGCGGTGCAGGCGGCCATCGCCAAGGTCTGGCGATGGGATCAGTGGGCGAAGATGTCGGTCTCGGCCCAGCCTTCGAGATCGAGCTGCGCGCGGGTTTCCAGGAAGGCGAAACAGGCGGCGGCCAGCGATGTCCGCCCCTCGCGTTCAAGCATGGCGTCGAGCGCCTGTTTGAGGCGATGCAGGTAAAGCACGTCCGAAGCGGCATATTCGAGCTGCTCCGGTGACAAAGTCGCCGCCCCCCAGTCGGAGCTTTGCTGCTGTTTGGACAGCTCGACTGCCAGCAGTTCGCGGCACAGGTCCTTGAGGCCGTGCCGGTCGGTATAGGTGCGGGCCAGGCGTGAGGCGATCTTGGTGCAATAGACCGGACCGATAGGAATCCCCATGTGCCGGCGCAGGGTGGCCATGTCGAAGCGGGCGAAATGGAAGATTTTCAGCACGCCGGGGTCTTCCAGAACGGCACGAAGATTGGGGGCCTGGTAATCGCCGGCGGCAAACTGAACGATATGGCAGGTGCCGTCGCCGGCCGAAAGCTGGACCAGGCACAGGCGATCGCGGTGCGGATTGAGCCCCATGGTTTCGGTATCGACCGCGACCGAGTCGCCGAACGAAATGTCGGGAGGAAGATCGCCGTGATGAAGTTCAACGCTCATGAAATGTCCGATCACGGGATGACGGTGCGGCGCCGTCCCTTTTGGCTCGATCTCGGCCGCAACCGGAAGGAAATGGTGCCCAGGAGAAGACTCGAACTTCCACGGCCATAAGGCCACTAGCACCTGAAGCTAGCGCGTCTACCAATTCCGCCACCTGGGCGTTCCGTGACGATCTTTCCGGTCAGTTGGCTACCGTTCTCGAACCGGATTGTCAATGCTCCAATATAGGAATGGCGGCAGCAACAAAAAAGGGGCTGGACGAAGGGTGCCGGCTCGGTCATACACTCGGGGCGTCGCCTGTGGGGGCACAGGCAGTCACGCGGCTCACTCCGGTGCGGCCATGCCGAGCCGGGGGCGGCTGCTCCGTTCGGAGGCGGTCATGGCAAATCGATTGATTACCATCTTCGGCGGGTCGGGGTTCGTGGGGCGCCATGTGGTCGAGCGTCTCGCACATCGAGGCGATCGTATCCGGGTTGCCGTACGCCGGCCCAATCTCGCGTTGTTTCTCAAGACAATGGGCGATGTCGGCCAGATCCAGATTATTCAGGCCGATCTGCGCCATCCCGATTCGGTTACGGCCGCTTTGACAGGGGCCGATGCCGCCATCTCGGCGGTCGGCATTCTGGTGGAAAGGCGCCGCCAGAAATTTGACGAGATCCATGTTGCCGGGGCCCGGCGCATTGGCGAGGCAGCCCGCGCCACCGGCGTAAAGCGCCTTGTTCATCTGTCCGCTTTGGGGGCCGATCCCAAATCGCCCTCGCGCTACGCCCGCTCCAAGGCGGCGGGCGAGCAGGCGCTGCGCGACGCCTGTCCCGAGGCGGTGATCCTGCGGCCCAGTGTCATATTCGGGCCCGAAGACGATTTCTTCAATCGCTTTGCCACGCTGGCCCGTATTTCTCCGGTGATGCCGCTGATCGGCGGTGGTCGGACGCGCTTTCAGCCGGTCTATGTCGGTGATGTCGCCGACGCGATCATCCGTACGCTGGATGCCCCGGACGCTGCCGGCGAGACGTTTGAGCTGGGCGGGCCGCAAGTCTACAGCCTGCGGGAGATATTCGAATATATACTGGCCCAGATCGGTCGCAAGCGCCTGCTGGTGCCGATGCCGTTCTGGCTGGCCCGGATCGATGCCGCCCTGTTGCAGTTCGCGTTCAAGTTCCTGCGCCCCGACCCGCCGCTGACCGTCGATCAGGTGCGACTGCTGGAGCGCGACAACGTGGTCTCGCAAACGGCCCGGGGACTGGCCGATCTGGGCATCACGCCGACGCCCCTGGAAGCCATCGTTCCCGGATATCTCTGGCGATTCCGCCGCAGCGGCCAGTTTTCCGACCTGGCAATGCCGTGATCGCCCGGTTGCCCGTCAGAACGGAAACCAGCCCCGCTTGCGGGTGTAATGCAGATAGCCGATGTTGATGCCGCCGCGCAGGCCGACCCCGGCGCGGATCGGCGCCAGCACGATATTGCCCCGCTGTTGGTAGTTCACGCTGAGACCGGCAACGTAATAGAAGCTGCCATCGACGCCCGGGAACCGCTGGAAGATATCCTCGATGGTGTCGAGATTGTAGACCAGCGTGAATGATTTGGCGGCGTTGCCGCCGAAATCGAGCCCGATCGACGGGCCGCGCCAGTAGATCTTGCGCGAGCCTTCGAGCTTGTGGGTCAGCTCGCCGCTGCCGTAGCGCAGGCCGATGGCAATCGCACCGCTTCCTTCCTGGCCGGCGATATAGGCGTTGGGGCGCCCGAGGTCGGCAAAGACCTTCTGTACGATCTTGGCCAGGGCCTCGCTGGAGCCGCCGAAGAAGTCCGAGGCGATGGCTATGATCGTGCCCTCGTCATAGGTCTCGGCATCGACTTCCGTTTCGGTCTCCGCCGGCGGGCTTTCATAGGTATAGGCGGTGCCGTCATCCTGATAGGGCGGGCCTTCGCCGACCCCGCGATCCTGAGCGGCACCGGGGGCCGCCGACAGGCCCAACAAGGCCAGCCCGACAACAAACGCTTGAAACCGTCGCATAGGGAATCCTCGACATCCGACTGTGGCACCGGCGCGCCTCACGGGGCTCGACGCACCTGCCGGCATCATGTCCCAAGGCCGCGCGGGAGACAAGGCAAAGGCATTTTTCCGGCGGTCCGACGGCCAAGCGGCCACCTCACCCGTCAGCGCGTCAAAACACCGAACCGGTGGCCCGGGACAGACGGATCAGCAGCTTGATGATAACGAACGCGGCAGTGCCGAACAGAACGCCGATCAGGATCACCTTGAGGTGCGTTGCCAGACGGCCAGGAAGCTGCCGCAGTCGGCCCGCCGGCTCCGGCCGGGACTTGCCGAGGCGGGTCATGTGTCAACGATCCGGTTGGCGGCGCCGGCAAAGAGGCGGCCTGCCAGCGCAATGATACGCTGCGTTTCCGGCCAAATGGCGAAGGGTTCAAGGGCATCAATCGGCGCCCAGACGACCTCGCTGACGTCGTCGCCGGGCCGGGCGGTACCCGAGCGCCACCGTGCGGCAAAATCGATCAGGGTATAGTGATGGCGCACGTCACCGGCGTCGTCCATATCGATGAAGTCGACGACGTCAAGAAGTTCAAGGTGTGCGATTTCGAGCCCGGTTTCCTCGCGGATTTCGCGTTTGGCCGCATCGCGGATGGTCTCGCCGATTTGCTGGGCGCCGCCGGGCAGGCTCCACTGACCTTCATTGGGGGGCTTGCCGCGGCGCACCAGAAGAACCTCATACCCGTCCGCCTCGCGGCCGATGACGACGCCGACGCCGACAAAGGGACGCTTCGGGTAGGTGCGCAACGAACACCTAGCCCCCGGTTATCTGGTGGGCGTGTGCAGCGTAGATCATGAATGCGGACAAAAAAACTGCTTTGGTCGCTTTGCCTGACCCCAATTTCGGCGATGCCGGTTCGTTTCAGGGCAACAACTTCGATTCAGTATCTGTCTTGGCGAATCGAAGACCCCTAACCAACCAACGACACCGTCGCAATTCCCAGGGCAATTCCACAGGCAAAGCCGAAGACTGCAACATAAATCAGGCTGCTTTTAGCCATGTTCAAGGTCTTTCCCTCCCATGCCGACAGCTTACGCGATTCGGGCGTCACAGACAATGAAATAGGGGGCCGATATGACGCCAATATGACAGTTATGGGTGTCAGGAGCGGGCCTTTCGGTGCGACGCTCCGACCCGGATGGACGCGGGCGAAGGATTCCCGGTCTTGCGCCGTTCGTAAACGTCGGTCAGGGACGCCTGGGCCGGCGGAATTTGAGCGTCATGCGGTCGCTCTCACCAATCGCCAGAAGCTGTTCGCGGCTGTATTTCCCACCAAGGTTCTTGTTCAGACTTGGCGGCAGGGCCCAGACCCCCACAGCGTAGTCCTTGCGGTCCCTGGGGTTGGCGTTGATCTCGGACGAGCCGACGAATTCGAAGCCGGCCGCTTTGGCCAGTGCGATCACGTAATCCTCGCGCACGTAGCCGCTGCGAGCCTCTGGGTCCTGAGGCTTGTCGGTGTTGGCCCGATGCTCGACAACGCCGAGAATGCCGCCGGGTTTGAGCGCCCGATAGAAGGCCGCGAACGCCTTGTCGGCAAAGCCGGCGCGCATCCAGTTGTGAAGGTTGCGAAAGGTCAGCACCATGTCGGCGGCGCCTTCGGGTCCGACATCAAGGCGATCGCCGTTGAAGATGGTCAGCTTCACATTGGCGTAGATATCCGGCTGGGCGGCCAGTTTGTCGAGAAACCGCCGGGCGCTTGTGCGCTCGTAGGAGCTTTGCGAGTCGGGGTCGTAGCCGGCGGCATAAAAGGTGCCGCGGTCCTTGAGGAAGGGGGCCAGGATTTCCGTGTACCAGCCGCCGCCCGGCGAGATTTCAACGACCGTCATGTCATCGCGGATCCCGAACCAGGCCAGCGTCTCGGCCGGATGCCGATAGATGTTGCGGGCGCGGTTTTCCGGTGAGCGATGATCGCCATTGGCGAGTGCCGTCAGTCTGGCGATGATGTCCTTGGTCTCGCCGGCCACCGCCGGCATTCCGGCAACGCTTGATGCTGTTATGATGATGGCCGCCAGCGTTGCCAGCGCACGTCGATTGACCATGGGTGAAGCCTCCTGTTCGGGCCGGTTCCCGGACCCGTAAGTCGATTATAGGGGGTGAGACCGGCAAGTCACGCGTTGGTGGCGGCACCGACTGGCGAGGAGCGAGAACGAGATGTGTGGGCGCTACAGTCTGACCAGTCCACCGGAGGCGATGCGCCGATTGTTCGGCTTCGCGGGCCAGCCCAATCTGCCGGCGCGCTACAACATCGCGCCGACGCAAACAGTGCCGGTAGTGCGCGCAGGCGGTGGTGACGGCAAGCCCGAACTGGCGATGATGCGTTGGGGGCTGGTGCCGTCATGGTCGCGCGATATCAACCGTGGGCCACCCCTGATCAATGCCCGGATCGAGACCGTGCTCGCCAAGCCGGCGTTCCGCGACGCCGTGCGGGCGCGCCGCTGCCTGGTACCGGCCGACGGCTTCTATGAATGGGCGGATCGGGCCGGCGGCAAGCAGCCCTACTATGTGAATTTGCGCAGCCACGGCCTGTTCGCCTTTGCCGGCATCTGGGCACGCTGGCAGGACAAAAGTGGCGAGGTTCTGGACTCGATGGCCATTCTGACCACGGCAAGCAACCCGGTTCTTGCCCCCATCCACGATCGCATGCCGGTGATCGTATCGCCTGGCGATTTCGCCATGTGGCTGGATTGCCGCGGCGTTAGCGCACAGCAGGCGGTCGGCGCCCTTCATTTGCCGCCACCCGAGGATTTCGAGATTCGCCCGGTCTCGGCTTACGTCAATTCGGTTGCCCATGACGATCCCCGCTGTCTGGAAGGTGCGGAGCCGCAGGCCCGATTGTTGTAAGCGGTCAGTCCCGGCGCAGCAGTTTGCCGGGGTTCATGATGCCAACGGGATCGAGGGTCGCCTTGAGGCGCCGCATCAGCTCCAGCTCCAGGGGCGAGCGGATGCGCTCCAGCTCGGCGATCTTGAGCTGACCGATGCCGTGTTCGGCGGAAATGCTGCCGCCCATGGCAACGACGATATCGTGAACGATGCGGTTGACCTCCTGCCAGCGGGCGAGGAATTCCTGCCCGTCGGCGCCTTCGGGCTGGGAGAGGTTGAAATGCACATTGCCGTCGCCGATGTGTCCGAAAACCACCAGCCGGGCACCGGGCACCGCCTTTTCCACCGCTGCGCCGGCATGCCTGATGAACTCGGCGATGGCGCTGACCGGAACCGAAACGTCGTGCTTGACGCTGGCACCTTCGAACTTCTGGGCCTCGGGCATCACTTCGCGCAAGCGCCACAGGGCCCGGGCCTGGGCGCTATTGGCGGCGATTGTCGCATCTTCGATCAGGCCGTCGTCCAGGGCGCCCTGCAGCAGGCCTTCAAGCGCCGGGCGCAGGTCATTGCCGGGCCGTGACGAGGTCAGCTCGACCAGAACGTACCAGTCGTGTTCATTGCTCAGAGGCGCCGGCACGTCGGCGAAATGCCGGCGCACGAAGTCGAGGCCGATGCGGGGCAGCAGTTCGAAGGCGGTGACCGCATCGCCGCTGTATTCGCGGGCCATTGCCAGCAGCGCCACGGCCGCCTTGGCCGAAGCCAGGCCGGCGAGTGCGGTCTCGGTCTGGCGCGGGCGCGGAAACAGTTTGAGCACCGCCGCCGTGATGATCCCCAGCGTGCCCTCGGCACCGATAAACAGCTGCTTCAGGTCGTAACCGGTCGCATCCTTGCGCAGCCCCCGCAGCCCATCCCAGACGCGCCCGTCGGGCAGAACCACCTCGAGGCCGAGCACCAGATCGCGGGCGGTGCCGTAGCGCAGCACACCCACACCGCCGGCGTTGGTCGACAGATTGCCGCCGATCATGCAGCTTCCCTCGGCGCCGAGGCTCAAGGGAAACAGGCGATCGGCGTCCTCGGCCGCCGCCTGAATGTCGGCCAGGATGCAGCCGGCCTCGGCGGTGAGCGTGAAATTGGCGGGATCCAAGGCGCGAATCCGGTTCATGCGCGCCAGACTGAGAATGATTTCCCCCTTGTCAGGCCGCGGCACGGCGCCGCCGCACAGGCCGGTATTGCCGCCCTGGGGCACGATACCGATTTGGGCCTCAGCGCAGACCGCAACGATCTCGGAGACCTCGCCCGTATTTCGCGGGCGCAGCAGCAAGGGCGCATCGCCGTGGAACAGGCCGCGGCCTTCGCTGACATGCGGGGCCAGGTCCTCGGGCGTATCCGTCCAGCCGCGCGGGCCGACGATCTCTTTGAGCCGGGCATATGCAGCGCTCCGGGTCATGGCCCGGCATCCTGCGCCGGCATCAGGGGGCCGGCCACGGCGGCGATGCGCTCGGGCGCGATGGCGCCGATCCGCAGTATTGCAAGACCTGCTTCCTCCACTTGCACGACCGTTGATGCGGTGCCCAGTGGGCAAGACCCGCCATCGATGACGATGGCCGTTGCTGCAAGGATCTCCATGTCCAGTTCGTCGGCTGTTGTCGGGCTCGGGGCGCCGGAGATGTTGGCGCTGGGTGCGGCAACGGGACCGCCGAAGGCGGCCAGCAGACGGCGGATGACGCCGTGATCGGGATGGCGCACGGCCAGCGTCTCGCCGCCGGCGCTGGCCAGCGGCGCGACCGGGCAATCGGCGCGCCGTCGCCCGACGATGGTCAGCGCCCCCGGCCAGAAATGGCGGCACAGTGCCTCGATGCGCGCATCAAAGACGATCAGGCGGCGCGCGGCCTCGATATCACTGACCAGCACCGGCAGCGGCTTTGTCGATGGCCGGCGTTTGGCCTCAAAGAGCCGGGCAAGCGCCTGCGGGTTGCAGGCATCTGCCCCCAGGCCATAGACGGTTTCGGTCGGAAAGGCGACCAATTGGCCGGCCCGCAGGGCGGCCGCTGCCCGGGCCACCGCCGCATCGGATGCTGGCAGGCAGATCACCGTTTCCGCCTCAGTGATGGGGGCCTTCGAGTGCGATTGCTCGGCCATGTCGCCATCAAGCCTTCTGGTTCCGCTTCTTCGGCTTGGCCGCGCCAATATGGCGCAGGCCGGTGCCGGTTCGGCCCGATAATATTGCATCGCGGCCGAATGTCCTATTGTATGGGAATTGTATGGGGACATGGCGTGCCGGGCCGCGCCGAACACCCGAAGAAGCATCTGGCGACAATCACATCTGGAAAGACATCGATGACGGTTTTCCGCGCCCCAGTTTCCGATATGCGTTTCACGCTCGATCATATCGCCGGCTTCGACCGGCTTGCTGCGCTCGACACTTTTGCCGAGGCGACGCCCGATCTGGTTGCCGCCGTGCTCGAAGAGATCGGCCGCCTGGCCGGCGAGGTTCTGGCCCCTCTCAACCGTGTCGGGGATACCCAGGGGAGCGTTCTGGAAAACGGCGTGGTACGCACGCCCGAGGGCTTCAAGGAGGCCTATGCCCAATTCGTCGAAGGCGGCTGGAACGGGCTGTCGATCGAACCTGAATATGGCGGCCATGGCCTGCCATTCACGCTTTCGGTCACCATGATGGAAATGGTCACCGCCGCCAACATGGGTTTCGCGCTCTGCCCGATGCTCAATCTCGGCGGGATCGAGGCGCTCAAGCAGCATGCCAGCGAGGATATCAAGGCCCGGTTTTTCGAGCCGGCGGTCTCGGGCCGCTGGACCATGACGATGAATTTGACCGAGCCCCAGGCGGGCTCCGACGTCGGCGCCCTGCGCACCCGGGCCGAGCCGAACGGCGACGGCAGGTACCGGATATCGGGCCAGAAGATTTTCATCACCTACGGCGATCACGACATGGCCGAGAACATCCTGCACCTGGTGCTGGCCCGCACCCCCGATGCGCCGCCGGGCACCAAGGGCATATCCCTGTTCCTGGTGCCCAAGTTCCATGTCAATGACGATGGCTCGATCGGCGAAGCCAATGATTTGCGGTGCGTGTCGCTGGAGCACAAGCTGGGCATTCATGCCAGCCCCACCGCCGTGATGTCTTATGGCGACGAGGGCAGGTGCATCGGCTACCTGCTGGGCGAGGAGCAGAAGGGCATGCGCTGCATGTTCACGATGATGAACCATGCCCGCCTCAATGTCGGCCTGCAGGGTCTGGCGATTGCCGAGCGCGCCTACCAGCGCGCCCTGGCCTATGCCATCGAGCGCCGCCAGGGCCGGGCCATCGGCGCTGCCTCGGACGGGGCCAGTGCGATCATCGAGCACGCCGATGTGCGCCGCATGCTGATGACCATGAAGGCCTCTATCGAGGCCATGCGGGCGCTGGTCTACCGCAATGCAGTGGCGGTCGATCTGTCGCTCCACCACCCGGACGAGGCGGTGCGCGCCCGCGAGGCCGATATCGCCGCCTTTCTCACCCCGATCAGCAAGGGCTTTTGCACCGATATCGGCTGCGAGGTCACGTCGATCGGCATTCAGGTGCACGGTGGCATGGGCTATATCGAGGAAACCGGCGCCGCCCAGCATTTCCGCGATGCCCGGATCGCGCCGATCTACGAAGGCACCAACGGTATTCAGGCGCTCGATCTGGTGATGCGCAAGCTGCCCCTGCAGGGTGGTCGGATCGCCTCGGAGATCGCCACCGAGCTGCGCGAGGCGGTCGCCGGTCTTAAAGCTCATGACGACCTCGCCGACCTGGCGATGCCCCTTCACGAGGGCCTGGCCGCCTTCGAGGAGGCCGCCGCCTGGCTGCAGGGAAATCTGTCGGAAGCTCCGCGCGAAAGCGCCGCCGGGGCAACGCCGTTTCTGCATCTGTGCGGCTATGCGATTGCCGGGGCCTTGCTCGCCCGCGGCGCGGTGGTGGCGCGCCAGAAGATCGAGGCCGGTGAAAACCCCCGCTATTATGCGGCCCGCATTGCCGTCGCTCGGTTTTTTGCCGAGCAGCTTGTGCCCAAGGTCCGCGGACTGTGGCCGCAGGTCGAGGGGGGCGACGACATTCTGTTCGCGCTTGACGCGGATCAGTTGGCGTCATGACCGGCTCGATCCGATGAGTGCGCTCACCTACCTTGATCTGGCGTGCCCGGGGCCGGGCCAGACCACGCAAGTGGCGCCCGGCGTCCATTGGCTGCGCATGCCGCTTCCCTTCGCGCTCGATCACATCAATCTGTGGCTGCTCGAGGACGGCGACGACTGGGTGATCGTCGATTCCGGCCTGAAAAGCCGCCGCATCCGGGAATGCTGGGAGGAGATTTTCAGCCGCCAGGTCAACGGCGCGCGGGTCGGAAAGGTGATCGTGACCCATTATCACCCCGATCATATCGGTCTCGCCGGCTGGTTGTTCGAGCGCCTCGGGGCACCGCTGTGGATGAGCCGGGCGGACTATCTCTATTGTCAGATGCTGCTTCAGCGCGATGGCGAATGCCCGCCCGATCAGGCGGTCGAGTTCTATCGCCGCGCCGGGTTCGATGCCGAGTCGCTGGAGGTATTCCGCAAGCTCGGCTATGCCAGCTTTGTGCGTGCAGTGGCGCCCTTGCCGGTGTGGTTTCACGGCATTCGGCATGGCGAGGCGATCGAGATCGGCGGGCGCATATGGCGGGCGCTGACGCTGAGCGGTCATTCGCCCGAGCATATCTGCCTGTTCTGTCCGGAGCTCAATGTCCTGATTTCCGGCGATCAGGTGCTGCCCAGGATTTCCAGCAACATCAGCGTCTATCCGCCCGAGCCCGACGCCAATCCATTGAAGGACTGGCTGGAATCGCTCGAGTCTCTTCTCGACCTGCCGGAAGACGTGCTGGTGCTCCCCTCTCACAACGAGCCGTTCTTCGGCCTGCATCAGCGGGTGCGCGAGTTGCAGGAACACCATGCCGACCGCCTGAAAGCGGTGGAGGCGGCGTGCGCCGACGGGCCGAAGACGGCGATCGATCTCTATACGGTTCTGTTCGGCCGCAAGATCAACGGGTTCGAGCACATGTTCGCAGCCGGCGAAAGCCTTGCCCATCTCCATTACCTCATGGAGGCCGGCAAGATCAGGCGCGAGCCGGACGAGACCGGCGTCGATATCTTCCGCACGGTGGAGGCGCCGTCATGACGGCGACCGCCGTTCTGGTCGGGATCGAGTCCGGGATTGCCACCGTGACCTTCAACCGGCCCGAAGCCATGAACGCGCTTTCTCCGGAGCTGCGCGCCGGGTTCATCGATGCCGTCGAGCAGTTGGTCGAAACTCCGGGCCTGCGCTGTATCGTCGTTCGGGGTGCCGGTCCCGCCTTCATGGCCGGTGGCGACGTCAAGGGCTATCATCAGCAGATTGCCGATGATCGTGAGGTTCTGGCCCGCGACCTGCGCGAGCGGATCCCCAGAATGAACCGGGCGATCGAGCGCTTGCGCAGCCTGCCGCTGCCGGTGCTGGCCAGCGTTCACGGGGCGGCCGCCGGGGCCGGCATGAGCCTGATGATGGCCTGCGATCTGGCGATTGCCGCCGACGATACGGTGTTTACGCTGGCGTACACGCGGATCGGCACCTCGCCCGATTGTTCCGGCAGTTTTTTTCTGCCGCGTCTGGTCGGCCTGCGGCGCGCCATGCAGATTGCGCTGATGAGCGAGCGCATCGATGCCGCGACGGCGCTGGATATGGGCCTCGTCAACTGGGTGGTGCCGGCCGCCGAACTGGAGGCCGAAACGGCGCGGATCGCACACAGGCTGGCGACAGCGCCAACGCGGGCGCTGGCTGCAACCAAGGCGCTCCTGAACCAGTCGCTGGAAACCGCGTTGGCAGAACAACTGGCGGCCGAGGCCGAAAGCTTCGCCGCCTGCGCATTGACCGATGATTTTGCCGAAGGCGTGGCCGCCTTCGTGGACAAACGCAAAGCCCGGTTTCGGGGCGAATAGGGGAGGTGGAAGACGGGATATGAGTGATCTCAAGGGAAAGACCCTGTTTATCACCGGTGCCAGCCGCGGCATCGGCCTGGCGATTGCCAAGCGGGCGGCCCGCGACGGCGCCAATATCGCCATTGCCGCCAAGACCGCCGAGCCCCATCCGAAGCTGCCGGGCACCATTTATACGGCGGCCGAGGAAATCGAGGCAGCGGGCGGCAAGGCGCTGCCCTGTGTCGTCGACATCCGCGACGAGACGGCCGTGCGTGCCGCCGTGGACAAGACGGTGGAGACGTTTGGCGGCATCGACATTCTGGTGAACAATGCCAGTGCGATCAGCCCGACCGGCACCCTGCATACGCCGATGAAGCGCTTTGACCTGATGCATTCGGTCAACACGCGGGGCACGTTTCTGTGCAGCCAGGTGTGCATTCCGCATCTGATGAAGGCGGAAAACCCGCATGTGCTCAACATCTCGCCGCCGCTCAACATGGAGGCCCGCTGGTTCGCTCCGCACGTCGCCTATACCATGGCCAAGTTCGGGATGAGCATGTGCGTGCTCGGCATGGCCGAAGAGTTCCGCGAAGCCGGAATCGCCTTCAACGCCCTGTGGCCGCGCACCGTGATCGCCACCGCCGCGCTCAATATCCTCGGCGGCGAGGAGATGAAGAAGGGCGGACGCAAGCCGGAGATCATGGCCGACGCGGCGCATGTCATCCTGTGCCGCGAGGCGCGCGCGTTCAGCGGCAATTTCTGTATCGACGATGAGGTGCTGGCGTCTGCCGGGGTGACCGACCTGTCCGGCTATGCCGTCGATCCGAGCCGCGAGCTGATCCCCGATTTCTTTGTCTAGCTCATTTCGTCAGCCGCCTTGCCGCCAATTTGATTTGGCCGCCACTCGGGGGAACACCCGGTGACCGAAAAGCCCTGGCTCAAGACCTACCCGAAGCATCTGGACTGGCATTTCACGCCACCGGCCGCGCCGGTTCATGCGCTGCTCGACGAGGCGGTCGAGAAATATGGCTCCCGGCCCTATCTCGATTTTCTCGACCGCAAGTTCACCTATGCCGAGGTCGGCGCGTTGGCGGCGCGGGCTGCCAAGGGATTTCAGAAGCTGGGCGTTGGCAAGGGCGTTCACGTCGGCCTGTTTTTCACCAATTGTCCGCAGTTCGTCATCTGCCTCTATGGCGTGCTCAAGGCCGGCGGCACGGTGGTCAATTTCAGCCCGCTCTATTCGCGCCGCGAGCTTTTGACCCAGGCCGAGGATTCCGAGACCGGGATGCTGGCGACCCTCAATCTTGCCGGCCTGCTGGGGCCAGCGCGCACATTGCTGGATGAAAGCCGGGTGGACTGCCTGATCGTCGGCAGCCTGTCCGAGGTGATGCGGTTTCCGAAAAGCCTGATCTACCAGGTGGCATGGCGCAAGAGCATCTGCGCCATACCCGAGGGCCCGTCCTATGTCCGGTTCAGGGATCTGATCGACAACGACGGAATCTATGACGTGCCGGACATCGATCCGCAGAACGATATCGCCTTTCTCCAGTACACGGGGGGCACCACCGGCCTGCCCAAGGGCGCCATGCTGACCCACGCCAATATTTACAGCAATGTTCTTCAGGGCGAGAGGTGGGACCCCGAGGTAAGCTATGGCGCGGAACGGTATATCGGCGCGCTCCCCTTCTTTCACGCCTTTGCGCTGACCGGGATCGTACTCGGCGCGGCGCGGCTGGGGGCCGAGATCATCATCCATCCCAAGTTCGAGCTGGAAGACGTGGTGCGCGACATCGACCGCAAGAAGGTGACCATTCTGCCCGGTGTGCCGACCATGTTTGCGGCGATCAACAATCATCCCGATCTCGAAAAATATGATCTTACCTCGCTGCGCCGCTGCGTCTCGGGCGGGGCGCCGCTGCCGCGCGAGGTCAAGGAGAAATTCGAGGCCCGGGCCGGCTGCGTCATCACCGAGGGCTATGGCCTGACCGAAACCTCGCCGACGGTGGCGGTCACGCCCATCGACGGGACCTACAAGGAAGGCTCGGTCGGCCTGCCGTTGCCGGGGACCATGGTGAAGATCACCGACCTCGAGGATCCCCGCAGGGAATTGCCGATGGGCGAGACCGGCGAGATCTGTGTCTCCGGCCCGCAGGTCATGAAGGGCTACTGGCGCCGGCCCGAGGAGACCGCCGAGACCATCGTCGACGGCTACCTGCGCACCGGCGATATCGGCTATCTCGACGAGGATGGCTATCTGTTCATCGTCGATCGCAAGAAGGACATGATTCTGGTCGGCGGCTTCAACGTCTTCCCGCGCACCATCGAAGAAGCGATCTACCGCCATCCGGCGGTGCGCGAGGTCACCGTCATCGGCGTGCCCGACGATTATCTCGGCGAGCGGCCCAAGGCCTTCGTGGTCTTGAAAGACCCCGACCATCCGCTACCCGAGGAGGCGCTGCTCGCCTTTTTGCGTGAGCGCCTCGGCAAGCACGAGCTGCCGCGCGAGATCGAATTTCGCACCGAGCTGCCGAAGACCATTGTCGGCAAGCTGTCGAAAAAGGAGCTGGTGGAGGAAGAACGCGCCCGTGCCAAATCGGCGCCGGCGCCGGCCGGAGACGGCGGCTCGTAACGTTCGGTCAGACCATGGCGACGCTGATCTTCACCCATGCCGATTGTCTGGCCCATGACACCGGGCCCGGCCACCCGGAGCGTGTGGCGCGCCTCACGCGGGTCCTGGAGGTGCTGAACCGCGACGCATTCGCGTCGCTCGAGCGGCGCGAAGCGCCCGAGGCGACGCGCGCGCAACTCGAATATGTGCATGCGCCGGATTATGTCGAGCGTGTGTTGGCGGCGGTCCCGGAGGCCGGATATGCGGCGCTCGATCCTGACACCGTGATCTCGCCGGGCTCGGGACGCGCCGCCCTGCGTGCCGCCGGTGCCGTCTGCGCCGGCGTCGATGCCGTCTGCGCGGCACCCGAGACCCGCGCTTTCTGCCCGGTGCGCCCGCCCGGCCATCATGCCGAGCCGGCGGCGGCGATGGGGTTCTGCCTGTTCAACAACATCGCCATCGGTGCGGTTCATGCCCGGCGCGCCCATGGCCTGTCCCGTGTGGCGGTGGTCGATTTCGACGTTCATCACGGCAATGGCACGGCCGCGGCTTTTCACGATGACGCCGGTCTGTTTTATGCCTCGGTTCATCAGATGCCGCTCTATCCCGGCACCGGGGCGCCGCGCGAGACCGGGGTGGCGCATAATCTCGTCCATGTGCCGCTGGCCCCGGGGTCCGGTGGAGCCGAGCTGCGCGCGGCGTTTGATGATGTCATCCTGCCGGCGCTCGAGCGATTCAGGCCGGAGCTCTTGCTGGTGTCCGCCGGTTTCGACGGCCATCGTGACGATCCTTTGGCGCAGCTCGAGCTGGTGGCCGAGGATTATGGCTGGGCGACCCGCCGGCTTGTCGATGTGGCGGTGAAATATTGCGACGGACGGCTGGTATCGGTTCTCGAGGGCGGCTATAACCTGGACGCGCTGGCCGACAGCGTTGCCGCCCATTTGCAGGCGTTGATGGCGGCCTGAACCGGCGGTTGGGTTGCTTGCCCCGGGGCCATGGGCGAGACTACACTGGGTTGAGCGGGGAACGATGATCATGGCCGATACGCAAGGCGGGAAAGAGTCACCCGAGATTCCGGCAGAGATTGCCGCGTTGACCTTCGAGGCGGCACTCGCCGAGCTTGAAGACGTGGTCCGCCGCCTTGAAAGCGGCGACGTGGACCTTGAGGAATCGCTGGATCTCTATGCCCGCGGGACCTTGCTCAAGGCCCATTGCGAGGCCAAGCTCAAGGCCGCTCGTGAAAAGGTCGAGAAACTTCTGCCCTCGGACGATGCCGGGCAGGAACCGGCCAGCGAACCTTTCGACATGGAATGAGGGCAGTTTGAACGACAATGTCGTCGATGGCGCGCTGCAGCGCGCGATGAAGGAAGTCGCCGATACGCTGGTGACGTTCCTCGACCGGATTCTGCCGGCGGCGGAAGGCCCCGAGCAGCGGGTGATCGAGGCCATGCGCTATGCCGCGCTGGCCGGCGGCAAACGCTTTCGCCCGTTCCTCGTGGTCCACAGCGCCGGCCTGTTCGGGGTCGCCCGCGAGGCCGCCTATCGGGTGGGTGTGGCGGTGGAACTGGTGCATACCTACTCGCTGGTTCATGACGACCTGCCATGCATGGACGATGACGCCCTGCGCCGGGGAAAGCCGACCGTTCACGTCGCCTTTGACGAGGCCACCGCGGTGCTTGCCGGGGATGCCCTGCTGACGCTGGCCTTCGAGGTCCTGGCGGACGAGCGCACCCACAGTGACCCCAAGGTCCGCTGCGAACTGATCCGGGCGCTGGCGGTTGCCGCCGGCGCGCACGGGATGGTCGGCGGCCAGATGATCGATATGGGAGCCGGCGAGACGGCCCATGATATCGGCTCGATCACCCGCCTTCAGCAGATGAAGACCGGGGCGTTGATGACCTTTGCGGCCGAAGCCGGCGCCATTCTGGGGCGCGCCGGAACCACCGCCCGCCAGGCCCTGCGCGCCTACGCCCATGATCTCGGGCTGGCCTTTCAGATCGCCGACGATCTGCTCGACGCCGACGGGACGCAGGAGGAAATGGGCAAGGCGGTCGGCAAGGATGCAGCCCAGGGCAAGGCCACCTTCGTCTCCATCCTCGGCAAGGAACGCGCCCGCACCCAGGCGCTGATGCTGGCCGAACAGGCGGTGCGGCACCTCGACATGTTCGATAAGGAAGCCGATCACTTGCGCGCCGTTGCCGGCTTCGTTGTCAACCGGCGCAACTGAACCGATCGCCTCTGCCTTGGGGCCGATCGACATTGACGCACGATAAGGCGATGGCCGCCGCTTCAAAGGATCGACCGGCGAAGGGCAAGACCCGGGCCGACGTGCTTTTGGTGGCCCGCGGCCTGGCCGAAAGCCGGGCGCGGGCGCAGGCGCTGATCCTGGCCGGTGCCGTGTTCAGCGGCGAGCGGCGGATCGAGAAGGCCGGTGCCCTGTTGCCCGCGGATGCGCCGCTCGAGGTGCGCGGTGGCGATCATCCCTGGGTCAGTCGCGGCGGTGTCAAGCTGGCCCATGCGCTCGATCATTTCGGGATCGATCCGACGGATTGCGTGGTCCTCGATCTCGGGGCCTCCACCGGTGGCTTTACCGATGTCGTGCTCTCTCGCGGCGCACGCCGCGTCTATGCCGTCGATGTCGGCTATGGCCAGCTCGCCTGGAAGCTGCGCCGGGACGCCCGCGTGGTGGTGATCGAGCGCACCAATGCGCGCCGTCTGGGGCGCGAGCAGATCCCTGAGCCGGTCGATCTGATCGTCTGCGACGTCAGTTTCATCGGGCTCGAAGCGGTGCTGCCGGCGGCCCTCGCCCTGGCCGCGCCGGGCGCCCATCTGGTGGCCCTGATCAAGCCGCAGTTCGAAGTCGGCCCCAAACGCGTCGGCAAGGGCGGAGTGGTGCGCGATCCGGCGCTTCACGCCGAGGTCTGCACCCGCATTGAAAACTGGCTGGACGGGCAGGCCGGATGGTCGGTTCTTGGCATCACGCCGAGCCCGATCACCGGCCCCAAGGGCAATGTCGAATTTCTGATTGCCGCGCGCCGAAGCCGGTGATCCAGTGCCGGGACCCGACCGACGGGGCGGAGCAGAATTGGTTGGAGGAGACATGGGAATGCGGATCGCGGTTTTTCTATATCCGGGCATGACGGCGCTGGATGCCATCGGACCCTATGAGGTGCTGTCGCAAATTCCGGATGCCGAGATCGCCTTTACGGCGCTCGAGCGCGGTCCCGTGCGGGTCGATTCGGGCTTTCTTTCGCTGGTTGCCGATCACGCGATCGACGAGATTGATACGGCCGACATCCTGGTCGTGCCGGGCGGCCCGGATGTTCGCGACCAGTGCGGCAATGCACGGGTTCTGGACTGGATTCGCAAGATTCACGGAACCACGCAGTGGACGACATCGGTGTGCACCGGCGCGCTCATCCTGGGGGCCGCCGGTCTGCTTGACGGAGTGGCGGCGACCAGCCACTGGCTGGCCCGCGACGAACTCGCCGGCTTTGGCGCCAGGCCGACTGCCGCCCGGGTGGTCGAGGCCGGCAAGATCATCACGGCGGCCGGTGTCTCCGCCGGCATCGACATGGCGCTCACTCTGGCGGCGCGTCTCATCGGCGAGACCCAGGCCAAGGGCATTCAGCTTCTGATCGAATATGACCCGCAGCCGCCTTTTGATGCCGGCTCGCCGGAGACCGCGCCGAAGCGCGTGGTCGAGACCCTGCGCGCGACATTCGCCGCGCGCCTCGCGGCGGCCGGCGAGAAGACGTGATGCCGTGCCGCGAACGGCGGTGTCTCGATGCCGGCGTCAGTCGGTTGCGCGGATCCGACCCAGGTAGGTGACGTTGACCCGGCGTGAGCGCAGGATATAGCCGATCATCAGGGCGCGCACCGCCGTGGAGAGCAGGATCGAGGTGATGGCAAAAATCCGCACCGCCTGAGAGCCCATGGCGACGAGGTAGATGGCCAGCACCACATTCAGCGTGATGTCGGCCGACAGGGTGGCCACGGCAACCGCGGGGAAGCGGCGGTGGCGCAGAACGCCGAGCACGAAGGTCGCCACCAGGGCAACCAGAATGGCGGCGTTCAACGACATCACCAGACGGGCATGCTGGTGATAATGCTGATCGAGGCGCAGGCGCTGTTCGGGATCGGCGACCGACAGGACGGTCAGTGCAATGGTGACGATCAGATAGGCCAGCCAGACCACCAGCCAGCCCTCGATGCCGTACAGCGGATGGCGTTTGGCCTCCTCGGGCGACAGCCGCACCCAGTTTCTTTGTCCGGTCATATTTGCATCTCGCCGGTTCATGGCCCCGTTTTTATATTCCCGCCCGCCGTCTGACGGCTACGCTAACCGCACTGGGCGCGATGGCGCAACAGGTGATCGGCCAGCACGCAGGCCATCATTGCTTCACCCACCGGAACCGCCCGGATACCGACGCAGGGGTCGTGCCGTCCCTTGGTGCTGATCTCGGCGTCTTCGCCGGCGACGGTTACGGTGCGCCGCGGGACGGAAATCGACGAGGTCGGCTTGACCGCGAAGCGGGCGATAATGTCCTGGCCGCTGGAAATCCCGCCGAGAATCCCGCCGGCATGGTTGGACAGGAATTCGGGACCGTCCGGCCCCATGCGAATTTCATCGGCACTGGCATCGCCGGTGGTGGTGGCGGCGGCGAAGCCGTCGCCGATCTCGACACCCTTGACCGCATTGATGCTCATCAGGGCGCCGGCGAGCTCGGCATCGAGCTTGCCGTAGACCGGGGCCCCGAGCCCCGCCGGCACACCGCTCGCCCGGACCTCGATCACTGCGCCCGCCGAGGTGCCGGCCTTGCGAATTTCGTCGAGATAGGTCTCCCAGGTCGCCACCGTGTCGGCGTCCGGGCACCAGAACGGGTTCTGGTCCACCTGATCCCAGTTCCAGCGGTCGCGCACGATGGTGTGCGGACCGATCTGAACCAGGGCCGCGCGGATGGTGATCGCATCGCCGAGCACCTTGCGGGCCACCGCACCGGCGGCGACCCGGCAGGCGGTTTCACGTGCCGAGGCCCGGCCGCCGCCGCGAAAGTCGCGGATACCGTATTTTGCCGTGTAGGTGAAATCGGCATGTCCCGGGCGGGCCTTGTCGGCGATGTCCGAATAGTCCTTCGAGCGTTGATCGACATTCTCGATCATCAGGCTGATCGGCGTGCCCGTCGTGCGGCCTTCGAACACGCCGGAGAGAATGCGAACACGATCCGGCTCGCGCCGCTGGCTGGTGAAACGGGACTGGCCGGGGCGGCGCTTGTCCAGCCAGACCTGGATGTCGTCTTCCGACAGTGGAATGCGCGGCGGCACACCGTCGATGACGCAGCCGATCGCGGGCCCATGGCTTTCGCCCCAGGTGGTGACCCGGAACAAACGGCCGAAGGTATTATGGGACATGGGTCTGACCCCGGTTCAGGCCAGCGCGATATCCGGCGCGTCCTCGGCCTTCATGCCGACGATGTGATAGCCGGCATCGACATGATGAATTTCGCCGGTGACGCCGGCCGCCAGATCGCTCAGCAGATAAAGTGCCGCGCCGCCGACCTCATCGATGGTGATGTTCCGCTTCATCGGCGAATTCAGCTCGTTCCACTTGAGAATATAGCGGAAGTCGCCGATGCCGGATGCCGCCAGCGTCTTGATCGGGCCGGCCGAGATGGCGTTGACCCGGATGTTCTGGGCGCCCAGATCCTTGGCCAGATAGCGCACGCTGCATTCCAGCGCCGCCTTGGCCACGCCCATGACGTTGTAGTGAGGCATCACGCGCTCGGCACCCAGATAGGTAAGGGTGAGCAGGCTGCCGCCACCTGCCATCAAGCGTTCGGCCCGCTGGCAGACGGCGGTGAACGAATAGCACGAAATCTCAAGGGTCCGGGCGAAGTTGCCCAGCGTCGTGTCGATGTAACGGTCCTTGAGCTCGTTCTTGTCCGAAAAGGCGATCGCATGGACCAGGAAATCGAGCCCGCCCCAGCGCCTTTCGATCTCGGCGAAGGTGGCGTCGATGGTCTCGGGACGGGTGACGTCGCACTCGATGACGAAGTCGGAGCCCACGGATTCGGCCAGCGGCCGGACCCGGCGCTCGAGCGCGTCGCCCTGAAAGGTAAAGGCAATCTCGGCACCGTGTTTGGCGACCGCCTGTGCGATGCCCCAGGCGATCGAACGATTGTTCGCCACCCCCATGATCAGGCCCCGCTTGCCGGCCATGAGACGGGATTCCCCTGCCATTTACGCTCCTCGATACGGCCCTCGCCAGGAGGGATCGGTGAATGCACAAACTTGCGCATCCTACACCAAAGCGTATGAGCGGCAAACTTTGATGGCAGGTCCCCCGGCCCCGTCCCGGATCAGGTGTCGTGCCAGACCTTGCGCACGTCATAGGGATGATCAGGAGCCCAGCGTTCGACGAAATCCCGCAGGTCGTCGTCCGGCCGGTTGGGAAGCACGACCTTGAGGCGAATGTACTGATCACCCCGGCCGCCGCCCTTGGATCGCACCAGGCCCTTGCCGGCAAGCCGCAGCCTGCGGTCGGTGTTGGATCCCGCCGGCACATTCACACTGACCGAGCCATCGATGGTCGGCACCGTGATCCGGGCGCCGAGCACGGCTTCCTGGAGGGTGATGGGAAGGTCCATGTGAATGTCGTCGCCGTCGCGAGTGAACAGATGACTGGGCTCGACGGTCACGGCGATGATGGCATCGCCCGCCGGTCCGCCGGCGCGCCCCGCGCCGCCCTGTTGTTTCAGGCGGATCTGCTGACCTGAGCGCACGCCGGCCGGGATCTTGACACTGACCCGTTTGCCGGATTTCAGCGTGATCTGGCGCGTCGTTCCCTTGGCGGCTTCGACAAAGGACACGGTGACGCCGTAGGCCTCGTCGAGACCGCGGTGCGGCCGCGCCGCACGCGGCCGGCGCAGGCCCTTGAGAAGATCGCCCAGAATGTCCTCGGCGCGCGACTTGCGGGGCCTTTTCGCCGCCTGTCTGACCTGCGCGTGCGCGTGGCCGTTTTTGGCCGTGGATCGAGGTCGTGGCGGTGGCGGCGGGGCCGGCCGGGCCCCGGCCTCGTTGATCTCGCCGCGGTCATAGCGGGCCCGCAAGGCCGGATCGCCGAGGATCGCGTTGGCCGCCGAGACCTCCTTGAAACGGTCCTCGATCCGCGCATCCCCGGGGTGGAGGTCGGGATGCAGCTTTTTCACCAGCGCCCGATAGGCGCGCTTGATTTCCGCGTCGCTGGCGTCTTCGCGAACCCCAAGAACGTCGTAAAGATTTTTCATGCCGTCACTGTCATCGGCGTGGCATGGCGACCCCATGGCGGGGCATCCGCGCATCCCGCATCCACTTCGGTCTTAATCGACAAAAGTTAAGGGACCATGAGGGCGCCGGCCGGGGCGCCTTCGCTCTCCCCGGCCAGGACCCGGGTGATGATTGAGGATCGGGGCTCAGTCGTTGGCGACGATCCGCCAGCTTCCGTCCGGCTGGCGGCAGGCGGTGCCGTAGCCGGTCACCGTTTCACCGCCCACCGTGACCGTCTGCTGATATTCGCGGCAGGTCTGGCCTTCGGCGGTTTCGAAGGCCGGCTGCGGCGTGACCGTGCCGTAATGGCCGGTATCCGGATTTTTCCACTCCGTGACTTTGCCGGACGGCGACTTTTCGAGCGCTGTCTGGGTCGCCTGCTGCATCGCCAGGCGATCGGCCCGGTCCAGCGACTTGCCGATCTCCTTGCCGATATAGGCGCCGGCCAGCGCGCCGATGGCCACCGCCGCCATCTGCCCCTTGCCGTCGCCGATCTGCGATCCGGCGAGCGCCCCGAGACCGGCGCCGATCAGGGTTCCCATGCCCTCTTTGGGGCCACTATCCTGGGCGCAGGCCGACAGGAACAGCACCACCGTCACCGCTGCCAGAAAACGTTTCCTGCTCATCGGATTCGACCTTTCCCCGTCTTGAAAAACGACATTCGCATTCGGCCCGGATATATGGCAAATGTTTCGCAACACAAGCCCAAGGCAGTATATAGAGACAGTATATAGGTGGGGGCGCGATTGTAAGAAACGCCGTTCGGGACAGGCCGCTTCATCGGCCCGGTTCCGGCGGCCTTCGTTTGGTTGATGGGCGTTGGTTGGCGATAATGGCCGAAGATACAGATCCGATAGAGCTTTTCGGCCGCTGGATGGCGGAGGCGGAAAAAACCGAAACGCTGGAGCCGGAAGCCATGGCCCTGGCGACCGCGGATGCCAACGGCGTGCCATCGGTGCGCATGGTGCTGCTCAAGGCCTGGGGGGCGGACGGCTTCGTCTTCTACACCAATCTCGAAAGCCGCAAGTCGCGCGACATTTCGGAAAATCCCAGGGCGGCCCTGTGCTTCTACTGGAAGAGCCTGCGCCGGCAGGTGCGCATCGAGGGGTCGGTCGAACCGGTGGACGAGCAGACCGCGGATGCCTATTTCGCCACCCGCGACCGGGGCAGCCAGATCGGCGCCTGGGCCTCGCGCCAGTCGCGCCCGCTTGACGGGCGCTTTGCGCTGGAGCGTGAGGTTGCCAGATATACGGCAAAATTCGGGGTCGGGTCGATTCCACGTCCGCCCTTCTGGTCCGGTTTCCGGGTCGTGCCGGAGCGGATAGAATTCTGGTCCTATGGCCGGTTCCGGCTTCATGATCGCATCGCCTATACCCGCGACGGAGCGGGCTGGCGCAGCGAAAGGCTTTATCCGTGATGGGTGAGGGACGGCCATTACCAACAGCGCAAGCGCAGGCGGCTGAAGCCGCCGCCAATGCGCAGGCCAATCGTGCCCGCACGGCGCAGCTGATGACGCGGGCCAGCATCGCCTCGGTGGCGGTGGCGACCGTTCTGCTGGTGGTCAAGGCCGGGGCCTGGCTGGCGACCGATTCGGTCGCGCTGTTGAGCTCACTGGTCGATTCGCTTCTCGACGTGGTGGCCTCGGCGATCAATTTCGTTGCCGTGCGCCATGCGCTCACCCCGGCCGATGCCGAGCACCGCTTCGGCCACGGCAAGGCGGAAGCGATCGCCGGGCTCGGGCAAAGCGCCATCATCGCCGGCTCGGCCGCCTTTCTGCTGTTCGAGTCGAGCCTGCGCCTCATCCACCCGCAGCCGGTCGAGAACACGCCTGTGGGCATCGGCGTCATGAGCCTGGCGATCGTGCTGACGCTGGTTCTGGTGCTCTATCAGCGCCATGTCGTGCAGCGCACGGGATCGGTGGCGATCCGGGCGGATTCACTTCATTTCAAGAGCGATCTTCTGGTCAATGCCGGGGTCATCGTGGCGCTGGTGCTGGCTTCCACTTTCGAGCTGGAGCGCGCCGATCCGGCCTTCGCCATGGTCATCGCCCTCTATGTCGCGCGCAGCGCCTGGCAGATCTGGAAAGCGTCGATCGACATGGTGATGGACCGCGAGCTGCCGGATGACGAACGTGCCCGCATTCGCGATATCGCCTGCGCGCACCCGGACGTCGTCGATATCCACGATCTGCGCACCCGCTCGGCCGGCACCCGCACCTTTATCCAGTTTCACATCGAGCTGCCGACCGAGTGCAGCCTCCTGCATGCCCATGATGTCTCGGACCAGGTGGAGGCGCAGGTTGCCCAGGCCTTTCCCGACGCCGAGATCATCATCCATGCCGATCCCTATGGCATTCAGGAGGCGCGGGCCGATTTCGGCGACGACTGAATTAGTCTGACGGGAGGGGCAGGACGGACGTGATCAGGGTTTACGGCATTGCCAACTGCGACAAGGTCCGGGCGGCGCGCAAGTGGCTGGCGGGCCAGGGGCTTGCCCATGCGTTTCACGACGTCCGAACCGATGGTCTGGCGCCGGACCGGCTCGTCCTCTGGATCGACAGGCTGGGACGCGAGGCGCTGGTCAACCGGCGCAGCACCACCTGGCGCCGGCTCTCCGAGGCGGAGCGTGTGATTGAGGATGATGACACGGCCTGCGCGTTGCTGATCCGCCATCCCACCCTGATCCGCCGGCCGGTGATCGAGATCGGCGACGCCATCATCGTCGGGTTCGGCGCCGATGAACGCCGCGCCCTGGCCAGGGCGATTGAGGCCGGTGGCGATAAAGGGTAGGCTGAGACCATGGCGGAACGGCAGCGCACGCTCATCCTGACCGGTGCCAGCCGGGGCATCGGACACGCCACCGTCAAGCGGTTCTCCAGTGCCGGTTGGCGGGTGATTACCTGTTCGCGCAACGCTTTCCCGGAAAACTGTCCCTGGGAAGCGGGCCCCGAGGATCATGTCCAGATCAATCTCGCCGATCCGGAAGACCGGGCCCGCGGCATTGTCGAGCTGCGCGAGCGGCTCGATGGCGCGCCTTTGAATGCTCTGGTCAACAATGCCGGCATATCGCCAAAGGATTCGGATGGCGGCCGGCTGGGAACCCTGAATACCAGCCCCGAGGTCTGGCGCCATGTCTTCGAGGTCAATTTCTTCGCGCCGATCATGCTGGCCCGCGGCCTGATCGAGGAGCTGCAGCAGGCGTCGGGTTCGATCGTCAACGTCACCTCGATCGCCGGCAGCCGGGTGCATCCCTTTGCCGGCGTGGCCTATTCCACCTCGAAGGCGGCGCTGGCGGCGCTGACCCGTGAAATGGCCTCCGATTTCGGGCCGCTCGGCATTCGGGTCAACGCCATCGCACCGGGCGAGATCGATACCTCGATCCTGTCTCCGGGCACCGAGAATCTGGTCGAGAAGCTGGCGCTGCGTCGTCTGGGACGGCCGGACGAAGTGGCCGAAACGATTTATTTCCTGTGCTCCGAGAAGTCGAGCTATGTGACCGGCGCCGAGATCCACGTCAACGGCGGCCAGCATCTGTAGACATCGGGCCGGAGACCGCCCCGAACATAGGAGAGGGTGCCGTCGCAGGCGACGACACCCTCATGTCGGCTGGCCCCTCAGTTGCCCCCTGATGAACGTGGATGCCAGCCAATTCTCGAACTCGGTCCACCAAGCCCCCCGGGACCGAATTCCCTGATCAAGGTTGTCACATTGTGCCCAAGATTCGGCGGGTTGACAATAGATCGCCCGAAACCCGGCCGATTGGGCGCCGTTCTGTGTCATTTTGGATACGCCCGGGAACGGCGGGCGGAGGGCTGAATTCGCGCCGTTTCTACTTGATGCGGGTCACCCGAACCGGTGGATTGCGTCCGACGGTGAGATGGAAGGATCCCAGCACGCCGGGTTTGACGACCACCTCTTCGCCGTCCTTGATGACCAGGGTGCGCGCCGATTTCTGCTTCCAGACCTGGCCGTTGGCGAGGCGGAAGATATAGCGGCCCAGGGGATCGACGCTGTGGCTGACCAGCTGGGTGCGCATCTCCAGGTTCTGGTCTTGCGTCTCGGGTTTTTTCTTGAGGCCCCACAAGGCCCAGAAGGGGCGTTTTTTTCTGGTCGGTTTCGCGGCGGTCTCGCGCGGTTGGTCCGGCGCCGCCAGGGGCTCGGCGCGCACGGTGCCGCTCTGGATACCGATCACCAGATCGTTGACCCGCTGGTCGTAGCAGGCGAGCCGCTGATCCCGGTCTGGAATCCGGGCGCACTGGATGATACCGTCGATGGTATCCTCCGCCGCCCCCTGGGCCATCGCCGGACCAGCGAGCAGGCTCAGCGACAGCAGGACAAGACAAGTACGGGTCACGGTGTTCATGGTTTTGCCCTGGGCCAACGGCAGGTTCAAGGCCAGCAGGGTACACGGCCCGGTCTCATGATCAAGTCCAAAGGTGAGGGTACGCCCATGATTTCGAAGGCTGCCGCCATCATCCTGCCGGGTCTCGCCCTGTCGGCTCTGGGGCTTGCGTTCGGTGTTCTGCCGG
>CAZZKF010000014.1:25675-45539 GCA_964654995.1 uncultured Alphaproteobacteria bacterium | reverse complement strand
CCCAACGGCGAGGAACGCTGCATCGCCTGCAAGCTGTGCGAGGCGATCTGTCCGGCCCAGGCGATCACCATCGAGGCCGAGCCCCGCGACGACGGCTCGCGCCGCACCACGCGCTACGACATCGACATGACCAAGTGCATCTACTGCGGCTTCTGCGAAGAGGCCTGCCCGGTGGATGCCATTGTCGAGGGACCGAATTTCGAATTCGCCACCGAGACCCGCGAAGAGCTGATGTACAACAAGGACAAACTGCTGGCCAACGGCGAGCGCTGGGAGCGCGAGATCGCCATGCGTCTGGCGGCCGATGCCCCCTACCGATAGGGCGATGACGATGATCGACTTGCAGGGCTTGAGTTTCTATCTGTTCGCCGGTATCGCCGTGGCCGCGGCATTTGCCGTCATCACGTCGCGCAATCCGGTGCATTCGGTGCTGTTCCTGATCCTCACCTTTTTCAACGCCGCCGCCTTGTTCGTGCTGCTGGGGGCCGAACTGCTGGCGCTCCTCATGGTGGTGGTTTACGTCGGCGCGGTGGCGGTCCTGTTCATGTTCGTGGTGATGATGCTGGACATCGATTATGTCGAGCTGCGCGAAGGCTTTCTTCAGTATCTTCCTGTCGGCGGCGTGATCGGGCTGATCCTGCTGATCGAGCTGCTGCTGGTGGTCGGCGGCTGGTACATCGCGCCGGAAACCGCGCAGGTGGCGGCGGCACCGATGCCCGACCTCAGTGTTGCCGACAACACCACGGCGCTCGGGCAACTGCTGTTCACCCATTACGTCTACCTGTTCGAAGCCGCCGGCATGATCCTGCTGATCGCCATGGTCGGGGCCATTGTCCTGACGCATCGCCGCCGGCCCGGGGTGCGCAAGCAGGTGGTGGCGGACCAGGTTGCACGCCGGCCCGAAGACAGCATCGAGATTCGCAAGGTCGAACCCGGTCAGGGCATCTGAACCGGCGGGTGAAAAGCGAGGGAACGAGATGGACATTGGCCTGGGGCACTATCTGACGGTGGCGGCGATCCTGTTCACCATCGGCATTTTCGGCGTCTTTCTGAACCGCAAGAACGTCATCATCATTCTCATGTCGATCGAGCTGATGCTGCTGGCGGTGAACCTCAACCTGATTGCCTTTTCGGCCTTTCTGCAAGACATGGTGGGCCAGGTCTTCGCCATGTTCGTGCTGACCGTGGCGGCGGCGGAAGCGGCCATCGGTCTTGCCATTCTGGTGGTCTTTTTCCGCAACCGGCGCTCGATCGAGGTCGAGGACATCCACTTGATGAAGGGCTAGGCGATCCATGTACAAGGCCATTGTGTTCCTGCCGCTTGGCGCCGCATTCATTGCCGGGTTTTTCGGCCGCTGGATCGGCGATCGCGGTGCCCAATGGGTGACATCCGGGGCGGTGACCGCCGCGGCGCTTCTGTCGCTCGTCGCCTTTTCGGAGGTCGCTCTGGGCGGCGGCCCGGAGGTTCATGAGCAGATTTTCACCTGGATCGTCTCGGGCCAGTTTGCCGTCTCCTGGGCGATCAAGGTGGATACGCTCACCGCCGTGATGCTGGTGGTGGTGACCGGCATTTCAGCGCTGGTCCACATCTATTCCATCGGCTACATGGAGCATGACCCTCACAAGCCGCGGTTCATGGCGTACCTGTCCATGTTCACCTTTTTCATGCTGATGCTGGTGACCGCGGACAATTTCTTTCAGCTCTATTTCGGCTGGGAAGGGGTCGGGCTGGCCTCCTATCTGCTGATCGGTTTCTGGTACACGCGACCGTCGGCGAACGCCGCGGCGATCAAGGCCTTCCTGGTCAACCGGGTTGGTGATTTCGGCTTTGCGCTGGGCATTTTCGCAATCTTCATGGTGTTCGGCAGCCTGCAGTACGACACCGTCTTTGCCGCGGTGCCGGACATGGCCGATCGCAGTTTCCGGTTTCTCAGCTGGGATTTCGGCGTTCTCAACACCATCGGTGTGCTGCTGTTCATCGGTGCGATGGGCAAATCGGCGCAACTGGGCCTGCATACCTGGCTGCCGGACGCGATGGAGGGTCCGACCCCGGTCTCGGCGCTGATTCATGCAGCAACCATGGTCACCGCCGGTGTCTTCATGGTGGCCCGCGTCTCGCCGCTCTACGAATTTGCGCCGTCGGCGCTGGCCCTGGTGGCGATCGTCGGGGCGGCAACCGCCTTCGTGACCGCCACCATCGGCCTGGTTCAGAACGACATCAAGCGGGTGGTTGCCTATTCGACCTGCAGCCAGCTCGGCTACATGTTTTTCGCCGCCGGGGTGTCGGCTTACGGGGCGGCGATCTTCCATCTCTTCACCCATGCGTTCTTCAAGGCGCTTCTGTTCCTCGGCGCCGGCGCCGTCATTCACGGCGTGGCGGACGAGCAGGACATGCGCAAGATGGGCGGGCTCAGCAAGCTGATGCCGCTCACCTATCTGCTGATGTGGGTGGGCGCGCTGGCGCTGATCGGCATTCCGCCGTTTGCCGGCTTCTGGTCGAAGGACGTGATTCTCGAATCCGCCTTCGCCGCGCAAGGCGGCGTCGCGCAGTTCGCCTTCGTGCTGGGCGTGGCGGCGGTGTTCATGACCGCGTTCTATTCGCTGCGCCTCATCTTCATGACCTTCCACGGCGAGCTCCGGGTCGACAAGAAGGTGATTCCGCACATCCACGATGCGCCGCAGGTGATGAACATTCCGCTGATCATTCTGGCCCTGGGCGCGATCTTCGCCGGCTGGCTGCTGGCGGATCAATTCGTCGGCGCCGGCTACGAGGCATTCTGGCGCGAGTCCATCTTCGTGGCGCCGCAGAACAACGTCGTCGAGGCGGTGCACGAGGTGCCGCTCTGGGTCAAGTGGCTGCCCACCGCCATCGGCGTGCTCGGCATGTGGTTTGCCTGGCTGCTCTACATCCGCCGGCCCGGTCTTGCCGGGACGCTGGCCCGCGTGCACGAGCCGATCTACAAGCTGTTTCTCAACAAGTGGTACTTCGATGAGCTGTATGACGCGCTCTTCGTGCGCCCGGCCCATGCGATCGGGCGGCTGTTCTGGAAAAAGGGGGACGGCGCCATGATCGACGGCTTCGGGCCCGATGGTGTCGCCGCGACCGTTCTGGCGCTGGCCCGGCGCGCCCGTGCGTTGCAGACCGGCTATCTCTATCACTATGCCTTTGCCATGCTGATCGGGGTCGCCGCCTTTGTCAGCTGGTACATGATGCTCGGCGGGGAGGGCGGCTGACATGTATGACTGGCCCCTGCTATCGGTCGTCACCTTCCTGCCCGCGGTGGGTGCGCTGTTCGTGATGCTGACCCGTGGCGAGGCCGAACTGGTGGCCCGCAACGCGCGGATCGTGGCGCTGTGGACGTCGCTGATTACCTTTGCCGTCTCGCTGCTGCTGTGGACCGGCTTCGACATGACGACGGCCGACTTCCAGTTCGAGGAAAAGCGCTCCTGGATCGGCGATGCGATCAACTACCACATGGGTGTGGACGGCATCTCGGTGCTGTTCATCCTGCTGACCACGCTCTTGACCCCGATCTGCATCGTCTCGAGCTGGGAATCGGTGACCACCCGCGTCAAGGAATACATGGTCGCCTTTCTGCTGATGGAAACGCTGATGATCGGCGTGTTTGCCTCGCTCGATCTGGTACAGTTCTATCTGTTTTTCGAAGGCGGCCTGATCCCGATGTTTCTGATCATCGGTATCTGGGGCGGGCCGCGCAAGATCTACGCCACCTTCAAGTTCTTCCTGTATACGCTTCTGGGCTCGGTGCTGATGCTGGTGGCGCTGATCACCATGTATATGAAGGCCGGCACCACCGACATCCCGACCCTGATGACCTATGCCTTCGATCCCGGCCTTCAGAAATGGCTGTGGCTGGCGTTCTTTGCGTCTTTCGCGGTGAAGCTGCCGATGTGGCCGGTGCATACCTGGCTGCCGGACGCCCATGTCGAGGCGCCGACCGCCGGCTCGGTGATCCTGGCCGCCGTGCTGCTGAAAATGGGCGGGTACGGGTTCCTGCGGTTCTCGATCCCGATGTTCCCGCAGGCGACCGAGGTGTTCACGCCGCTGATATTCGCGCTCAGCGTGGTGGCGGTGATCTATACCTCGCTGGTGGCCCTGGCCCAGACCGACATGAAGAAGCTGATCGCATATTCGTCGGTGGCCCACATGGGCTATGTGACGATCGGCATTTTCACCCTCAACCAGCAGGGCGTCGAGGGCGGCATCTACCAGATGCTCAGCCACGGCATCGTCTCCGCCGCCCTGTTCCTGATCGTCGGCGTCGTCTACGACCGCATGCACAGCCGCGAGATCGCCACCTACGGCGGACTGGTTCAACGCATGCCCCGTTACGCCTTTGTCTTCATGGTGTTCATGCTCGCCTCCATCGGTCTGCCCGGAACCAGCGGTTTCGTCGGCGAGTTCCTGGTCCTCATCGGTGCCTTCCGGATCGACACCTGGGTAGCGACACTGGCGGCCACCGGCATCATTCTCGGCGCCGCCTACATGTTGTGGATGTGTCGCCGGGTGGTTTTTGGCGCTCTGGTCAAGGAAGAGCTCAAGACGATCCTCGATCTCAACCGCCGTGAGGTGGCGGTGTTCGTGCCATTGATCGTACTGACCATCTGGATGGGTGTGTATCCGACCTCGTTCCTCAATTTCCTGCACGCATCGAGTGCCAATCTGATTACCAGCTATGAACAGGCCCTGGCGGCGCCCGACACGGGGGCTCCGGAACTGGCCCGGTTGGATGAGGAGGCGCGGCCATGACCGGATTTGTTGCCCCGGCGCTGGCACCCGCATTGCCCGAAATCATACTGGCGGTCGGCGCCATGGTGCTGTTGATGTACGGCGCCTACCGGCGAACCGAGACCATCCGCATGGTGACCTGGTTTGCGGTGGCGCTGCTGGCCATTGCCTTCCTGTTCCTGCTTGGCGGCGCCGACGGCCGCACGACCACCTTTGGCGGCATGTTCGTGGTCGATTCCTTTGCCACGTTCGCCAAGGGCCTGGTGCTCTTGGGTGCCGGCATGTCGGTGGCGATGGCGCTCGGCTATCTCGAGCGCGAGGGCCTGCGCCGGTTCGAGTTCCCGGTGCTGATGGTGCTGGCGACGCTCGGCATGATGATGATGGTCTCGGCCAACGATCTGGTGTCGCTTTACGTCGGCGTCGAGTTGCAGAGCCTGTCGCTTTACATTCTGGCCGCGTTCAAGCGCGATTCCCTGCGCTCGACCGAGGCCGGCCTCAAGTATTTCGTCCTCGGCGCGCTGTCTTCCGGCATGCTGCTCTATGGCGCCTCGCTGATCTACGGCTTTACCGGCACCACCAATTTCGACGCCATCGCCACCGTCGTCGGCGCCGATGGCAAGGCCGGCCTCGGCCTGATTATCGGGCTGGTATTCCTGCTCGCGGGCCTGGCCTTCAAGGTTTCGGCGGTGCCCTTTCACATGTGGACGCCGGATGTCTATGAAGGCGCACCGACGCCGGTTACTGCCTTTTTCGCGGTGGCGCCGAAAATCGCTGCCATCGCCCTGTTCGTGCGGGTCATGGTGACGCCATTCCCGGCCATTGCCGGCGACTGGCAGCAGATCGTCATCTTCCTCTCCGTCGCCTCGATGATCTTGGGGGCGATCGCGGCGATCGCCCAGACCAACATCAAACGGCTGATGGCCTACAGCTCCATCGGCCACATGGGCTATGCGCTCATCGGTCTCGCCGCCGGCAGCCGCGCCGGGGTCGAGTCCGTGCTGATCTACATGACCATCTATCTGGCGATGAACGTGGGGACCTGGGTGTGCATCCTGTCCATGCGGCGCGAGGACAGCCTTCAGGAGAACATCTCCGATCTCGCCGGACTGGCGCGGACCCGGCCGGGGCTCGCCGCGGCGATGGCGATCTTCATGTTCTCGCTCGCTGGGGTGCCGCCGCTGGCCGGCTTTTTCGGCAAGTTCTACGTCTTTCTGGCGGCTGTCGATGCCGGCTTGTACTGGCTCGCCGTGATCGGCGTGCTGACCAGCGTCATCGGCGCCTACTACTATCTGCGGATCGTCAAGATCATGTATTTCGATGAACCGGCGCCCGAGTTCGAATCCCCCCTGTCGCGCACCATGGGGGTGATCCTGACCGCAACGGCGGCGTTCACGCTGCTGTTCTTCCTGTTGCCGGCCCCGCTTTTGGTCGGCGTGCAGACGGCGGCGGCGGCGCTCATCCCCTAGATGGATCCAGACACGTCGGCCATCTCGCTGCCCGCGGGCTATCGTCTCGCCGCCTTCGACGAGATCGACAGCACCAGCGACGAGGTGCGCCGGCGGGCGAGGGCAGGGGCGACGCCCGGGCTGATCGTCTGGGCCCGGCGTCAGACCCGCGGGCGTGGCCGGCGCGGGCGGACCTGGGTCTCGCCCGAGGGCAACCTCTATCTCTCGGTTCTGCTGGCGCCGGGCGGCACGCTGGCTGCGGCCGCACAGATCTCGTTTGTTGCCGCGCTTGCCCTGGCCGAGACCATTTCCCTGCTCGGCAGCGGCGCCACCGAGCCGACGTTCAAATGGCCCAATGATGTGCTGATCGGCGGCCGCAAGGTGGCCGGCATTCTGCTGGAGACCCTGGGTGGAGAGGCCGGCGAAGACCGGCTGATTGTCGGCATCGGCCTCAACCTCGCAAGCCATCCGGAGGATGCTCGCTTCCCCGCCACCTCGCTGCGGGCCGAGGGCTGGCCGGCGGTCGCGCCCGAGCAGGCGCTGGCAGCCTTCATCCCCTGTTTCGACCGCTGGCTGGGGCGCTGGCAACAGAGCGGATTCGCGCCCCTTCGCCGGGTCTGGCTGGACCATGCGACGGCGCTGGGCGAAGACATCGAGGTCACATTCGGCGGCCAGCGGCTGATCGGCACATTCCGCGACATCGATGGTGACGGCGCATTGGTTCTTGACGATTCAGGCGGGGCGCGTCATGTCATTCGCGCGGGCGATGTGTTTTTCGACTCGTCACCGCCCGCTCGCCAAGGGGAGGCATGATGCTGCTGGCCATCGATTCCGGCAATACCAATACGGTGTTTGCGGTCCAGGACGGGGCCGAGCTGCGCAGCCAGTGGCGCGCTGCCACCGATGCCAGCCGCACGGCCGAGGAATATTTCGTCTGGCTCAACCAGTTGATGCGCCTCGACGGGCTCAATCCGTCGGATATCAGTGGTGCGATCATTGCCAGCGTCGTGCCGCAGGCGCTCTACAATCTGCGCACGCTCGCCCGGCGCTATTTCAACTGCGATCCCCTGATCGTCGGCGAATCCGATCTCGACCTCGGGCTCGAGATCAAGGTCGACCGCCCGGCCGAGGTCGGCGCCGACCGTCTGGTCAATGCGGTCGCCGCCCATCACTGCTATGACGGGCCGCTGATCATTCTCGATTTCGGCACCGCCACCACCTTCGACGTGATCGATTCGGATGGCAGCTATTTGGGCGGCATCATCGCGCCCGGCATCAACCTGTCGATCGAGGCGCTCAACCGGGCCGCCGCCAAGCTGCCCCTGATCGCCATCGAACGGCCTGAGCGGGTGATCGGCACCGGCACCATTTCGGCCATGCAGTCGGGCATCTACTGGGGCTATATCAGCCTCATCGAAGGGCTGGTGCGGCGCATCGAAGAGGAATTCGGCGCCGCCATGACGGTGATCGCCACCGGCGGCCTGGCCTCGCTGTTCGGCGATGCAACGGAAGTTATCCGGCACATCGACAAGGACCTGACCATCCGCGGTCTGGTCGAAATCTACAATCGGAACTGGCGTTCATGACCGCTTCTCAGTCGGACGACGGGCTCTATTTCCTGCCGCTCGGCGGCTGCGAAGAGATCGGCATGAACGTCAATCTCTACGGTTGCGCCGGCAAATGGCTGATGGTCGATCTGGGTGTCACCTTTGCCGATGAGCGCCTGCCCGGCGTCGATCTGGTGCTCCCCGATATCTCGTTTCTGGAATCGCATCAGCGCGACGTTCTTGGCATCGTGCTGACGCACGCGCATGAGGATCATTTCGGGGCGGTGAGCTACCTTTGGCCGCAGTTGCGCTGTCCGGTCTATGCGACGCCGTTTACCGCCGAGCTGCTGCGCCGCAAACTCGATGAAGCCGGGCTTCTCGACGAGGTGCCCTTGCACGTGGTGCCCCTGGGCGGCAGCCTGGAGCTCGGGCCCTTCGCGCTCACCTACATCAATCTCACCCATTCGATTCCCGAGCCCAATGCCCTGGCGATTCGCACCCCGCACGGCACCATTCTGCACACCGGCGACTGGAAGCTCGATCCCCGGCCGCTGCTGGGCGGCACCACCGATGTCGCCTGTCTCGAGAAGATGGGCGCGGACGGCGTTCTGGCGCTGGTCTGCGATTCGACCAATGTTTTCGAGCCCGGCCATTCCGGCTCCGAATCGCAGGTTCGGGATCGCTTGATGGAGCTGATCCCCGAACTGTCGACGGGCCGGGTGGCGGCCACCGCCTTTTCCTCCAATGTCGCGCGAATCGTCAGCCTCGCCCAGGCCGCCCAGGCCGCCGGGCGCCAGACGGTGCTGGTCGGTCGCTCGCTCAAGGCAACGGTGGCGGCGGCCCGGTGCTGTGGCTATCTGGGGGCGATGCCGCCGCTGCTCGACGAGGCGGAAGCCGGCGGTCTGGCGCCCGAGCAGGCCTTTTACATCTGCACCGGCAGCCAGGGCGAAACCCGTGGCGCGCTGGCCCGAATCGCCGCCGGCGAGCATCCCAACGTCACCCTGGGCGAGGGCGACAGCGTGATATTTTCGTCGCGCCGCATTCCCGGCAACGAGCGCGCCATTGCCGGGCTTTACAACCGCCTGGCGGCGCGCGGCGTGCGGGTGATTACCGAGGTCGACGACCTGATCCATGTCTCCGGTCATCCCTGCCGCGACGAGCTGGCACAGATGTATGGCTGGGCGCGCCCGCGCATCGCCATCCCCGTGCATGGTGAGCGCCGCCATCTGAATGAACACGCCAGGCTTGCCCGCTCGCTTCAGGTGAGCGAGGCAGTGGTGCCGAACAACGGGTCATTGATTCGTCTGGCGCCCGGACCGGCCGAAATTGTCGACCAGGTGCCGGCGGGTCGTCTGGTCGTCGATGGCGCCTGCCTGGTGCCGGCCGACGGAGCGGCGATGACCGAGCGCCGGCGGCTCTTGTACAACGGCCATCTGGCGGTCAGCCTGACCGTCAACGGCACCGGTGAACCGCTGGCGCCGGTGCGGGTGAGCGTTTGCGGCGTGCCGGCGGCGGACGGCGTTGACGGCGCGCTCACCGCCCGCATCGAGGCGGCGGTGGCGGATGCGCTCGACGGACTTGCCCCGACCATCGCCGGCGATGACGAGAAGCTCGGCGAGATCGTCCGCCTGGCGGCACGGCGAACCTGCCGGGCGCTGACCGGCAAGCGCCCGGTCACCCGGGTCCACCTGCTGCGGCTGGGCGCCGAGGGTGTCGATGCCGCGCCATGACAGGGGAGAGAACATGATCGGTCGATTGAACCATGTGGCGATTGCCGTGCCCGACCTGACGGCGGCAGCCGATGTCTACCGCGGATATCTGGGCGCCGAGGTCTCGGAGCCGGTCGATCAGCCGGACCACGGCGTGCGGGTGGTGTTCGTCAATCTGCCCAACACCAAGATCGAGCTGCTGGAGCCTTTGGACGACGAGTCTCCCATCCGGCGGTTTCTCGACCGCAACCCGCGGGGCGGCATGCACCATCTGTGCTTCGAGGTCGAGGACATCGAGGCGGCGGTCGAAACCCTGTCGGCGCAGGGCATCCGGCCGCTGGGTGCCGAGGGGCCACGCCCCGGGGCGCACGGCAAGCCGGTGATCTTTCTCTCACCCAAGGATTTCTGCGGCACGCTGATCGAACTGGAACAGGTGTGATCCATGTCCTGGGTCTCGGGCATCGTCGTTTTCCTGATCATCTGGTGGCTGATCCTGTTCATGGTGCTGCCCTTCGGGGTGGTGACCCAGGACGAGGCCGAGGACCCGGTGGAGCCCGGCACCGTCGGCAGCGCCCCGGCGCGCCACAATCTGGCCCGCAAGATGGGGATCACGACGGCAATCGCCGCGGTGCTGTGGCTGATCTTCTGGGCGGTGGTGACCCTCGGCGGCTTGACCCTGGAGGATGTCGCCGGGCCATTGCCGTTTCCCTGATTTGCGTTATCGTCTCTCACAAAGACGTTTAAGAAAGACATTTAATCGCCTGTCAGGGCAAGAAAAAAGCAAGGCTCCGAAGAGCCTTGCTGAATTCCTGGGAAAGTCCGGATTTTATCTTCTCGGAGGCAGGTGCCGTGCCTCGGTCTTGTCCGGCCCTTCCCGATAAAGTCGCCTCCCCAAACTTGGACCTCACCGGGTCTTTGTCGATAGCGCCAATATCAAGTATTGTTGTTATTGCCGAAAGGGTAGTGGATTCATTTTGACGAGTCACGGGCGAACAGGGCACCCGGCGACCGCGGCATCGGATTTTTGGTGAATTGTGGCAAAAATAGCACAGATCAGTCCCGGGGCGTCTCGGCCGTGGTGCCGTAAGCAGCCCAAATCCCCGCGTGCCCGGAGGTTGCAACAGGTCTGTGCAAGCGCCGCTGCCGGCCTTGTTTGTGGCGTTTTTGTCACAGTTGGAGTCGGCTCGGCGAGGGCGAGCGAGGTCATACAGATTTCGCGCGCCGATTGCCGCTATCTGGTACGCCACCAGCCCGCCCCCGACGTCGCCTATGAGCCGGGTGTCGATGCCTACGGCCAGCCGGTGGTGCCCGCCGATCTGGATGGCGGCAACAGCCTCGATCTTCCCGACACCATCGTCATCGATGTTACCGCCCTGCTGGCCGGCCAGTTCAACATCCCCGCGGATTCGCCGGTGTTCAAGCAGGAGGCCCGCATCGGCATTGCCGAGGTGCGCGGCTCGGACGTCTACTTCAATGGCCGCCGGCTGGGCTCGGCCGAAACCCGGGCGCTGGCGGCCGTCTGCCGCGCGCAGACGGGTGCCGGCGCACGGTGAATTGCCGGCTCCCGGAACAGGACAGCAGGGATCACACGGCGCCATTGCAAGCCGGTCGGCCATTGCCTAAAGTCGGCAGGCGCCGAGGGAGCCACCCGCGGCGCCTGTGACCGCCACCCGAGGATCCCATGCGACTGACCCGGTTCTTTCTGCCGACGCTCAAGGAAACCCCGAGCGAGGCGCAGATCGTCTCTCATCGCTACATGCTGCGCGCCGGCATGATTCGCCAGGCCAGCGCCGGCATCTATTCCTGGCTGCCGCTGGGCTATCGCGTCCTGCGCAAGATCGAGCAGATCGTCCGCGAGGAACAGGATCGTGTCGGCGCCCAGGAGATGCTGATGCCGACCATCCAGCCGGCCGATCTGTGGCGCGAAAGCGGCCGCTATGACGATTACGGCAAGGAAATGCTGCGCATCGTCGACCGTCACGAGCGCGACATGCTCTACGGGCCGACCAATGAGGAGCTGATCACCGATATCTTCCGCAATGACGTCAAAAGCTACCGCGAGCTGCCGAAGCTGCTCTATCACATCCAGTGGAAGTTCCGCGACGAGATCCGGCCGCGCTTCGGGGTGATGCGCGGGCGCGAGTTCCTGATGAAGGACGCCTACTCCTTCGACCTCGATTTTGAAGGCGCCCAGCGCTCCTACGACCTGATGTTCGTCGCTTACCTGCGCACCTTTGCCCGTCTCGGCTTCACCGCCGTTCCGGTGCGCGCCGATCCCGGCGCCATCGGCGGCAATCTCTCACACGAGTTTCATATCCTCGCGGAAACCGGCGAGAGCGAGATTTTCTACGATCCCGAACTGGCGGCGCTGAATCTCGAGGCGCTGACGGCGATTGAACCGGGCAGCGAGATGCTGGGCCATTTGCGCGGGCTCTATGCGGCCACCGACGAGACCCACGATCCAGCCGATTGTCCGCTGGCGGCGGCGGAACTGGCCTCGGCCCGTGGCATCGAGGTCGGCCACATCTTCTATTTCGGCACCAAATATTCCGCGCCCATGGGAGCCACGGTGACCGGCCCCGACGGCGACGAGATCGCCATCGAGATGGGCTCTTATGGCATCGGCGTGTCGCGCCTTGTCGGCGCGGTGATCGAGGCCAGCCACGATGACGCCGGCATCATCTGGCCGGAACCGGTGGCGCCCTTCCGGGTCGGGCTGATCAATCTCAAATGTGGCGACGGGGCTTGCGATGCGGCTTGCGAGGACCTTTACGGCAAATTGCAGGCAGCCGGCATCGAGGTCCTTTATGACGATACCGACGATCGGGCCGGTGCCAAATTCGCCAAGATGGATCTGATCGGGCTGCCCTGGCAGATCCGCGTCGGGCCGCGCGGGCTGAAGAATGGCGTTGTCGAGCTCAAACGCCGCTCGGACGGAACGGTCAGCGAGATTTCGGCCGAAAGCGCCCTGGCGGCGCTGACCGGCGAGGACGGGTAACGCCCATGTTCGCACCGTTCGAATGGATGCTGGCCGCCCGATATTTGCGCCCGCGCCGCGGACAGGGCTTCATATCGCTGATCGCCGGTTTCTCGCTGCTCGGCATCATCCTGGGCGTCGCCACCCTGATCATCGTGATGTCGGTGATGAACGGCTTCCGGATCGAGCTGTTGAGCCGGATCATCGGTCTCAACGGCCATCTTCTGGTTCAGGGCATGGGCGAGGACCTGGGCGATTTCGACGCGCTGGCGGCGAAGGTGCGGGGCATTCCCGGCATCCGCCGGGTGACCCCCATCGTCGAGGGCCAGGTGCTGGCCTCGGGCCCGCGCCAGGCGCTGGGCGCTCTGGTGCGCGGCATTCGGCCTGCGGACCTGCGCGGCACGGCGGTTGTCGCCGACGGCATCGTCGGCGGCAATCTGAACGACTTCGGCCCGCCGGGCGGGGTGGTGGTCGGTGCCCGGCTGGCCGCCAATCTGGGCCTGGGCATCGGCGACGAGATCGAGCTGATCTCGCCGCAGCCGACCTACACGCCCTTCGGCAGCGCACCGCGCATGCGGGCCTATGAAATCGTCGCCGTCTTCGAGATCGGCATGTACGAATATGATTCCGGCTTCGTGTTCATGACGCTCGAGGACTCGCAACGCTTTTTCCGTCTGGGCGACCGGGTCAGCGGGCTCGAGATCATTGTTGACGATCCCGACCACACGGCCGAGTTTTTCGCCCCACTGGCCAAGATCGCCGGGCCCGAGCGCAACATCGTCGATTGGCGCCAGCTCAATTCCGGCTATTTCAATGCCCTGCAGGTCGAGCGCAACGTCATGTTCATCATCCTTTCGCTGATCGTCCTGGTGGCCGCCTTCAACATCATCTCCAGCCTCATTATGCTGGTTAAGGAAAAGCGCGGCGAGATCGCCATTCTGCGCACCCTGGGGGCGACGCGGGGTGCGGTGATGCGCATCTTTTTCATTGCCGGGGCCTCGATCGGCGTTGCCGGCACCGCCATCGGCGTGGCGCTGGGTCTGTTGTTCTCGATCAACATCGAATCCATCCGCCGGCTGATCGAAGGCCTTACCGGAACCGATCTGTTCGCCGCCGAGATTTATTTCCTGAGCCAGCTTCCGGCCAAGGTCGACGAAACGGAAGTGATTGCGGTCACCGTGGTCACCTTGTTGCTGTCGTTTGCCGCGACCTTCTATCCGAGCTGGCAGGCGGCCCGCCTCGATCCCGTCGAAGCCCTGCGGTACGAGTAGCTGCGATGACCGGGGCGGTGCTCGAATTCGACAACATCTGGCGCAAGTTCCGTCAGGGCGATGCGCTCCTCGAGGTGCTCAAGGGTGCCAGTCTGACCGTTCGGCGTGGCGAGATCGTTGGTCTGACCGGCGCCTCGGGGACCGGCAAGTCGACACTCTTGCACATTCTCGGGCTGCTCGAGCGGGCCGATGCCGGCGATATCTGGATCGAAGGCAAGCCTTGCGCTGACATGGATGACCGCAGCCGCACGCGCACCCGGCGCACCCGCATCGGCTTCGTCTATCAGTTCCATCACCTGCTGCCCGAGTTCACGGCGCTGGAGAACGTGGCACTCGCCCCGATGATCGCCGGCCTTGGCAAACAACAGGCGCAAGACCGCGCCCGCGAGCTGCTTTCCGCCCTGGGGCTGGCGGAGCGGCTGACCCATCGCCCGGCCGAGCTCTCGGGGGGCGAGCAGCAGCGGGTTGCGATTGCCCGGGCGCTGGCCAACCGGCCGGCGCTGATCCTCGCCGATGAGCCCACCGGCAACCTCGACGAGGCGACGGCCGATGCGGTGTTCGAGGAGCTGTTGCGGGTCGCCCGCGATCATGGGGTGGCGGCGGTGATCGCCACCCACAACACGGCGCTGGCCCGGCGCATGGACCGCCATGTCCGGCTTCACAACGGCGTTCTGATGGACGGCGGAGCGACGGTCCCGCCGGCCGACCGGGCAGGGGAGGAATAACCGATCGCCATGGCCCACGCCGACTTCGTTCATTTGCGCCTGCATACCGCCTATTCGCTCTCGGAAGGCGCCATCCATATCCGTGACCTGGCGGCCCTGTGCCAGCGTCACGACATGCCGGCCTGCGCGGTGACCGACACCAACAATCTGTTCGGCGCGCTGGAATTCTCGACCACCCTGGCGGACGCCGGCGTGCAGCCGATCATCGGCTGTTCCCTGGGGCTCGGCATCGACGACGATCAGGGCAACGGCAACGGCCCGCCGGCGCCGCCGGCGGCCATCGGCCTGCTGGTCCAGAACGAGGAGGGCTATCGCAATCTGCTCAAGCTGGTGAGCCGGGCGCATCTGCAGACAACCGGCAACGAGCGCCCGCAGGTGTGCCTCGACGATCTGGCCGAGCTCAACGGCGGGCTGATCGCGCTCACCGGCGGCGCGCCGGGGCCCCTTGGGCGGTTGCTTCTGCAAGGCCGCGAGGTGCGCGCCCGCGAGCTGTTTGATCGCCTCACCGAGCTGTTCCCCGGGCGCCTGTATGTCGAGATCATGCGCCACGGTCTGGCGGAAGAGGCGGCGACCGAGGATGCCTTTCTCGATTTCGCCTATGACGCCGACGTGCCCTTGCTGGCCACCAATGACGTCTATTTCTCGGACGCCGAGATGTTCGAGGCCCATGATGCGCTGCTGTGCATCGCCGAAGGGGCCTATGTCAGCCAGGGCGACCGCCGTCGCCTCTCGCCCGAGCACCGGTTCAAGACCGCGGCCGAGATGAAGGCCCTGTTCGCCGACCTGCCGGAAGCGGTGGCGAATACCCTGGTGGTGGCCCGGCGCTGCGCCTATATGGCGCCGCTGCGCGATCCCATCCTGCCGCGCTACGCCGAGGGAGCGGAGAGCAGCGCCGGCAGCGAGGCGGAGATTCTCGCCGCCCAGGCCCGCGACGGGCTTGAGGCGCGCCTGGCCGCCCAGGTGTGGACGCCGGAGATGGACGAGACGGCCCGCGAGGCGGCGGCCCGGCCGTACCGCGAACGGCTCGAGCACGAGCTGGCGATCATCAACCAGATGGGCTTTCCCGGCTATTTCCTGATCGTTGCCGATTTCATCCGTTGGGCCAAGGGCAACGGTGTGCCGGTCGGCCCGGGGCGCGGTTCGGGCGCCGGCTCGGTGGTTGCCTGGGCGCTGACCATCACCGAGCTCGATCCCTTGCGCTTCGGCCTGCTGTTCGAGCGATTCCTCAACCCCGAGCGCGTCTCGATGCCCGATTTCGACATCGATTTCTGTCAGGACAAGCGCGATCTGGTGATCCGTTACGTTCAGGACAAGTACGGTGCCGCCCAGGTCGCCCAGATCATCACCTTCGGCAAGCTGCAGGCGCGCGCCGTCATGCGCGATGTCGGCCGGGTGCTGGAAATGCCCTATGGCCAGGTCGACCGTCTGTGCAAGATGGTGCCCAACAATCCGGCCAATCCGGTGACTCTCGCCCAGGCCATCGCCGGCGAGCCGCGGCTTCGGTACGAGCGCGATCATGACCCGGCGGTCGCCCGCATGCTGGATATTGCGCTCAAACTGGAAGGGCTTTACCGCCACGCCTCGACCCATGCCGCCGGTGTGGTGATCGGCGACCGGCCCCTCGATGAGCTGGTGCCGCTCTATCGCGATCCGCGCTCGGACATGCCGGTCACCCAGTTCAACATGAAGTGGGTGGAAAAGGCGGGTCTGGTCAAATTCGACTTTTTGGGCCTCAAGACCCTGACCATCATCGACCGGGCCTGCGCGCTCGTGCGCCGGCGCGGCATCGAGGTCGATATCGCGCATCTGCCGCTCGATGACGCCAGGACCTTCGAGCTTCTGGGGCGCGGCGATTCGGTCGGGGTGTTCCAGCTTGAAGGCTCCGGCATGCGCGACGTGCTGCGCAAGCTCAAGCCCGACAGCTTCGAGGACATCATCGCCCTCGTCGCGCTGTATCGCCCCGGGCCGATGGACAACATTCCGACCTACATCAAGCGCAAGCACGGCGAGGAAACGCCCGATTATCTGCACGAATCGCTGACCGACATCCTCAAGGAGACCTACGGCGTCATCATCTATCAGGAGCAGGTGATGCAGATCGCCCAGGTTCTCGCCGGCTATTCGCTGGGCGAGGCCGATCTGCTGCGCCGCGCCATGGGCAAGAAGATCGCCTCCGAAATGGATGCCCAGCGCGAGCGCTTCGTCTCCGGCGCCACCGAGCGCGGTGTCGAGCGCGGGCAGGCCAGCTTCATCTTCGATCTGGTCGCCAAGTTCGCCGGCTACGGCTTCAACAAGAGCCATGCCGCAGCCTATGCTCTGGTGGCCTATCAGACGGCCTGGCTGAAGGCCCATTATCCGGTCGAGTTCATGGCCGCTTCGATGACGCTCGATCTCGGCAACACCGACCGGCTGGCAATCTTCCGGGCCGAACTGGAGCGCCTCGGTATCCGTCTGTTGCCGCCCGACATCAACCGCTCGGAGCCCGATTTCGCCGTCGAGGAGGTGCAGGACGGGGAGGGCGCTCCGGTGCTTGCCGTGCGCTATGCGCTGGCGGCGATCAAGAATGTCGGGCGCCACGCCATGGAGGCGGTGGTCGCGACCCGGGCCTCGGGCGGGCCGTTTCGTGACATCTTCGATTTCGCCGAGCGCATCGACCCCCGCGTCATCAACAAGCGCCAGATCGAGAATCTGGTCAAGGCCGGCGCGTTCGATGCCCTGTGTCGCAACCGCGCCCGGGTGTTTGCCAATATCGAGCAGCTTCTGGGCCATGCCGCGGCCCGCGCCGCCGAGCGTGAATCGCGCCAGGTCAGCCTGTTCGGCGAGGCCACGGTCTCGGATCGCCCGAGCCTTCCCGAGACGCCCGACTGGACGCCGATCGAGCGGCTTGAATATGAGTTCGAGGCGATCGGCTTCTACCTCACCGGCCACCCCCTCGACGGGTTCGCCCGGGCGCTCGAGCAGGAGCGCATCGTGCCGAGCGCCGAACTGGCGGAGCGCCTGGCCAAGGGCGGCAGCCGCTATCGCCTCGCCGGCGTCATCTCGCGCATTCAGGAACGCAAGTCGGCCAGGGGCAATCCCTTTGCCTTTGTCGAGATGTCGGACCCGTCGGGCCGCTTCGAGGTCACGGTGTTTTCGGAAGTCCTGAGCGCCGCGCGCAGCTTCCTGGAAGTCAACCGCATGGTCGTGGTCTCGGTCGATGCCCGGCTTGAGGAAGGTGATACCCCGCGCCTGATCGCCCAGGGCATGCGGCCATTGGACGAGGTGGTGGCGAATGCCGGCACCGGGCTGTCGATCCGCGTCGACGATGCTGCGCCCTTGCCGGCGATCCGCGACATTCTGGATCGCAACAAGGGGCGAAAAGGGCTGGTCAGCCTGGTCCTCGTGCTGGACGCGGGCGCCCGCGAAGTTGAAATCGCCTTGCCTGAGCGCTATGCCATAACCCCGCGGGTTCTCGATGCCGTTCAGGCCATCCCCGGCGTCATCGAAGCCCACGAAGTCTGATCCATTGAAGGTGCCAACCACGATATGAGCGAACAGACCCCCAGTCCGCCGCGCCCCGCGGCCACCGTTCTGTTGTTGCGCGACGGCACAGACGGCCTCGAGGTGTTCATGGTCAAGCGCCATCACCGCATCGATTTTGCCTCCGGCGCGCTGGTGTTCCCGGGCGGCAAGGTCGATGAGCCCGATCGCGCCCCGGCGCTGGGTGCCCTGTGCCGCGGCGCCGAGGGACTGGCCCCCGACGCGCTCGCCTTTCGCATCGCCGCCATCCGCGAGGCGTTCGAGGAATGCGGCATCCTGCTGGCCCGCCCGCGCGGCAGCGACGTTTTTCTCGATGGGGCGCGGCTTGCCGAGTTGGACTTGCAGTACCGGGCCGATCTGCTCGCCGGGCGCATCGATCTGGCGACCCTGGCGGTGCGCGAAGACCTCGAGCTGGCCGGCGACTGCCTGGTCGTCTTTTCCCACTGGATCACGCCGGAAGCGATGCCCAAGCGGTTCGATACGCTGTTTTTCCTGGCCGCCGTGCCATCGGAGCAACTGGCGGTTCACGATGGCTCGGAATCGGTCGATTCGGTGTGGATCACGCCTGAACGCGCCCTCGCGGCGGCGGCTGCCGGCGAGCTCACCGTGGTGTTCCCTACGCGGCTCAACCTCGAGCAGCTGGCCGAAAGCCGGACCGTCGAGGAGGCCCTGGAGATGGCGGGCAGGCGGCCAATCGCGCCGATCCTGCCGTGGATCGAGACGCGGGGCGAGACCCTTTACCTGTGCATCGGCCCCGAGGCCGGCTATGCGACCACCGAAGCGCCGGTCGATGCGGTGATGAAACCCTGACGCGCAGGGCCGTCGCGGCCGTTCGCCACTTTGTGCTTGAAAGCCGGGCGCGTACCCGCTAAGACGCCCTTGATTTCACACGCTGGACATGCGGCGGGCGGGATGCATCCGCTTCGTCGCTCCGGTGTCGGCGTCCGCGCCGACCACAGTCCGGCGGAGGTTCAACCGGAGAAAGGATACCCGGCATGGTGATGCCCACCTTTACCATGCGCCAGCTTCTCGAGGCCGGCGTTCATTTCGGTCATCAGACCCACCGCTGGAATCCGAAGATGTCCCAGTACATCTTCGGCATTCGCAACAAGATCCATATCATCGATCTGTCGATCACGGTGCCGCTGCTCTATCGGGCGCTCGAGGTCATCCGTGACGTAGCCGCCGAAGGTGGCCGCGTGCTGTTCGTCGGCACCAAGCGTCAGGCCTCGGCGCCGGTGGCCGAGGCCGCCCGGCGCTGCGGTCAGTATTACGTCAACCACCGCTGGCTCGGCGGCATGCTGACCAACTGGTCGACGATCTCGGAATCGATCAAGCGGCTGCGCCGGCTCGAGGAAACCATCGAGGCCGAACAGGCGGGGCTGACCAAGAAGGAGCTGCTTCAGCTCACCCGCGAGCGCGACAAGCTGGAACGCTCGCTGGGCGGCATCAAGGACATGGGCGGCCTTCCGGACATCGTGTTCATCATCGACACCAACAAGGAAGCGATCGCGGTGGCCGAAGCCCGCAAGCTCGGCATCCCCATCGTCGCGGTGCTGGACACCAATTCCAACCCGGACGGGATCGATTATCCGATCCCCGGCAATGACGACGCGCTGCGCGCCATCAATCTCTATTGCGATCTGGTGTGCCTGGCGGTGCTCGACGGGCTCGAGAAGGAACTGGCGGCCCAGGGCGTCGATCTCGGCGAGGCGGAAGCTCCGGTGGCCGAAGCCCTGCCCGAGCCGGAAGCCGCGGCGTCGGCCGGCGATGGCGCCGGCGAACCGGCGGCCGCCGGGACTGAGGACGGCGATGCCGCCGCAACCGTTTCCGAAGAGAAGGCGGCACCCGCCGAGGCCGTTGCCGAGCCCGCCGCTGATGCGCCGGCGCCGGAGGCGGATGGCAGCGCCGGCGACGATGC
>CAZZKF010000014.1:22221-25575 GCA_964654995.1 uncultured Alphaproteobacteria bacterium | reverse complement strand
CCGAATCCGAGCCCGAGAGTGCGGAGTCAAAGGCTGAGTCCGAGGCCCCGCCGGCGGCTGCAAGCTGATCCTTTTCGGTGTGTCTTGAAGATTGGATTTATCAAGTTTTTCAGCGGGATGCTGAGACACTTTAATGCAGAGGTATAACCATGGCTGAGATTACGGCTGCTTTGGTCAAGGAACTTCGCGGCAAATCGGGCGCCGGCATGATGGACTGCAAGAAGGCGCTGGTGGAAACCGACGGCGACATCGAGGCGGCGATCGACTGGCTGCGCACCAAGGGCCTTGCCGCGGCCGCCAAGAAGGCCGGCCGGGTGGCGGCCGAAGGGCTTGTCGGGCTGGCCGTCAACGGCGTCGCCGGGGCCATGGTCGAGGTCAATTCGGAAACCGATTTCGTCGCCCGCAACGCCGACTTCCAGGCCTTCGTGAAGACCGCCGCCGAACTGGCGCTGGCCAACGACGGCGATCTGGATGCGATCCTGAAAAGCGGCTATCCCGGCACCGACCGGACGGTCGAGGAGGAAATCACCCATTTGATCGCCACCATCGGCGAGAACATCCAGCTTCGGCGCAGCGCCGCGGTCAGCGTGAATGCCGGCATCGTCGCCAGCTATGTGCACAATGCGGTGACCCCCGAGCTCGGCAAGATCGGGGTTCTGGTCGGCCTCGAGTCGAGCGCCGATCCGGCGAAGCTGGAGACCCTGGGCAAGCAGCTGGCGATGCATATTGCGGCCAGCGGCCCGCAGGCGGTTTCGGTCGAGGATCTCGACCCGGATGTCGTTGCCCGTGAGCGCGAGGTGCTCACCCAGCAGGCCCGCGAATCCGGCCGCCCCGACCATGTCATCGAGAAAATGGTCGAGGGGCGTCTGCGCAAGTTCTTCGAGGATGCGGTTCTGACCTGTCAAACCTGGGTCATCGACGGCGAGACGCGGGTCTCCAGGGTGCTGGAGCAGGCGGCGGAAGACCTGGGCACCGAGGTTGCGGTGAGCGGTTTCGTGCGCTTCCGTCTGGGCGAGGGGATCGAGCGCGAGCAAAGCGATTTCGCCGCCGAGGTGGCCGCCGCCGTCGGGTCCTGAGCGCCAATGGTTGCGGCGCCGGGCTGGACCGTCGGGCGGTGATGATCCGGGGGTCGCGGTCGCACGTGGCCTGCTGTATGGTGTGGCTGGCCCCGCGCCTTGGCGGCGCCCTTCGGGGCGCTCGGGATAACCTGATTCTGGCCGACCGAGGTTGGTGATGGCGACACGACCCAAATATCGCCGCGTGCTGCTGAAGCTGTCGGGCGAGGCCCTGATGGGCGATCAGGGCTATGGCATCGACCTCAAGACGGTGCGCCGCATGGCCCGCGAGATCGCCCAGGTGGTGGCCGCCGATGTCCAGATCTGCGTGGTGATCGGCGGCGGCAATATCTTCCGCGGGCTTTCGGGCGCGGCCGAGGGCATGGACCGGGCCTCGGCCGATTACATCGGCATGCTGGCCACCGTGATGAACGGCCTGGCGCTGCAAAGCGTTCTGGAAGCGCAAGGCGTCGCGACCCGGGTGCTCTCGGCAATTCCCATGGCCAGCGTCTGCGAGCCCTATATCCGCCGGCGCGCCATGCGCCATCTGGAGAAGGGGCGGGTGGTGATTTTTGCCGCCGGCACCGGCAACCCGTTTTTCACCACCGATACGGCGGCGGCGCTCCGGGCCGCCGAAATGCAGTGCGAAGCCCTGCTCAAGGCGACCCAGGTGGACGGCGTCTATTCGGCCGACCCGAAGACCCACGCCGGTGCGGAACGCTATGAGCAATTGAGCTATCTTGATGTATTATCCAGGGACCTGAAGGTCATGGACGCCTCGGCGATCGCCGTGGCGCGGGAGAACGGAATCCCGATTCTGGTGTTTTCCGCGCAACAGGACGGCGCCTTGCTCGACGTCATTCTTGGCCAGGGCCGTTGTACGGTGATCAGAGAAGGGGGGGATGAGCATGGGTGAAGACCCGGACCTCAAGGATATCGAGCGGCGGATGAACGGCGCGCTTGAGGCGCTGCGCCGCGAGTTCGGCGGCCTGCGCACGGGCCGCGCCTCGGTCAGCCTCTTGGAGCCGATCACGGTCGAGGCCTACGGCACCCAGATGCCGCTCAATCAGGTCGGCACCATCAGCGTGCCGGAGCCGCGGATGCTGTCGGTTCAGGTCTGGGACAAGACCATGGTGAGCGCCGTCGAGAAGGCGATCCGCACCGCCGACCTCGGCCTCAACCCGATGGTTGACGGCCAGTTGATCCGGGTGCCGATCCCCGAACTCAACGAGGAACGCCGCATCGAGCTTTCGAAAATCGCCGCCAAATATGCCGAACAGGCCCGGGTTGCCGTGCGCAACGTGCGCCGCGACGGCATGGAGATGCTCAAGCGCATGGAAAAGGAAGGGCGCATGAGCCAGGACGAACACAAGATGTGGGCCGACGAGATCCAGGAGATGACCGACGCCCACATCCGCGACATCGATGCCGCGTTCGCCGAAAAGGAGCGGGAGATCCTGCAGGTTTGAGGCCATGCTGAGCGCGCAGACCGAACATCAGACGGCGCCGGCGCCTCGCCACATCGCGATCATTATGGATGGCAACGGGCGCTGGGCGCGAGCCCGCAATCTGCCGCGGATCGCCGGCCACCGGCGCGGCGCCGAGGCGGTGCGCAAGACGGTTCGGGCGTGTCGCGAAATGGGGGTCGCCTATCTGACGCTCTATGCCTTTTCCTCGGAGAACTGGACCCGGCCGGCCGAGGAAGTCGACGATCTGATGGCGCTCCTGCGGGTCTATCTGCGGCGCGAAATCGAGGAGCTGCACAAAAACGACATTCGCATCTCGTTCATCGGTGACCGGGCGCCGCTGGCCCCCGACATCATTGCCCTGATCGATGAGGCCGAGGGCCGCACCCGGGCCAACCAGGCGATGTCGCTGATCATTGCGCTGAATTACGGGGCGCAGTCGGAGATCGTCCAGGCGGCGCGGCGCATTGCGGCGGATGCCGTGGCCGGCCGCATCCGCCCCGAAGAGGTCGATGAAGCCCTGTTCTCGCGCTATCTCTATACCGCCGGCGTGCCCGATCCGGACCTGATCATTCGCACCAGCGGCGAGAAGCGGCTGAGCAATTTCCTGTTGTGGCAGTCAGCGTACGCCGAGCTGGTGTTCCTCGACATCTACTGGCCGGATTTCGACCGCGACAGCCTGATGCGGGCGATCGAGGAATTTCATTCGCGCGAGCGGCGCTACGGAGCCTCGCGTGGCTGAAGGCGAGCCTGGCGTGTCGGTGGCGAAACCGGGATCAGGGTTGCGGCTGCGCTTTTTGTCCGCGGTGCTTCTGGCGCCGGCGGTGCTGCTG
>CAZZKF010000014.1:10806-22121 GCA_964654995.1 uncultured Alphaproteobacteria bacterium | reverse complement strand
AGGGTTGCGGCTGCGCTTTTTGTCCGCGGTGCTTCTGGCGCCGGCGGTGCTGCTGCTGGTGTGGCTGGGGGGCGCGGTCTATGCCGGGCTTCTGGCTCTGGTCGGGGCCGTGGCGCTCTATGAATGGGGCCGTCTGACGGCTGCTGATGCGGCCCGTCAGGCGGCGCTGGTGCAGATGCCGTTCGTGCTCGGCGCGCTGCTGCTGGCGGCGCTCGGGGGCTACGGCGTGGCGGCGCTGGCGTTGCTCGCCGGGATGGCGGTGGCGGTGACCTGGGCGCTGGCCGGGCGTCATTCGCCGCTGTGGGCGGCACTGGCGCCGCTTTACATTGGTGTGCCGCTGCTCTCCTTGTTGTGGCTGCGCAGCGAGTCGGGGGCCGGCATCATCGTGTTTCTGCTGGCGCTGGTCTGGGCCTCGGACAGTGCCGCCTTTGTTTTCGGCAAATGGCTCAAGGGCCCGAAGCTGGCACCATCGATCAGTCCCAACAAGACCTGGGCCGGAGCCGTGGGCGGTCTTTTCGGGGCCGCGGCGGTCGGCGCTGCGGCGGTGCCGTTTCTCGATTTCGGTCCGGCGGCAACGCTGATTTCGGTGGCGCTTGCGCTGTCGATCGTCGGGCAGCTTGGCGATTTGGCCGAATCCGCGGTAAAACGAACCTTCGGTGCCAAGGACAGCGGCGCCCTGATCCCGGGGCACGGCGGTATCCTGGACCGGGTGGACAGCCTGTTTTTCGTGGCCCCGGCCGCCGCCTTGTGGCTGGTCTGGCACAACGGGGGATAAGAGCGCGTGCAAATCAAGACGGCCCGTGATGTGGCCCAACCACGGCGTGTGACGATTCTGGGCTCGACCGGATCGGTCGGCTGCAACACCCTCGACCTCATCGAGCGCGACCCGAATGCCTATGCGGTTGAGGCGATCACCGCCAACCGCAATGTCGATCTGCTGATCGAGCAGGCCCGGCGGCTGCACCCGCGCTTGGCGGTGATCGGCGATCCGGCGCTCTTTGGGGCGCTCAAGGCCGGGCTTGCCGGCACCGGCACCGAGGTGGCAGCCGGACCCGAGGCCCTAATCGAGGCGGCGGCGCGCCCGGCCGACTGGGTGATGGCGGCGATTGTCGGTGCCGCCGGCCTGCGCCCGACGCTGGAGGCCATTCGCTGCGGCCGGGTGGTGGCGCTCGCCAACAAGGAATGCCTGGTGTGCAGCGGGGCGCTGCTGATCCGCGAGGTCGGCGCCAGCGGCGCCACCCTGCTGCCGGTCGATTCCGAGCACAACGCGATTTTCCAGGTCTTCGATTTCGACCGTATCGAGGCGATCGAAAAGATCATCCTCACTGCCTCCGGCGGACCGTTCCGCACCTGGAGCCGGGAGAAAATGGCCGAGGTCACGCCGGAGCAGGCGGTGCGTCATCCCAACTGGGACATGGGCGCCAAGATATCGATCGATTCGGCAACCATGATGAACAAGGGGCTGGAGCTGATCGAGGCCTACCACCTGTTTCCGCTGGAAGCCGACCAGATCGAGATCCTGGTGCATCCCCAGTCGGTGGTTCATTCCATGGTCGCCTATGTCGACGGCTCGGTGCTGGCGCAGCTCGGCTCGCCCGACATGCGCACGCCGATCGCCTATGCGCTCGGCTGGCCGCGACGGATTCCCGCACCCGCTCCGCGCCTCGATCTCGGGCAGATCGGCACGCTTTCGTTCGAGCCGCCCGACATGGAACGCTTCCCGGCCATTGCCCTGGCACGCGAAGCCTTGAAAACCGGCGGGGTCGCCCCTACTATCCTCAACGCCGCAAACGAGGTGGCGGTTCACGGCTTTCTGTCGCGGCGGATCGGATTCCTCGACATCGCACGGATCGTCGAAGAGACGCTGGAGCGCGCCTCGGGAGGGCCGCTCGAGTGCCTGGAAGACGTCTATGCGGCAGACACGGAAGCGCGCAGCATCGCGGAGGAACTCGTTGCCTGAAAAACCTGGAAACTGCCGGCCGGGGACGGGGGCTGGCCCATGAGCGCTCTGATGTTCGTGATCGTGTTCACGGTGCTCGTCTTCGTGCACGAGCTCGGCCATTTCTGGGTGGCGCGGCGCAATGGCGTGCGGGTCGATGTCTTTTCCATCGGCTTCGGCCGCGAGATCTATGGCTGGAGCGACCGCCACGGCACCCGCTGGAAGATCGGCTGGATCCCGCTTGGCGGCTACGTCAAGTTCTTCGGCGACGATACCGTCGCCAGCACCCCGGGAGATGCGCTCGAGGAGATGAGCGAGGAAGACAAGGCGGTCTCCTTCCATCACAAGCGCCTGGGCCAGAGAACGGCGATCGTCGCCGCCGGCCCGATCGCCAACCTGCTGTTTGCGATTGTCGTGCTGGCCGGCCTGTTCGCCTTTGTCGGGCAGCCCTATCTGGCGCCGAAGGTGGGTCTGGTGCAGCCCGACAGTGCAGCCGCCGTCGCCGGCTTCCAGGTCGATGACGTGATCACCGGGATCGACGGCCGGAAAATCACCCGGTTCGAGGAAATCCAGGACATCGTTCGCAATGCCGCCGGCCGTGAGCTGGCGTTTTCGGTCGAGCGCAACGGGCAGACAGTGGTCATCCACGCGGTCCCGCAGCGGGTCGTGGCGCGCGACAACTTCGGCCAGGAACGCAGTATCGGCCGGCTGGGCATTGCCGCGGCCGGGCTCGAGCTGATCGAGCGCGGGCCGCTCGAGGCGATTGTCGCGGCGACCGGCGAGACGTTCCACCTGATGGGGCAGATTCTCCGCTATCTGGGGCAGATGATCGTCGGTCTGCGCTCGGCCGAGGAACTGGGCGGGCCGCTGCTGATCGCCCAGCTCTCGGGCCAGGCGGCCGAGGCCGGGATCGTCAGCCTGGTCAATTTCATGGCGTTGTTGTCGATCAATCTCGGCCTGATCAATCTTTTTCCCATTCCGATGCTGGACGGCGGCCATCTTCTGTTCTATGTCGTTGAGGCGATCCGCGGAAAGCCCCTGGGGGAGAGGGTGCAGGAATACGGCTTTCGGATCGGGTTGGCGGCGGTGCTGACGCTGACGATTTTTGTCACCTGGCAGGACCTTCAGCGTCTTCAGGTGTTCGAATTTCTGTCGAACCTGTTTTAGACACACACGGGCTTCAGGTGTTGCGGCTGATCCGACCTTGGCGTAGAAGGACCGCTGTCCGGCGTATTTTCCCGATCCTGTTGATGGTGTGGGGAGGCGTGCTGAGCGTTGCAGCGCCGACTCCGGCAGCCGCGCAGGCGTCGCCGCCGACGATCGCCGAGATCCGGGTCGAGGGCAATCAGCGCATCGAGGCCGAGACCATCCGCTCCTACATGCTGGTCCGGCCCGGCGACGTTTATGCCCCCGAGTATGTCGATCGGTCGCTCAAGGCCCTGTTCGCCACCGGCCTGTTCGCCGACGTGACCATTCGCCGCGAGGGCAACGTGGTCACCGTGACCGTGGTCGAGAACCCGATCATCAACCGCGTCGTGCTGGAGGGCAACAAGCAGCTCAAGGAAGACGATCTGCTGGAAGAGGCGCAGTTGCGCCCCCGCGTCGTCTACACCCGGGCCAAGGTGCGCAGCGACGTGCAGCGGATGATCGAGCTGTATCGCCGCTCCGGCCGGTTCGCCGCCACCATCGAGCCGAAGATCATTCGCCTGCCGCAAAACCGTGTCGACCTGGTCTATGAAATCAACGAAGGCCCGAAATCCGGTGTGCGGCGCATCAATTTTATCGGCAACCACGATTTCTCGGACGGCGATCTGCGCGACGTGGTGGCCACCAAGGAGCGCCGATGGTGGCGGTTCCTGACCTCCAACGACACCTATGATCCGGATCGCCTGGCCTTCGACCGCGAGCTTTTGCGCCAGCACTATATCCAGCGCGGCTATGCCGATTTCCGGGTGATTTCGGCGGTCGCTGAACTGACCCCGGACCGGCGCGACTTCTTCATCACGATTACCCTGGAAGAAGGCGAGATCTATCGCATCGGCGCGGTGCGCATCGAAAGCCAGATCCGCGACCTCAACCCGAAGACACTGCAGCCGCTGATCAAGAACCGGGTCGGCAAGCGCTACAACGCCAAGAACATCGACGACACCATCGAAGCCCTGACCGAGGCCGCCGGCCTGCAGGGCTACGCCTTTGTCAATATCCGGCCGCGGGTGAAACGCGACCGCGAAAAGCACCTGCTGGATATCACTTACCGCATTCTCGAGGCGCCGCGGGTCTATGTCGAGCGGATCAACATTCACGGCAATTCGCGCACCCTCGACCGGGTGATCCGCCGCGAATTCCGTCTGGTCGAAGGCGATGCGTTCAATACCGCCAAGCTGCGCCGTTCACGCACGCGCATCCGGGCATTGGGCTTTTTCAAGGATGTCACGATCGAGGAAACGGTCGGCAGCAAGCCCGACCGCACGGTCATCGATGTCACCGTCGAGGAACAGGCGACCGGCGAGCTCAGCATCGGCGCCGGCTTCTCCAGCGTCGACAACATCATCGGCGAGATCAGCATCCGCGAGCGCAATCTGCTCGGCCGCGGCCAGGACCTGCGCCTGGCGCTCAGCGTTTCGCGCCGCCGCCAGCAGGTTGACCTGGGCTTCACCGAGCCGCGGTTCATGGGCCGCAATCTGGCCGCCGGCTTCGATCTGTTCGCCCGCCGCCTCGACTTCCAGCGCCAGGCCTCGTTCGACCAGAAGTCGGCGGGCGGGTCGCTGCGCACCGTCTTCCCGATCACCGAATTTCTCGGCATGGCGACCCGCTATACCTTCCGGATCGACCAGTTGACCAACGTCAGCTTCTTCGCCTCGCCGTTCGTGCGCGCGGCGGTCGGCAACTTCACCACCTCGCAGGTTGGCTACAGCCTGTTCTATGACAACCGGGATGACCGGCTGGATCCGACCCGTGGCTATCGGCTGGTGTGGTCGCAGGACTTCGCCGGCCTGGGCGGCAACGTGCGCTATCTGCGCAGCCAGTTGACCTATGATTTCTACCATCCGCTGCCGTTCCTCGATGACTGGATCTTCAACTTCTCGCTCGAAGAGGGGTGGATTTTCGGCATCAATCAAGGGGTTCGGATCAACGACCGGTTTTTCCTCGGCAATCCGCGGATTCGCGGCTTCAATATCGCCGGCCTCGGGCCACGCGATCCGGTCACTCTTGATGCCCTGGGCGGCAATAGGATGTATAACGGAACCGTCGCCGTTCTGATTCCGATCGGCAAGGCCAAGGAGTTTGGCATCAAGACCAGTGCGTTTGTCGATTTTGGTTCTCTCGGCAAGCTGGACATCACGGAAAGCGAAAGCCAGTTCGGCGTTCTCGCCACCGGCAAGCCGCGCGTATCCACCGGGATCAGCATTGCCTGGCGCTCGCCGTTCGGGCCGATACGGTTTGACTTTGCCAAGGCAATCGTTAAAGAACCATTCGACAAGACCCAATTCTTTCAATTCAACATCGGAACAACCTTCTAAAGGGTGGTATTGGACATGAAGAGATATTTTCCGGCCGTCGCAGCCGTCGTCGTCCTGCTCGTTGCAATGCCGATGGCGTTCGGACAGGAGATTCCGAAGGCGGTGATCGCCGTCATCGATACCCAGCACATCCAGAGAACGTCGCTGGCTGGCCGGGACATCCAGGTGCAGATCGATGCCCTGCGCTCGAAATTCCAGGCGGAAATGCAGAAGGAAGAGGACAGCCTGCGCGCCGAAGGCGAGGAACTCAAGCGCCAGCAGGCGATTCTGGCGCCCGAGGCGTTCCAGGCCAAGGGCCGGGCCTATCAGCAGAAGGTGCAGGCGGCCCAGCGTCTGGCCCAGGAAAAACGCCGCCAGCTCGAGCTGGCCTTGCGTCAGGCGATGAACCAGTTGCAGCGCGCCCTGGTGCCGGTCTTGCAGGAGATCATGGACAAGCGAAAGATCACGCTCATCGTGGATAAGTCGCAGATCGTTCTGCAGGCCCCGGGGCTGGATATCACCACGACGGTGATCGAGGAACTGGATCGCCGCCTGCCCAGCGTCAAGGTCGAATTGCCGACCACGCAGTAGGCGATCTTTCTCGGGCGCAGGGTGCCGAGGCGCCGGCCGTGCCGGGCCGGAGCCGCCGCAAGGACCAGTGAACGATGAGCGAGTCGCCCATGGACAGCGGCCTCGAAACCGTCGAGATCGCGCGCATTGTCGATCTGATCCCGCACCGCTATCCGATGCTGCTGATCGATCGGGTGGTTGACGTGCAGGCCGGTGAATCGGCGGTGGGGATCAAGAACGTCACCATCAACGAACCCTTCTTCCAGGGTCATTTTCCCGGCCATCCGGTGATGCCCGGTGTGCTGATTGTCGAAGCCATGGCCCAGACCGCGGCGGTGCTGGCGGCGCTGTCGATGGGCGATGAGGCGCGCGACAAGCTGGTCTATTTCATGACGATCAGCGACGCCCGGTTCCGCAAGCCGGTGGTGCCGGGCGACGTGCTGCACCTTGAAATCACCAAGGAACACAGCCGGCGCACGGTATGGAAATTCAAGGGAACCGCCCGGGTCGCCGGGCAGGTGGTCACGCAAGCCGCGTTTTCGGCGATGATCGTCGATCGTGAGCAGGCCGGGACTTAGGACGCGGCCGGTCCCGGCCCCGACCATCAGATGGTCGGAGCCGGAACATGGGCGGTGTCGGGCGGGCAGGAACTGGCAGGCAGGACCTAGAACGGGAAGATCACGTCGAAAAGCTGCTGTCCGTAACGCGGCTGCTGGACATCGGTCAATTGTCCGGTGCCGCCGTAGGAGATCCGCGCTTCGGCGATCTGGGTATGATTGATGGTGTTGGCGGCGGTGATGTCCTCGGGCCGCACGACGCCGGTGATGGTCAGGTCGCGGCGCTCGAAATTGACCCGCACCTCCTGGCGCCCCTGAATCACCAGATTGCCGTTCGGCAGGACCTGGGTGACGATGGCGGCGATGGTCAGCCTGATGTCTTCCTTGCGATCGACCTTGCCCTTGCCGGCGGTCGTCGAGGTGCTGCCGAACGAGGTCAGGTCGCTGGGGCTCACGGCGTTGGGCAGCACGTCGGCGAGCTTGCTTTCAAGTCCAAGGAACTTGCTCAGGTCGGCCTTGTCGGAACTGGTGCGCGACCGGGTCGTGGTGTTGTTCAGCTTGGCCTCGTCGGCGATGTTGATGAACACGGTCAGGATGTCGCCGACGCGCGCCGCGCGCTGATCCTCGAAGAACTGGCGCGCCCCCGACCGCCACAGCGAATTGGGTTGATGCACGGCCTTGTCGGGCGCCGGCATCGGCAGCGTCACCGGCGTATAGTTGCGCTGATCGACGACGTTCTTGATCGGCGTCAGATCGGGGGCCTTGCCGATCCGCTTGATGCGGTCGAATGTGCCGCAACCGGAAAGCAGGGTGGCGAGAAGCAGGGCGGCAACAACAGGTATGGGTCTGGGTACATAGGTCATGGCGACTAACATTCCTTTTTCAAAGGCATAACTGAGCGCGCAAGCACACCAGCGAGGGGGCCTAGCGGGCGGCCGTAACCAGCCGCGCTCCCACCGGCACCCGAACCTCGCTGGGCGAGACGACGATCGCCTCGATGGTGGCCTTGCTGTTGGTATTGCGGACCTGGATGGTCTCGCCGGCGGCGCCGTTCTCCAGCGCCCGGCCGGTGGCGGTGAGCGTCAGCATCGGTGTTGCCACCACCATGGTCACCAGCGATCCCTTGGCGACAACGACGGGTGGCGCCACATCGCTCAGGCGCACCGGGCTGTCGGCCTGCAGGCGGCGGCGCGCGGCGAGGCCGACGAGCTGGTCGATATCGGTGGCGATATTGCCGGCGATCCGACCGCTGGCGACCTCGATCCAGCCGATATCGCCTTTGCGGATCACTTCGCCGCGGTTCTTTGCAGTGCGCAGGATCGGCAGGCGCAGCGTCCGCACCGCCCGCCCGGTGACCCGCAACGTTGTCGTGCCGCGGTCGTCCGGAACTGCGAGCAAGGCCGTGAAACGGCCGCGGTCGGCGGCAAAGTCAAGCTCCTTGACGCTCACGCGAGCATCGCTGCCCACCGGCAGAAACAGGGTCAGATTGGGATTGGAGAGCGACACCTTGCGCTCCGGCTGGCCCTGTCGGCGCAGCGTCTCGGCAATCAGCGCGGCAAGGTCGGCGGCCGTGACCCGGCGGCCGGCCCGCTCGATGGCGATGCCGCGGGTGCGCGGCGGGAAATCCCAGGTCAGCCCGTTGCGCTGCAAAAGCCGCTGGATGTCGGCGGTGGCGACGGTCTTGCGCTGGCCCGGTGCCGGGGCGGTGGTGACGGTCAGCGACGCGGCGGCACCGGCGCCGTCGAACATGTCGCCCAGCGTGACGATGGAATCGCGGACCACGATCCGCTCCTTGAGATGCACCGCCGGCGCCGCGGCCCGCGCCGCCACCGCACTCAGCCCCGCGAAGAGAAGGGCGCACAGCCATACGGTGGTTTTCAGACTGGCGGTTGTTTTCGATCGGGTCATCGGTTTCATCCTTTGTGCGTGTCTTGCGGAGTTCCGGATATCACGCGGGTGTCGGCGTTATCTCAGGTTGTTGGTCACCTGGAGCATCTCGTCGGCGGTGGTGATCACCCGCGAGTTCATCTCATAGGCCCGCTGGGCGGTGATCAGATCGGTGATTTCCTGGACCGGGTTGACATTGGCGGTCTCCAGAAACCCTTGCGCGATCGAGCCAAAGCCGACGGTATCGGGAATGCCCACGGTGGGCGGACCCGACGCCGGGGTCTCGAGGAACAGGCTGTCGCCGATCGCCTTCAGGCCGGCATCGTTGAAAAAGGTGGTGAGATCGAGCTGGCCGACAATCTGGCCATTGACCTGACCGTCAAGCGCCACCTCGACCTCGCCCGAGCGGTTGATGCTGACCTTGGTGGCGTCGATCGGAATGGTGATCGCCGGCTCGACGACATAGCCCTTGGCGGTCACCAACTGGCCGGTTCCGTTAACCTGAAAGGATCCCGCCCGGGTATAGGCGAAATCGCCGCTGGGAAGCTGAACCCGGAAGAACCCTTTGCCCTGGATCGCCAGGTCGAAGGAGTTTCCGGTCTCGACCAGGTTGCCCTGGGTCGAGATGCGGTAGACGCCGGCGGTCTTGACCCCGGTGCCGACCTGGACGCCGGACGGCACGATGGTGCCCTGATCCGACGAATTGGCGCCCATGCGCACGACCTCCTGATAGAGAAGGTCCTGAAATTCGGCGCGCTGACGCTTGTAGCCGGTGGTGTTCATGTTGGCGATGTTGTTGGAGATGACCTCGACATTGAGCTGTTGCGCCAGCATGCCGGTGGCTGCGGTACTGAGTGCTCTCATCTCTGATGGTCCTTTCTAGCCTCGATCTGTGCGATCGTCAGTTGAACTGGCCGAGCCTTTGCACGGCACGGCGCTGCAGGTCCTGATAGTCCTGCATCAGCCGGTTTGTGGACTGGTAGCTGCGCAGAATGTCGATCATCTTGGTCATCTCGACGATGGCCTTGACGTTCGAGCGCTCCAGCATGCCCTGGTGAACTTCGGCCTCGGTCGCCGGCACCGGCGCCTGATCGGTGGCCAGCAGCCCGTCGCCGAGGCGCTGCATGGCCTGTTCGTCATCGAAGGTGACGAGGGCCAGGCGGCCGACGACACCGTTTGCCGTCGAAATCGTGCCGTCGGTGGCGAAGGTGATCTCCTGCTCGCCGGTGCCCACACGGATCGGCCGTCCCGACGGGTCGAGGATCGGGTAACCGCTGCCGGTGACAAGCTGCCCCTGATCGTCAAGCTGGAAATGACCGTTGCGGGTGTAGCGCGGCACGCCGCCGGGTCCTTCGACGGTAAAGAAGCCGGGGCCGCGAATGCCGACATCCAGCGGATTGCCGGTGACCGTCAGTTCGCCCTCCGAAAGGTCGCGGGCGACACCGAAATCCTGAACCAGGCTGAGCCCGGGCTGACCCGGGCCGGCACCGGGGGTGTTCTGCGGAAACTGGCGAAACAGGGCGCTTTCGGCCTTGAAGGCCGTGGTGTTGAGATTGGCGACATTGTTGGCGACGATGTCGAGATTGCGCCGTAGCGCCATCTGATATGACAATCCCACGTAAATGGTATTATCCATTGCACCGAGCTCCGTTCTGGTCACTGTGGTCTGCCGCTACCGGTCTTGCACAAGGCATGCCACCTTTCGGCCTCTTGTATTTCAAGGCCTTACGGGGTCCTGGCTGCCTTGATGCCGGATCCGGGCCGGGCAGGGGGAAGCCCTTGCCCGGCAGAAATTGCCGCCTGGATGGCCCCGGACAGCGGCGTTCGGACGCCATTTCAACCAGTTGTTAACCAACGCCGCTTACCTTGCCATGAGACGGCCTCGGGCCGTGGGAGAACCCCCGCCAGGCCGGGGTTTACGGGGAAACCGGTGATGGTCGACGAAAAAGACGAACGCGAGTCGCTCGAAGACGAGGAAGACGGCGAGGAGGACGGCGAAGACGAGCCGAAAAAGAAGCGGTTGAGTGGCAAGCAACTGGTTCTGTTCGGTGCCGTTCCGCTGCTGGTGATCGGCCTGGGTGTCGGCGCCGCCTTTTATTTCGGGCTTTTGGGCGGTCACGGCGAAGACGGTGCCGAGGTCGCCGAGCAGGCGCCTGAGGAGGCCGACATCGATGACGTCGTCTTCTTCGACCTGCCGGAAATCCTGGTCACGCTGAATGCCAGTGGGCGCAGCGCCAACTATCTGAAGATGAAGGTGTCTCTGGAGCTCACCGACAAGGATGCGCTGGACCGGCTGGAGGCCCTGATGCCTCGTATCGTCGATAATTTCCAGGTCTACCTGCGTGAGTTGCGGCTCGAGGACCTGAACGGGTCGGCGGGGCTGTTTCGTCTCAAGGAGGAGCTGCTGACCCGGGTCAATGCGGCCGTCCATCCGGCCCGCGTGAACGACGTCCTGTTCCGGGAAATGCTGGTCCAGTAAGGCCGGCTGCTTAGGGCTTTGGGTGATGGCAGACGAACCGGAAAACGAAAGTCAGGTCGAGGGCGAGGCCGAGTCCGGCGAAATCGACGACGAGGCGGTGGCCGCCGAATGGGCGGCCATGGCTGAAGCCGACGGTGGCGGTGACGGCGACGGCGATGAAACCGATGATCTGGCCGACGAGGTAGGCTCGGCCCGGGTTCTCAACCAGGACGAAATCGACTCGCTCCTCGGATTCGACGGCGCCGACGGCGATGACGGCGCCAAGTCGGGCATTCAGGCGATCGTCAACAGTGCGCTGGTGTCCTACGAGCGCCTGCCGATGCTCGAAATCATCTTCGACCGTCTGGTGCGGTTGATGTCGACGTCGCTGCGCAATTTCACCT
>CAZZKF010000014.1:0-10706 GCA_964654995.1 uncultured Alphaproteobacteria bacterium | reverse complement strand
ATCATCTTCGACCGTCTGGTGCGGTTGATGTCGACGTCGCTGCGCAATTTCACCTCCGACAATATCGAAGTCTCGCTGGACAACGTCACGTCGATCCGCTTCGGCGACTATCTGAACTCGATCCCGCTGCCCGCCATGCTGACCGTGTTCCGGGCCGAGGAATGGGACAATTACGGCCTGCTCACGGTTGACAGCAGCCTGATCTACTCGATCGTTGATGTGCTTCTGGGCGGGCGCCGCGGTACTGCCGCCATGCGCATCGAAGGGCGCCCGTACACGACCATCGAACAGACCCTGGTCGGGCGCCTGATCCGGGTGGTGCTCAATGACATGTGCAGTGCCTTCGAGCCGCTCTCGGAAGTCACCTTCTCGTTCGAGCGGCTGGAGACCAATCCCCGTTTTGCGTCGATCGCCCGGCCCGCCAATGCCGCCATTCTGGTCAAGCTGCGGATTGACATGGAAGATCGCGGCGGGCGGCTCGAGCTGCTGCTTCCCTATGCCACTCTGGAGCCGGTGCGCGAGTTGCTGCTGCAGCGCTTCATGGGCGAGAAGTTCGGTCGCGATTCGATCTGGGAAGGCCATCTGGTCAACGAGTTGTGGCATACGTATATCCCCGTGCAGGCGGTCCTTGACGAACAGGTGATGCATCTGCGCGAGGTGATGAATCTGGAAGTCGGCCATACCATCATGTTCAACGCCCAGGCCGACAGCACCATCATGCTGCGCGCCGGCGACGTGCCGCTGATGACGGCGCGCACCGGGCGGTTGGGCAATCACATGGCCGTGCGGGTCGAGCACAACTACAAGCGCGCCGCCTATCAGGCGCAGCGGCGGGAGGCCTCGAGCCAGTGACTCTGGAACTGACTTTCGACATCATACTGGCCGGCCTTCTGGGGACGGTTCTCGGCTATCTGGTGATCCTGAATGCCCGGCTGCGCACCCTGCGCCGCGCCCGCGACGAGTTGTCAGACCTGGTGGCGACGCTGAATACCGTCACCGAGCGCGCCCAGAACGGCATTGCCGCCCTCAAGGTCACCAGCGAAGGCGCGTCGGCCGACCTTCAGGAGCGGGTGGATGCCGCCCGGGCCCTGCGTGACGAGCTGTCGTTCATCACCGCATCGGGTCAGAATCTCGCCGAGCGGCTGGAAAAGAACGTGCTTGCCGCCGGCAGCCACCTGCGCGAGGTGCCGGGCGGACGCGAGACGTCCGATCCGGACAAGGAAGACCAGGCCGAGGGAGCCGGCCGCGAAAAGGCCCAGGCGATCCTGCGGGCGCTCAGTGGGGTCCGTTAGGCGCCGGCGCTTGTGCGCTGCACCCTATGAACCGGGACAGTGATGCGTTTGAAAAAAATCCTCAGGACGATGTCGGCGGTTCGGCTGTTGCCGGTGGTGATGGTTGCCGGCGCTCTGGTGCTGGGGATCAAGCTGGGCAATATCGCCAGCGGTACGGTGGCACTGCTGTCGGCGCGCGAGGTTCGGGCCGAAACCGCCGCACCACCGGCGGAAGCGACTGGCGAGGCCAGCGCAAAACCCGAAGATGGCGCGGCTGACGCGGCGACGCCCGAAAGCGCCGGTGGCGAAGACGGCGCCGGCGAGGCGGAGGGCGAGGGCGGCGACGACATGCTGCCGGACAGCAATGCCTATACCAAGGGCGAGCTTGAGCTGCTTCAGGACCTGTCGAAACGCCGCCAGGAACTCGACGCCCGCCAGCAGGGGCTTGATATGCGCGAACGCGTGCTTCAGGTCACCGAGCAGCGAATCAATGAGAAGCTGGCCGAGTTGAAGACCATCGAAGAGCGCATTCAGGGGCTTCTGGCGCAGTACGATGCCCAGCAGGAAAAACGCCTGTCCAGCCTCGTCAAGGTCTACGAGACCATGAAGCCCAAGGACGCGGCGCGGATCTTCAACAGCCTCGATCTCGACATCCTGATCCCGGTCGCCGAGCGGATGAAGGAAGCCAAGATCGCCTCCATTCTCGCCAAAATGAGCGGCGAGGCGGCCAAGGCCCTGACCGTGGAGCTGGCGACGCGCCGGGAAATCCCGGTTCCCCAAGGCAGCGGGGCGCCCTGAAAGGGGTTCTGGCGGCGTCCGCTTAACCTGCGATTAACCAACGCCTCTTAAGCTAGGGCGACGATGTAGCTTATTGAGAGCACAGGGAAATTCGCGCCTAGGCCAAGGCTTCGCGCGAACGCCTTTCCGGGATCGGGGACAACGCATGGACGCATACAGCGCGACTTTGCCGGAGCGCATCGCCGCCCTGCGTGAGGAAACGGGTGGACAGGTCGATCTCGATGCCGTCGAGGGTATCGCCGAGAGCATTGTCACGACCCTGGAATCGGAGGACGTTCCCTCCGCGCTCGGGCTGAGAGAACGGATCGATGAGTTCCTCGACGTCTATCATCGCGCCGAAGAGACCCTGGCACCGCTTCTGTCGCCGGATTTCCGCCGCATCCGGTTGAGCGAGGCGATCGATCACCTGGGCGAGGTGGTCGCGGAATCGGAGGCCGCAACCCACAGAATTCTGGAAGTGGTGGAACGGATCGAGGCCACGGCGGCCCGCGGCCGCGGGGCTCGGGCGCAGGCCCTGCAGCGCGACGCCACCGAGATCCTGGAGGCCGCGAACTTCCAGGACATCACCGGCCAGCGCGTCAACAAGGTGTTGAAGACGATCCAGATGCTGGCCACGAGCCTCGATGAGACGGCCGCCGCTTTCGAGCAGTTCGGCCTTGGACACCCGGACCGGGAAGAGAGTCGGGACAGTCAGGATCCCGGGAACGATGATGACAGCCTGATGCATGGCCCGCAACTGGCCCAGGACGCGCTCTCTCAGGACGATATCGACGCCCTGTTCGACAGCCTCGATTGACGGATCCGAAGGGCATGGGCATGTTCCACGACGACATCGGCCCCCACGAAGAGCCGCCGACGCGCACGCCGCCGGTCAACCCGACGGTTGTCATTTTCCTGTCGATCTATCTCCTTCTGCTGGCCTTTTTCGTGGTCCTCAACGCCATTTCCAATGAGGACCGGGCCCGTGTCGAGGCGGCGCTCGGCAGCGTCAATGCGACCTTTCGCCCGATCCGGCAGCCACGCAGCGAACTGATCGACATTCTCTCGGACAGCACCGAGGTCGAAGGCAATGCGGATTTTCTGGAAGAGGTCTACCGCGCCTTCGAAAGCCTGATCGACGTGCCCGGCCTTGCCGCCACCCGCGACGGCAATACGATCGAGGTGATCCTGCCGGAGTCCTTCCTGTTCGCCCCGCTGAGCCCGTCGCTGCGGCCGGAACGCGCGGCCCTGTTCGAGCAATTGGCGGAGCTCCTCAAGACCTCGGTTGCCGGGCGCCGCAACGAGGTGCGCTTCGCCGTCGGCGTCGGATCGGAACTGCCGAACCCGGAGCACCTGTCGCAGAATCTCGCGGTGATGCGGGCGGCGGCTCTGGCCGAAGCCTTTACCGGGCGCGAGGTGCCGACGGACTCGATCATGGTCGGGCTGGCGGTCGGAGATGCCGGCAACATCCGCCTGAGTTTTCTCGCCCGGCGCATATCCGATCTGGAAGCGCCGGCAGACGGGGCAGGGCTTTGACATGAGCCGGCATGACGACCATGGCGGCTACCGCCCGCCGCAGCACATGTGGATGATCATCTTCGCCGATGTCGTCGGCCTGCTGCTGGCCTTTTTCGTGCTGCTGTTCTCGATGAACTCGGTGCAGGTGGAAGGCTGGCAGGCGGTGGTCAGCACCTTTACCAAGAAGCTCAATCCGGCCCGCCCGCGCACCGTGCCGGCCTCCGACAGTGATGCCGAATCGGCCCGTATCTGGCGGCCGCGGGCGATGAATCTCGATTATCTCAACAACCTTCTCGAGGCCAAGATCGCCGACGATCCAAGCCTCGCCGGGCTGACGCTGCGGCGCGAGGAAGAACGCCTGGTACTGTCGATCCCCGGGCCGGCATTGTACGGATCGGGGGGGAATGTCGGCGCCCCCGAAAGCCGCGCCCTGGCGCGCGAGCTCGGCGAGCTGCTGCGCCCGGTCAGCAACCAGATCGTCGTCAGCCTGCCCGCCGGCCGCGCCACCACCAGCGACGGCGAGGGCTCCTACATGTGGCGCCAGGCGCTGGCCCGGGCGATCCGTCTGGCCCACGAGATCCGGGCCGGCGGCTATGCCCGCGACATCCATGTTCTGGTCCGCGGCACCGCCCACTACAGCGACACATTCGACAGCCGCACCGATGTGCCCGGCCGGCAGGTGACAGGGCCGGTCGAGATTCTGATCGGCGAGACCCGCTATCGTGGAGGCGGACGTGCCGACTAGCCGGGCGCAGACAGGCCCGGGGCCACGGGTTTGGGCTTTCGCCCTTGCTCTCGCTCTGGCGGTCGGCGCCAGCCTCGCCGCCGGTCCGGCGGTGGCGCGCACAATCAGCGCCCGGGTCGGCACCCACCCCGGATTTACCCGCGTCGTCTTCGCCTTCTCCCAGCGCGTGCCCTACACGGTGCGCCACGACGGGTCGCGCGTCGAGGTGCGCTTCAAGACCCGCGATGCCATCGATATCGACGGCATCCTGAAGGACAAGGCGCCGCAGATCAAAGGCGTCCGGCGATCGAAGGACAGCGACGGTGTCGCCATCACCTTCGTGCAGACGACGGCGACGCCGCCACGCGATTTCTATATCGGCACCCGGGTGGTGATCGATTTCATGGCCGGAAACGTCGGCGCCGACCTGCCGCCCCTGCTGGACAGACCGCAGCCGGCCGCGGTGGCGCGGGCAAACGCAGGTCGCCCGTTACCCTCGGCGGTTCCCGAGCCGGCGCCCTCGGCGGTCCCGACCACGGTGACCAGGCCAGAGAACGCAGGAACCATCGCCAGCGAAATCAATTCGCCGATCTTCGATCCGGCAGCCGCAACACTGACCCGGATCTCCCTGCAAGTGAAGCAATTGCAGGACGGTTTGCGGCTCGGCTTCCCCTGGCCGCAATCGGTGCCGGCCGCGGTGTTTGTGCGGGCCGGCTACCTTTGGGTGATCTTCGGTACCGCCGGCGTTGTCGATCTGCGGGCGCTCAATCCGCTCAATCGCCTGATCCTTGATCCGGCCGGGGATTTTTCCACCGCCACGGCCACGATTCTGCGCTTCCGGCTCAAGGAGGCGCGCGAGGTCGCGGTCAGTCTCCAGGCCGGCGTCTGGCGCATCGATCTCATCAATCGTCCGGTATCACCCCGGGTGCCGATCGAGATCCGCCGGCGCAACCAGAAGAACCTCGCCACCCGCATCTACATTCCGGCCACGCAAGCCGGGCAGCAGGTGGCTTTCGTTGATCCGGAAATCGGTGATCTGGTGGTGGCGGTTCCCTTGCATGAGTCCGGACACGGCCTGGTCCGCGACCGGCGCTATGCCGACTTCCGGCTGTTGCCGAGCCCTCAGGGGCTGGCCGTCGTACCGCTGTCGGATGCCGTCGTGGTCGATGTTCAGGCGGCTGGCATCACCGTCTCGGGCGCCGACTTTCTGAGCCTCGCCGAGACCTCGGCAAAGCCCGATAAAGGGCAGTCGGGGCAAACTGGGGACATGGATGCAGATGCCTATGTTTCGGCCCAGTCGGCGCCGGCCGAAACGACGCAAGCCGACCGTCTGATCGATTTTGCCACCTGGGGCCGCGGGCCGGAATCCCGGTTCAGCGCCAACGAGCGTCAGCTTCTCTATGCCCTGGCGACCGCCGGTGATGACGGACGCCAGGCGGCACGGCGCGAGCTGGCCCGGTTCTACCTTGCCCACGGGCGCGGCGCCGAGGCGATCGGCGTGCTCAACGTCATGGCCGGCGAGTCGGCGGTGGTCACCGACGATCCCCGGTTCCTGATGCTGCGCGGCATCGCCAATGTCCTGCTGGCCCGCTACCGGGAAGCCGACAGCGATCTTTCCCACCCCAAGCTGGACAGCGAGCCGCACATCGCCCTGTGGCGACTGCTGGTGGAGGAAGCCCAGGGGCGCTATGCGGAAGCCCTCGACGACTACACCCGCGGCACCGACGTCCTGTGGGAGTACGATGAGGTCGAACAGGCGCGGTTCCGGCTGGCGGCGGTCCGCGCCGCCCTGGCGGTCGGCGATATCGACCTGGCGCGCAGCGAGCTGGTCGATCTGACGACGCGCCAGCTCCCCGTGAAATATGCCAGTGAAACCGAATTGTTGCGCGGGCGCCTGTTCGAGACCCTCGATGAAGATCGCAACGCCCTGGTATCCTACGAAAAGGTGATCGCCGCCGACTATCGGCCAACCCGGGTCCGCGCCCAGTTTGCACGCACCGAGGTGCTGTTGCGGACCAAGGCGATCACCCTGGACGAGGCGATCGAGAACCTCGAGCGTCTGCGCTATGCCTGGCGCGGCGATGCCTTCGAGCTGCAACTTCTCGACCGGCTCGGCCACCACTATATCCTCAAGGGCGATTACCATGCCGGCCTCGGAACCCTGCGCGCTGCCGTCACCTATTTCGGCAAGACGGCACGGACCAAGCGGATCGCCGAGGAGATGAGCAGCATTTTCAGGCGCCTGTTCCTCGGCAACGAGGCCGACAAGCTGCCGGCCGTCAAGGCGCTGGCGCTCTATTACGATTTTCGCGAGCTGACGCCGATCGGCAACCAGGGCGACGAGATGATCCGCCATCTGGTCGACCGTCTGGTCAAGGTCGATCTTCTGGACCGGGCGGCGGAATTGCTCAAGCATCAGGTCACCTATCGCCTCAAGGGCACGCCGCAGGCCCAGGTGGCGGCACGTCTGGCGGTCATTTATCTGCTTGACGGCGAGCCCCAGAAGGCGCTCGACATCCTCGACGAGACCCGCCAGCCACGCTTGCCGCCGGAACTTGCCCAGAGGCGGCGCTATCTCGAGGTTCAGGGACTGGCCCAGATCGGCGATTACGACCGGGCCCTCAAGCTGCTGGCTGGTGATACCGGCGATGAGGCCGAGGCCCTGCGCGGTGACATTTACTGGCGCTCTCAGGACTGGCCGAAACTGGCCGAGCACGTCGAGCGCCAGCTTGGCCGGCGTTGGCAATCCAAGGTGCCGCTGGCGCCGCATGAGCGCTATCAGGTTCTTCGCCTGGTCGTCAGCCTGGCGCTCGACGACGATTCGCAAGGCCTGGCCGATGTCAAGAAGCGCTATGGCGCACTGATGGCGAACGGACCCTTTGCCCGCGCCTTCGACGTCATCACCAGCCGCTTCGACTATGATGCGGTAGAGCTCAGCGAACTTGTCAAAAAACTCGCGGATGTCTCTATTTTCGAAGGATTTCTGGCGAGTTACAGAGACGAGATGAGTGGCGCCTCGATCAGCGCCCTCAACTGACGCAATCCTCCTCACCGAAGGCGCTGATGTGGTGCCCGGGTCAACGCCCGGCCGATCGCGCGCCTGCGAACCGGGGGCCGGGCTTCCATGATCCGACAAGACTCCGGAAGTTCGTGGACGGGACCGGGCAAAGCCTGCAGCACCGGCGGCTGTGCCCACTTGGCCTGCCGGCCGGGACCGGCATGGCCGGTCACCGGCGCTAGCCGCCGTAGCTTTGCACGAGACTGCCGGCGATCAGGTTCCAGCCGTCGACCATGACGAAAAAGATCAGCTTGAAGGGCAGCGAGATGATGACCGGCGGCAGCATGATCATGCCCATCGACATCAGCACCGAGGCGACCACCATGTCGATGACGATGAAGGGCACGAAGATCAGGAAGCCGATCTCGAAGGCGCGGCGCAGTTCGCTGATCATGAAGGCCGGAACCAGAACGTGCAGCGGCGTTGCCTGTGGGTCCTTGGGCGGCTCGGCCTTGGCGAGATCGAGAAACAGCGACAGATCCTTGTCCCGGACATGGGTCAGCATGAAGGTGCGGAATGGTGCGATGCCCTTCTCGAAGGCTTCCGTTTCGGCGATTTCGTCGTTGACATAGGGCACGATGCCGTCGCGGTACGAGGTTTGCAGCGTCGGCGCCATGATAAAGGCGGTGAGAAACAGGGCGAGGCTGATCAGCACCGAATTCGGCGGCGACTGCTGGATGCCGATGGCGCTGCGCATCAGCGAAAGCACCACGACGATGCGCGTGAACGATGTCACCATCACCAGAATCGACGGTGCCAGGCTGAGGATCGTCAGCAGCGCAATGAGCTGCAGAACGCGCCCGGTCAGCGATCCCGATTCACCAAGGTCGAGGGAGAGCTGCTGGGCAATGGCCGGTCCGGCGAGCAGCACCAGGCCAAGGCCGGCACCAATCGCCAGACCCAGGCGCAAAAGCCGCCCGGCCAGCCGTGTCGATACGGTGTCGGACCTAGCTGTCATCGCGCGCCTCGCCCGCCCGGGCGCGGTCCGACGCCGGTGTTTGTGGCCGGCGGGCCGGGGCCTGGATACCGGTCTCGACGACGGTTTCATTGGTCGCGCCCAAAAGCACCAGATGCTCGGTGTCATCACGGCGCAGCAGCAGCAGGCGTCGCTTGCCGTCGACCGGAAGAACCTCGACGATGGCCAGGCGGCGGTGGTTGTCGGTCTTGCGCCCGGCCCGCGGGGTCAGCCCGAAGCGGCGCCCGACCCAGGCCAGTCCGGCGATCAGAATCAGGACAAAGATCAGGGCGAACAACGATCGCCAGAGGGTATCCGCATCCATGTCAGCTTACGTCCGATGGTGTGCGGGCATGAGAGGCGAGGGCCTCCATCCGCGCCAGCTCGTCGCGGTGGGCGTCGTAGTCACCGTTGGCGCGATAGACGTAGGCAAGGATTTCGGCCACGGTTCTGAGCGCATCCAGCGGCACCAGGCTGTCAAGTTCGAGGGCCGCCAGAACCTCCGCCAGGTCCGCGTCTTCGCGGACCTTGACGCCATGATCGAGCGCCAGCCGGACGATTTGCTCGGCCACCGCGCCGAAGCCGGCCGCGGTGATCCGCGGCGCCGGGTCCTTGGCGGCATCATGCTGAAGGGCGACGGCCTGGCGCCTCGGGTCATGTTCGCGGATCTCCGCCATCTTCTTAAAAACTCGCTTGAGGCGCCGTGGGGCGCCGGGTCATGCCCGGACTTCACCGTCTGGCTCGACGGCTTTGGCAATAGTGAAGAAACAGGGTTAACAAAAACCTAAGGCGGGTCTGGTCGCATCCCGCCTGATGGCGGTGCGGTCCGGGCCATGCGCGGCCGGCCCCGGGCAGTACCGGATGATCGAATTGTCGGCTTTTTTCACCCCTTCTTAACCCCTTGTTAAGAGGCCGTTTATCATAATGGCGGCGCCGGATGCGGGGATCTGCCCGTCCGGAACTGCATGACGGTTGCCGATGGATTTCAGCAAAACCCCGATTCTCACCGTGCTGACCCAGAAGATGGCCTGGCTGAACCGGCGCCAGCGGGTGCTGGCCCAGAACGTCGCCAATGCCGATACGCCCAACTACATCTCCCGCGACCTCGAGGAGCCCGACTTCAAGGCGCTGCTGAAGGCGGCCGGCAGCGGCCGGCTGAAGATGCTGGCCGACAAGCCCGGCCACGTCGTCAAGGTCGCCGGCGGGTCGGAATTCCTCGGCAAGAAAGACAAGGCGGTTGAGGTCGCGCCCAACGGCAACAGCGTCGATCTCACCGATCAGATGATGAAGATGGGCAAGACCCAGATGGATTATTCGATTACCTCCAACCTCTATCGCAAGCAGATCAATCTGATTCGCCTGGCGTTGGGTCGGGGTCGTTAATGCGCCGGTCGTGACCGTCGCGCCAAGGGAGCTGCTGCCATGGATCTGATCAAGTCGATGATGATTTCAGCCGCCGGCATGCGCGCCCAGAACACGCGCATGCGGATCATCGCCGAAAATCTGGCAAACGCCCAGTCGGTGGCCAGCCGCCCGGGCGAGGACCCCTATCGCCGCAAGGTGGTGTCGTTCAAGAACCAGCTCGACCGGGAACTCGGCGTTCCCCTGGTCAAGGTCGACCGGGTGCGGACCGATCAGTCGGAATTCGGCAAGCGCTTCGATCCCGGGCACCCGGCGGCCGATGCTCAGGGCTATGTCAAGCTGCCCAACGTCCGGCCGCTGGTCGAGACCATGGACATGCGCCAGGCCCAGCGCAGCTACGAGGCCAATCTCAATGCCATCGAGGCCTCGAAGCAGATGCTGTTGCGGACCATCGAGCTGCTCAACAAATAGCCGGCGGAGGCTGAAACATGGATATCAAGGCGACCAGTGCGGTCCGCGCTTATGCCGAGGCTCTCGGCCGGGTCGGGGATGCCGGCGGTGGTGCCGGCGACATCGCCGAGACATCGGCGCGCAGCGGCACCAGCTTTGCCGACCTGGTCAAGGATGTCGTCGAGACCACCGCCGACGGCCTTGCCGCCAGCGAGGCGGCAACCATTCAGGCGGTGACCGGTGATGCCGAGCTGGTTGACGTGGTCACTGCGGCGACCAATGCCGAATTGACGCTGCAGACCGTGGTGGCGATGCGCGACCGCATCATTCAGGCCTATCAGGACATCATCAAGATGCCGATCTAGAGCGTATCACGGTCATATGGAACCATTCTGCCGGAGGCATTTTTCGTGAGACCCAAGAAGGACCCGCAGGGCGTATCAGGGAATACGGGCAAGGGACCTGACGCCGTCATGGCGAAAAAGGCCCCGGCCCCGAAGGGGTTGCGCTTTGACGGCCATCCGCGGCGTTGCCGCCCTTGCCCGATGTCCCTGCATCGCGCTGCGGACGGCGCCTGGCGGGCTGGCGCGT
>CAZZKF010000013.1:29748-46259 GCA_964654995.1 uncultured Alphaproteobacteria bacterium | reverse complement strand
GGGGACATCGGCCAAGGACGGCAACGCCGCGGATGGCCGCCAAAGCGCAACCCCTAGGGGGCCGGGGCCTTTTTCGCCATGACGGACGTCAGGCCCCTTGGCCGTATTGCCTGATACGCCCTGCGGGTCCTTCCTGGTCATGACGAAAAATGCCTCCGGCAGAATGGTTCCATATAACCCTGATACGCTCTAATCGATTGCGACTCCCGGCGTGGCATCATCCGGTCGGGACGCCGTGTTCCTTGCCGGCCTCGGCAGCCGCAGGCGGGCTTTCGCCCGAGGCCAGCTGCACTTTCGTCTCGCCCGCCTGCACAACCCTCTGTTCACCGCCCACGGGCTGAATGCGGGCGGCATAGCGTTCGAGTGCCTGATCATCGAGCGTCTCGTTGGCGAGAAGCTCGGCGGCGCCGTCGTCAAGCACTGTGCGGTTGGCTTTGAGAATCTCGAGCGCACGAGAAAACGCCGCCTCGACGATGTCGCGCACCGCGCAGTCGATTTCGCGCGCCGTTTCCTCGCTGTAGTCGCGCGGCGCATAGGCAGCCGCCGCGGTATCCAGAAAGCCCTGGCGATCGCGATCATAGGCGACATGGCCGAGCTTGCCGTACATGCCATAGCGCGTCACCATGCTCCGCGCAATGTCGGTGGCCTTGGCGAGATCGTCGGCAGCCCCCGTGGAAAGCCGGTCGAAAACCAGGGTCTCGGCGGCGCGCCCGCCCAACAGCACCGCCATCTTGGCCTCGAGCTCCTCGCGCAGCATCAGGAAGCGGTCCTCGGTCGGCCGCTGGATGGTATAGCCGAGCGCGCCGATGCCGCGCGGGATGATCGACACCTTGTGAACCCGGTCGGTCCCCGGCAGGGCCATGGCGACCAGGGCGTGGCCCATTTCATGATGGGCGACGATCTCGCGTTCACGCGGATTGAGCAGGCGGTTGCGTTTTTCGAGGCCGGCGATGATGCGCTCGATGGCGGCGTTGAAATCCTCCATCTCGACCCGCTCGGCGCCGCGCCGGGTGGCCAGCAGGGTCGCTTCGTTGATCAGGTTGGCAAGATCGGCACCGGTAAAACCGGGGGTCAGCGCGGCGATCTCTTCCGCCTTGACCGAGGCCCCGACTTTGACCTTTTTCATGTGCACCTTGAGGATCGCCAGGCGCCCCGCCTTGTCGGGCCGGTCGACCAGCACCTGACGGTCGAAACGGCCGGCCCGCAGGAGCGCCGGATCGAGCACTTCCGGGCGGTTGGTGGCGGCCAGCAGCACCACCCCCTGGGTCGGGTCGAAACCGTCGATTTCGGTCAGCAACTGGTTGAGCGTCTGTTCCTTCTCGTCATGGCCGCCGCCACCCGGGTAGAGACCGCGGGCACGGCCCAGCGCGTCAAGCTCATCGATGAAGATGATCGCCGGTGCCTTCTGGCGGGCCTGCTCGAACAGGTCGCGAACCCGGGCGGCACCGACGCCGACGAACATTTCGACGAATTCCGAGCCGCTGATCGAAAAGAACGGCACCCCGGCCTCGCCGGCCACCGCGCGCGCCAGCAGCGTCTTGCCGGTGCCCGGCGGGCCGACCAGCAGCACGCCCTTGGGCACCCGCGCGCCGAGCCGGCCATAGCGTTCCGGTTCCTTGAGGAAGGCGACGATCTCGCGCAGCTCCTCCTTGGCTTCGTCGACGCCGGCGACATCATCGAAGCTGACCTTGGTATCGGCCTCGACATAGACCCTGGCCTTGCTCTTGCCGATGGTCATGAAACCGCCGCCCAGGCCGCCGCGCTCGGTCAGCCGCCGAATCAGGAAACCCCAGACGGCGAACAGAACGATCATAGGCACGACCCAGGAGAGCAGGTCGCGGATAAAGGTGCTCTCGAACGCGCCAGTGAATTTGACGTTGTACTTGGCCAGCTCCTCGGCCAGTTGCGGATCGACCCGGGTGGCCACCACTTCCCTGGGCTTGCCCGGTTCCGGGTTGGTCAGGCGGCCGCGGACATGGGTTTGAGTGATCACGATATCGTCGATCAGGCCCTGTTCGAGGTAATTGCGGAATTCGCTGTACGGGATGGTTTCGATTCTCTGGCTCTGAATCCACAAATCCTGGAACAGCAGAATCAGAAAGAACGCAATGATCGCGTACCACAGATTGAACGAGGTTTTCTTGTCCATGGCGAACCGGCTCCCCTTGGGCTGCGGCCGGGCGATCCATTGCGTCAAGTCTTGGCCGCCGCGTCGTGCCCCGCCTTGATCGGCATCAACTGCCGCTTACATCGGGATCGGGCGCGTCCTCGGCAAGGGGGGCGGCGCCGCGGCGGTAATCTTCGAAGCGGCGCAGAACCTCGGCCATGTCCGCTTCTGATAACAGCACCGGCTCGCCGACCTGAAGTGCCCGGCAGTATTGCGCCGCCAGCGCCTCGACCTCGACCGCCAGGGAGAGCGCCTCATCCAGGCCGGCGCCAAAACATATGATTCCGTGGTTTGCCATCAGACAGGCCTGGCGCCCGTCAAGCGCCGCCAACACCCGGTCCGAAAGCGCCTGGGTACCGAATGTTGCATAATCGGCACAGCGGATATCGGCGCCGCCGGCCACCGCCACCATGTAATGAAAGGCGGGAATGCCGCGGCGCAGACAGGCCAGCGCCGTGGCATGGCCGGGATGGGCATGGACAATGGCCTGGGCCTCGCCGCGCGCCGCATAGATATCGCGGTGCATCCGCCATTCGCTCGACGGCTGGCCGCGCCCCACGATATCGCCTTCCATGGTCATGGCGATGATGTCATCGGCGCCAAGCGCCTCGCAAGGCCGGCCCGAGGGCGTGACCAGAAAACGCTCGGCATCCAGCCGGATGCTGAGATTGCCGGAGCTGCCCCGGGTCAGCCCCAGGGCCGTCAGCCGCTTGCCGGCGGCGGCCAGGCGTTCGCGCAAATGTGGTTCGTCAGCCATGGGCCTGACGGCCGGCTCCGGCCGCAGCCAGGTCGGGGAATGCCCGGGCCAGCGCCTCGCGGTTGGCGGCGATGATGCCGCGCTCGGTGATCAGGCCGCTGACCAGGCGTGCCGGCGTGACATCGAAGGCGTAGTTGGCAACGCCCGAGCCTTCGGGCACGATGCGCACGGTTTCGATCTCCCCGGCGGCGGTGCGCCCGGTGATGCAGGCAACCTCGTCGCCGGCGCGCTCCTCAATGGCGATCTCTGCAATGCCGTCCGAAAGCTCCCAGTTGATGCTGGTCGACGGCGCCGCGACATAGAACGGCACGCCATTATCGAACGCCGCCAGCGCCTTCAAATACGTCCCGATCTTGTTGGCGACATCGCCGGCGGCGGTGGTGCAATCGGTGCCGACCAGGCACAGATCGACGGCGCCCCGCTGCATCAGGTGACCGCCGGCGTTATCGACGATGACCGTGTGCGGCACCCCTTCCTCGCCCAGCTCGAAGGCGGTCAGCGCCGCCCCCTGGTTGCGTGGCCGGGTTTCATCCACCCAGACATGCAGCGGAATGCCGGCGCGGTGGGCCATGTATATGGGCGCCGTCGCCGTGCCCCAGTCGACGGTTGCCAGCCAGCCGGCATTGCAGTGAGTGAGGATCTGAACCGGTGCGCCGCCTTTGGCCCTGGCGATGTCAGAGATCACGGTCAGGCCGGCCTCGCCGATGCGGCGGCAGATCTCGACGTCTTCATCGCAGATCCGCGCGGCCTCGGACCAGGCCGCCTCCAGGCGTGCATCGGCGGGCAGAGGCTCGAGCACCCGGCGCATGCGCGACAGCGCCCAGAACAGGTTGCGCCCGGTCGGCCTTGTTGCCGCCAGCACCGTGCAGGCGTTTGCCAGGACCGCGTCGCCAGCGCCGGCACGCAGAGCCAGGCAGACGCCGTAGGCGGCCGTCGCTCCGATCAGCGGCGCGCCGCGGACCTGCATGGTGGCGATCGCCCGCGCCGCATCCTCGAGGGTGCTTAGACGCTGGATGACGAATTCATGCGGCAGGCGGGTCTGGTCGATGATCTCGACCGTCCCGTCGTCTGCCGCCCAGATCGTCCGGAAATCCCGCTCACCGACTTTCATGCTGCGATCCGTCCTGGCCCGAGGAACACATACGGCCATGCGTGTAGCCGCACGGCTCAGACTGCCCGCCCGACGCCGGACGGTCAAGACAGGCCGGGTCAGGGAACCTGGCGTGTGGCCGCCGTGTTCAGCCGGGCCTCGAATGCCGCCAGCCGGCCGGCGATCTCGGAGCCGATATCGATCTGCGGCTGCGACGGCGGGAAATTTTGCTGTCGTTCCATGATGGAGATCGAGCGCGACGCCAAGTCAAAAGCCCGCACAAACGAGGTTTCAAGCTGCAAGGCCTCGACGAAAAAGGCGCGGCCGAAATAGGTGAACCGGGCAGTGTTTGTGCAGCCGAACGAGGTGCGGTCGGAACGCGCCGCAGAGATGATCAGGGCCTTGGGGTCGCGCAACGGCTCGACAAAGCCGCCGGAATAGCACGCCGAAATGACGATGACCCGCCATTTGATCTTCGATTTGTCGATCAGCGATTTCAGCATCGGCGCATCGATCTGCTTCAAGTCCAGAGGGGCAAGGTCGACCGCCAGGCGATGGTCGCGGCTGCCGTGCGAGGTGATGAACAGAAAGACCATGTCCTCGTCGCGGTCGATCAGGTGGGAGACGAAGTTGAGCGCCAGGCGAAGGTTTTCGTAGGTCGCCAGCGGCCACCTCTCCATCGTCCGCGGGCTGTTGATCAGGGCCAGCGCCCGGCCGGTGGCGTCAAACCGGGTCTCGAACAGCTTCCTGGCGAACAGCACCTCGTTGCGAAACACGTCCTGCTGGGCATCGCCGGCGAAGCCGATGAAATAAAGGTCGATGACGCCGGGCCGTTGCGGAGCAAGCGCCCGGGCCTGTTCGAGCAGGAGCTTGCGCTGGCGGCGCAACAGCTCGCCGTAATTGTAATCGGGATCAGGCGTGTAGACTGCCGTGCCTGGCTCCTGGGCGCGGGCGGGTGGGCTCGAGAAACCCGGCAGTGCGCCCAGAAGGACGGCGAGCAGCCAAACAACCATGGCCGCACGCGGCCATCGAACGGTCACATCGATCGTCTCCGGTTCCGGATCCCCTCGCATCGAGGGCCAGCCTACACCAAACGCCCCCGGCGCTCCAAGCACCGCACCGGAGCCGTTGCTCCCTTGCAACCGGGCACCCGCCGGGCGACATCCCGCACGTCCTGCTTGCGTCCCTCCCGGGCCCCAAACCGGGTATTTCCGGGTATATATTAATACGTGTATAAAATAGTTATGATTCGTGTAGTGGTTTATCATTCGTTAGTAAATTCCCGTTAGCTTCGATGTCCAGAACAGATGCGCCCGGCGGGGAAGCACCCGTCTGCCCCCGTGTTGCGGCGCCGGAACGAATGGCACTACGCCGGACGAAGACAAAGGATCACCATGACCCCCGAAGAATTCATCCGGATCCTTACTAGCCACGAGTTGTGGCTTGCCGGCAATTCCGGCGGCAAGTGCGCCGATCTGTCGCTTGCCAACCTCGAAGGGTTCAGTTTCGCCAACGCGGTTCTGAAGGAGGCCAAGTTCTCTGGCGCCAATCTGATGTGCTGCGACCTCAGTTATGCCGAACTCAAGGGCGCCGACTTCTTCGCCGCCTGTCTCGACAGCGCCGACCTCTCAGGCGTCAACGCCTTCAAGGCCGACTTCCGCGGCGCCCGCCTGCGCGGCGCCGTGCTGCGCGGTGCCGTGCTGCGCGAAGCCGACCTGCGCGCCGGCACCCTGCTGGACGGCCGCACCGCCCAGCCCGCCAACCTCGAGCGGGTGGCCGCCAATGGCGTGCGCGTCGAAGAGGTCAAGCTGATGCGCGCCAAGTCGGCAGGCGCCGACCTGCAGTGCGCCGATCTGACCGGCGCCGACTGCAAGCGCGGCCTGCTCACCGGCGCCAATCTGAAAAAGGCCAATCTGACCCGGGCGATCCTGGAACACGCCAACCTCGCCAACGCCAATCTCGAGGCTGCCACCTTGGCCAATGCCAATCTGCGCGGCGCCAACCTGGCCAACGCCAATCTGCGCGGCGCGGTGCTGCGCCACGCCGATCTGACCGGCGCCAACCTCGACGGAACGATCCTCGAGGACGCCGACATCAAGGGCACCATCGTCAGCGACGAATTCGAAGAGGTCTCGCAACAACTGGAAGAGGTTCTGCACAACCATCTGGCCTGGATCATGACCGATGGCCGCGAGGGTGAGCGTTGCGATCTCTCGAACTCTGATCTGACGCGCTACGACATGCAGGGCATCAACCTGATCGGGGCCAATCTGCGCGGCGCCAACCTGTCCGGCGTCAACCTGCGCAATGCCCGCCTGAGCATGGTCGACCTGTCCGGTGCCAATCTCAAGAACGCCGACATGCGCGGCACGATTCTCGACGGCGCCAACCTGCGCGGTGCCGATCTGTCGCTGGCCGATTTGACCGGTGCCAGCCTCAATCCGATCGAGATGGACGGCCCCGGCGGCGCGCCGAGCGGCCGGCGGTGGGCAGTGAACCTTACCCGCGCCCGGCTTCATCACACCAAGCTGATCGATGCCAGTCTGGTCGGCGCCACCCTGCTGCACGCCGACCTCGAGCAAGCCGACCTCACCGGTGCCAACCTCACCGAGGCCAACCTGTTGTCCGTCAATCTCAAGGGGGCGGTGCTGAAAGACACCGTCATGCCCGAAAAGTCGGAATAACCCGGCTCTCAGGACCCTCCGCCCGGAGGCTGACCCCGGCGCCCGGACCGTGCATACTTCCCCTGCCGGTCCGGGCGTTCCGGGTTCTGAAGATTTCGGCTGCCCGGTCTTGGCCGGGTACAGCCTGCGATCATGCAGCCTCGAATTTATCGCGTCCCGGCTTGCCGATCACCACGGCGATGATCAACAGCACCAGGGCGATAACCAGCAGCGGTGCGCCGATCGGCAGCAGGTTGGTCATGAAACCCAATCCCCAGCTTGCCAGCACCATCGACCCGCCGTGGAGCCACGAGCCGACAATGAAAAGCCAGCTGATCAACTGTTTGAACCAGTTGCTGACGGCAAGCCCCATCAGGAACAGACCGATCAGAACGTTGAGCAGGCCCTCGAGATTGCCGTGGGCATGGGCGACCTTGATGTCGTGCTCGCGCTTTTCTGCTTCGGCGCCGGCAAACTGGACCGACAGGGCGCGGGCCGCAGCCACTGCCAGATCATCGGCCGAGCGCCCCTCCGCATTGATACCCTGTTCATCATAGGACTGAAGTGTCGACGACAGCTCCTGAGCGGCCCTGTTCAAGGCTTCCTCCCGGCTCTCCTCATTGTGACCGAGGGTGAGAATCATGTAGGGCCCGAGCATGACCGCGGCAAAGAACAGCAGCAGTCCGGAAATGATGTTTTGTCTGGCCATGGTTACTCCTATTTGTATTTGCTTTCCACTGACCCGGTACCGCCGCCCCGAGCGTATCTCACCGGTCCGATTCGTGAGCCTCGATTCGCGGGCCTATTGAGCCAGCCCGGGACAAATGAATCAAGGATTCTTCAGCCCCGATTTCCGATCAGCCGGTCTCGGGTGGAGCCGGCAACGGACCGACCAGACGCTCGAAGGCGGCAGCCACTTCGAACAACACCTGTTCAGCCCCCATCGGGACCACGAATTCCAACCCCACGGGCAGGCCATCCCGGGTAAGCCCGGCGGGCACGCTGATCGACGCCAGGCCGGCGTTTGCCGAAGCATCGATATTCCGAAGATAAACCCGCGCATAGACCCGTTGCCCGAGGTAAAGAACCATGTCCTGCGCGTCAATGGGCCGCGACGGCAGGGGTGTCGTCGGATAGACCGCGGCGACCAGGCGATGGGCGCGGAAATATTCACTGTACGCGCGCTGCAGGGCCGGCCTCACCTCGCCAATCGCCCGGGCGTAAGCCTCCGGCGTCGGGGCATCGGGGCCACGGGCCTGCACGAAGAAGCGCTTTACATTCGGAGTGGTCACGCCGGCAATCAATTCTTCCAGGCCGACGCCGGTGCCGCCTTCGGCCAGATAGCGCGGCAGGTCGCGCATTGCCTCGAACAGGATCACCGCCAGGCCGAGGCGGCGGTTGAGGGCCACGATGTCATCCATCGGCGCCTCGACCAGCACCGCGCCGGCGGCCTTCAGGTCGTCGAGAGCGGCCAGCGCCACGCCCTCGGTTTCGGCATCCAGATGCTCCCAGAACCAGGTCCGCGGCACGCCGATCCGCAGGCCCTTGAGATCTCGCCTGACAGGGCGAACCGGCTGGCCGCTCAACAGGCCGTCGAGAAGGACTGCATCGGCAACACTGCGGGTCATCGGCCCGACCGTATCGCGCATCACCGAAAGCGGCACCACACCGGTGCCGGGATAACGCCCGGTGGCCGGGCGCAGGCCGACCAGTCCGCACAGCGCGGCCGGCATCCGCACCGAACCGGCGGTGTCCGAGCCCAGCCCAGCCGGCGACAGCCGGGCGGCCACCGCCGCCGCCGTGCCGCCGCTGCTGCCGCCGGGGTGATAGCCGCGACGATAGGGGTTATGGACGGCCCCGAAGGTGTGGTTGTTGCTGGTCGCGCCGATCGCCAGTTCGTGCATGTTGGCCTTGGCCAGCAGGATCGCGCCGGCCGCCAACAGGCGCGCCGCCACCGGCGCGTCCCGCCCGGGCCGAAAGCCGCGCAAGGCGGCGGTGCCGGCGGTCGTGGTCAGCGCGGCCGTCTCGATATTGTCCTTGATCACCACCGGCACGCCATGGAGCGGGCCAAGCGGCGCGCCGGCCGCCCGGGCCTCATCAGCCGACCGGGCAGCCTCCAGAACCGCATCGCGGTCCTGGCTGATGAAGGCATTGAGCCAAGTGAATCGCCGGCCGCGCGCGAGCAGCGCCCGGGCGTAATCCTCGGCCGCAAAGTCGCCACGCCGCAGGGCCGATGCGGCCGCCTTCAAATCAAGCTCGCTCAGGCCATCGTTCACTGTGTTGCCACCGGCGGTCCACCCCCCGTACGATGCGCGCCAGGGCCCGCTCGCCAGGGCCGACACGGCCAGGCCACCGGCAAGAAATCTGCGCCGGCCCGGGTTCGCCGAATTTGCCATGCCGACCCCCCACCCATTGTTGAAAGACCTGAAGCTGCCCGACCGGGAGTCAGGCGACAAATTCGACCGCTCGCAATTTATCAGAGTTCGCGCAACTGCACATATTGGTCGAACTGGTCCTTTTTCGTCAAATCGATCTCTCTTAATTACCAAATATTAATGTGCTTTTATTAATTCCTAGGTACACCATTTGTACGAATGCCAGCGGCGGAAGGTCCCGCTTTTCGCGGTTGCGACAACCCCTTGCAAAAGGTCGCCTCTTTGGTCAGCGTCAGTCCCGAACATCTGAAGACCGGGCCCTTCCATCTTGACGCCGATCAGGCGCGCCTCTTCCGGCATCAGGTCCCGATCAACGCGCTCACCACCATCGCCGTGATGGCCATGGCGACCGCGATCTTGTGGCCGCACGTCCCGCACAGCGGGCTGCTGCTCTGGAGCGGCGCCCAGATCGCCCTTGCCGGCGCCCTGCTGTGGCGATGGTACGGCCGACGCCATCGACCGATCGACGGTGCTCCGAGCCGGCGCGGCAGTCGGCGAATCCTGATCTCCACCGCTCTGTCCGGTGCCCTGTGGGGCAGCGGTATTGTCTTCCTCCCCTACCTCGAGGCGAGCGAGCGGCTGGCCGTGTTCCTGTTGCTGGGCGGCTTGGCGGCCGGGGCCACCGCGACGCTGGCGGCGATTCCGGCGGCGGCGCGGCTCTATGTCATGGGCTGCGTGCTGCCGATGATTTTCTATTTTCTCGGCCAGTACGCTTTCGGTCCGGGCGATCCGACCCTGTTCAAACTGGGGGTGATCGCCATCGGCTTCATGGCCGCCATGATGAGCACCATCCATCTCGTCTATCGCAGCATCCGTGCCCAGATCGACGCCCGCCGCGAACAGGACGCGTCACGTCGGGAAATGTCGGCGATTCTGGCCCGGTTCGAACAGGCGCGCCAGGAATGGCTGGACATTTCCAGCGCCACCGATGCCTTCGCCCTGTTCGATGCCGATGGGCGGCTGCTGCTGTGGAACGACAAATGGGCCGCGGTTCTGGCTCTGGAAACATCGTTGCCGCGCCGCGGCATGCGGCTGGAGGCGCTCCTGGAGAAGGGCGCCGCGCCGATCGAGATCAACGGCCTGCCGGTCCGCGACGACACCTGGCAGCGACGGATCCTCGACCTCGTTGAGGCGCGAAGCCAGTTGCTACTTTTGCGTTTTCCCGGCGATCGCTGGTTCGAGGCCACCGCCCGGCGACAGGCCAGCGGCACCATTGTTCTTGTGCTCGCCGAGATTACCGAGCGCCGCCGGGCTGAACAGTCGTTGCGCGAGAGCGAAGCCCAGCTCGCCCGCGCCCAGCGGGTCGCGCGCCTTGGCAGCTCGGAGATCGATTTTTCCACCGGGCGCTGCGACTGGTCGGACGAATTGTATCGCCTGCTGGGCCTCGCCCCGCAATCGCAGCCGGCCTGCCAGGACCTGTTGCTGAGCTTCGTCCACGCCGACGATCGAGACAAAATGGAAGCAGTCAGGTCCGGTCTGATGACCGGCGAGCTGTCGGGCCCGGAGGAATTCCGGATCGTCGCGGCTGACGGTGCCGAACGCATACTCCGGCTGACCGGCGAGTTCGTCCGCGATGACACCGGGGCGCCGCTCCGGGCGATCATCACCTTCCAGGACATCACCGACCTGCGCAAGACGGAAGCCCGGCTTCATCAGGCCCAGAAGATGGAAGCCGTGGGCCTGCTGGTCGGCGGGCTGGCGCACGACTTCAACAATCTGCTGGCGATCATCATCGGCAATCTCGAACTCGCCGAGGAGCGCCTGGGCGACGATACTAAAACCCTGGGGCTGGTCTCGCGTGCCACCGGCGCCGCCCATCGCGGGGCCGAACTGACCCGCCGGCTGCTCGATTTTTCGCGCAAGGAATCGCTGCGCCTCGAAACCCTCGACCTCAACGACATGGTCAACGGCATGCTCACCCTGCTGCGCCGCACCATCGGTCAATCGATCGAGGTGGCGACCCGGCTTGAAGAGGCCGCCTGGCCGGTTCGTATCGATCGCTGCCAGATCGAAAACAGCCTGATCAACCTGGCGATCAACGCCCGCGATGCGATGCCCGAAGGCGGGCGGCTGACGATTTCAACCCGCAACCTGACCCTGCGACCCGGGGAAATCGAGGGCCTGGAGGCCGGGGATTATGTGGCCCTCGAAATCATGGATACCGGCTGCGGCATTGCACCCGAGCATATCGACAAGGTGCTGGAACCGTTTTTCACGACCAAGGAAGTCGGCAAGGGAACCGGCCTCGGCCTTAGCATGGTTCGCGATCTGGCGCGCAGCGCCGGCGGCGAACTCGGCATCGAAAGCACCCCCGGGAAAGGCACCACCGTCGCCCTCTATCTGCCACGCCACGCCAGCGACACGGTCGGCGAACAGAATCCGGCAAATCGGCCCGCCGACATGCCAGCGGGCTGCGAGCGCATCCTGGTGGTCGAGGACGACGAGGATGTCCGTGCTTTTGTCGTCGACTGCCTCTCGTCCCTGGGATACGAAGTGCTGGAGGCTGGCGACGGGCCGGCGGCGATGGCGTTGCTCGACGATCTCGGCGAGGCGGCGGCCGATATCGATCTTCTGTTCACCGATATCATTCTGCCGCACGGCATGAACGGCCGGGAGGTCGCCGTCAAGGTGCGCGAGCGGGTGCCCACCATCAAGGTCCTCTACACCTCGGGCTTTACCGGCGATGCGATCACCGAGTCCGACCTCAACAACAGCGATTTCGAGGTGCTGACCAAGCCCTATCGCTCGGCGGAGCTGGCAGTCCGCATCCGGGCCGCGCTCGACCGGCCGGCGCCTCCGTCCTGATCGCCGCCGGGCCGGGGTCCGGCTCCCGCGACAACCGTATCGCCAGTCAGTGCCGTGACATTGCGGGTCCTGCCGGCTTCCCTGTCGCCCGCCATGATGCATAATGGTCCGGCGTTCCGACCGATGCGAGGCCACTGCCATGTCCGTACACGCCAGCACTGCCGGGTCTGACACGCTCGGGCTCAAGGAGCTGATCGCCATGGGTGTCGGCGGCATGATCGGCGGCGGTATCTTCTCGGTCCTGGGGCTGGCCATCGACATCGGCGGCAAGGCGGCGCCGCTGGCCTTTGGCCTGGGCGGCATCGTCGCCTTTCTGGCCGGCTATTCCTATATCCGTCTGGCCCTGGCCTTTCGCTCCGACGGCGCCAGCTTCACCTATCTCGAACGGGCCTTTCCCGACCACCCCGATATCGGCGGCTTCGTCGGCTGGGTGGTGGTGGCGGGCTATATCGGCACGCTGGCGCTTTATGCCTTCACCTTTGGCGCCTATGGCGCCGATCTTCTGGGCAGTGCCGGGTCGCCGGCGGTGCGGGTGGTCCTGTCCGGCTTCGTGCTGCTCGCCTTCATGATCATCAACCTGATGGGCGTGCGGACCTCGGGAACCGCCGAGGACCTGGCCGTCTATACCAAGATCGCCTTGCTGGCGCTGATCGGCGTGATCGGCCTGGCCTATGTCGAGCCGGCACGGCTGACCCCGATCTTCGACAAGGGCGTGCCGGCGCTGTTTTCCGCCGGCGCGCTGATCTTCGTCGCCTTCGAAGGCTTTCAGTTGATCACCAACGCGGTGTGCGAGACCCGCGATCCGGAACGCAACGTGCCGCGCGGTATCTACGGCTCGATCATCATCGTCCTGACGATCTACGTGGCACTGGCGGTGATCGGCACCGGCAATCTGACGCCGGCGCAAATTCATGCGGCACAGGAATATGCGCTGGCCGTCGCCGTGCGACCGGCGCTGGGCGAGGCCGGCAACGTTCTGGTCTGCCTGGCCGCCTTGCTGGCGACCTCGTCGGCGATCAACGCCACCATCTTCGGCGCCTCGCGGATGATGGCCGAAATGAGCCGGGATGAGATGATGCCGAGGGCCTTTTCGATCCGCAGCCCGGCCCTGGTGCCAGCTCATGCCATCGTCATCATCACCGTACTGGCACTGGCGTTGACGTTTCTGGGCGGGCTCGAGCTGATCGCCGCCTTTTCCAGCATGACGTTTCTGCTGGTCTCGCTGGCGGTTTCGATCGCCAACTTCCGGCTCCGCCGGCAGACCCGGTCACACGCAGGTGTGATCTTCGGCGCCGCCGTTCTGATGTCGGGAACGGTGCTGGCCTTGACCGCCTATCTGTGGCGAACCCGCCCCGACATGCTGGCGGCGATCGTTTTGCTGTATGCCACGGTTCTGGTCATTCAGCTTGTCTTCCGTCGGCGGCAAAGATTCATCGCGCGCCGGTAGTCACGCCCCCGGGAACCCGTGGCTTTCGTATGGAACACGCAGTCGAACGGAAACGAGTCGGGCACTGGATTCTTCACCTCGATAGGAATATCGTCCTAGCAGCAATCTCCGTTTCGTAACGATAAGACCCGGAAATATTTGGCAATAATGACACGACGGGAAGCACGTCAACGATATGGCTCGAGCCACATCCAGAGCAGCACGGCCTCCGGTTCGAGACGCAGACCGTCACATCGTCTTGTGGAAGAACCGCTGAAGCTCAATCCTGACGGATCTCTGGTGCCGCTGGCGGCGGGAAGCTGGTTCGTCTGCTTTGTTCCGCCCATCGACAAGCAGTGGTGGCACCGTTTCGTGCCATCGTCCCACAAGCACGTCTTCGCCTTGCGGCCGGAACGCGACGGCGAATGGACGGTGTTCGAACCATGGTGGTCGCGCCTGCTGGTGGCGACCATCACCACCGAGCAGGCGGTCAAGTTTCTGCGCTGGGGGGCACTCGGCGACGTGCTTCTGGTGCGCGAATCGATCCCCGGCCATTCCAGCCAGCTGCGGGGCATGATGACCTGCGCTGCCCTGGCGGCGCACATGCTGGGTCGAACCTACTTCGTGTGGACGCCGCATCAGCTCTATCTTCGGCTGCTTCGGGAGCCCAACGTTTGCCGTGTCGATGTCTCGGCGCTGTTGCATCGGGATTTGGAGGAACTGACCAGGTCGACATCGCGCGAAATCTGGGCCTGTGACGCCTGTGCGCCGGACCGGGAAAAAAAGGCGGACGGCGCGGTCAAACCGTTTTGCATGAAGTGCGGCCGCGACCTTTGAACGGATCTGTCGTTTTGATCTTTGAACACCCAGTCACCACTGGCGTCCCGATCACGTCGAGCCAGGCAGCACACGCCCCGGGCCGTCGGGAGCCGACGCCTGACCGCCGCCTGAAAGGACGCTCCCGATGATGTCCGAAGCCAAGATCGCCGATCTTCTTGAAAAGGCGGTGGTCCGCCACCGGCGCGGTGAGTTCGTGTCGGCGGCCGGGCTCTACCGGCGCGTTCTCAGGGCCCGGCCCGACCATGCCGACGCGCTGCACCTGCTCGGCCTGACGGAACTCGAACAGGGCCGGGAACAGCGCGCCGAGACCCTGATCCGCAAGGCCGTCAGCCAGCGTCCCGACGATCCCGTCTATCGTCACGCGCTGGCCAATGTCCTCAACCGCCAGGGGCGCCTGGAGGACGCCCGCCAGGAGCTGGAAACGGCCCTGCGCCAGGATCCGACGCTGGCCCGCGGCTGGGGTGCCCTGGGCGAGGTCTGCGGCCGTCTGGGCCGCCATGACGAGGCCGTCGCCGCCTATGCCCGCGCCGCCGAGCTGGAGCCCATGCAGCCGGCGGTGTTCATCGGGCTGGCCGTGGCCTGCGCGGCCGCCGGCCAGGTCGATGCCGCGGTCCGCGCCGCCCGGCGCGCCCACGAACTGGCGCCGAGTGATACCCGCATCCAGCGCCAGGTTGCCGAGCTGGCCGCCCGTCTCGATCGCTGGGCCCTGGCGGCAGCCTGTTACGAAGCGCTGGTGCGCCTCGAGCCCGACAATTTCCAGAACCTGAATGATCTGAGCCGGGCGCATTTCGAGAACCATGACTTCGAGCGTGCGGCCGCCGCCTGCCGACGTCTCATCGAGCGCGAAGGGCCAAGTGCCGGCCGTCTTCTCGACCTCGCCCGGATTGCCCTGCGCGGACACCGGCTCGAAGACGCCATTGCCAACGTCGAGCAGGCCATCGCCCTCGCCCCGGACATGGCCGAAGCCCATGTCACCTTGGCCCGTTATCACATTTTTGCCGGCGACTACGGGGCCGCACGCGAAGCCCTGCGGGCCGCCCTGGACCGCGACCCCGCCTACGCCGGCGCCTATCTTCAACTCGCCGAAATCGATGGCCTGGAGCCCGACGGTCCGGACCTCGATGCGCTTTGCGCCCTGGCCGAGACCCCCCGGCTCTCGCCGCTGGCGCGATCACAGGCCGGGTTCGCCCTGGCACGGCTGCTGGAGGCCCGGGGCGAGCACGATGCCGCTTTTGCGCGTCTTGCGCAGGCCAATTCCGATCAGGCCGAAGCCTACGGGCAAGGCGGCTTCAGCTACGATCCAGGCAATCAGGAACGCTTTATCGATGATGTCATTGCCCGCTTCAACGGTGATCGATTCAAGGCCATCGAGGCCCGCGGCTCGGATTCGGCAGTGCCGGTATTCATCCTCGGCATGCCGCGATCGGGAACCACCCTGGTCGAGCAGATCCTGTCCAGTCATCCGGACTTTTTCGGCGCCGGCGAGCGGGGTGACCTGAGGCGTCTGTACGCCCAGTTCGAGGTCCTGTGCCAGCACGACCCCGAGGCCGCGATGGCGCCGGCCATCGCCGCCAGGGCCAGAGAGTGGGCAGACAACTATTTCGCGTCGCTTCCCGAGGACGCCCGCGAGGCGGCCCGGGTCAGCGACAAGATGCCGATCAATTTCCTCTATCTCGGGCTGGCGGCGTTCCTGTTCCCGAACGCTCGCATCATCCATGTCCGGCGCGATCCGCTGGACACCTGCCTGTCGATCTACTGGCGGGCGTTTCCTCCGGCCTACACCTTTGCCCACGATCTTGCCAACCTCGGCCATTTTTACACCCAGTATGATCGGCTGATGCGGCACTGGCGCCGGCACCTGCCGCTGGCCATGCTCGAGGTGCGCTACGAGGACCTGATTGCCAGCCCCGAAGAGACCAGCCGGCGGCTCGTCGACTTTTGCGGGCTCGAGTGGGATGCGGCCTGCCTGAACTTCCATGAAAACCGGCGCCCGGCCTTCACCTTCAGCGAGTTGCAGGTACGCAAGCCGATCTACACATCATCGGTCGGGCGCTGGCAGCGCTTTCGGGATCAGCTTGCGCCGTTGATCGAGGCGCTGGCGCCGGAGCTGCGCCCGGCTGATCCGTCCTAGGACGGATTTCCGCCACCGGGTGGTGCTTTCTTGCCGAAGGGGCGCGGCGGGCCGGGCCGCAGCGGACGCATCGTCGGTTCCGGCGCCGTGCGCGTTTCCGGCGCCGTGCGTGTCTCCGGCGGCGTCGGCAGGCATGGCGACGGATTCGGGGGCGTGCCGCCTTCAACCAGCCGTTTCAGGCGATCAAGCTCCCGGTC
>CAZZKF010000013.1:0-29648 GCA_964654995.1 uncultured Alphaproteobacteria bacterium | reverse complement strand
GATTCGGGGGCGTGCCGCCTTCAACCAGCCGTTTCAGGCGATCAAGCTCCCGGTCGCGCCGCGCCAGCGACATGTTCAGCGCCTGAACGTTGCCGGCCAGTTCCGCCAGGCCTTCGTCGAGGCGTTTCATGAACCCCGGCTCGGCGGCGCCGGCGGCCGCCCGGGTCACCAGTTTGGCAAGCCCCTCGATGCGATGGGTCAAGAGGGTCAGCATGTGCTCCTGGCCGGCCTGGGCCTCGCCGAGTTCGCCGAGGCGAACCTCGAACAGATCCAGCCGCCCCATGGCATCCGTGTCGGAGCCGTCGGCCGGCGCCAGCCGGGCCAGCAAATCGTCATGGGCCTCGACCGCCCGGGTCACCGCCTTGACATGCCCGGTGACATTGGCCAGGGCCCGGGCCAGCTCGTCGACCCGGGCTTCGATCCTGGCAAGAATGAAGGTGACGCGCGGGTCCGGCCCTGCCGGCTCCGCATGATCCCGGCCGTTGCCGGCAACCTCGTCGGATCTATCGGCGTCGGATCCGTTGGCGCCGGCATCACCCGCCTTGCCGGCTCCGCGCGATGCGCGGGACTGCTCGCCCCTGGCGGCGCGCTTCCTGCGAACCGTCCGGGCCGGCGGTGCGCCCGCAGACTCCAGATAGATGTGAAGACGGCCGGCGTCATCCTTGAAACCGCTGGCCGCGCCACGGTGATACCGCTTGCGCAGGGCGCTGGCGGTGATCCCGAGTTTCGCCGCGGCCTCGGCAACCGGCAAAGCCGTGCGTGTCATGGCCTCTCTCCGCGCTCGCTCCGTCCTCCGGGCAGCTGGATCAAGGGGCGCCAGACGCCGGACCGAACCTGACCGCGCCCCGACCCTCAAGCGAGGAAATATGCCACCCCGCGACTTAAGATTGATTTAAGAATGGCGTCGAATTTAAGACAAATGTACGCGCCGCGGTCCGACCGCAAGAAACCCGACCGGCACCCTTGCCGACCATGCCCGAAGGAGGCGCGACGGCGCGGCTTCAGACATCTGAAGCCGCGCCGTCCGATCGACTATCGGGTTTTCTTGGTCGGCGCGAACAGGAAGGCATGGGGTGACTCCCCGGTCTCGATCCTGGCAACGGTCGTGGCGGTGGCCGGATCGATCACCAGCACGCCGTTCCAGTCCGGGCTGACGCCCATCAACACCAGCTCGCCATCCGGCGTGGCGGTCACGTGCTGAGGATTCCGGCCGGCCTCACGCGTTGCGACGACCTTGAGGGTTTTGGTATCGATCACCGAATAGGTCGTCTCTCCGCGGTTGGCGACGACGGCATAGCGGCCATCGGAACCGATCGCGATACCGTGCGGCTCCTTGCCGACGTCAATGGCGGCAACCGGGCGATTTTCAGCGACGTCGATCACCGTCACCGTGTTGCTGAGATCATTGGTCGCATAGAGAACACTGCCGTCCGGCCGGAAAGCCAGGTGGCTCATCATCGCCTCGGCCTCCAGGGCGATCGTTTTCACGATCTGGTTGGTGTTGGGGTCGATCACCATGATCGTCGAGCCCTGCCCGCTGACATAAAGCCAGCGGCCATCCGGCGTAAACACGAGATCATAGGGCATTTCCTCGGTCTCGATCCGGGCCACGACTTCATTGCTGGCGGTGTCAATGGCGACAACCTCACCGGCGGAGACATAGACGGTGCGACCATCAGGGGAAATCGCCGCATGATGCGAGACATTGCCGATGTCGATCTGGGCGACCACTTTACGGTCCTGAAGATCAACCACGTGGACATGATCGCTGCCCATCATGCTGGCGGCATAGATGAACCGGCCATCCGGCGTGATCGCTCCGCCGTGCGGGTTCGCCGGGACATCGATGCGCTCGACGATATCGCCCTTGCCGAGATCGATCACGGCAACGCTGTTCGAAGCCCCCATCATCACATAGGCCAGTGGCTGACGGTTCAGCACCTTCGTCAGGTCCGGCGATGATTCGGCACCCTGGGCGAGACTTCCCGGTATCGGGACGGCAAAGAGGAAGGCCAGGATCGCGCCGGCCACAACAAGTCGGCGGAAATTCATATGCAAGGTCTCCTTTGGTTCAGCGTCCACGATAATCGGACACACCAGGATATGCTAGATCTCCTTTGGTTCAGCGTCCGCGACAATCGGACACACCGGGATCAGGCCGGTTGCTCGATCAGGCTGACGGCGCTCTCGGCCTTTTCCTGGCTGCTCTCGAGCGGCGGCACGAAGCGCCGCAGACGCAGCGAATTGGTGACCACGAAAAGGCTCGAGATGCTCATCGCGGCGGCCGCCAGAATCGGGCTCAGCAACAGCCCGGAGAACGGATAGAGCACGCCCGCCGCAACCGGGATCAGGGCGACATTGTAGGCATAGGCCCAGAAGAAGTTCGTCCAGATCGTCCGCAACGTCCGCTTCGAGAGCGCCGCCGCATTGACGATGCCCCGCAGATCGCCCGACATCAGGATGACGTCACCGGCCTCGATGGCGATATCGGTTCCAGTGCCGATGGCGATGCCGACGTCGGCCTGGGCCAGGGCCGGCGCATCGTTGATGCCGTCACCGACGAATCCGACCTTCTTGCCTTCGCCCTGCAGGCGGCGCACTTCCCCGGCCTTCTGGTCGGGCAGGACCTCGGCCAGCACCCGGTCGATGCCAACCTCGCGGGCGATGGCCTGGGCGGTGATCCGGTTGTCGCCGGTGAGCATGGCGACCTCGAACCCGAGCTTGTGCAGGGCCTGCACCGCCTCGACGCTGCCTTGCTTGAGCGGATCGGACACACCGATCACGGCTGCCAGCGCACCGTCGATGGCGGCATAGAGCGGCGTCTTGCCTTCGGCCGCCAGGCCCGACGCCTGGGCGGCGCCGTCGTCGAGGGCAATCCCCAGCCGAGTCATGTAGCGGTCGGCACCGACCTGTACCAGGTGCCCGTCGATCCTGGCCTCGACACCGAAGCCGGGCTCGGCCTGGAATTCGGACACGGCCGGAAGCTTGAGGCCGCGTTTCTTGGCGGCACGGACGATGGCCTCGGCGATGGGATGTTCGCTTTTCGCTTCCACAGCCGCGATCAGGGCCAGCACGCTGTCGAGCGAGTCCGGGTCGCTGTGCGTGCGCATGTCGACGAAATCCGTGAGCTCGGGGCTGCCCAGCGTCAGCGTACCGGTCTTGTCCAGCACCACCGTGTTGAGGCGCGCCAGCGTCTCCAGTGCCGCTCCCTTGCGGAACAGCACCCCCATCTCGGCGCCCTTGCCGGTGCCGACCATGATCGCCGTCGGGGTCGCCAGTCCCATGGCGCAGGGACACGCGATCAGCAGCACCGAGACCGCGGTCACGAACGCGAAACTGAGCGCCGGCGCCGGCCCGAAGGCGAGCCAGATGCCGAAGGTCACCAGCGAGGCAACGATGACGATGGGCACGAAGACCGAGGCGATGCGATCGGCAAGCTGCTGGATCGGCGGCTTCGAGCTTTGCGCCTCCTCGACCAGCTTGATGATCTGGCTGAGCACGGTGTCGGCCCCGACCCGTGTCGCCTTGAGCGTCAGGGCGCCGGTCTTGTTGACGGTCCCGCCGACGACTTCGGAGCCAACCTTCTTGTGGGCCGGAATCGGCTCGCCGGTGATCATCGACTCGTCAATGAAGCTCTCGCCCTCGGTCACCACGCCATCGACCGGCAGCCGCTCACCGGGACGCAGCAGCACCAGATCGCCGACCACGACCTCTTCCACCGGCACCTCGATTTCCTGGCCGTCGCGGATGATACGGGCGGTTTTGACCTGAAGCTGCATCAGCTTCTTGATCGCCTCGGAGGTGCGCCCCTTGGCAACCGCTTCCAGCAGCCGGCCGAGCAGGATCAGGGTGATGATCACGCCGGCCGCCTCGAAATAGGTCTTGGCGGATCCTTCCGGAAAGATCTGCGGCACCAGCAGCGCCAGCAGGGAATAGAAAAAGGCGGCGCTGGTGCCAAGCATCACCAGGCTGCTCATGCCCGGACTGTAATGGCGCATCTCGGCCCAGCCCTGGCGGTAGAAGCGCCGGCCGGCATAGAACTGCACCGGCGTCGCCAGGATCAGCTCGATCCACATCCAGCCCTGCTCCGGCAGATAGGACAGCATGATCTGCTCGGCCGCCGGCCAGTACCGGAGCATGGCGACGATGAACAGCGGAACCGAGAAAATTGCGGCAAAGATGACGCTGCGCCTCAGCTCGGCGATTTCTCTCTGCCGCGCCTCCTGCTCACGATCGACCCCATCCGCTTCGTCCTCGTCATCGATCGCCTCGTACCCGGCTTTGGCGACCGCATCCTTGATGCGAGCGAAATCGACAACGTCCGGCAGAAAGGCGATGTTGGCCTTTTCGGTGGCCAGATTGACGTTCGCCTCGATGACGCCGGGAAGCTTGTTGAGCGCGCGCTCGACACGACCGACACAGGAAGCGCAGGTCATGCCGCTGATGCGGACCGTCTTGTGCTCCACGACCGCCTGATAGCCGGCGTGTTCGACCGCCTTGAGGACATCGCCGATGCCGACCTTTTCCGGGTCGATCACGACCGTCGCCTTTTCCAAGGCGAGATTGACCTGGGCGTCCTCGACGCCGGCGACTTTTCGCAGCGCCCGCTCAACGCGGCTGACGCACGAGGCGCAGGTCATTCCCTGAACCGGGAAAGCAAATCTCTGGGACATGTCTGGCCTTTCTGCAATATCTGGGCACCTGACGCCGAGGCGCCGGACGCAAGGAGATGAATGACCGGGGCTGATCCACGCGATCAGCGGTACTTGAGAACCTCCATGAGCTCATCGACGATGGTGGCTTCATCACCGCGCTCATGTGCCGTGACAACGTGGTTTTGAAGGTGGCTGCGAAGAATCAGGTCGCCAACCCGGTCGAGCGCACCGTTGACCGCCTTGATCTGCTTGAGCACGTCAACGCAGTAGACGGTTTCGTCCTCGAGCATCCGCAGGATGCCCTCGACATGGCCGCGCACCGACAACAGCCGCTGGCGCGCGTCGTCGCGCCTGGCCGGGTCAAGATGGAGGGCGTGGGCCGCGCACGGCACCGCCTTGATCGCGCGCGTAGTCATTCGACCCGGGCCTCGTAGCCCTCTTCGCGTACCGCAGCCAGAAGCGCGTCGATCGACGGTTCGCCGGCAATCACCGCTTCTCCGGGCTTGAGATTGATTTCGGCGACTTCATCAACGCCCGGCACCTTGGACAAGGCCTCGCGTACCGATTTGACACAGTGCTCACAGGTCATGCCTTCAATCTTCAAACGGATCATCTGCTCCTCCTTGGGGTCATCCTATCCCACCCCACCTGGGGTGGGCTTTCTCCAACGTAAGTCATAGTCGTTCCAATTTCAAGCCCGTGCCTCGTTTCGCCGATATCGCTGACCACTGAACCCCTGCGTGGCCCGTCCAAAGGGCGGCAACAGGCCGCTTGCAACGGTCCATCGCGGCGCCATGGGCTCTTACGATTGTCAGGAAATCGGCAAAAAGCGGCCCGTCACCTGGTGCGGTCATGCCTTGTAGATGCCACCACGCTTCCCCTTGAAGGGAACCCATTTCTCATTGGCGACACCAATCTCCACCGTCCTCTTCTTCACGAATCGATATGGAGGCAACCACAGGTTTTCCGGCGCCGGGCCACGCCGGACACGGCCGGCAATATCATAGATCGAGCCGTGGCAGGGGCAGAACCACCCGCCCCAGGGCCCTTGGGGATCATTCTCTTTCTGGCCGAGCGGGACGCAGCCGAGATGGGTGCAGATGCCGATCACGATAAGCCACTCCGGGTTCTGTACGCGGACGGCATCGGGCTGCGGATCGATCAGTTGGGCACTGTTGTCATCCTTGCGGGCCAGTGCGATCTGCTCGGCGGTGCGGCGGACGATGAATACCGGCTGGCTGCGCCAGATGACGGTGATCCGTTGTCCCGGCTCAATCGGAGAGAGATCGACTTCGGTCGTTGCCAGCGACAGCACATCGGCCGAGGGGTTGAAACTGTCGATGAATGGCCAGAGTGCAAGGCCGGTGCCGACCGTGGCGACCGCCCCGGTCGCAATGTACAGGAAGTCGCGGCGTGTCTTGGCCTGGCTGTCGCCATCGCTGTCGCCGGGACCGATGGTGGTATCAAGCGTGGTCATGGCAATGTCCTACCGCACAATATAATATTACCCACCCCACCCGGGGTGGGGCTGTCTTCAAACATAAGGCCCAGCCCCGGCAGTTTCAAGTCCAGGCTTCTTGCGCCGATGCCCGCGCGCCCCGAGCTCAGGTTATCGCCCGACCGAATGCCGACGGACCGCTGCCCACACCTACTGCTGCGGTCGCCACTTCTCGATCCGATTGTTGAGAAAATCGGCGACGAAAACGGTACCGTCCTCGGCCACCGCCACGGCGATGGCGTGGCGGAACTGCCCGGGGCCGGACCCCGTTTCCCCGAAGGCGGTGAGAAAGGTTCCGTCCGGGGCAAATTTCTGGACGCGATCGTTGTAGAAGTCGGCAACGAAGACGTTGCCTTGGGGTCCGACAACGACGTTGGTGGTGACCGCGAACCAGCCGTTAAACGGACCGAAGATATCCATCGCCAGCGGTCCGCCCCATTTGTGCGAAAAACCGCCATCGGGCGAAAACGCCTGGATGCGGTCGTTATAGCCGTCGGCGACATACAAGGTGCCATCCTCGGCCAGCGCCACGTCGGTGGGGTAATTGAACCGCCCGGCAGAGATGCCAATCTGGCCGGTCTTTCCCCATTGGCGCACGAAACTGCCATCGGCCCGCAGCTTCTGCACACGGTGATTATAGAAATCGGCGACGAACAGGTCGCCACTGGCTGCCACCGCCACCCCGCCCGGCGCATTGAACTGGCCGGGACCATCGCCAGGGCTGCCGATCATGCGCTTTGGCGTGCCGTCGAGAGCGAAGACCTGGATGCGGTCGTTGAAATATTCGGCAACATAAAGTTCACCATCACGAACCGTCAGATTCATCGGCCGGCCGAGCTCGCCCATGGCTTCGCCGGGAGCCCCGAAGGCACGCAGGAAGCGGCCATCGAAATCGAACACCTGGATGCGGCCGTTGCGGGCATCCGAAACAAAAACCTCGTCGCCGGCAATCGCAATCCCGGTGGGATCATTGAATTGACCGGGCCCGCTTCCCTTCTCGCCCCAGGCGGTCACGAAGACGTAGCCGGGCTCTTTGGCGGATGGCACAAAAGCCAGCCAGCCGAGAATTACCAGTGCCAGCAGGACGACGGCAACGCGCAGGGCCCATTTCTTGAGTTTTCGCATTCCTCGATCATCTTTCCTTGTGCATGCCGGTCCGAAATTCAAAACTTCACCCGGAACCCGGCGCGCACGGCGAGATTATCGTGCAGGGCCGCCCCGTTCGGGTTGCGGACCACGGGGATTTGAACGATCGCCTCGAACACCCAGCGCAGGGTGACATACTGAAGGCCGGGGGCGAGGGACAGCGTCGTGCCACCGGAATCAGGGTCGGGAATGCCGGCTACCCGATTGCGACCCTGGTGAATCAGATTGGACTCCAGGGCGCCATAGAGAAAGCCCGGCAGGCCACCGGTCAGGCGGCGCGGCCACAAGCGGTATTGCAGCGAGGCATCGAGGCGCGTCTCATCCCCGAACGCGAAACCGTTGGCCGCCGTGTTGATCTTGTAGCTGACCGACGCATCGACCTCGAAGGCCAGAACCTGATAGGTCGCGATGACACCCGCAAACGGGTCCCACGACCCCGAGCCCAGTTGTATGGGCGCCGGCAGCAGCCCGAAGCGGTCACGATCATTATCGTCGCCGGTCGGCAGCTCGAGACCGGCAAACGGAGCGATGCGGAAACTGCCGCCGGAAAAATTGTTCTTGAACAGCGTGTAGCGGGCGAACAGGCGAGCGTCGCCCGGGCCGGAAGTCTTGCGCGACAGACGCGCCATGCCCGGCGGCGTGACGTTGAGCTCTTTATTGAGAAGGGGAAGTACGGCAAACAGCGCCAGGTCCGCGCTTGGTCCGTAGCCGAGCACCGAAATCGCACCCAGCACGTTCACTTGGCGATTGGCGGGGCCGGGATCGCCGCCGATCCTGCGATAAAGGAACTGTTGCCGCCAAAGCAGTTCACCCTTGGCAATCGGCAGCGCCGTGTTGAACGTCTGCGGCGCGGCGACCGCCGGCGGCGCACCGGCGGCCAGGCCGGCCAGCCCCAAGGCAATGGCCATGCCGGGCCATATCGGGGACCCGGACCCGGATTTGCGGCCGTTATGCATGAAAGGCGCTACTGATCGGACGTGATGACGGAGTTCGCCTGCTCGAAGCCGCGCAAGGTGAAGCCGGCGTCCTTGACGATGCGATGCGCCTGGTCTTTTGTCATTGTCGCCCCGTCGGCCATGGTCACCATGACGATGCCGGCATTGATATCGACGGCGACGCCCTTGACACCTTGTGTGTGCTTCAGCTTTTTCTCGATGCCATAGGCGCAGAACGGACAGGCCAGACCGTCGACCCGCAGTTTGTACTGCAGCGCCCCGGCCATCGCCACCGCTGGCCACAGCAACACCATGACAAGAAAAGTGGTCCAAATGCGTTTTGTTATCATCACTGTCCGCCTCCAGATTTCGGATCATGCATCCAAAAAGAAGTCTACGATTTAGCCGCCGTATCCCTGGTACGGAGTCCAACCACCAGCCGGTGAGGCCAAGGATGACATCGATCCGGCCTCAGAAGTGGTACACGAGTTCAAGCCGGGCCCGATAGTCCGGTGATGGCTGGCGGCCCCTGAGATCAGAAGCCAGGGGAATCTGAATGCCGCCGCGCACCGCCCATTGCCGATAGGTCCACCAGAACACCGGTGATATGAACAGGCCCCAGCCGCCACTGTCAGCCAACCCGACACGGTTGATCCGGTCGCGTCCCGATCGTTCCCAGTTGAGTTCGACCATCAGCACCGTGTCGGGCCGGTCATAGGGACCGAGAACCGGACGGATGCCGCCAACGAGGTTGAGAAACTGCTGGTCCCCGACCTCAAGCCCGCCGGCGCCGCCGACATTGGCGCGATAGACGCTGCTGGCAAACCAGTACCAGCGGCGGGCCTCATAGCCGGTGGTCAAACCGGCGATCACGTCGGTTGATCCGGTCGAGACGGGTGGCCGTCCGTCGTCGTCGCCGGTGGGCAGAGCGACCTTGACAAAAGCCGATGCCTTGTACTGGGCACCCGGCAGATCGCGTTTCCAGAACTGGTATTTGACATCGACGGCGACGTTGCCGACGCCACCATTGCCACGGCCGCTCGCGTCCTTGTGGACATAGGGAACTTCGAGACCAACCTCAAAATTCGCGGTGATTCCGTATTCGGCCTCGACAAACGGCGCGTATGTCTTGCGCGTCCCGCCGACGCCCGACGCCCTGGCATTTCGCATCCCCAGCGTCAGTTCGGTCCCGCCTTTCCAGATGGTTTCCGGCGCCGGACTGAACAGCGGCCCATGGGCCCGGGCCGATGATACTGCCACGACCATGAGGACAAAGCCGGACGCAAGAGACCGGAACATCATGAACATCGATCCTGAAAACGCCAATTACCGGGCTCCGCCGACCGCCGGTCCATCTGGATCCGGATCACTGTCGAGCGTCGCCAGGGTTTCCAGAATCGTGCATTGATGCACCGGCCCGCGCCCCGGGCAGGCGGCGATCAGATCCTCGAGGGCGGTTCGCAGGCGGGCCAGTTCGGCCATCTTGCGTTCGACCTCGTCGAGCTTGACCGCCGCACGCGCCCGCACATGCTGGCAATCGCTGTCCGGATCGGCTCGCAGCGACAGCAGCTCCTCGATCTCGCGCAGGGAAAAACCGATTCTCTGGGCGCGGCGGATAAACCGGATGCGCGCCACCGTTTCCGGCGGATAATCACGGAATCCCGACTGGCGCGGGCGTGGCGGCCGGGCGATCAGGCCCTTGCGTTCATAAAAGCGTATGGTCTCGACACCGACGCCGGCGGCCCGGGCGACCTTGCCGATAGTCATCGTGCTTGCAGGTTTCATGCGCGTTCCCAAGCATCGAGCAACATAACTCCGTACTTATGTACCCTCCGTACCATGGTACGGAGTCAAGTCGAAATGATTGCGATGGGGCGAGCACCTGCAAATCAGCCAGCATGCGGAACGACTGGTTCGGGTAAGGCCACCTCGGATTGCCCGACCGAGACGGCGATGTGCTCGACAAGCTGCGGGATGGAAATGACCTTGATATCGAAGCGGTGTGCCAGCTCGAGGATGTAGCGGGGACGCGCCATGGAGCCATCCGCGGCGAGGATTTCCATATCGACCATGGACGCCGGCTGGAACCCGGCGAGGCGCGCCAGCTCGACACCGGCCTCGGTATGGCCCTGGCGTGCCTTCAGCCCCTCGGGGTGCGCCGAGATCGGAACCACATGGCCGGGCCGCACCAGATCCCGGGGGTGCGCCGGGCGCGGGTCGGAGGCTGCGACGTTACCGGCTCGCGCCGCCGGCACGACACCACCAAGAATATTGACGGCCAACGCCCGATCCGCCGTCGAGCACCCGGAGGTCCCGGCCGCCGCGTCGCAGGTGAGGTGAAAGCGGGTGCCCTGGCTTTCGGTGTTGCGGTCCGGGGAGACCTGCAGGGGAAGCTGCATGCGCTCGGCCCAGTCGGCCTCCGTCAGCACGGCAACGAAGGCGCCGCGAGCGTGGTTGAGAAGAAAATTGATCATCTCGGGAGTCACCCGCGCTGCTGCCGCCATCAAATCGCCCTCGCCCTCGCGGTGGGGGTGATCGAGAACGATAACGAATTTGCCGGCACGGATATCGGCGACCGCATCGTCGATGCGGTCGAGGTCGATGTCATACATGGAAGCCATCCCAAAATCCCTCTAAGCGGCCACCACCCTAGCAAGCCAAGGTTACCCCCCCTTTAACGTTGCCTCCGATGCGCCATCCGTGAACCCGGCGAAGGTTGCCGCCAGCCGTCTGGCCCGGCGCAGATCCTTCACCGTATCGATCTCGATACGGGCTGCGGGCCCGCAGGCCGCCCAGCTCCACGGCCCGATCCCGCGCTCGATCATCAGGTTGAGAATATCCATGACGTAAAGTTGCGTCGCGCCGCGGCCAAGACAGGCCGCGATCAAATCGAAGAAAGACGCCGAACTCGCCGCGTCGAACGCCGCCATGCCGGCAAATTCGCCGCTGGCTTCATCCGCCGGGATGTCCTTGCCAAAGCGGACAACCCGCTCGCCCCTGATCACCACCTTGGAGCTTTCGGCATCCAGGATGTCCCTGCTCTGGACGACGAAACGGACGCCGCCGGCGTGTCTCAAACAGTCGACGAGAACTGCCGGGTGAAAGAAATGGTCGCCGGTGGTGAACAGAAACGGCTCGCCCGCCAATCGGTCGCGCGCCTGCCACAGCGAGGCAATGATGCCGGTGGTGGCATAGTCGGGATTGAAAACCGGAACCGCACGCCCGCGCACAACATCCTCCACCCGCTCCCGGGCATGGCCGGTGGTTACCGTGATGTCCGCAAGGCCACGAGACTGGAGCTTTTCGATGATGTCCAGGATCAGCGGCTTGGCATGGACACGAAGCAGGCATTTGTTGCTGTACCGGGTCAACGCACCGAGGCGTGAGCCGGTTCCCGAGGCGGTTATGACGGCACGTGTGATCATGATGCGACCGGCGGTGACAGCCCCAGGCTGTCATAGATTTCGGCCAGATGGCGCGCGGCAGCCTGCCCACGATAATCGAACAGCCGGGCGCTGAGTCGGCGGGCCCGCACCGGATCGAACGCGCCGAAGGCGCGCCCGATATCGGCCTCGAGGTGCTCGAGGGTCTCGCTGACCGTCACCTCCGCCCGCAACTCCGGGATCAGGGCCATCGGGCTATAGGCGATTGATTCGATGTCGACGAACAGGATCGGGCGCTCCAGAACCGCGTAATAGAGCCCGGTCGATGAAAAATCGGTGACCAGCAGATCGGCCGCCTTCAGCAGGTCCAGCGAGCCGGCCGGCGAGCGGTTGACATGAATGGCCGGCGATTCGACGCGTGCCAGCTCCGCCGGCCAGTCGACAGGCCCACGCAGGCGCGGATCGAAATTGTGCGGATGAATCGAGACGATGACGTTGTAGCGGCGCGACAGGGCCGGCAGTTGCGCGATCAGTTCGCGGCCATGGCGCTCGATCAGCGAGTGCGGCCCCCAGCTCGAGACGATCATCACTGTCGGCCGGGCCGACGATCCGCCATCCCCGCCGAACGGGCTCAACGGCTGACGGGCCAGCAAGTCATCGGCAATCAGGCTGCCGACCACCCGGATGCGGTCGGCCAGATCGGGATAGGACTTGAGAACCAGCGAGCGGATATGGGCGCTGCTTCGGAACACCTTGTCGTAAACCAGGCTGCCGTCGGCCCGGCGGCCCCATGAACAGAAATCATAGGCCTCGCCATCGGGCATTGTCTTGCCCGCCTGCAAGCCGTGCCCGATATAGATCTTGGCACCGCATGGACGGAAAAAGCGATCGTGCATGGCGTAGAGGATGGCGTCCCATGCGATCTGACGGGCCACGGCATAGGGAATGAGCCGGCGCCGCGGCACGGCCCGCAGGTGGGCCGGGCGGCGCAGCGGATGGCTGCCGTTATGCGAGTCGCAAAACCACAGACGCAGGCGGGGATCGCGGCGCAACAGCGCGTGAATGGGGCGCAGGTGAGCCGCCAGAAGGCTGTTCGAGACCAGAAACAGGACGTCCTTGCGCCGTTTCCCCGCCCGCAGGGAACGCTCGGCGCGGAGCAACCACGTCTTGGTTTCCTTGGTCATTGCCCCTCCGTCGCCGCAGCGGGAAACCGCCACGGTCCAGGGCGATACCATGCCCCTGTCCCGAAGCCCCGGCCAGGCCGGCTTTTCGAGTGGCGGTCAGAAGGCGGCCCCCGTTGCCATCGCCGCCGCCATCGCCGCGATCTGAAGATTGTTCCAGACGACAAAGCCGGTCAATGCCACGATCGGCGTAATCGTTGCCAGCACGGCACGGCCCGGGAACCACACCACCATCGCCGCGACCAGAACATGGATGAGCAGTTTCGGCGCCGCCCACCAGGACCCGAGATTGGCCTGCGTCCACCGGTGCAGGGGATTGACCTCGACACCGCCGCCGACCGCCAGAACCGCGTTGCTGGACCAGACGTCCAGAATCCCCACCGCCACGACCAGCGCGGCAACAATGAACCCGGCCACCCGCAGCCGCCGGCTGTGACGACTGCGCAACGCTTCATACGCTAACTCCGACATCTTCGACTCCCTGTCGTCTTTTACTGTTCTTCCCGGTCCGCCCCACACGAACCGGTTGCCAAAATCCCGAGCACCCGGCGGAAATCCGGGACCCGCGGCGGCCTCGCCAGACAAGGCAGCAAGAACCGCGCCAGTTCCGGCAAGTCCTTGAACGGCCGGGGGCGGCCCGATCCGCGAGCGCGAACCTGTCAAGGATTTCGACACCGGCCGCGGCCCACCTGTTCCGATTTGGGACAGTCCGTCGAGACCATCGTCGGCCGCGCAATTTGTCTTTGGAATTGGCTATAGTGCAGAAAACCGGGACCGCTGCTGCTGGCAGACCGCACCGCCAGGCCGCGAGCCGCAGGCTTGCAGACCGACGAGGACTTGATTGTGCTGGAGCCAGGTCGAATGCCGACATGCGATGACCGACTTGAGCGTTTGCTGGAAGAGGTCCGGGCGTGCCGTCATTGTGCGGGCGATTTGCCGCTTGCCCCGCGCCCGGTTCTGCGGGCGCAAGCGACGGCGCGGCTGCTGATCGTCGGCCAGGCGCCGGGCACCCGCGTGCATGAGACCGGCGTTCCCTGGAACGACGCCAGCGGCGAGCGGCTGCGGGCCTGGCTGGCCCTGGACCGGGAACAGTTTTATGACGATCGTAATATCGCCATCGTTCCCATGGGGTTCTGCTACCCCGGCACCCAGGCGAACGGCGGCGATGCACCACCCCGCAAGGAATGCGCACCGCTCTGGCACCCGCGGTTGCGGGCCGCGCTCGGACAGATCGAGCTGACGCTGCTGGTCGGGAGCTACGCCCAGGCCTATTATTTGTCCGGGCGCCGCCAGTCCAGTCTGACCGAAACCGTGAGATCCTGGCGCGACTATCTTCCCGATTATTTTCCCCTGCCCCACCCGAGCTGGCGCAACACCCACTGGCTGCACCGCAATCCCTGGTTCGAGGAGGCCGTGCTGCCCGAGCTCCGCGCCCGGGTTCACGCCCTGCTGGCGCCCGCGTAATCCTCGACACGCCCGCCGTCAACCCGCCGGTGGCCACGGCCAAACACCACCGGTAACTGTGTATTTACGTCTGGCGCATAGCATGAACCAAAAGATACCAAGGTGTGCCGCTTACTTGCGGGGCACGATCAGTCGTGTGGGGAATGATGACCAACGCCGATGCCGATGCCGCTTCTTTCGGCTATCGCTCTTTGCTGCGCAGTCGCCTGTGCCGGCGTGTCGCTGCGGCGGTCATCCTCAGCATCCTGATTGTTGAAGGCATCATCGTCGTCCCCGCCTATCAGCAGTTTCGCAACGACCTGCTGTTGCGCCTCGACGAAGCCGGGCGCGCCGCCATTATCTCCAGTCAGCTGCTGCACGCCCATGGCGAGCTGCGCAATCTGCTGATCGCCGGGACCATATTGACTCGCAGAACCCTGGTGCGCGGCGGTGCGATTTACGATCAGGACGGCAAGTTTCTCGGCTCGTTCGGCGAACGCCCGACGCTGACCCCGGATCCGGCATCGCGGCTGCGCGCCCGCCTGAGCACCGAGAGCGGCCGCTATGAAGTGATCTGGCCGGCCGAAGATACCGGGCTTCCATACCTCGTTGTCGGGCGTCTTGATGCCTCCAACGTGAGGCCGGAGCTGACCGTTTTCCTTCTTGAAATTGCCGGCGTCGTCGCCGCCTTGTCGCTGATCGTGCCGCTGGTGACGATGGTGCTCCTCGGCAAGCTCGCCCTGTTGCCTCTGCTGCAGATCCAGTCGAGCCTCAACCGCGCCTCGGCCGACCCGGCCAATGCTGACGAATTCATCCTGCCGCCCCCGGCGGGCGGGGAAATCCGGGATGCGATCGAAGCCTTGAACGCGCTGTTGCACCGGGTCTCGAAAACCTTTCGCAAAGAACTTACCATGTTTGCGTCAATGGTCCGCACATCAAGCGAAGCCATCCTCATCCTCGATCATCATGGCGACATATACTTCGCCAACGCCGCCTGTCTGCGCCTGTGCGGCTTTCATGACATCAGCGAAATGAAGGCCTCGGGCCTGCCGCTGTTCCAGTTCAAGGAGGGCGATGATCCCCTGCCCTTGCGGAACTGGGCGATGGGCGGACGCTTTCGCGGCGAAGCCGTGCTGATCGGGCGCAACGAGCGCTGCATCGCCTGCGAGGTGAGCGTCGAAAGGCTGGTCGACGAGCGCGGCAACGAGCCCGAACGCCACGTTGTCCACATCATCGACATCACCGACCGGAAAATCGCCTATGACGCCTTGCGCCAGAGCGAAACAAAATACCGAAATCTGATCGAAGGCTCGCTTCAGGGCCTGCTGATCTTCGACAATGAGTCCGGCATCGTCTATGCCAACGCCGCCGCCCAGAAGATGTTCGGCGCCGACACGCTGCTTGGCCGTACAGCCGAAAGTCTGGTGCCCCCCGAGGAGTGGGAGCGGTTGGCAGACATACGTAACACCGAGTTTACCGAACCGTTCGAAGCGCAGGCGCTGCGCCATGACGGATCGACCATGTGGCTGACCTGCATATCCCGCAATATCGAGTGGGAGGGCCGCCCGGCCCGTCAGGTGACCCTGGTCGATGTCACCAAGCGCAAGGCCGCCGAAGACCAGTTGCGGCAAAGCCAGAAGCTCCAGGCGATCGGCCAGTTGACGGGCGGCCTTGCCCATGATTTCGGCAACCTGCTGACCATCGTGCTCAGCAATCTGGAGCTTCTGGCGGAGCGGCTCAACGACAAGGACATATTGGCATCGCATGTCAATCCGGCCCTGGATGCGACACGTCGCGGCGCGGCTCTCGTGGAGCGGCTGCTGACGTTCGCGCGCAAGCAGGAACTGCGCCCGCAGGTGATCGATCCCCGAACTTTGATCGAAGGCATGCTTGATCTCATCACGCGCTCTCTGGGATCCGAAATTCAGGTGGGTGCCGTCTTCGACGATGACCTGTGGCAGACGACGGCCGATCCGGGTCAGCTCGAAAACGCCATCCTCAACCTGGCCGTCAACGCCCGCGACGCCATGCCCGAGGGCGGCGAGCTTTCCATTCTCGGGGAAAACGCGGTCATCGACGCCGGATATGCCCGATCCGCCAATATCAACGCTGGCGAATACGTGATGCTGGCGGTGCGCGATACCGGCATCGGCATGACCCCGGATGTCGCCCGCCATGTCTTCGAGCCATTCTTTACGACCAAGGAACCCGGCAAGGGCACGGGGCTCGGGCTGGCCCAGATTTACGGCTTCGTTCACCAGTCCGGGGGGTTCGTGTCGATCGACACCAAACCGGGCGTCGGCACCACCATCAAGATGTTCCTGCCGCGGGCCGTACCACCCCAGGCCTACGCCGGCGATCGCACACAGGCAGCCGCCGGCCGGTCGAACTGAGGCTGCGCGACCTGGCCTTGCCGACCGGCAGCGGGGGTTGCCGCTATTTTCCGTAAAACGCCACGCGCGGGTTCTGGCCGGCAATGCGGACGCCGCGATACATGCCGGGCGTGTTGAAATCCATCGCCACATTGGCGTTGCGGTCGATCACGATCACCCCGCCGGTGCCGCCCAGACCGGCGAGCTTTTCATGAATCACGATTCGCGCCGCCTCGGCCACCGACAAACCCCGATATTCGACCAGTGCGCAGATGTCGCGGGCGATGGTCAGACGAATGAAGTATTCGCCATGCCCGGTGCCCGAGACCGCGCAGGATGCGTTGCTGGCATAGGTCCCGGCGCCGATGATCGGAGAGTCGCCGACGCGGCCTTCGCGCTTGTTCGTCATGCCGCCGGTCGACGTCGCCGCCGCCAGATTGCCGGCGCCATCAACGGCGACGGCGCCGACGGTGCCGTGCTTGTCGGCGTTCAGAACCTCCTGGAGCGCCCTCCAGCGCCGCTCGGTATAGAAATAGGACGGGTCGACCAGCGCCATGCCCTGTTCCTGGGCGAACAGCTCGGCGCCGATGCCGGTGAACATCACATGCTCCGATTTCTCCATCACCAGGCGCGCCAGGCGGATCGGATTGCGGATCCGGGTGACCGCCGCCACCGCCCCGGAATTGACCGTTCGCCCGTCCATGATCGAAGCATCCAGCTCGTTGCGCCCGTCGTGGGTGAACACGGCGCCCTTGCCGGCATTGAACAGGGGTGAGTCCTCCATGATCACGACCGCTGCAACAACTGCGTCGACGGCACTGCCGCCGCGCTCCAAGGTCGAAAACCCGGCATCCAGGGCCGCCGTCAGTGCCGCCCGATATTCGCGCTCCGTTTCCGGCGTCATGCGGGCCCGCTCGATGGTCCCGGCGCCGCCGTGAATCACGATCCCGATTTTCTGTTCCGCGGCTCCGGCCACCGACATGCTGCCGCCTCCAGTCACTGCAACGAGCGCCCATAGAAACAGGAGCGTGCCGCGCAAACAACCGCAAAAAACACCTCGAAAATGATCCCTCATCGGTCCTCGCCTCCACGCACCTCATGTGCCGCCGGCCAGGCTCCGTCTTATCATGTCTTGCCGCGCCCCGTCACCCACGCCAAGATGCGCCAAGGCTTTTTGCGCACCACCCAATGCCCTTCGGGAAACGCCATGAAGCAACACCACGGCTGGTTCTGGGATCGCTACTGGCAGGCGGATCGCGTGGCCTCCTGCTTCGAGGGAGCGACCGGCTACGAGGGCGAAATCGCCGCCGCGTGGCGGCGCTTCTTTGAAAGTTTCGAGGACGGTGCCCGCCTGCTCGATATCTGCACCGGCAATGGTGCGGTTGCGGTGATCGCGGCTGAAACCGCACACGATCTGGGCCGCCGGTTCGAGATTCACGGCGTCGACCGGGCGGCCATCGATCCGCCACGATTCGCCGCCTCGCGATCCCGGATGCTGTCGGAAATCCGCTTTCACGGCCGCACCCGGATCGAAAAACTGCCGTTCGCAAACGGTCAGTTCGACGGCGTCTCCGGGCAGTACGCACTCGAATACACGAATACCGACAAGGCCATCCCCGAAATCGCACGCGTGCTCAAGCCCGGCGGCCGGCTGCGCTTCGTGCTTCACGCCCGCGAGGGAACCACCCCTGAGGCCTCGCGTCCGGCCATCGATCAGGCCGGCTTCCTGCTCGACGAGGTGGGCATATTCAAGCGCGCCCGCGCCGCCGTTCGACTGGTCGCTCATGCCGAGCGCAGCGGCGCCGCCCCGGGCTCCACCGCCCACAAACGCGCCGCCCGGGCGCTCGAGCGTTTCGAGCAGGGCCTTGCCACCGTCTCGCAGGCCATGGCCGGCACCCCGGACCCGGCCATGCTGGGCCATGTCCACGAGGTGCTGCGTCATACCTATCAGGTGCGCCACGCGGTGCCACTGCAGACCTGTCTGGACAAGATCGAGGAGGCCCGGGCCGAGGTGGCGGCGCACAGGAGTCGACTGGAAGCCCTGGTCGCCGCGGCGCGCAGCGAGGACGAAGCCCGCGCCCTTTTGGCCCTGTTCGAAGCGCACGGTTGCCAGGGCGGTGATGTCGCACCGGTCACCGAAGGCGCGCCGCCGCGCCTGATCGGCTGGCAGATCACCGCCCGCAAGGCACCGGCCCGGAAAGACAAGACCGCCGCAGCCACCTGAGGACCGGAGGCTACAGAAATTCAAGGAATTAAACCGACGTTAACCCCGGGATTTCATGGTAGTTTTCAGATCTTAGGTATTAGTCCTTTTGATCTGTCGCCCGATACATTGGCTGCCTTCGGTGTTGCCATGACAATTTTGCGCCGCTGTTCGTCCGCGCCGTGGCCAGCGGTGAAAATCTTTCTGGCCAGTCTGGTTCTTGTCCTGGCCGGCTGTCAGCCGGACAGCATCTCTGCACCCGATTCAAGCCCGCAGCTCCTGCGCATAGGCCTGCTGCCGCAGCAATCGGCAGAACAGACGAGGGCGAATTTCGAGCCGTTATTCGCATATGTCTCCGAGCAGATCGGACGCCCCCACGAGCTGGTGATCGGCAACAGCTACGCCGAATTGCTGCGGTTGTTTCACGAAGGCAAGATCGATCTCGCGTTTCTTGGCGGGATCACCTATCTGATGGCCGAACGCCGTGATGGTGCTCGCCCGCTCGCCATGCGCGACAGCGATACCCGCTTTGTCAGCACCTTCGTGGTCCGCGCCGACAGCTCCGCCCGGTCGCTGGATGACCTGAAAGGCAAGGTCCTGGCCTTCGGATCGTCGCTTTCGGCATCCGGTCATGTCATGGGCCGCTACTACCTCGAGCGCCAGGGCATTCATCCCGAATCGTTTTTTGGCAAGATCGTGCATACCGGCAGCCACGATCGCACCGCCTATTTCGTGCGCGATCGACGGGCCGACGTCGGCGTTCTGAACGCCCGCATCCTGGAGTCCATGATCGCAGACGGCCGCATCGGCGCCGGCGAATTGCGGGTCTTGTGGACGACACCACCCTACCCCAACTATGTGATCGCCGTGCGCGCGGACCTTGACCCGAACCTGTGCGAGGCCATCCGCGAGGCCCTGCTGGCCCTGGCAATGGATGATCCCCGGCACGCCGAGATTCTGCGCCCCCTGAACGCGCGCTATTTTCTGCCCGCTTCGCCCCAGGATTTCATGCCGCTCCTGGATGCGGTTTCCGAAATGGGTCTGTTGTATAGGCCGCCATGAGAATATCACGCGGATGACCGAGCTCAGGCGAATCTCATCATACGTCCTGTGGGCGCTGGCAATCGTGTCCGGGCTTGCAGCAGCGGCGCTGGTGCTGATGTATGTGCAGTCCGAAAACGAGCGCCAGGCCGGGGCGCGGTCGCACGACATTTACAATCCGCTGGTGGTAACCGCTGACCGGATCGAGGTTCAGGCAACCGAGCTGGCATTGGCCGTCAACGACCTGCTGGCTGCCGCCGAACTGTCCCCGGGGCCGGATCGTATCCAATCCGCCATTACACGCTTTAACGATGAAACCGCCCGCCATTTCAGCGGCCTCGAGCAGAATCTGACGCGCATCGACCGCCTCTTGAAGACCATGCCGGACACACGGCTGGTCCCGACACTGGAGCGCAGCCGCGCGGCCTTCAGCCGCCTCGTCGAATGGCGCGACCGCATCAACCAGGGCAACTGGACACCGGCGCAGGCCGCGCCTTTGCGCCCGGCGATGAGCGTGTTCATCGATCGCATCTATCAGATGCGCAAGCTGTTCCTGGTCGAACACCAGAACCAGATGGTCCGGGAATCGGCATTGCGCCAGCGCAATCGCCGCAACCAGCAGATTCTTCTGGCCATCGTTCTCGCCCTGGGCACCGCCAGCATCATTTATTTCACCCGCAATATCACCGGCCTGGTGAGTGTCCACGAAAACCTCCGACGCTCGCTGAAAGCCAGCGAGGCGAAACTGCGGCGCGCCCAGCGGCTGGCCCATCTCGGGCAGTGGGAGCTCGACCTCGCCACCGACCGGCTTGAATGGTCGGACGAGACCTTCGAGATTTTCGGAGTCAATCCCGCCAGTTTCAGCGGCCATCAGCGGGATTTCCTGGCCATTCTTCATGACGACGACCGCAAGGGCGTGCGCGATCGATTGACGCGGGTGGTCGAATCCGAGGGCGCGTTCAGCTCGGAATACCGCATTTTCCGGGCCAACGACGGGGCGCTGAGATACATCCGCGGCTGGGCCGAGGTGGTGCGCGACACCGATGGCAACCCGGTCCGCGTGATCGGCACGCTTCAGGACGTGACCGACAGCGAGCAGGCCAAAATCGAGCTTCAGGAACGCGAGGCGCGGCTGCGAACCGCCGAACGCGTCGCCCGCATCGGACACTGGGAATGGAACGCGAAGACCGATCGCATCCTCTGGTCGAACCAGATGTATGAAATCTTCGGCCTCGACCCGGATCACTTCAGCGGCACCCGGGAGTTTGTCATCGATCGCATTCACCCTGAAGACCGGGCCCATGTCCGGGCCCGGGTCGATGCCGTCATCTCGACCGGCGCGCCGGCCACCTATGAGTATCGGATCATCCGCGCCGACGGGGAGGTCCGCCATGTTCAGGCGTTCACCGAGGTCGTCGAGCGGCGCCGTTCGGGGGCGCCGCTGCGGGTCACCGGAACCATCCAGGACATCACCGAATCCCATGCCGCCAAACTGGCGCTCGAGGCCAGCGAAGCCAGCTTGCGAAACGCCCAGCGGATCGCCCGCATCGGCAACTGGGACTGGGATATCGTCACCAACGAGTTGCGCTGGTCGGATCAGATCTACTCGATTTTCGGCCTCTCGAAGGAGGGCTTCCAGGAAACCTTCGACGCCTTCCTCGAAGCCGTTCATCCGGATGATCGCGCGCTTGTCCAGGCGGCCGTCGACCAGGCTCTTGAGCATGGCAAATCCTATAGTGTCGAGCACCGCATCGTCCGCCCGGACGGGGAGATTCGGGTCGTCCACGAACAGGGCGAAATCGACCGCGACCTCTACGGCAACGCTTTGCGCATGTCAGGCACGGTTCAGGACATCACCGAAAGTCACGAGGTCAAGAAGGCGCTCGAGGCGCGCGAGGCCGAGCTGCGCCTGATCACCGATCATTTGCCGGTGTTGATCGCCTATGTCGACAGAGACGGCTATTATCGCTTCGCCAACCGGGTGTGCTGCAAGTGGTACGGACGGCCCCGTGACGAGATCGTCGGCGCCCACATGAGCGACCTGTTGGACGAAGAACGGTGCGCCCTGATGGACACCGCGCTGACCGGCCAGCGGGTCACCACTGAGCGTAAATTTCCCTACGGCGACGGCGAGATGCGCGACGTCATCGCCGATCTCATTCCCCACGTCAGCGAAGACGGCGAGGTCATCGGCGCCTTCATCCTGACCACCGACATCACCGAGTACCGGAAGACGGCGACACTGACCGAACGCTTCGGCCAGATCATCGAGCGCTCGATCAACGAGATCTACATCATCGATGGCGAGACGCTCAAATTCACCCACGCGAACCGGGGCGCCCGGCAGAACCTCGGCTATTCCATGGATGAGCTGCGCCAGCTCACCCCGGTCGACATCAAGCCCGACTTCACGGCCGAAAAGTTCGAGGAACTGATCCGGCCGCTGCGCGACGGCACCCGGGATCAGGTGGTTTTCGAAACCGTCCACCAACGCAAGGACGGCTCTGTTTACGATGTCGAGGTGCGGCTGCAGTTCTCACGCGAGGAAACGCCGCCGATCTTCGTGGCGATCATTCAGGACATCACCGAGCGGCGCAGGGCGGATGAAGCGCTGCGGCGCAGCGAGCAGAATTTCCGCGATCTCGTCGATCGCGCCAGCCAGGGAATCCTCATACATCGCCGCGGACGGGTGATTTATGCCAACCGCGCCGCCGCCGAGATTCTCGGCTATGCCCTCACCGAGCTGATCGGCATGCCGCTTACCACCTTTGTCCCGGAAGACCAGCGAATTGACCTGAACAAGGCGCTCGAGCAAGGCCACTTCGGCCCGTTCGAGAGCAAGGGGCTGCGCAAGGACGGCACGCTGGTTCCAGTCGACGTCGGGTTGTCGAGAATCGTCTGGGACGGCGCAATGGCCGGACAGATCATCATCACCGATATTTCCACCCGCAAGGAGGCCGAGGAAAAACTGCGTCATGCCCAGCGCATGGATGCGGTCGGCCAGCTCACCGGCGGCCTGGCCCATGACTTCAATAATCTGCTGGCCATCGTAATCGGCAATCTCGACATTCTGCTGGAGAAAATCGCCGACCAGCCGGAACTTCTCAGTCTCGGCACCACCGCCCGCCACGCCGCCACCCGCGGTGCCGATCTGACCCGGCGGCTGCTGGCGTTCGCCCGGCAACAGCCGCTCAACCCGGTCACCGTGGATCTCAACGAACGGGTCTCGGCAATCATCGAACTGTTCGAGCGTTCACTCGGCAAATCCATACACATCAAGGCCGAGCTGTGCCCCGACCCATGGCCGGTAACGGTGGATATCGGCGAGTTCGAGACGACGCTGCTCAATCTGGCGATCAACGCCCAGCAGGCGATGCCGCAGGGCGGTGAGATCGTTCTGCGCACCGCCAATGTCGAGATCGATGAAGAATTCTCGGTTCGAGAGCGGATCGTCACGCCCGGCCGTTATGTGCTGGTGACCGTTTCCGACACCGGCATGGGCATGACGCCCGAGGTCCTGGACCAGGCGCTGGAGCCATTCTTTACCACCAAGGATGTCGGCGAAGGAACCGGGCTGGGGCTGAGCACGGTTTACGGGTTCGTGAGCCAGTCCGGCGGCTTCATGGATATCAAGAGCACCCCCGGACAGGGCACGGCTGTCGAGCTGTATTTCCCCACGGCGGCACCAAAATGCGAGCCGGACCATCGCCTCCCGGCCAGGGACGATGGCACCGCAGCGACGCAGGGCCAACGCGTGCTGGTCGTCGAGGACGAGCCGGCGGTGCGCCAGCTTGCGGTGCTGATGGTCCGCGAACTGGGCTATGAAGTGACCGCGGCCGCGGATGCCGACGAGGCCCTGGCCATTCTGAAATCCCCGCAGCGGATCGACCTTCTCTATACCGACATCATGCTCAGCGGCGACATCAACGGTTGCGAGCTGGCGCTTGGCGCCACCAAGCTATGCCCGGGCCTCAAAGTTCTGTATACGACCGGCTATGTCGAAAAGGCGGTTTCGCTCAAGGCGCGGCTCAATCGGGACGAGGATATTGTGCTCAAACCCTGCTCCAAATCCGAACTGGCGCAACATCTTGCGCGTCTGCTGAGCCCCGAGCCCCGGGCCAGGACCAGCCGCTCGCGGCCGCCCGGCGGCAAAGGGGGCAGGAAATCCACCAAGCGCGCCTCGCACAGCGTGCCCTGATCAACGTTCGAACCGGCGATCTCGCGCCCCGGCGAGTTCTTGGGCCGGCCGCAAGATCGGGTCTCGACATTCACCCCCACCGCAGGATCACGGCAATGAAATCTCATGATGGGCTCGCCCTCGAACGTGACCGCACGCCGAAGACAGGACCGTCATGCCCGATCCTCTGACGGCGGTTCTGACCCGCGCCAAATCAGCGAAAACGGCTTTTCTGTCCGCTTTTCCCGGGATCCTCGTCAGCGTCACCATCGCCATGGCGGCGATGTTCCTGTCGGACCATTACGGTGCGCCGGTGATGTTGTTTGCCCTGCTGCTCGGCATGGCGTTCAATTTTCTCTCCCAGGAGGGGAGCTGCGTTCCGGGCATCGAGATCACCTCGACAAGCATCCTTCGCATCGGGGTGGCCTTGCTGGGCGCCCGGATCACCTTTGACCAGATCATCAGTCTTGGCGTGGCGCCTCTGGTGGCGATTATCGTGGCGGTGGTTCTGACCATTCTGGTCGGCATCTGGATGTCCCGCGCCATCGGCCTGGGCCGTCGCCTCGGCGTCCTGACCGGCGGCGCGGTGGCGATTTGCGGCGCATCGGCAGCACTGGCAATCGCCGCGGTGCTTCCCAAAACCGAAAAGGGCGAGCGCGAGACGATCTTCACGGTTCTCGGTGTAACGACACTGAGTACGGTGGCGATGGTTGCCTATCCGATCATCGTCCTGGTCCTGGGGCTGGATCCGCGCGCCGCCGGCATTTTCCTCGGCGGCACGATTCACGACGTTGCCCAGGTCGTCGGCGCCGGCTACAGCATTTCCGATCAGGTCGGCGACACGGCCACCTTTACCAAGCTGTTGCGCGTCGCCATGCTGCTGCCGGCAGTCATGGCCCTGTCATTCGTGCTTTGCAGGAAAAACCGCGGAGAAAAGCGGACATTCGTCGCCCCGCTTCCCGGCTTCCTCTACGGATTTGCGGCACTGGTCGTCATCAACAGCTCCGGTTGGCTTCCCGTCGCGCTGCAGGCGATTCTGATCGAGGTTTCCCGCTGGTCCCTGGTCAGCGCCATCGCCGCCCTGGGCATGAAGACGTCCCTGAAGACCCTGGTCGAGATCGGGGTGCGGCCGGTTGCACTGATGGTTGCCGAGACCCTGTTTCTGGCCGCCCTTATCATAGGGTTCGTGAAATTCGTGCTGTGAGCGCGGCCACAGCCTCTTGGCCGGTGGATCCGAACAAGCTGACCGCTCCCTCTCCTATCTGTTGACCGGCAGATCGAGTTTCGCGCGATCGACGATGACGCCCGCCTTCATCACCCAGGCGATCTTCTTGGCATTGTTGATGTCAGCCAGCGGGTCGGCATCGAGCAACACCAGATCGGCCAGCTTGCCGTCCTCGATCGAGCCCATCTCGCGCTCCTTGCCGAGAAAGATGGCGGCATTGAGGGTGCCGATCCGGATCGCGTCGAGAGTGGGAACGCCGCCGGCCACCAGGAGCTCCAGTTCGCGGTGCGAGGCCGGGCCGTTCGATTGATCGGAACCGAGCACGATGACGCCGCCTGCGGCATTGATCCGGCGCAGGTTTTCCTGGGCGACCGGGGTCATGACCTTCATCCAGGTGGTCCAGGAACGCTTGGCGTACTGGTCGCGGACCTTGCCCTTGAGCCGGGCGATCTCGTCGGGCTCGAAGGTTGCCCGATAAAGCGGTGCATCGAGAAACTCGGGATGCTCGACCAGCCGGCTGTAGCCTTCGCCAATGGTCAGCGTGGAGACCATCGGGATCTTCTTGGCCGCCATCAGCCGCACGAAGCCGTCGCTGACCGGGCTCTGGATCACCGGGTGGGCGAGCGTATCGACACCGGCATAGATCGCCTGGCGGGCCCGGTATTCGTTCGAGGCATGGACGGTCGTGCGAATGCCGTGGTCGTTGTAGTACTCGATGATGTGCTGCATCAGATCCAGCGGCAGCAGCGGAATGAGCGGGCGCGTGCCCCAGTTGTGCTCGTCATAGGTCATTTTCAGGACATCGGGCTTGCGAGCGATGTGGGCATCGAGCGCCGGCTTCGCCTGCGGCCAGCTTTCGACCAGGGTGGCGCCGGTACTGCTGCCGTGGCCGCCGGGAACCGTGACGATGCCGCCGGCGGCAAAGATGCGCGGTGCGACGATCTCGCCGGCGCGTTCACGCCGGCGCAGCTCGAAAATGAAATCGGGGTTGTTGCCGGCATCATAGACGCTGGTAATGCCGGCATAGAGATAGCCGTGCAGGGCGCGGATCCCGGTCTTGAAATCGCTGGTGGTCTCGCGCGCCCCTTCGACCGACCACTTCATACCGCCGCGCAAATGGATATGCATGTCCATGAGCCCGGGAATGAGGTACTTGCCGCGGCCATTGATCCGCTGCACCGCCTTGCCGACCTTCGGGGCACGGCGCCGGACCGCGGCAATCCGGTTGCCTTCGATCAGCACGAAGGCGTCCCTGATCGGCGGCGCGCCGGTGCCGTCGATCACTGTCACATGCTCGATCAGGGTGGTGCGGGCACTGGCCGCGCCAAACGGCATCAAGAAGGCCAGCACCCCCAAGACGGCGGATATCCACAGATATGATTTCCTGGTCATGATGCCTCCCTCGCTGTTTTCATGTTCAGGTCAGTCGCGTTGCCGGTGATAGAGCCGACCGCCCTTGATCACGGTGCGCACCCGGGTGAGCTCCGAAATATCATCGAGCGGGCTTTTGGTGACGGCAATCAGATCGGCCGCCTTGCCCGGCTCCAGCGTTCCCAGCCGATCGCTGAGGCCCAGCATCCGCGCCGGAATCACGGTCGCCGCTTCGAGAACCGCCCCCGCCGGGATGCCGTTTCGAACCCAGTGGACCAGTTCCTGTGCGTTCTGTCCATGCGGGAAGACGCCGGAATCGCTGGCGACGATCAGCCGGCGCACCCCCGCCCGCCAGCTGCGGGCAATCACCGGCTCACGCGTCTTGATCTCATGGAGCCGCAGCAGAAGCGGGCGCGGCAGCCAGCCCCAGATGCCGTCGGACAGAGTCTCGGGCGTATCGCCGACGGCCGCCGCCACCGCATGGATCTGGGACTGCAGATAGACGCCGCTCTTGCGGATCAGGGCGATGGTCGCATCGTCGGCCATCAGCGCCGAATCGACGGCATCGACGCCGGCCCGGATGGCGGCCGTGATACCCTCGCCGAACTGACCGTCGGCAATCACCTTGCGCCCCAGGGCGTGCGCAGTCTCGACGATGGCCCTGAGCTCATCATCGCCAAACGTCCGGGCGATGGGCACGCCGGCCAGCAGGCTGCCGGTGTTATAGAGGACGATGACATCGGCGCCGCGCTTGACCTGCTCGCGCACTGCGCGCCGGCAGTCATCGGTGCCGTCGCACACCCCTTGCGGCCCGACCACCGCCTCGACCGCGTCGGCAAAGCGCCCGGTGCGCGCCCCGCCGGTCATTGAAATCGGGCTTCCCACCGCCAGAATCCGGGGGCCCGGTGTAATGCCTTTGCGGATCGCTTCGCGCAGGGCATAGATGGCGTGTTCATGCGCCCGCCGCCCGGTGCCGAGATCAAGGACGGTTGTAAAGCCGGCCTCGAGCAGGCGCCGCGCGTTGCCGGCCGCGATCAGCGCCAGATCGGCCTCGTCTTCGGTCACCACCCGCAGGCTCGACCCCGGCCCGGGATCGGTGGTGAGATGGACATGCAGGTCCATGAGACCCGGAAGCACGAAACCGTCGGACAGATCGATCAGCCGGGCGTCCGGATGACCGAGGCCGGCGGTATCCACAAAACCATCGCGCACGCTGGTGATGACGCCATCTTCGATCAACAGCGTCTGCTGCCGAACCGGCGCTTGACCCGGCACCGCCAGCAGGGTGCCGGCGTGGATGACTGTCGGCTGCGTGTCGGCCATTGTCGGCGAGCCGACCAGAGCCAGCCAGGCAAGGCCCGGAAGCGCCGCCGCCAGCAGCCGGCCTATCTTGTGTGTCCGGGCGATCGGCATTTAACGTGCAGGGCTCTTGAACACCTTGCCATCGCGCATGACGAAGATGACGTCGAGGACCTGGCGGATGTCGTCAAGCGGATTGCCCGCCAGCGCCACCAGATCGGCGTATTTCCCGGGCTCGAGGCTGCCAATGCGATCCGCCCAGCCGGCCGCTTCTGCGGCGTTCACCGTGCCCGCCATCAACGCTTCCATCGGGCTCATGCCGATGTTGACATATTCGATGAACTCGTTGGCATTCTCGCCATGGGGCGAGACGCCGGAATCGGTACCGAGCGCAATTTTGACGCCCATCTGATAGGCCAGCCTGGTCATGATCTTGGGCTGTTTGCCCAGTTGCAGCAGCTTTTCCATGATCGCCGGCGGCATGTCCTTGAATGGACCCTTTTTCATCTTTTCGGGCGTATCGCCCACCGCCGTGATCGGATAGACGGTCGGGATCAGCCAGGCACCGGTCTTCTTGAACAGCTTCATGGTATCGCGATCTGCCCACATGGCGTGTTCGATCGAATCAAAACCGGCCCGGAGCGCCGCCTCGATACCGGCCGCCGCATGGGCATGCGCGGTGACCTTGCGCCCCAGCGCATGCGCGGTCTCGACGATCGCTTTCAGCTCTTCGTCGGTCAGTTGCTGGCCGGTGCCGGCATTGGTCTCGCTGAGCACGCCACCGGTGACCGTCACCTTGATGACGTCGGCGCCGCGCTTGACCTCGGCACGCACCGCGCGCCGGCAGTCATCGGCTCCGTCGCAGATGGCACTCGATTTGAACAGCGCCAGAACGTCCTCACGAAAGCCGTGCGCATCGCCATGCCCACCGGTTGCCGAAATCGGATGACCCGCAACAATGAGGCGGGGCCCCACGGCAATGCCCTTCCGGATGGCATCGCGCAGCGCGAAAATCGCCCGCCCCGTTGACCCCAGATCGCGCACCGTGGTGAAGCCGGCCTCAAAGGTGCGCCTGGCATACATGGCGGCGACAAGCGCCACGTCGGCATCCGTCTTGGTGACCCGGTCGAGTTTGCTTCCCGAGCCCGCCTGACCGCTCAGGTGCACGTGAAGATCGATGAACCCGGGAAGAACATAAGCGTTCGACAGATCGATAATCTGGGCATCCTTCCTGCCAATGTCGGCGGCTGTCACAAAGCCGTCGGCAACGCGCACGACGCGGCCCTCGGAAATGATCACGCTCTGGCGGGTGGCCGGCGCCGTGCCGGGAACCGCCAGCAACCAGCCGGCATGAACGATCGTCCGGCGTTCCGCCGCCGGCGCTGTGCCGGCACCAAGCGCAATCACCAATAGCTGAACGACCGTTGCCGTCACCGTCCACGCGGCGAGACGGCGCCTGATTTGTCGCCTATGCATGTCCGACTGTCCTCCCCTGGCCCAAGCCCGCCCACGGCCCGTCGAAGCCGGCGCGGCATCGGGCCGTTTGCGAATGAATGGTTCCGACGCTTCGGTCTTCTTGTCTTGGCCCGACCGTCAGGCGACGGCGCGCCCTGGTCGTGTTTCCAACAAGGCTATGCCATGGCGAGTGTGATAGCAATCACACAGACGGCGATCTTGCGGGATTTTCGAGAGTCTGGCTGGACATCAAGGGACAGGGTA
>CAZZKF010000012.1:9973-47751 GCA_964654995.1 uncultured Alphaproteobacteria bacterium | reverse complement strand
AAGCCCAGCCCTTGCGCGATCCCCTCGCTTAAGCGAGTTACGCTATCGCGCCCGCCAATGCAACCCGCCGGGGTCATCACATCCGCTTGAGCAGGGCCCCGAATAAGGCTAACACTTGGCCTCATGAGGACTGCTTCGAAAGCCCCCGCGCGATGACCGGCGCCGCCGACATGCGCCCCGTCGATGCGGTCAAGGGAAGCTGGGTCGACCGCTTCGCGCCACGCCCCTGGCGGCCGTATTTGCGCCTCACCCGGCTCGACCGGCCGATCGGTGCGCAGTTGCTGATGTGGCCGTGCCTGTGGGCGCTGGCGCTGGCCGCACCCCACCGCCCGGCGTCGATCCCGCCGCCCTCGGGGCTCGATCTTGGGCCCCTGCCCGACCCGCTTCTGCTGGCACTCTTCGTTGCCGGCGCCTTCATCATGCGCGGGGCGGGGTGTACGTACAACGACATCATCGACCGCGATTTCGATGCCCAGGTGGCGCGCACGCGCAGCCGCCCGATTCCGTCCGGCGCGGTCAGCGTGCCCCGGGCCATCATCTGGATGGTGGTCCAGGGCCTGCTCGGGCTCGCCATCCTCATGACCTTCAACCCCTTTGCCCGCATCCTCGGGCTGGCGTCTCTGGTCATCGTCGTTCTTTACCCGTTCGCCAAGCGGGTCACCTTCTGGCCGCAGTTCGTGCTTGGGCTGGCGTTTAACTGGGGCGCCTTGCTGGGCTGGGCGGCAACCACCGGTGGGCTCAGCCCGGCGGCAGTCGTCCTTTATGTTGGCGGCATCGGCTGGACGCTCGGTTACGATACCATCTACGCCCATCAGGATCGCCGCGACGACAGCCCGATTGGCGTCAAATCCTCGGCGCTGAAGCTGGGGACGCGCACCAGGCCGTGGCTGTGGGTGTTCTATGGCTGGTTTCTCGCCGCCGCGGCGCTCGCCGCCTGGCTCGCCGGCACCGGCCCCGCGGTCTACCTGGGGCTCATTCTGGCGCTTGGCCATGCCGCCTGGCAGATCGTCACGCTGGACATCGACTCGCCCGCCGATTGCCTCGCCAAGTTCCGGGCCAATCACACGTTTGGCTGGATCGTATTTCTGGCGATCCTCGCCGGCAACCTGCTGACCGGATGAAAAGGCTGAACGGGATGCACCGGCCCCGATCTTGGGGTAAGGTCGCACACGCGAGGTCCGGCTGAGGGTCGCGGACCGCAAACAGGATCGTTTATCGATGACCTCCCATCCGCAACGCTCGCTGCGCGACTTCATCGCCTTTCTGGAAGGCAAGGGCGCGCTGAAACGCGTGCGCGAGCCGGTCTCAACCATCCTCGAGATGACCGAGATCCAAACCCGCCTGCTGGCCGAGAAAGGCCCGGCGGTGCTGTTCGAGGCGCCGGTGGATGCAGATGGCCGGGCGTCTTCGATCCCGGTTCTGGTCAACCTGTTCGGCACTGTCGAGCGCGTCGCCTGGGGGCTGGGGCGCACGCCCGGGACCCTGCGCGCTCTCGGCGAGACGCTGGCCTTCCTGCGCCAGCCGGAGCCGCCGGGCGGCTGGCGCGAGGCCGTCGACATGCTGCCGCTGCTCAAGATGGCGATGGGCATGAAGCCGAAGACGGTTGCCCGCTCGGCCCCGGTCCACGAAGTGGTCGAGACCGGCGATCGGGTCGACCTCTCCAGCCTGCCGGTTCAGACCTGCTGGCCGGGCGAACCGGCGCCGCTGATCACCTGGCCGCTGGTGGTCACCAAGGGCCCCGGAGACGAATCGTCGGACGATTTCAACCTCGGCATCTACCGCCTGCAGGTGCTGGGCCGCAACCGTACGCTGATGCGCTGGCTGCGCCACCGCGGCGGCGCCCAGCATTTCCGCCGCTGGAAGGAAGCGCGCAGTGACCCGATGCCGGCGGCCGTGGTCATCGGGACGGATCCGGCAACCATGCTGGCGGCGGTGACCCCGGTGCCCGATACCATGTCCGAATATCAGTTCGCCGGGCTGTTGCGCGGCGACAAGGTCCGCCTCGTCGACTGCAAGACCATTCCGCTGAAGGTGCCGGCCGAGGCCGAGATCGTGCTCGAAGGCCATGTCTCGCTCGACGAGACAGCGGATGAAGGCCCCTACGGCGATCACACCGGCTACTACAATGCGGTCGAGCCGTTCCCGGTGTTCACGGTCAGCGCGATCACCCGGCGCCGCGATCCGATCTATGTCTCGACGTTTACCGGCCGGCCGCCGGACGAGCCGTCGGTGATGGGCGAGGCCTTGAACGAGCTGTTCGTGCCGCTGCTGCGCCAGCAGTTCCCGGAAATCGTCGATTTCTGGCTGCCGCCCGAGGGCTGTTCCTACCGCATCGGCCTGGTGTCGATTCGCAAGGCTTACCCCGGGCATGCCAAGCGCATCATGATGGCGGTGTGGTCGTTCCTGCGCCAGTTCATCTACACCAAATGGGTGATCGTGGTGGATGACGATATCGACCTGCGCGACTGGAAGGACGTGATGTGGGCGATCTCGACGCGCATGGACCCGGCGCGCGATGTCACGGTGATTTCGGACACCCCCATCGACTACCTCGATTTCGCCTCGCCGGTGGAAGGGCTGGGCGGCAAGATCGGGTTTGATGCCACCAGCAAATGGCCGGGCGAGACGACACGGCAATGGGGCACGCCCATTCGCATGTCGGACGAGGTGATTGCCGCGGTCACCGAGAAATGGGCGCGGCTCGGCCTGCCCGGCTCCGGCCGGCCGATCTGGAAATGAGCGAGACAAGAGAGCGATGAGCGAAACCACCACCTTGAGCGACGACCCCATTCTCGAAGATGGTCTCGAACTGGTCACCGATCTGCTCGCCCGCGCTCGCGCCGCCGGTGCCGACGCCGCGGACGCGGTGTGGTTCGAATCCGCCTCGCTGGCGGTCTCCTGGCGCCTCGGCAAGCTCGAGGATGTCGAGCGCTCGGAAAGCACCGATCTCGGCCTGCGGGTGTTCATCGGCCGGCGCCAGGCAATCGCCTCGACGACCGACCTCGGCCCGTCGGCGCTCGAAGAGCTGGTTACACGCGTCATCGCCATGGCCCGGGCCGCCCCCGAAGACCCCTATGCCGGCCTGGCGCCCAGGGATCTGCTGTTTTCGGGGCCGCTGCCGGCGCTCGATCTGTTCGATCCGCACGAGCCCTCGCCCGACGCCCTGATCGAGCGGGCGCGCGCAGCCGAGGATGCGGCCCGCGCGGTCCCCGGCATCACCAATTCCGAAGGCGCGACCGCCAATTGGGGCCGGCAGCGGGTGGCGCTCGCCGCCTCGAACGGCTTTGCCCACGGCTATGCGACGACACGCGCCGGGCTGAGCGCCCAGGTGATCGCCGGCGAAGGCACCGAGATGGAGGCCGATTACGACTATTGCTCGGTCCGCCACCTCGGCGACCTCGACGATCCGGCGGAACTGGGCCGGCGGGCCGGCGAGCGCGCTGTCGCCCGGCTGGGGCCGCGCCGGGTGGCCACCGCCACCATGCCGGTGGTCTTCGCCCCGCGCGTCGCCAACAGCCTGCTCGGCCATTTTGCCGGCGCCGTCAACGGGCGGGCCGTCGCGCGCGGCACCAGCTTTCTGGGCAGCCGCATGAACGAGGCGGTGTTCGCCGGCGGCGTCACCATCATCGATGATCCCTTGCGGGTGCGCGGCCTGCGCTCGCGCCCGTTTGATGGCGAAGGGGTGCGGACCCGGCGCATCGAACTGGTCCGCGACGGCCGGCTGGAAAGCTGGCTGCTCGACGTGGCGTCCGCCGCGCAACTGGAGCTTGCGAGCCTGGGGCACGCCGGGCGCGGCACCTCGAGCCCGCCCTCGCCGACCACGTCGAACCTCTACATGGCGCCCGGCACGGTCTCACCCGACGAGCTGATCGCCGATATCAAGGACGGCATCTATGTCACCGCACTGATCGGCATGGGCGTCAATCCGGTGACCGGCGACTACAGCCGCGGCGCCTCGGGTTTCAAAATCGAGAACGGCGAGATCACCCATCCGGTAAGCGAGCTCACCATCGCCGGCAATCTGAACGACATGTTTGCAAACCTCACGCCGGCCAACGACCTCGAATTCCGCTACGGGACCAACGCCCCGACCCTGCGCATCGATGCCATGACCGTGGCTGGCCAGTAGGGCCGATCGATGACCCCTGCCGATCCCGAAATCGAGACGCTTGCTGCGGACGCGCGCGCCATCGTGCGCGACGCCGGGGCGATTGCGCTCGATTATTTCGGCGCGCGGCCCAACAGGGTGTGGGACAAGGGCGGCGCCCAGGGTCCGGTCAGCGAGGCCGACCTGGCAGTGGACGCCTTTCTGCGTGACCGGCTCGGTGCACTCACGCCCGGCTACGGCTGGCTGTCGGAAGAAACGGAAGACGATCTGAGCCGGCTCGAGGCGCCGCGGGTGTGGACCGTCGATCCCATCGACGGCACCCGCGCCTTCGTGCGCGGTCGGCCGCATTTCACCATCGCGGTGGCACTGGTCGAGGCCGGCCGGCCATTGCTCGGCATCGTCTATGCCCCGGCGCTGGATGAAATGTACGAGGCGATACTGGGCGGCGGTGCCCGGCTCAATGAGTCAGCGATTTCTGTGACCACGCGCGAGCAGCTCGCCGGCAGCCGCATTCTCATGCACCGCCAGCTTCTCTTCAGCCGGCGCTGGACGGCCCCCTGGCCCGAGGTCGCCACCGATATGGTGAACTCGATTGCCTATCGCATCGCCCTGGTCGCCGCCGGCCGGTTTGACGCCTGCCTGACGCTCAATCCCAAGAGCGACTGGGACATTGCCGCCGCCGAGCTGATCTTGCGGGAAGCCGGCGGCCGGATGACCACCCATGAAGGCAAGGGCTATGTCTATAACCGGCGCAGGCCCCGCCACCGCGACGTGGTGGCGGCCGGCCCGGCCCTGCACGCCCGGCTCATCGACAAGATCAGGGACTACGCCTTCCCGACCCCGCGCAAGGGGTGAATCGGCGCCCGCCTAGAAAAACTAGAAAAAATAGGTCAGCCCGGCGACCAGCCGGGCGCCGGCCCGCAAGGGGGAGGCGCGGTCGATGTCGCTGTCCGAATAGCGCAGGTCGAAATCAAGGCTGCGCCAGCCGACGGTGATGCCCAGCGACCAGTCGAGATAATCGCCGCTGCCGAAGCGGGCCGCGCGCTTGATCGTCTGGACCCCGAAATGGCCGCCCAGCGCGACCGTCACCTCCCCGCGCACGGGAACCGGCGCATCGATCTCCAGGGCGCCGCGAAAGGCGGCGCCCGAGTCGAAATAATCCGGCGAGGCGCCGGCCAGCAGGGCGACGCGGACAAAGCCGTAGTCGATGCCGGTGCGGGCGAGGATTTCCCAGCGATCCCCGGTCGCACCGCCGGGATAGGCATAGTACCAGCCGGAGATCTGGAAGAAGCCAGCCTCACCGCCGCCGTCATAACCGGCATACAGCGCCACTTCGACATCGTCGCCGGGGGCGAAGCGGGCGGTCGAGGCCCACAGCCCGGCGAACGGGCCGGACGTGCCCCCATACTCGAGGCTGCCCTGGACGGCGGGATCACCCTTGCTCAGGGAGAGGCCGCGAAAGACATAGTCGGAGACCACCGCCAGGCGGCCCGAGACGCCAGCCGCCTCGGCGCCCGCGGGTGCTGCCGTCGCGCCCCAAAGGACGGCAGCCAGCCCCCCGGCCATGAACAGACGATATGCAGCCATGTTCCGCCTTCACCGATGCCGGCCGCCCGGCACAGGCGGCCCCGGTCCTCATATAGCCGAAAGCGGCGCGCGCCGCCATGGCGGCACCGGGCACGACGCGGCGTCACGGCTTCAGAAGCTGCGCGAGACCGAGCCGACGACCCGGGCATCGCAGCCCGATGGGCAAGCGAGCCCAAGATCGGTGTCAAAATAGCGCACGTCGAAGTCCAGCCCCCAGACCGAGAACGTGACACCAAGGTTCCAGGTGACGTAATCAGGGACGCCGAAGTTCGCTTCGTCCGATATGTCCTGATAGCCGAGGCTCCCGCTCAAGGTGACACCCACCGGGCCGGAGAGCGGGATCGGCACCTCGATGTCGCCGTGGACGTAGACCGCATCGCCGGTTTCGCCGAAATTGTCGGGCGAATAGTTGACGCCGACGGTGAGCGTCGCCGGTCCCAGGGCATGGCCCAGGCTGGCCGCCAGCTCCCAGTAATCGAGCGGCGCCGCAGTGCTCGGATAGGCGTAATAGATCGCCCCGATATCATAATCGAAACCCTGGATGCTGCCCGAAAAGCCGCCGTAGACATCGATCTCGAGCTGGGCGTCGTCGCCGAAATCGACATTCGAGCCCCAGACGCCGAGATAGAATCCGGAATCGTGGGCGTAATCGATGCTGCCCTGGATCGCCGGATCCTCGCCGGTCTGGCTGATGCCGCGAAAGATGTAGTCGGTGAAAAAGCCGACGCTGGCGGAAATCTCGCCGCCCAGAACTTTGGCCGGCTCGCCCGCCCGGGCCGCCGGCGCCAGGGCACTCACCGCCAGCCACAGGCCGGCGGAAACCGTAACTTCGAACAGTTTTTTCTTTGTCAATTCCATTCCCAACACCTAGTCTTCAGAGGTTGCAAAAAGGGGGTGCGCAGGGTGATGAGCTTTGTGCACCTTGCGACACCGGCGCAGCGGGGTTTGCGGTTGGCCGACCGGAGAGCGATCTCGAAAAACCCCGTTGCGCTTCCCTTTCCGGTGACTTCAAGAAGCGTGCCAGAGCGCACAAAAGGGCCGTTTTTTGCGCATTTTTGTCGGTTTTTGGCAGCAAAAGGGCGCCAGGAGCACCGCTTCGGGATCAAAAAACGCCCAGATTCAGGGCAGACGCGGCAGCGCGCTGCCCAAGATTGCGGCAGCGCTGAAAAATCGAATTTCGGGGACGGTGGCCGCGGTTGGCTATTTTTTCGGGTCCGGCATCGGCCCGGCGACGAGCTGCGGGTCGAGGCGCACTTCGAACCAGTTGAGCCGCCAGTCGAGATGCGGGCCCGAGGCGCGCCCCGTCGCCCCGACCGTGCCGATGCGATCGCCGCGCCTGACCCTTTGCCCGACGACCACATCGACGCTGGCCATATGCATCATCAGCGAGCTCACCCCGTGGCCGTGATCGATGATCACGGTGCCGCCGCTGTAGTAGAGGTCGGGCTCGGCCAGTGCGACGATACCGGGTGCCGGGGCGCGCACCGGCACGCCGGCGCCAGGCGCGACATCGACGCCGAAGTGGGGCCGGCGCGGCTTGCCGTTCAATACCCGCTGGCTGCCGTAGACGCCGGTGATCGGGCCGATGACCGGCCAGGTGAAACCGGCCGCGAACCATTCGGCATCCGTGTCGCGGGCCCGCGCGGCGGCGATCTCGGCGTTCTCGCGCTTGATCCGCTCGAGCTGTTCGGGCGGCGGGGTGACCATCTTCTCGGGCAGGCCGTCGATCCGCTCGATGCGGTATTCGCGGCGCCCGACGCTCAGCACCCGGCGCAGCCTTTCGCCGTCCGGCGCAACGACTTCGAGAACCGCCTTTGGCGGCGCATCGCGTCCGAAGCCGAAGACGAAGCAGCCCCCGGGCGAGACCCGCAGCGCCCGGCCATCGAGGCTTACCTGGGCACCGGGGCTGACCCGGCCCTGCACCAGCCCGCCCTGGACCAGCGGCCCGTCGAGCACCACATCGGGGGCCGCCGCGGCCGTTCCTGCCAGCGCCAGAGCGAGCGCAAAGGCGAGCAGCCGGCCGATCATGCCTTGGCGGTTTTCCGGGAGTCGTGGCGCTCCAGCGCCGCTTCGGCCGAGGCATAGGGTTCCTGCAACTCGACGCTCCAGTAGCGCAAATCCCGCACCGGAATGCGCTTACCCGTCACCGCGCAGACAACATAGCTGCCGTGCTCGATCCACTCGAAGCCGCTGTAAAGGTACTTCAGTTTGGCCGGCCCGTCGGGCATGTCCATGACCGTCGCCTTTTCATTGCTAGAACAGTGAGCCCTGATCGTCCGATCCGCGCTTCCCGGACGGCGCCCGAAGGCGGCGCGACCGGTGCTTCGCGTCGGCCCCGGTGACCACGCTCGACACTGTGTCATCGTGGAATTCAATGTCAAGGGCATCGCCCAGCCGCACCCCGGCGGCCCGGGTCACCACCTGCCCGCCAGCATCGCGCACCACCGCATAGCCGCGCGCCAGCACCTGGCGATAGCCGAGGCTCGTCAGCAGCCGGGCGGTCCCCCCAAGCCGGGTCTCGGCCTCATGCAGCACGCGGCTCAGCGCCGGTGCCGCACGGCCCCAGACCAGGTCCAGGTCGCGGCCCGCGCGGGCCAGCTTCTGGCGCAGGATGAAGGGCCGCAGACCGGCGGCCGCGCGGGCCAGCTCGCTGTGATGATGATGGGTGCTGGCATGAAGCGCGCGCGGCAGCCGTCCGGCCAGTTCGTCGAACCGCTGCTGGGCACGGGCCAGCAGGTCCTCGGCGCCGGGCAGCGCCCGCGCCAGCGCGATGAGCCGCATCCGGCGCTCGTCGGCGAGGCGGGTGGTGGCGCGAATCAGCCGGCCCGAAAGCGTGGCAATCGTCGACATCAGCTCGGCCCGCACCGGCACCGCCATCTCGGCCGCGGCCGTTGGCGTCGGCGCCCGCAGATCGGCGGCATGATCGATCAGCGTCGTATCGGTCTCGTGGCCGACCGCCGAGATCACCGGGATGGCGCTGTCCGCCACGGCGCGCACGACGATTTCCTCGTTGAACGCCCACAGGTCCTCGAGGCTGCCGCCGCCGCGCGCGACGATCAGGACATCCGGTCGTGCCACGCGCCCGCCGTCCTCCAGACGGTTGAAGCCGGCGACTGCGGCGGCGATCTGTTCGGCCGCACCGGTGCCCTGCACCTGCACCGGCCAGACCAGCACATGGCGGGGAAAGCGGTCGCGCAGGCGATGGAGAATGTCGCGAATGACGGCGCCGGTCGGCGAGGTCACGACCCCGATCACCTCGGGCAAAAAGGGGATCGGCTGCTTGCGCGCGGCATCGAACAGGCCCTCGGCCGCCAGCTTCTTGCGCCGCTCCTCCAAAAGCGCCATCAACGCGCCCTCGCCGGCCGGTTCCATGGTCTCGATGACCAGTTGATAGCGCGAGCGCGGTGCGTACGTCGTCAGCTTGCCGGTGCACACCACCTCCAGCCCGTCTTCGGGCGCGAACTTGAGGCCGCCCGCGACGCCGCGCCAGCAGACCGCATCGAGCACCGCTTTCTCGTCCTTCAGGGCCATGTAGAGGTGCCCCGATCCGGCGCGGGTGAAGCCGGAGATCTCGCCGCGCACCCGAACGTAAGGAAACTCGCCCTCGACCGTGCGCTTGAGCGCCGCCGACAGCTCGCTCACCGTATATTCGCGGATGTTGGGCGGCGCCGGCAGCGCCGCCGGCTCGCCTTCAAGGGGTTCGTTCATGGTCGATTTGTCTCTTCCCGCGCCTATGATACAAGAGGGGCTGCCCGCCATAAAGACAGGCGGGAACGGCTGGCGCAAGAGACGGGGGATCATCGATGAAGGTACTGGTCGTCGGATCGGGCGGGCGTGAACACGCCCTGTGCTGGGCGCTCTCTGCCTCGCCGCTGATCGACGCGCTCTACTGCGCCCCCGGCAACGGCGGCATCGAGGAGGTCGCCGAATGCGTCGCCGTCGGCGCCGAAGACATCGACGGCCTCGTCGCCCTGTGCCGCGAGCGGGCCATCGATTTCGTCGTCGTCGGGCCGGAAGCGCCGCTGGTCGCCGGCCTCGTCGACCGGCTGGAGGCGGACGGCATCAAGGCCTTCGGTCCCAGCGCCCGGGCCTCCATACTCGAAGGCTCGAAAGGCTTCACCAAGGACCTGTGTGCCAAATACGGCATTCCGAGCGCCGGCTACGGCCGCTTTTCGGAAAGCCCGCCGGCGCATGATTTCATCCGCGCCCACGGTACGCCCATCGTGGTCAAGGCCGACGGGCTGGCGGCCGGCAAGGGCGTGGTCATCGCCCGCACCGAGGACGAGGCGATCGCGGCGGTCGATGACATCCTCGGCGGGCGCTTCGGCGCCGCCGGCGCAGAAGTGGTGGTTGAGGAATTTCTCGACGGCGAGGAAGCCAGCTTTTTCGCCCTGGTCGACGGCAAGAACGTTCTGCCGCTGGCCACCGCCCAGGACCACAAGGCGGTGGGCGAAGGCGACACCGGACCGAATACCGGCGGCATGGGCGCGTATTCGCCGGCGCCGGTGCTGACGCCTGCGCTGTGCGAGCAGGTGATGGACACCATCATCCGCCCCACCGTCGCCGCCATGGCCGAAGAAGGCCGCCCTTACAAGGGGGTGCTGTACGCCGGCCTGATGATTACCGGCGATGGCCCCAAGCTGCTGGAATACAACGTCCGCTTCGGCGATCCCGAATGCCAGGTGCTGATGATGCGGCTCAGGTCCGATCTGCTGCCGGCGCTGATCGCGGCCTGTGACGGGGTGCTGGATACCTTCGATCTGCGCTGGCACGAGGAGGTGGCGCTGATCGTCGTCTATGCCGCCCGCGGCTATCCCGGGTCTTATGAAAAAGGCAGCGAGATTCGCAACCTTGAAGCGGCCGGCGACGATGACCGGGTGGTCGTCTTTCATGCCGGCACCCGACGCGAGGACGGCCGCATCATCGCCACCGGCGGCCGGGTTTTGGGCATCACGGCGCGCGGCGCCTCGGTGGCCGAGGCGCGGGCCCGGGCGTACGAAGCGATCGAGCGCATCGACTGGCCGGAGGGCTTTTATCGCCGCGACATCGGCTGGCGCGCTCTGGCGCGCGAACAGGCCGCAGAATAGAGGGACAAGATGACCCCGCTCGACCGCCAGAAGGCCTTTTCCGGCACCATGGCGGTGCGCCCCGAACACCGGTTCGATGTGGACGCGCTCGCCCGCTACATGGCAGCCCATGTCGACGGCTTCGCCGGGCCGCTCACCGTCGAGCAGTTTCGCGGCGGCCAGTCGAATCCCACCTATCTGCTGACCACGCCCGAGCGACGCTACGTGCTGCGCCGCAAGCCGCCCGGCAAGCTGCTGAAGTCCGCCCATGCGGTCGAGCGCGAATACCGGGTGCTCTCGGCGCTCGCCGAGACAGATGTTCCGGTGCCCCGGACCTACGCGCTGTGCGAGGACGAGTCGGTGATCGGCACCTGGTTTTTCATCATGGATTATGTCGAGGGCCGGATCATCTGGGACCCGCGCCTGCCCGGCTTCAGCCCGGCCGAGCGCACGGCTGTCTACGATTCCATGAACGAAACCATTGCCGCGCTTCACGGCGTCGATTATGCGGCCGCCGGCCTCGCCGACTTCGGCAAGCCGGGCAATTATTTCGCCCGCCAGATTGCGCGCTGGACCAAACAGTACCGGGCCTCGGAAACCGAGCCGATCGCCGCCATGGAACGGCTGATGACCTGGCTGCCCGAACATGTTCCCGCGGCCGACGATACGACGATTGTCCACGGCGATTTCCGGCTCGACAACATGGTCCTGCACAAGACCCGGCCGAAGGTGATCGCGGTGCTCGACTGGGAGCTGTCGACGCTCGGCCATCCACTCTCGGACTTCAGCTACCACTGCCTGCTTTACCGCCTGCCGCCGGACGTGTTCAACGGGCTCAGGGGCGCCGACCTCGAGGCGCTGGGCATTCCCACCGAAGCCGAAAATGTCGCGGCCTATTGCCGGCGCACCGGGCGGGTGCGCATCGACGACTGGGACTATTACATGGCCTTCAACCTGTTCCGGCTGGCGGCCATCTGTCAGGGCATCATGGGCCGGGTCGTGGCGGGGACCGCCAGCAGCCGCTTTGCCCGCGAAATGGGCGCCAAGGCGGCGCCGCTGGCCGAAGCCGGCTGGGCGGTGGTCGAGCAGATGGGCTAAGCGGACTCACCCGGTGTTCTGTCCGCCACGACGGTCTCGTCCGGCGGGATCAGATGGACATCGCGCTGCGGATAGGGGAATTCGATCCCGGCTTCGTGGAATTTGTCCCAGATCTTCATCATCACCTCGCTGGCGACATTGGAGACCCCGTGCTGGGGATCGTTGATCCACATGCGCAGCTCCAGATTGACGCCATTATCACCGAACTCGCGCAACAGCACGACGGGCGCCGGATCGTCGATCACCCGCTCGGCCTCGGCCGCCGCCTCGCGCATCAGCGCCATCGCCTGGCGCAGATCGGTCTTGTACGCCACGCTGACCGGAATGTGACGGCGCACCTTGGTGTGCGAATACGTCCAGTTGATCACCGGCCGGGTGATGATGTCCTCGTTGGGGATCAGGTGCTCGGTGCCATCGCGGGTGATCACCGAGGTGTAGCGCGCCGCCATGGTGTTGATCCAGCCGTAGCTTTGCCCGACCTCGATCACGTCGCCGGGCTTGATCGAGCGGTCAAGCAGCAGGATGACGCCGCTGATCAGATTGGAAATCACCTTCTGCAGGCCGAAGCCGATGCCCACCCCGATGGCGCCGCCGAAGACGGCAAAGGCGGTCAAGTCGATGCCGGCGCTGGCCAGGCCGATGATGATGGCCAGGGTAATGAGGCTGATCTTGGTGATCTTGCCGAACAGCACGCGCAGCGCCGGAGTGAGCGCCGGGGCGCGCACCAGCCGGCGCTCGATCATGCTCGACGCCACCACCGAGAGCCAGACGAGCACCGAGAAGGTGATGATGCCGGTGACCACCGAAAGCACCGACAGGCGCAGCTCGCCGACGTGGATCGCCGCCCGGTCCATCAGATCGAGGGTCGGGCCGAGCAGGCCGACGATGTTGAGGGCCGCGAACGTCCAGGCGGTGAACGCAATGATCCGCGAGGCCTCGCGGTTGCGCACCAGGCTGGCCGCGAGACCGATGACGATCCAGGCCGAGAGCAGGCTGACGACGATGCGCAGGGTGTACGTCGGCAGGCCGGCGCCCGAGAGCGCCAGCATCACCAGCATCAGCAGCGCCAGCCAGATGGCCGGCATATACAGGGGATCGATCACCGACTTGGTGCGCCACGACCACGGCTTGCCGGCCATCAGGGCATCGATCAGGCGGGCCAGCCGGGTGGCCGAATAGCGGGCGACGAAATAGGCGACGGCCACCGCCAGAAGCTGGCCCAGCGTGGTGACGTTGAGCACCTCGCTGACCAGCCAGTCGCCAAGCGTTTTCAGATGGCCGATGACCGCCTGCACGTCGATCCAGTTTTCCATGGCCCAGCCCCCAACCGGTTGCCGATGACGGCCAAATATTAGCGTCTGTCGGCAAAGAAGTCGCGCAGCAATGCCGCCGCCCGGCGTTCCTGAATGCCGTCATAGACCTCGGGACGGTGATGGCAGGTGGCCTGCGCAAAAATGCGCGGGCCATGGGCGACGCCGCCGCCCTTGGGGTCCTCGGCCCCGTAATAGAGCCGGTCGATGCGGGCCAGCGAGATTGCCTGGGCGCACATCGGGCAGGGCTCCAGCGTCACATAGAGGTCGCAGCCGGTGAGCCGTTCGCTGCCCAGTTCGCGGGCGGCGGCGCGCAGCACCAGCATTTCGGCATGCGCCGTCGGATCGCGCCGCTCGATCACCCGATTGCCGTCGGCGGCGAGAAGGCGCGCGCTCTTGCGCTCGACCACCACCGCGCCGACCGGCACCTCGCCGCGCCGGGCCGCCGCCTCGGCCTCGGCGAGCGCCCGGGCCATGAAGGATGATGTCGGCTTGCCCATGCCGGCACGATGAAGGCGAAGCGGCCGGCGGTCAAGAATTGCGCGCACGCGGTCGGCCCCCTAGATTGCAAGGCATGACCACCAGGACGCCTCCAAAGCCCGAGGGCGAGCGCATCGCCAAGGTTCTGGCCCGCGCCGGCGTCGGCTCGCGCCGCGAGGTCGAGCGGATGATCGCACAGGGCCGCATCCGGCTTTCAGGCCAGGTGCTCGACAGCCCGGCGATCCGGGTTTCGGGCGTCGAGGCGATCACCGTCGATGGCCGGCCGGTGGCGCCGCCGGCGCCTTCCCGCCTGTGGCGCTATCACAAGCCGCGCGGCCGGCTGACCACGGCGCATGATCCGCAAGGCCGGCCCACCGTCTTCGATGATCTGCCCGCCCATTTGGGGCGGGTGATCACGGTCGGGCGGCTCGACTTCAACAGCGAAGGGCTGCTGCTGCTGACCAACGACGGCGAGCTCGCCCGCTGGATGGAACTGCCGGCGACCGGCTGGACGCGGTGCTATCGGGTCCGCGCCCATGGCCGGGTGGAGGCGGACGCGCTCGCCGCGCTGGCCGACGGCGTCACCATTGACGGCTTTCGCTATGGCCCGGTGACGGTCGAGCTGGAGCGCCGGCAGGGCGCCAATGCCTGGTTGCGCGTCAGCCTGCGCGAGGGCCGCAACCGCGAGGTGCGGCGTGTGCTCGAATATCTGGGGCTGACCGTCAACCGGCTGATCCGCATCTCCTACGGCCCCTTCCGGCTCGGCGAGCTGAAGCCCGGCGAGGTCCGCGCCGTGCGCTCGCGCGTGCTGGCCGATCAGCTGGGCGCCGCCTTTCCGCACTTGCGCGCGCGGCCCAAACCGGCGGGCCGGGGCTGATGCGGATCATCGCCGGGCGCTACCGCGGCCGCCGGCTGATCGCCCCGCCGGGGCGCGCCACCCGCCCGACGTCCGAGCGGGTGCGCGAGGCGCTGTTCGACATTCTCGCCCACCGGGAGCCGCCGCTGCCCGAAGGCGTGCATGTCCTCGACCTGTTTGCCGGCAGCGGCGCGCTGGGCCTGGAGGCCGCCTCGCGCGGGGCGCGGCACGTCACCTTCATCGACAACAACCCGGCCGCGATCAACGCCATCCGCCGCAATCTCGCCGCCCTCGGCGACGTCCGTGCGGATGTGATGCGCACGGATGCCACCCGCCTGCCGCCGGCCCGCCGGCCTTGCGAGCTGGTGTTCATCGATGCGCCCTACCGCGCCGGCCTGGCCGAGCCGGCGGCAGGCGGCCTGATCGCGCGGGGCTGGCTGGCGCCCGGCGCCCTGATCGTCGTCGAGCTCGGCCGCGACGAAAATCTCGGCGTCCCGGCGGCGCTGCAGGCGGTCGACGAGCGACGCTACGGCATCACCCGACTGCTGTTCCTGCGCCAATTTGGCGACTGAACAGCAGCGATACTAACAATATTTTATTTAACAATTCATACAACCCCTTGTAGCCGTTCCGGCTAGTCCATATGTAGGGCTTGACCGGTGCAGCCACGTTCCGGAGTCGAACCGCTCAAGACCCTGCACAGGGGTAAAACCACCCCTTGCCGTAGCTCTTCAAGGTTGTAATATATATACATCATACAACCGAATGGGATTGTCGCCATGACCATCGACCGTCTGCGTACCGCCACCGTCATCAAGGAATGCTGCCAGTATCTGCTGGACGATGCCAACCGCGCCGAGCTGAGCCTGGTGGCGCTTCATCTCCAGCTTGCGATCATGGAAGCGGACGAGGTGCTCGATGCCGAGGACCTCGCCGAAAAGGCGGCGGTGGACGCCAGCGCCGTCAGTGAGCCGCCGCGGCGGGTCGCCCGCGGCAAGGGCTGAGCCACCGCCCGGGCAAACCCGGGGCCTATCGCCGGCCGAACAGGCGTTCGATGTCGGCGAGCTTGAGTTCGACATAGGTCGGCCGGCCATGGTTGCACTGGCCGGCGCGCGGTGTGCGCTCCATTTCGCGCAGCAGCGCGTTCATTTCCCGGGCATTGAGCCGCCGTCCGGCGCGCACGCTGGAATGACAGGCCATGGTGGCGCAAACCTCGTCGAGCCGCTCCTTTAACGACAGCGCCGCATCGAGTTCGACGAGATCGTCGGCCAGGTCACGCACCAGCCCCTTGATATCGGTCTCGCCAAGGAGCGCCGGCACCTCGCGCACGACGACGGCGCCGGGGCCGAAGGATTCGAGCACCAGCCCGAGCTCGGCGAGCTCTTGCGTTCGCGCCGCCAGGGCCGCCGACTCACGCTCGGAGAGCTCGACGACTTCGGGCAGCAACAGCATCTGGCGCGCGACCCCGGCACCCGCGAGCGCCGCCTTCATGCGCTCCAGCACCAGGCGCTCGTGGGCGGCATGCTGGTCAACGATGACGATGCCGTCACGGGTCTGGGCGACGATATAGGTCTCGTGAAGCTGGCCGCGGGCGGCGCCGAGGGGATAATCGAGGGCGTCTGCCTCACCCTCCCGGTCCGGACCGGCCACCTCGTCGCCGGCATCGATGCGCGCCGCCGGCGGCGCGAAGCCGGGCTGCTCGGCAAAACTCGGCTGGGCCGGCTCGGCCGGCGCCTGATAGGCGAGGGCGGCTTTGCGCGTCCTGGCGCCGGTGGTGCCGCCCGCCTGCCGCGCCGCACCCAGCGCCGCCATCGACACGGTGGTGGCGGTGCGGTGGCCGGCTTCGGCCAGTGCGTGGCGCAGGGCGCCGACGATCAGCCCGCGCACCAGGCCTGCGTCGCGAAAGCGAACCTCGGCCTTGGCCGGGTGGACGTTGACATCGACGGTGGCCGCCGGACAGGTGAGGAACAGCGCCACCACGGGGTGGCGGTTGCGGGCCAGCACGTCGGCATAGGCCCCGCGCACCGCCCCGTGCAGCAGCCGGTCGCGCACCGGCCGGCCGTTGACGAACAGATACTGATGGCCGGCACTGCCGCGACTATATGTCGGCAGACCGGCGAGACCGGTGAGTTCGAGCCCTTCGCGCTCGGCCTCGATCGCCACCGCATTGTCGGCAAAATCAGTGCCCAGAACGGCGGCCAGACGGGCGGCCAGCGCCGTCTCGCCGGCACCGTGCGCGGGCACCCGGAACAGCACGCGCCGGGCGTCCGCAACCTCGAAGGCGATCTCGGCATGCGCCATTGCCAGGCGTTTGACGACATCGAGGATATGGCCGGTCTCGGTGCGCTCGGCCTTGAGGAACTTGAGCCGCGCTGGCGTCGCATGGAACAGCTCGCATACCTCGACGCGGGTTCCCGCGGCCCGCGCCGCCGGCTGCGGCACGCCCTTGTTCCCGCCATCCACGGTGATCGACCAGGCATGATCGCCGCCGCGGGCACGCGACGTGACGGTGAGGCGCGAGACCGCCCCGATCGACGGCAACGCCTCGCCCCGGAAACCCAGGGTGTCGATGGCGGCAAGATCGTCGCCCGGCAGTTTCGAGGTGGCGTGGCGCTCGACGCACAGCGCCAGCTCCGCGCGGCTCATGCCGCAGCCGTCGTCATCGACGGCGATCAGTTCGCGCCCGCCACCGCGCACGGTGACCGCGATGTGGCCGGCGCCGGCATCGATGGCGTTCTCCACCAGCTCCTTGACCGCGCTGGCCGGGCGCTCGACCACCTCGCCGGCGGCGATGCGGTCAATCAGGATCTCGGGCAGCACCCGGATGGTCATGCGTTTGGTCCTTCCCTCATCCACCGTCAGACCCGCGCAGGTAACGCCGGGTCAGCCGCTTGCCCTCTTCGACCGCCGGCTGATCAAAGGGATCGACGCCCAGCAGATGGCCGGCGATGATGGTTTCCAGCATGAAATGCATGAACAAGGCACCGAGCGCCGCGACGTCCGCGGCGGCCAGACGCAGCACCCGGACCGGGCGCGATTTGCCGGCCAGGGTTTCGATGGTGGCCCGGGCCTCGGCCCGGACGATGTCGGCGAGCCCGTGCCCCGAAAGGTAATCGAGCGCCGGATCGTCGGCCAGCGCGGTGTCCAGCGCCACGTCGGCACCGTCGTCGTCAACGGTCACGATGGTGAAATATTTGTCCGCCGGGCCGTCGAGATAGAGCTGGAGCTGGCTGTGCTGATCGACCGGGCCGAGGCCGGCGACCGGCAGGCTGCCGTGGCCCTGCTTGCCCAGGCTTTCGGCCCACAACTGGCGATACCACATGGCGAAGCGCTCGAGCCGGTCGGCATACGGCATCAGCACGTTGACCCCGATGCCCCGGGCCTCGCCGAGGCCCACCGCCAGCGCCGCGCCAAGCGCCGGGGCGGATTCGGTCGGGGCAGACTCGAGCGCCGCATCGAGAATGCGGGCGGCGCCGTCGCGCAAGGCGCTCGCATCAACGCCGGCGATCAGCGCCGGCAACAGGCCGACCAGCGAGAGCACCGAATAGCGCCCGCCGAGGTCGGGGTCGTGATCGAGGACCTCGATCTGCCAGCGCCCGGCGAGGCGCCGCAAGGGGCTGTCGCCGGGCTGGGCGATGAACAGGAAACGCTCGCCCATTGCCCCGGCCTGCGCGGCGCGCACCGCAGCCATGGCGGCCAGGGTCTGGGCCAGGGTCTCGGCGGTGCTGCCCGATTTGGAAACGGCGAGAAAAACGCTTCGAGACAGGTCGAGCCCGTCCAGCAGCCGGGCGAAACCGGCGGCGTTCAGATTGTCGGGAAAATGGAGGCGCGGACCATCGCCGCCGTCGACGAACTGAACGATTGCCTGGGCGCCGAGGCTGGAGCCGCCGGTGCCCAGCACGACGACATCCCTGGCCTGCCCGCGAATCCGCCCGGCGAGCGGGATCAGTGCATCGAGATCGTCGCGCCGGTGGGGGAGCGCCAGCAGCGGAAGCGATTCGTCCGCACGCGCCGCGCGCAGCGACTCAAGGGCGGCACCGGTGCGTGCCAGCACGCCATCGAAGCGCGCCCGTGGCAGGCCGCCGGCGCCAATCGCCTCGGCAAGACAACGGCTGATATCCTGGTCAAACAGCATCGCAACAGATTCCGGAACCAAGCCTGACGATCATGCCCGAACCATCATGCCCGAAGCCGGCCCGGCGTACCAGCCGCGGGGCTCAGTCGCCGGCGCTGTCCAGCCCTTGGGGATCGCCGACCACCACCCAGAACAACCGATCGGGCCTGAGCAGCCGTTTGGCGACGCGGGCGACATCTTCGGCCGTGACTGCCTCGATCAATTGGTTGCGCCTGTTCACGTAATCGATGCCCAGCTCTTCAAGCTGGATCGCCACCAGATGACCGGCAATCGCCCCGCTGGTGGCAAAACTCAGGGGATAGGAGCCGGTCAGATAGGTCTTGGCATCCTTGAGCTCGCCGGCGCTCGCACCGTTTTCGCGCAGGCGTGCGATCTCCTTGCGGATAATCGCCACCGATTCCGCCACCCGGGCGTTTTCGGTCCCCACACTGCCGATGAACAGCCCGGCGCTGCGATAGGGCCGCAAGCTGGTTGCGACCGAATACGCCAGCCCGCGTTTTTCACGCACCTCCTGCATCAGGCGCGACGAGAAGCCGCCGCCGCCGAGGATGTAGTTGAGCACCACCGCCGCATACCAGTCGGGATCGTTGCGGCGCAGCCCGGCGTGCCCGAAAATCGCGGTCGCCTGAGGAATCGGACGCCGGATGACCTCGATGCCGGCCCTGGTCTCGGGCTCGATGACCGGCGGCGATGTCACTTGGGCGGTTTTCGCCAGATCCCCGAAGGCCCGGTCGAGAAGCGGGCCGAGTTGGCGCGCATCGATATCGCCGACCACCGCCACCAGCACATTGTCGCGGGCGAGATTGGTGGCGACGAAGCGGCGCAAATCCGCCACCGTGATGCGCTGGACCGATTCGGGCGTGCCTTCGACCGGCCGGCCATAGACGTGATCGCCGAACACCCGCGCGTACCAGGTGCGGCGCGCCACATATTTGGGATCCTCGGCCTGGGCGGCGAGAATGGCGAGCATCTGCTGGCGGATGCGGGCCACCGCGTCGGCATCGAAGCGCGGTGCACTGAGCGCCAGTCCGAACATCCGAAAGGCCTCGTCGCGATGCTCGGTCAAGGTCTTGAGCGAGCCCTGGAAGCTGTCCCGTCCGGTATCGAACGACAGCTTGATGCCGCGTTCCTCGAGCCGCTTCTGGAACGCCAGCGCGTCATATTCGCCGGCGCCTTCGTCCAGGAGCCCCGAGACCATCGCCGCCAGGCCTTCGCGCCCGCGCGGGTCGCCCGAGGCGCCGCCGCGAAAGGCGACGCTCATGGCGATCAGCGGCACCGCATGTTCCTCGACCAGCCAGGCGGTGATCCCGCCGGGGCTGACGACGCGCTGGATGTCGATGGCCCGGGCCGGGCCGATGGCAGCACCGGCGAACCCGAGGGCGACGACGGCAAGGACAAGAATGCGCAGGGCTCGGGTCATGGCGTTACTTTCCGGTGGCCGGCGCCGCCGGCACCTCGGGCAGCAGCACGCCGGTGACCGAGCGGCGAATATCGAACAGATCGCGTGCCGCGCGTTGCACGTCGTCGACGGTCACTGCGCGCACCCGGTCGGGCCAGGCGGCAACGTCTTCGACGGTCTCCCCGATCGCCAGCGCCCGGCCATAGACATTGGCCATGCCGAAGGCGCTGTCGCGGGCATAGACGGCGGCCGCCACCAGGGTTTCCCGGGCCCGCGCCAGTTCATCGTCGGTGACACCGGATTCGATCACCGCGGCGATCACCGCATCGGCCGCGGTCTCGACTTCCCGGGCCAGGGCAGCGGCCTCTTCCGGCGGCCCCGGCTTCGGGATCGCGTAGATGCCGAAGGTTGTCTGATCGAGCGTATCCGGATCATAGAAGGCGCCGGCGGTGGCGGCGATCCTGCGCTTCACCACCAGGTCCTGATAGAGCCGGCTGGTGGTCCCCCCGCCGAGGATTTCGGCCAGCACCTGCAGCGGCACGGCGTCCCCGGTGCGGCCCGCAACGCTGCTGGGCGCCAGATAGCTGCGGATGATGCGGCTCTGGCGGACCTTGGCGTCCGTGAGCACGATGCGCCGCGCGGCGATCTGCGGCGGCTCCTTGGCGCGTTGCCGTGGCGGCGTGTCGCGGGCCGGAATCGCGCCATAGTATTTTTCGGCCAGCCGGCGCACCTGCTCCAGCGTCACATCGCCGGCAATCACCAGAATGGCGTTATTCGGCGCGTAATAGCGGCGGTAAACCTCTTGCGCGTCCGCCAATGTCAGCTTTTCCAGCTCATGCATCCAGCCGATGATCGGTACCCGGTAGGGGTGGACCAGATACTGTACCGCCTGCATCTGTTCGAGAAGCTGGGCCAGCGGCTGGTTGTCGGTGCGCATCCGGCGCTCCTCGATCACCACCTTGAGCTCGGGCGCGAACGCCTCTTCGGTGAGCGCCAGATTGGCCATGCGGTCAGCCTCCAGCTTCATGATCAGCTCAAGCCTGTCGGCCGCGACGTTCTGGAAATAGGCGGTGTAGTCCTGATCGGTAAAGGCGTTGTCGCGCCCCCCGTTGCGGGCGACGATCTTCGAGAATTCGCCGCCCGGAACCGCCTTGGTGCCCTTGAACATCAGGTGCTCGAGCACATGCGCAATGCCGGATTTGCCCAGTGGCTCATCCGCCGCGCCGATCCGGTACCAGACCATCTGGGTCACGATCGGCGCCCGGTGATCGGGAATGACGACCACCTGCAGGCCATTCTCGAGCCGGAAGGTGCGGGCCAGGAAATCGGCCGCCTGCGCCACCGGCGGCGGCAACCAGGCATAGCCAAGGGCCAGGATCACCACTGCGAGGCGCCGTACCGTGTGCCGCCCGATCATCCGGCGCCCGCCCCGATCGGAGGTGTCAATCCGGCTCACCCGCCGACCGGCGTTGGCGTCTCACGCTCGATCGGCATGTCGATCCCGCCGGTCGGCTTGCCGTAGAGGATATCGCGGGTAAAGGCGCCCTTGCGCACCGCCGGGATATCGTTGAGGCCGAGACTGTGGCGGATGTCGCGATTGGCGCGCAGACCGCCCGAGGACTTCAAGAGCGCGGTCTCGCCGGGCGAGCGCGGCGGCAGCTTGCCGCCTTCCGGGAACAGGGCGCGAAACGCCATCGCTTCGGTGTTCACGTCCTTGGCCCGCGGCAGATCGGGGTCCGGCGGGCGCAGATTGTAATCCGGCGGCACCACCAGCGGCGCTTTCGAGATCACCGAGAATTCGTCGGGCGGCATCTTGTTCATGCCCAGCGACTGGGCCATCTTGGAGCAGCCGCCGAGCGCCAGGGCGGCAAGCATCACCACCGTCAGCGCAGCGGCGCGCCGGGCCCGGAACCCGCTTGCAGGGAAGTTCGAGATGCGCATGGCGTTCATCCTGTCCTGTCCGTCGATTCCGCCTCGTCACCGGTGCCCATGACGGCGTCCCAGATCAGCAGCGCCACGCCCACCGAGATGGCGCTGTCGGCCAGATTGAAGGCCGGCCAGTGATGGGATCCGATGTGGACATCGAAAAAATCCCGCACCGCCCCATAGACGATCCGGTCGTACATGTTACCGATCGCTCCGCCAATAACAAGCCCCAGGGCGATGGCCAGAAACCGGCCCTGCGCACGCACCAGCCAGACCGCCAGGCCGATGATGATCGCCGCGGTGAGCGCCACCAGAAGCCAGCGACCCGAGACGCCGCCGTCATTGAACAGGCCGAAGCTGATGCCGCGGTTCCAGACCAGCACGAGATTGAAAAACGGGGTGATCTCGATGGCCCCGCGGCGCCCCAGCTCGAGACCGTAAAGCAGCCACCATTTGCTCGCAAGGTCGGCGGCGAACACCGCCGCCGCCAGCCCGGCGCCCGGCCGCCAGGCGCGGCTATCCGGTGGCGGCTGCTCTGGTTTCATGATCGTTGACCGCCTCTTGGCAGCGCCCGCAGATGTCATTGCCGTCGCCGACTTCCGGCAGGATGCGCCAGCAGCGCGCGCATTTGCCGCCCTGCGCCGGCTGCGACACCACCCCGACGCCGGCAACATCGTCGAGCCGGAAGGCGCCATCGGGCACCGCCCCGTGGATCAGCTCGGCGCCCGAGGTAATCGCGATCTCGGCGAAATCGATGCCGTCGAGGGCGGCGAGCAGCGCCGCGTCCTCGACATAGACCAGGGGCGCCGCCTGCAGGCTGGAGCCGATGCGCTTGTCGCGCCGCTCGATCTCGAGCGCCCCGGTGACCACCCGGCGCAGGCGCCGGATCTGCTCCCATCTGGCGGCCAGAGCGTCATCGCGCCAGGCGGCGGGAAGCTCCGGGAACCGGCGCAGGTGCACGCTGTCGTCCTCGCTCGGAAAGCGGGTCAGCCAGGCTTCTTCGGCGGTGAAGCAGAGGATCGGGGCGAGCCAGGCGGTGAGGCACGAGAACACCTCATCAAGCACCGTGCGCGCAGCGCGCCGGCGCCGGCTTGTCCGCGCATCGCAATAGAGCACGTCCTTGCGGATGTCGAAATAGAAGGCGGAGAGGTCGATGATGCAGAAATTGTAGAGGTGCGAAAACGCACGGTGGAAATCGAAATTCTCGCACGCCGCGCGCATCACCGCATCGAGCTCGACAAGCCGGTGGAGGACCCAGCGCTCGAGCTCCGGCATGTCGGCGGGATCGAGGCGCTCGGCCGCATCGAAACCATCGAGATTGCCGAGCAGGAAGCGCAGGGTATTGCGCAGCTTGCGGTAGGCATCAACCTGGCCCTTGAGGATCTCGTCGCTGATCCGCACGTCTTCCGAATAGTCGGAGGCGACCACCCAGAGGCGCAGGATGTCGGCGCCGTGACGGTCGATGACCGTCTGCGGGGCCACCACATTGCCCAGCGATTTCGACATCTTGCGCCCGGCCCCGTCGAGCGCGAAGCCGTGGGTCAGCACCGCCTCATAAGGCGCCCGGCCGCGGGTGCCGCAGGCCTCAAGGAGCGACGACTGGAACCAGCCGCGGTGCTGGTCCGAGCCTTCGACATAGAGCGAGGCCGGCCATTTGAGCTCGGGCCGCGCCTCGAGCACGAAGGCGTGGGTCGAGCCGGAATCGAACCACACGTCGAGAATGTCGGTGACCGGCTGCCACTCGGCCGCATCGTACTCAGGCGCCAGGAAGCGGGCCGGATCGGCCGCAAACCAGACATCGGCGCCGTCCTTCTCGACCGCCGCGACGATGCGGGCGTTGACCGCCTCGTCGCGCAGCAGCTCGCCGGTGCGGCGATGGGTGAAGGCGGTGATCGGCACCCCCCAGGCGCGCTGGCGCGACACCACCCAGTCGGGCCGGGTCTCGACCATCGCCCGGATGCGGTTGCGCGCCGCCGCCGGCACCCAGCGCACCGCATCGATGGCGGCAAGCGCGGTCTCGCGCAATCCCGTTGCCTCCATGCTGATGAACCACTGCGGCGCGTTGCGGAAGATCAGCGGCGCCTTGGAGCGCCAGGAATGGGGATAGCTGTGAACCAGTTGGCCGCGACTGAGCAGGGCGCCGGCTTTCACCAGCTCGTCGCAGACCGGGCCGTCGACCTTGAACACATGCTGGCCGGCGAACAGCGGCACGGAGTCGTAAAAGGTGCCGTCCTCATCGACGGTCGACGGCACCTCGAGGCCGAAGGCGGCGCCGAGCTCGAAGTCCTCGGCACCATGGCCCGGCGCGGTGTGCACCAGGCCGGTACCGGCCTCGGTGGTGACATGGTCGCCGGGCAGCAGCGGCACATCGAAGTCATAGCCGCGCCCGGCCCAGGGATGGGCGCAGACCGTGCCCTCGAAGTCGCGGCCCTTGAAACGGGCCTCGATCGAATAGCGGGCAATGCCGGCCCGGGCGGCGAAATCGTCGAGCAGGCTTTGCGCCACCACCAGCCGGCGCCCGGGCGTCACCATGGCACCATCCGCGACCGCATCGACGCGGATCAGCACATAGTCGATGTCGGCTCCGTAGGCGATCGCCCGGTTGCCCGGCAGCGTCCACGGCGTCGTCGTCCAGATGACGCATTCGGCGCCCTCGAGCGCGGCGTTCGGCGTCCGGCGCACCGCAAATGCGACATCGACGGTGGTCGAGGTGTGGTCGTGATATTCGATCTCGGCCTCGGCCAGCGCGGTCCGCTCCACCACCGACCACATCACCGCCTTGGAGCCCTTGTACAGGCTGCCGTTCATCAGGAACCTGAGCAGCTCGGCCACGATCCGGGCCTCCGCCGGATAGGCCATGGTGGTATACGGATTGGCCCAGTCGCCGATGACGCCGAGGCGCTGGAATTCGCGGCTCTGCACGTCGATCCATTTGGCGGCGAAGTCACGGCATTCCTGGCGGAATTCGATGATCGGGACCTCGTCCTTGTTCTTGCCGGCGGCGCGGTAGCGCTCCTCGATCTTCCATTCGATCGGCAGGCCGTGGCAGTCCCAGCCGGGTACATAGGGGGCGTCACGGCCCAGCATCTGCTGCGAGCGCACGATGATGTCCTTGAGCATCTTGTTCAAGGCCGTGCCGATGTGGATATGGCCGTTGGCATAGGGCGGCCCGTCGTGGAGCACGAATTTCTCGCGGCCCTTCCCCTGCTCGCGCAGGCGCTCATAAAGACCGATGCGCTCCCAGCGCGCCAGCATCTCGGGCTCGCGCTGCGGCAGGCGCGCCTTCATCGCGAAGTCGGTGCGCGGCAGGAACAGGGTCGATTTGTAATCCTCGGCCATGATGACGCGATGCAATCCCTCAAGCTGGCGTAACAAAGGCCGTTCGGCTTCACGCCCGCGCCCTTGTAACAAGCGCCGATGCCGTCTGTCGAGCGTCCCGTGCCTTGTCCGCTGCCGCCGTCTTCAGGTCTGGAAGGCGGCGCGGGTAATCGGCGGATAGCGGGCGCCGATGGCCTCCGGATCGGCGACGATCTCGCGCGCCCGGGCGCAATCCCGGGCGATCTGCTCCTTCAGCGCCTCAATACCGTCAAACGCCTGTTCGGGCCGCAGAAAGGCGATCAGCTCGACCTTCAAGTGACAGCCATAGATGTCGTCATCGAAATCGAACAGATGCACTTCCAGGATCACGTCCTCTCCGGCAAAGGTCGGGCGCCGGCCGAGATTGGCAACCCCGCCCCAGCCGCCGGGGCGCGGGCGTTCCTCGATCTCGACGCGGACCGCATAAACGCCGTGCATCGGCACCAGATATTCATCGAGCCCGAGATTGGCGGTCGGAAAGCCGAGCTTGCGCCCGCGCCGCTCGCCTTCCCCGACCCGGCCTTCGATCGCCCACCAGTGGCCCAGCAGCTCGGCCGCGGCCTCGGGGCGGCCTTCGCGCAGGTGCTTGCGAATCAGTGTCGAGGAGAAAATCTGGCCGTCCGAGCCCACCGGCTCGACGATGGTGACCCCGAACCCGCGGCTTTTTCCCAGCCGCATCAGCAGATCGACATCGCCGCCGCGGCCCTGGCCGAAACGATAGTCATGGCCGACGACGACGTGGCGCACGCCGAGGCCGCGGCGCAACACATCATCGACGAATTTCTCGGCCTTGATGGCGGCAAAGGCGGCATCAAACGTCAGGACATAAAGCGTATCGACCCCGAAAATTTCGAAATAATGGGCCTTGGAGCGGAACGGCGTGAGCCGAAAGGGCGGCGCCTTGGGGTTGAAAAAACTGCGTGGGTGCGGCTCGGTGGTCAGCACCTGAAGCTCTGCGCGTTCGGCCGCCGCCACCGCCGCGGCATGGCCCAGAACCTGCTGATGTCCGCGGTGGAAACCGTCGAAATTGCCCAGCGTGACGACGCCGTCGCGGATCTGCGGAGGCACGCTCTCGTAATGCCGCAAAATGCGCATGAACTCTGCCTCCGTTGCTCGCCGCTGCAGACGCCGGGCGGCGCCCGCCGGCACCGGCGATTCCCGAGTCGGTCCCGGGCGGCCGGTCTGGCCGCCGATTATGCCGAGACCGGCCAGCTAATCAAGTCGCGTGACCGCCCTTGGAGAGTGCTTCGTTAACCCTTTTTTTAGCGCCGCGACGGTATCGTCACAGTCATCCCAAGCCGGCTACGCCCGGTTGTTGCCGGGCCCCGGGCCAATGGCGACCAGGCCCGCCTCAACGAGGGAACAGCGAGGAGAACGATGGCGGTAGACAAGAAAATGCCGATTCTGATCGTCGATGACTACAAGACGATGCTGCGGATCATTCGCAATCTGCTCAAGCAGCTCGGCTTCGACAACGTCGACGAAGCGACCGACGGCACCGATGCGCTCGCCAAGATGCGGGTGAAGAACTACGGCCTGGTGATCTCCGACTGGAACATGGAACCGATGACCGGCTACGAGCTGCTCAAGGAGGTTCGCGCCGACAAGCACCTCAAAGAGGTTCCGTTCATCATGGTGACGGCGGAATCAAAGACCGACAACGTCATCGCCGCCAAGAAGGCGGGGGTCAACAACTACATCGTCAAGCCGTTCAACGCAGCCACGCTCAAAGGAAAAATTCAGGCCGTTCTCGGAGAATTCTGATGATCTCCGAGGAGCTGTCAGACAAGATCCACGCGCTCGTCGAACACCTGCGCGCGACCGATGACGCGCACGTGCGATTGGTCGATGTCGCCTCGGTCACCGAGGTGCTGATCGGCACCATGCAGGCCTACTTCCGGTCCATCGACACCCGCGTCTACCGCGAGTTTGCCGAGATCTCCGAGGCGATCGAGAAGACCCGCAAGGAAATCTCGCAGCTCCAGCCCAAGGATCTCGAGCGCATCCACATCCCCCGCGCCGGCCAGGAGCTCGATGCCATCGTCCAGGCGACCGAATCGGCAACCGAGACGATCATGGAGGCGGCCGAGGAAATCATGGCCGTCGACGGCATCGATGCGCAAGCGGAAGCCGCCTGCATGCGCATCTTCGAGGCCTGCTCGTTCCAGGACATCACCGGCCAGCGGATCAGCAAGGTGGTGGAAACGCTCAACCAGATCGAGGAGCGCATCGCCAGGTTCAAATCCCTGTGGGGCGTCGAGGACGCGGACAACGAGGGTGCCGAATCCGGCGCTCCGATCGGGCGCCTCGACGGCGACGTCCGGCTTGAAGGTCCGGCGCTTGAAGGTGAAGGCATCGACCAGAGCGCCGTCGATGCCTTGATGGGCGAGAAAGCGGAGCCCGAAGCCGCCGCCGCGGAGGCCGGGCCGGCGGCCGAACCAGCGGTGGAGGCGGCACCGGATTCCCAGCCGGATGCGGACGCAAAGCCTGAAGCGGAACCTGAGCCGGAAGCGGAATCAGAGCCGCAGCCGGCGAGCGCCGAAGACAAGCCGGCCGCCGAGGTGCCCAGAGGCAAAGCCGCCGCGGCCAGGAAGAAACCGGCCGCCAAAAAGCCAGCCACGGCGAAGAAACCGGCGAAGGCGAAGAAATCGGCGGCGGACAAGAAGCCGGCAACGCCTAAAAAAGCCGACACGGCGGCAAAGCCGGACGATGCTGCCGACGCCGAGACGGCGAAGACGGCCGCCCCGAAAGCCGCCGAGAACAAGCCGGCGGCCGCCGATGCAGCCCCGGCCAAGGAAACGGCGGCGCCAGCCGCCGACGATCAGAGCGACGGGGAGGGCGAAGAGGCGACCCAGGACGAGATCGACGCCCTGTTCGCCTGACGACCGGGCGCGCCGCGCCACTTGTTCACTCAAGACTTTCCAGCCTGGCGCTATCAGGCGCGCTGCCGGGCCGCCATGTCGTCCATGGAACGCGCCGGGCGCGGCTCGCCGAACAGGAAGCCCTGGCCGAAATCGACATTGTAGTCGAGAACATCGACCAGCATGCGCTCGTCCTCGATGCGCTCGGCGATGAGATCGATGTTGAAGCGCCCGAACGCCTCCTTGAGATCGGCGCTGGCGATATCGCCGCCGCCCTCGACCAGCAGCTCGACCGGCACCTTGACGAACTTGAAGTTGGCGGCCGACAGTTGCGCCGGATCGAAGCTGAGGTCGCTGACCCGGTCCATCGAGAACTGGAAGCGGATGCTGGCCAGCGCCCGCAAGTTGCGCTCGACGGTCGCGTCGGGCGTGCCGACGTCGCCTTGCGGGAATTCGAACACCAGCCGGTCGGCGAGGCTCTGGTTGTCGCGCAGGAAGTCAAGAAAATTCTGGAAGAAATCCTCGTCCCGAATCGACGAGGCGGAAATATTGCAGAAGAAACGCACGTCGGGGCGCCGGTCGCGCAACTGGCGAATCACCTGAACGCAGCGGAACAGCAGCAGGCTGTCGAGGGTGCCGATCATGCCGGATTCTTCCGCTACGGGAAGAAAATCGGGCGGATAGATCAGCCGCCCGGTCTCGTCGCGAACCCGTGAGAAGACCTCGTAATGGCGCATCTTGCGCTGCGGCAGGCTGACGATCGGCTGCAAATGGACATCGAGCCGGTTTTCCTCCAGCGCATTGCGGACGATCTCGTTGATGTCGCCGACGATGGCGGACGCCGCATCCGGCCCCGGTTGCGCCTTCGCCGGGGCGCCGTCGCCGCCGGCCTTTTCCGCGAAACGCGCCAGCAGCGACTGCAGAACCTTCATTTCGGCGAGGATCTTGCCGGACTGCCGGCTTTCGTCTTCGGCCACCTGGGCACGAAGTTCCTCGAGATCGCGGCGCAGGCCCTCGATCTCGCGCAGCGCCGCTTCCTGGTCCTGGTGCAGCTCGAACAACTCATTGGCGAGATCGGCACGCTCGAGCCGCCGGTTGTAGACGCTGTGCAGCTGGGCGATGACCACGAAGATCATGAAGCCGGCGACCGCCGCCGCCAGTGACGACAGGTCGGTGAAGACCGGAAGCAGCAGCGCCACCGCCAGACTGACGATGCAGTAGGACGCGACGATGACCAGATTCTTGAGCGTTTCCATGTCGCTGAACGGTCCCCTGCGGCAGCCCGCAAACGCTGTGCCCCGACACAGCCTAAACCTTAGGGGCGACAGATTTCCATATTCTTAATCCGTCCGGCGGTGATTTTACCCGTCGCCCGGCCTCGCCCTGTCGGTTGTCGCAGCGCTCGCGAATCAGGCGACGCCCAGCACCTGCCCGGCCGGAACATAAGGCTCGCTGAGCGCCTCGGACACCGCCTCGAAGGTGAGCTGGCCCTTATACACGTTGAGGCCGTCGCGCAGATGAGGGTCGTCCTTGAGCGCCTGCTCGCAGCCCTTGTCGGCGAGCGCCAGAACGAACGGCAGGGTGACGTTGTTGAGCGCAAAGGTGGAGGTGCGCGCCACCGCGCCCGGCATGTTGGCGACGCAGTAATGGACGACATCGTGAAGGATGTAGCTGGGATCGGCATGGGTCGTCGGGCGCGAGGTCTCGAAGCAGCCGCCCTGATCGATGGCGACATCGACCAGAACCGAGCCGCGCTGCATTTCGCGGACCATCTTTTCGCTGACCAGCTTCGGCGCCTCGGCCCCCGGCACCAGCACCGCACCGACCACCAGATCGGCCTGCATCACATATCGCTCGATGGTGTCCACGGTCGAGAAGATGGTGTTGAGCGTCGGACCGAACTGCATGTCGAGCTGCTGCAGGCGGTGGACCGAAAGATCGATCACCGTGACCGAGGCCTCCAGCCCCATGGCCATGCGCGCGGCATTGGTGCCGACGACGCCGCCGCCGAGAATGACGACCCGGGCCGGGGCTACGCCGGGCACGCCGCCCAGCAGCATGCCGCGCCCGCCCTGCTCCATCTCCAGGCAGTGGGCACCGGCCTGAATCGCCATACGCCCGGCCACCTCGCTCATCGGGGCAAGCAGCGGCAGGCCGCCGAAGCGGTCGGTCACGGTCTCATAGGCGATGGCGATGCAGCCCGATTCCATCAGTGCGTGGGCCTGCCCGGGATCGGGGGCGAGGTGCAGATAGGTGAACAGCACCTGGCCTTCGCGCAGCATCGGATATTCCTCGGGCTGCGGCTCCTTGACCTTGACGATCAGATCGGCGCGCGCGAAAATGTCGGCCGGATCGGCGACGATCTCGGCGCCGGCGGCCTGATAGAGGTCGTCGTCAAGACCGATCTCGAGCCCGGCATCGTGCTGGACGAGGACGTGGTGACCATGGTGAACCGCCTCGCGGACGCTGGCCGGGGTCAGGCCGACGCGGTATTCGTGGGTCTTGATCTCCTTGGGCACACCGATGATCATCGCCTTGTCCTTGTGATCTGCTGTCGCTCTTGAGACTCGACCGGTCCGACAACGTCGAAAAAACGGCGCGACATTACCACGCCTGCGGGATTAGACAACCGCCATCTCGCAGACCTGCAAGGCCGCAAAAAACGGTCAATAGAGGAACATCGGCTTGCCCTGCACCTCGCGCACCTTGGGACGATAGGTTTCGGCGTCATAGAGCGCGTCAACATCGACCCGCTTGACCGATTCGAGGCAGGTATCCACCGGCACGGTGGCGTAATTGCCGTCACGCAGCGCCATCATCCGCCCGGCATGGCCCTTGACCAGCTCCTGCACCGCCATGGTGCCGAACGAATGGGCCACCATGAGATCGAGCGAGTCAGGCGCGCCGGCCCGCATCAGATAGGCCAGGGTCTGCTGGATGATGCCGACGCCGGTGCGCTCTTGCAGCAGATCGCCGAGGATCTGGCCGATGCCGCCGAGCTTGCGGTGGCCGTAGGCGTCGGTCTCGCCGCGCTCGACGATCTCGCCGCCGATCATCCGCGCCCCTTCCGAGACGACGATCACCGCATAGTTGCTGGGGTTGCGCTCGCGGTCGGTGAGAATCAGGTCGGCGAGGCGATCAACATCGAACGGGACCTCGCTGATCAGCACCCGGTCGACACCCGCCAGATAGCCGGAAATCAGCGCCGTCTCGCCGCTGTAGCGGCCGAACAGCTCGATCACCGCGATGCGCTCGTGGCTGCCGGTCGGCGTGCGCAGGGCGTTGATGAAGTCGACGCTGCGCGTCACCGCGGTCGAGAACCCGATGCAGTAATCGGTGCCGAAGACATCGTTGTCCATGGTCTTCGGAATCGCCATGACGGTGAAGCCTTCGCGGTGCAGGCGGGCGGCATAGGACAGCGTGTCGTCGCCGCCGATGGCGATCAGCGCATCGAGCCGCAAGTGCGCCAGAACCTCGAGCACATGCGCCGTGCAGTCGATGCGCCCGTCCTCGCCCACCGGAAACCGGCCGTTGAGAAAATTCGGCAGCTTCGAGGGCTGCACCCGGCCGGGATTGGTGCGCGAGGTGTGCAGAATGGTGCCGCCGGTACGGTCGATGGTGCGCACCCGCTCACGGTCAAGCGGCATCAGATGGCGCCTGCCGCTGGCCTCGTCGTCGGCCGGATCATAGAGCAGCGGCCCGGCCCAGCCGCAGCGGAAGCCGATCACCTCCCAGCCGAGATCGAGGGCCTGGGTGACCACCGCCTTGATGCAGGGGTTGAGCCCCGGAACGTCGCCGCCGCCGGTCAGAATACCGATACGCATCGTCTTCTCCCTCGTCCTGGTCGTGCCCTGGGAATCCTCGACGCCCGCAGCCGCGGCACCGCCTCGCCGGAGCTGGCGGCAGCCGCCGGAACCGGCGTTCCAATAAGCAGTTTGCCGGGCCGGTTCGCGCCGCTACCATAGCCCGGCCCCTGCCGGCCCGTCGCGCAGCGGACCGGTATAGCTAACCACAATTCAAAGGGCGGTCAATCGGTGCAACTCGACCCCATGATGCTGGTGCTGTTCGCGATCGCCCTGGCTCTGACCGGGGCGGCGACCGGAGTGATTGCCGGCCTGCTCGGGGTTGGCGGCGGCATCGTCATCGTGCCGGTGCTTTATCTGGTGCTGCCGGTGTTCGGGGTCGACGAGGCGCTGCGCATGCACCTCGCCGTCGGCACCTCGCTGGCAACGATCATTCCCACCGCCCTGGCATCCGCCCGCTCGCACCACCACCGCGGCGCCGTCGACGGCGCCCTGCTGCGGGTCTGGGGCCCCGCCGTGTTCACCGGGGCGGTGCTCGGCGCCGCCCTTGCCGGCCCTGTGGGCGGCGCCGTGCTGACCGCCGTGTTCGCCACCGTCGCCCTGCTCGTCGCCGCCCAGATGGGATTCGGCAATGCCGGTCCGCCCGGCGCCGGAGCCGCTGCCAATGCCGCGGTTACAGGCCCCGTCGGCGCCGCCATCGCCGCCCTGGTCGGCTTTGTCTCGACCTGGATGGGAATCGGCGGCGGCACGCTCAGTGTGCCGATCTTCACGGCGCTCGGCGTGCCCATCCACCGCGCCGTCGGCACGGCGGCCGCACTGGGGCTGGTGATCGGCGTTCCCGGCGCCATCGGTTTCGCCATCGCCGGCTGGGGCGTGCCGGGCCTGCCTCCGGCCAGCCTCGGCTACGTCAATCTGATTGCCCTGGCCCTGATCGTGCCCCTGAGCGCCCTGTGCTCGCCGCTCGGCGCCCGGCTTGCCCATGCGATCAGCGCCCGCCTGTTGCGCCGGGCCTTCGCGGTGTTTCTGGCGGCGACCGCGGCGCGCATGTTCTACGGTTTGCTCGCCGGCTGAGGACCCCGGAGCTTTTGTCTCGACTGACCGGCCATGCTACCCTTGCATCCGGCCGCCATCCGGCGCGGCCGGGGGATAGGGGAAAGGTTCGCAACCATGAAAAAGCTGCTCCTGGGTGTTCTGATAGTTGTGGTCGTGGTGATCGCCGGCGCCTTTTACATGGCCAGCCGCGCCGACCATCTGCTGCGCACGGCGGTGATTCGTTTCGGGCCAGAGGTGCTGGGCGCGCCGGTCAGCCTCGGAGATGTGCGCATATCCCTGCGCCGCGGCCGCGCCGGGCTCAGCGATCTGGTGATCGGCAACCCGCCGGGGTTTGCCTCCAAGAACGCCATGCGGCTGGCCCGCATCGACGTTCAGCTCGATATCGGTTCGCTGTTCTCGGACGAGGTGGTGATCGACGAGATCACCATTGTCGAGCCGGAGCTGACCATCGAGATGAACCAGCAGGGCAGCAATCTGTCGGCGATCGGCGAGCATGTCGAGGCCGCCGCCCCCGCCACCGCCGAAACCGGCGAGGAGACGGCCGAGGAGGGGCCGCGCCTGGTCATCGCCCGGCTCGATATCACCGGCGGCAAGGTGCATCTGATCACCGACTTTGGCGGCCAACGCGAGACCACCGTGTCGCTGCCCGACATTCATCTTGAGAACCTCGGCCGCGAAGGCGCCGGAATCACGCCCCAGGAGACAGCGGAAAAAATCTTCGGGGCGCTGTCGGAAGCAACCGCGCGGGTGGTTGCCAAGGCCGGCCTTCAAGGGCTCATGGAGCAGTCCATCAGCCCCGAGGACATGGAAAACGTGGGTGCCATGACCGGCGACCTCGAGGCCAAGGCCAGGAAAAAGGCCAAAAAGGCCCTGAAAAAACTCAAAGGTCTGTTAAAGAACAACTAGGGACGCTTATATGCACTGCAGCTCCGGGCGCAAGCCGAACAGGCGCGCCGGCCGCGGCCGGCGCCGAATGCGGGTGGTGCCGACGATCCGGTACCGGGCTTGTCGGGATTTCAGGAGAACACGATGACTGAGGAATTCGAGGTCTTCATGGTCATAACCGCCAATCGTCTGCGGGAAGGCGATATCGTTTACTTGAGCGGTGACGGCGATCCTCTGGCGTGGAGCCGCGACCTTGACGACGCGCTGGTCATCGAGGAACCGGCAGTCGAGGCGCTGCTGCGCCGGGCCGAACGGGATGACCGCGTGATCGGCGTCTATGCCACCGAAATCGCCGGCCGGCGAACCCCGATCTCGGCCCGCGAACGGATCCGTGCCACCGGCCCCAGCATCAAGTTCGGCCGCGACGCCCTGGCTCCCGATACCCCTGATTTTTCGATCTGAACGGTTGCCGCCGGCAGCCGCCGCAGGGCTGGCACCGAACGCACCGCGCATGCTAGGGTCCCCGTCGGGAAACGCGGCCGCGGGTGGCCGTACCGGATCACACCTGAGGACAAGGGAAGGAAACCATGAGCCTGGCCGAAGCAACTGCGCTGGTAAAGGAAAAGGTGGGCGACGACTGCGGCGTGCCCAACACCATCAAGATCGATCTTGGCGATGATGGTGTCATTTTTATCGACGGAACGGTCAAACCCAATGTCGTGTCCAATGACGACGGCGATGCCGACGTCACCATTCGCATTTCATTGGACGACTACATGCAGGTGCTGAGCGGCGCACTCGATGCCCAGATGGCGTTCATGACCGGAAAGCTCAAGCTCGATGGCAACATGGGTGTGGCCATGCAGTTCGCCAACGCCATGCGCGGCTGACCTCCGGCAACCGGCGCAGCGCGGGTCGGTGGACCCCGGCTTGCGGGCCAAGCGATCGATCTGCAACCGCTGGCGCCGCAGCGCCTTGCTGTGTACGGTGCTGGCCGGCCTGGTTGCCGGCGGCGGCGCGCTGGCGGCCGAGCCGACCGCCGGCGGGCATTATGAACGGGCCCTGGCGGCCGCCGACAAGGGCGAGCTGGAAACCGCGGTCATTCACCTCAAGAATGCCCTGCAACTCGAACCCGACAATCTTCCGGCCCGCATTCTGCTGGGCAGGGTGCTCCTCGAGGGCGGTGCCCCGGAGGCGGCGGAAAAGGAACTGAAAACCGCCCGGTCCCTGGGCGCCGACGAGGCCATCCTGCTCATCCCCCTGGCCAAGGCCTATCTGATGCAGGACAAATACGAGCAGGTCGTGGACGAGATTGTCCCGGCCGGTCTTGGCCGCGACGTCGAAGCCACCGTCCAGCTCCTCCGCGCCGAGGCTTTTCTGGGCCTGCGCAGGCCCGACGATGCCGAAGGCGCCTTTTTCGCGGCCACCCGCCTGATGCCGAATGACCCGCGCGGATTCGTCGGCCTCGGCCGGGTGGCCTTTATCGAGGGCAACATTCAGGGCGCCGCGAATTTTGCCGAGAAAGCCCTGCAACTGGCGGGCGACAGCGCCGGTGCCTGGAGTCTCAAAGGCGACATCGAGCGTTATCTGCGGCAGCCGCAGGCGGCACTGGTCGCCTATCAGGCCGCCATCGACGCCGACCCCGATCAGGTTCCGGCCCGGGTCAACCGGGCGGCGATTCTGGTCGAACTCGGACGCCTCGACGAGGCCCGCGCCGAGATTGCCGAAATCCGGGCCCGCATTCCCGGTGACCCCCGGGCCGATTATCTCGACGCCCTGGTGCTGGCCCGGGAGGGCCGGAACGCGGACGCCCGCGTCGCCCTGGAATCGGCGGCGACGACGCTGAAGAGGCGCAGTCTGCGCACCCTTCGAAGCCACCCGCCGACGGTGTTGCTCAACGGACTGATCGCCTTCGCCCTCGAGAACTTCGAGGAAGCCACGACCTATCTTTCCCGCTATGTCCACCTGCGCCCCAACGATCCCTACGGTCACGAGATTCTCGGTGCGCTGCACATCCGCATGGGCAACACCCTGGCCGCGGTCGAAGAACTGAAGAAGGTTCTGGCGATCCGGCCCGACGACGTTCGCATCCTCAATATGATCGCCGCCGCCTTCATCGAGAACGGCCAATACGACCGCGGAACCGCCTATTTCATACGGGCGGCCCGCCTGGAACCCGACTCGATCCCGGCACGGATGCGACTGGGGCTGGGGTATCTGGCCAGCGGCGAGGTCAGGGAGGCGGTGGACGAGCTGAAAGCAGCATTCGAAAAAGCCCCTGAGTCCCTGCAGGCGGGTATCTTCCTGGCGCTCGCGCAGCTTCACAACCGGAATTTCGATGACGCCATTCGAACCGCCCGGAAAATCGAGTCCAGTCATCCCGATGTCCCCTATGTCCAGAATCTTCTCGGGACGGCGCTGCTCGGCCGCGGCGATTTCGATCAGGCCCGCAAACGATTTGAGCATGCGCTGGCTCTCGATCCGCGCTATGTGCCGGCGCATCTCAATCTTGCCCGTCTCGATGCCCGGGCCGGCGATCTCGATGCCGCGATTCGCCGGTACAACCAGATCCTGGCCTGGGATAACCGCCAGATTCAGGCGATCGTCGAACTGGCGAAGCTCGCTCATGCCCGCAATCAAATGGATGCCGCGATCGCCGGTATGGAACGGGCCCGGGCCCTCGATCCGGACAACCCGGCACCGTGGTACAGCCTGGTGTCCTACCAGGCCGAAAAAGGTGAATTCGACGAGGCCCTGAGGATTGCCGAGGATTATCGCCGACAGCATCCTCAGGATCTGCGCATGCTGCGGCTCACCGCCGAAGTTCAATTTGCGGCCGGCCGCCACAAGGACGCCATCGGTCTGCTGCGCGAGGTCGTCGAGCTGTCGGACCGGCGGGGTCCGGCGCTTTACGAGCTGGGGCAGCTTCAGGAGCGGGTCGGCGATCTTTCCGGCGCCCGCATCGCCTATCGCCGGGCCATCGCCTGGGACCGCTCGATGGTGCCGGCCTGGCGGGCGCTGATCGACCTGATAAGCCGCTCCGGCAATACCGATGAGGCGCTGTCCCTGGTTGCCGACCTGCGGACCGCCGTTCCCGAAGCGCCGGCCACCGACCTGATCGCCGCCCGGGTGCTGCGCCGTGCCGGACAATTCCGGAAAGCCGAAAGGCTGCTGCGCCGCCTCATCGCCCGCGAGGCCAGCGCCGAAGCCACCATCGAGCTCTATCGCGTTCTCGCCGGCAGCCAGCAACTGGCGCGTGGCATCAAGCTCCTCGAGAACTGGCTGGCCGGCCACGACGACGACCACGGGGTGCGGCTGATTCTCGCCAACGGCTACATCCGCGCCGGCGCGTTGCGCAAGGCGATCGCCCTTTACGAGGCGCTGAACCGCCGGGTGCCGGACAACCCGGTGGTGCTCAACAATCTCGCCTGGCTCTATCACAAGGTGGCGGATGAACGCGCCCTCGATTTCGCCATGCGGGCCTATGCCAGGGCCCCCGACGATGCCCTGGTGCTCGACACCTATGGCTGGATACTGGTGCAGAAAGGCGAGGCCACGCGGGGGCTGTCGCTGCTCCGCGAGGCCCGGACCCGGGCGGCGACCGATCCCCAGATTCACTACCACCTGGCGGCGGCGCTGGCGGCGCTCGGACGCACTGACGAGGCGCGGCGCGAGCTTGAGCAGCTCTTGCGCGCCGATACCGCGTTCGATGAGGTGGCCGAAGCCCGCGCCCTTCTCCAGCAGCTCGGCGCAGCGCCGCAGCCCTGACGCCAGAGCATGTATCGTCAAGGGTTTGCCATCCGTCATCCCGGCGATGTCACCGCGGTGGAACAGACGCCGCTCGGCGACCGGCT
>CAZZKF010000012.1:0-9873 GCA_964654995.1 uncultured Alphaproteobacteria bacterium | reverse complement strand
TCCGTCATCCCGGCGATGTCACCGCGGTGGAACAGACGCCGCTCGGCGACCGGCTCGGCGAGGCCACCACCTATGCCGCGCTCATGCGCGCGGCGCGGATGTGGGAAGACCGCACGGCGCTGCTCTACCTTCCCCGTGGCCGCCACGACGACGTGCCCGAATCCCTCAGCTACGGCGAGCTTGGCCGCCAGATCACCCGGGCCGCCAACCTGTTCACCGAACTGGGCGTCGGCCGCCATGACGTTGTTTCCCTGATGCTGCCGGGGCTGCTCCAGACCCAGGTCGCCCTGTGGGGGGCGGAGGCGGCGGGCATCGCCAACCCGATCAATCCCCATCTCCAGCCCCGATATCTGGCCGACATCCTGGCCCGCGCGCGCACCCGGGTGCTGGTCAGCGTCGGCCCCGATGACGGCGACGGCATCTGGGCGCGCGCCGTCGAAGCCTGCACCCGGCTCGACGATCCGCCGCGCCTGGTCTGTATCGATACGCCGCGCCCGCCTGCAGGCGCCCTGTCCTTCGAGACGGAGCTGGAACGCCAGGTCGGCGACCGGCTGCAAGGCCCGGCGCCCAAGGGCGATGACATCGCCGCCTATTTCCATACGGGGGGAAGCACCGGCGCCCCGAAGCTGGCCGCACATCGCCACCGGGGACAGGTCGTGCAGGCCTGGAACACCGCGGCGATGATGGGGATCGACGATCACGGCGTCATGCTCGCCGGGCTGCCGGTCTATCACATCGGCAACACCATCGTCGTCTGCCTGCGCGGGTTTCTGGTCGGCGATACGGTGGTCATGCTGTCGCCCAACGGCTTTCGCAACCCCGCCGTCATCGAGGATTTCTGGCGCATCTGCGCGCGCTTCCGAGCGACCGGGCTGAGCACCGTGCCGACGGCGCTGGCCGCGGTTCTGGCAACACCGGTGGGCGACGCCGATATCAGCGCCTTGCGGGTCATCGCTACCGGCGGGGCCGCCGTGCCGCATGCGCTGCTGGCGCGCACCCGCGAGGTGCTGGGCCTGGAGGTCGCCCAGGGCTGGGGGCTGACCGAGACCACCTCGTATGCCACCCTCAATCCGGCGCGCGGGCAGCCGCGCCCCGGCTCCGCCGGCTTTCGCGTCCCCTACCACCGGGTTCGCACGGTCCGTCTCGATGAACGCGGCGACATCGCCGGCGACTGCCCACCCGGCGAGATCGGTCTCATCGCGGTTCAGGGCCCGGGGGTGTTTCCCGGCTATGTGGATGCCTGTCACAATGCTGATGCCTTTCTCGCCGACCCGGATAGCGACGGCGATCCCTGGCTCAACACCGGCGATCTCGGGCGCCTCGACGACGACGGCTATCTGTGGATCACCGGCCGGGCCAGGGACATGATCATTCGCGGCGGCCACAACATCGACCCGGCGATCATCGAGGAGGCGCTGGCCCGCCATCCGGCGGTCGAGATGGTCGCCGCCGTCGGCCAGATCGACGCGTATGCCGGCGAGCTGCCCATCGCCTATGTCCAGCCCCGGCCCGGCGCCGAGGTGGAGCCGCAGGACCTTGCCGCCTTCGCCCGCAAGGCGGTGGCCGAGCGCGGCGCCGCGCCGGTGCGCGTCATCGTCCGGGAACACCTGCCGCTGACCGGGGTCGGCAAGATCTTCAAGCCGGAGCTGCGCCGCGATGCGGCGCGGCACGCCCTTGAGGCGGCACTCGAGGCAATCGATACCGCCGGCGCGCAGGTCCGCGTGCGGGTCGACGACGATGACGAGCACGGCACCCTGGCCGTCATCACCCTGGCCGGCGTGCCCGAGGCCGATCTTGAAGACCTGCGCGACCGCGTCGCCGGCATCATCGGCGCCTTCCCCATCGCCTGTCGCATCGACACCGTGCCCGCTACCGGCGCCGGCTCGGCAGCAATCGACTAAAACCCGAAGCAATCTTCACTTCCTGTTCAAATTCCGCTGGCAGGCTGAAACGGCCTATAGTCTGCAACCCGAACAAGGGGGCATGGGATGATGATCGGGAGTTACGGCCGGCGCTGGGCGGTGGGTCTCGGGCTGATGCTGGCGAGCACCTCGCTGGCGGCGGCCGGCGAGCTTTGCCTCAATGCCTCGGAAGCGACCGCCGAGCGGGTCCGCCTGGTGCAGACCGAGCTGATGGTGGCGGCGCTCAAATGCCGGGCCGACCGCAGCCTGGCAATCGATGAGAAATACAATCGCTTCATCGCCGCCTATACGCCCGAGCTGATCGCCCAGGCGGCGGTGCTGAAAGACCGTTTCCGGCGCCGCTTCGGGGCTGCCTATCAGGTTCATCTCGACCGCTATATCACCGGGCTCGCCAATCTGGTCTCGCTCCGGAGCCTCGATCGCCCCGGCTTCTGCCAGGCCGCGGCGGCCGCCGCCGACCGTTTGCTCGACGCCGGTGATGCGGCGCCGGCAACGGGGGATGCGGCGCGCGCGCGCCTGGCCGCGATCTCACAGCCGTTTCTGGTGACCGGCGTCACCCCGGCCTGCGGCGACACCGACCGGAGCACCGGTGTGATGGCCGGGGTCGCTCCGGCGGCAGCGCCGCCAGCCCCTTACGAGCCCTGATCGGCGGTCTCGAGCAGAATTTCGACGCGCCGGTTCCGCGGCTCGCGCACGCCGTCCGGCGTCGGCACCAGGGGCGCCGATTCGCCGAGCCCGCGCACCACGATAATCGCCGGATCGATGCCGCGCCGGACCAGCTCGGCGCGCACTGCCCGGGCGCGCCGCAGCGAGAGCTTGAGATTGTACCATTCGGGCCCTGAGCGGTCGGCGTGCCCGGTGGTCCGCACCACCACCGCGTCGACGGCCCGGGCGGCCGCCGCGGCGCGATCGATGATTGGCACCGCATCAGCGCGAATATCCGCCTTGTCCCAGTCGAAAAACACCAGGAACGGCCCGGTATCGACGGCCGGCGGTGGTGGCGAGGCCGGCTCCGGCGTCGGCTCGGCCGGTGATGGTGGCGGGGGCGGCGCCGGCTGTTCTGGCGGCGCCGGCGGCGGCTGGAAGGCCGCCCGGGTAACCGGCCGCGAGCGCGGGCGGCCAAAGCGGTAGGTATAGCCGACAAAGATGCCGTGGGCGCCGTGATCGGTGCGAATGCGGCTGCCACCGGCGCCGGCGATCGTCGGGTCGGTCAGGCGGGTATAGCGATAGTCGAGGCTGAACACCCCGGGCCCGCCGCTCTTCACCCGCAGGCCGCCGGCCAGCCGATAGGCGAAGCGCACGTCGGAGCCGTCGGCGATCGCCGCGCCGCCGGCGCGCAGGCGGCTGACATCGACGCGCGCCACACCCAGCCCGAACCCGACATAGGGCGAGAGCCGCGCGGCCGGCACCAGATCGCGATAGAGATTGACGAACAGGCCCTGCGACCGCACCGCGCCGTCGGCCAGCGCGGTTGCGCCGCCGGCCCGGTCGGTGATCACCGAGGCGCCATTGCGGCGCGAGACGAATTCGAGATCGCCGCGCAGGCCGCCGATTTCGCGCCCGACGAAGACGCCGGTAACCGCGCCTGCCTTCCAGTCGGCCGCGGCATCGAGGCCGGGGCCGGCAAGTCCGCTGCGATTGGCCAGCGACAGGCCGATGCGGGCGCCGGCATACCAGTCGCCCGCTTCTGCCGCCGGCGCCGGCGCCACCCACAGAATCGCCGCGACGGCGGCCACCGAGACGATGAACGATCGCATTCCAGACATCACACCCTCCCTGTTCATCCTTGAAAGAGAAGGCCTCGCCGGGACCGGGGTGCGGCCCGCGGCCACCAGCCTGTGCCGGCCGCCGCGCCGGACGAAGCCGAATCATCGACCGCCGTTCCCGCCCATAGGCATAGCCCGGCATTGGGCCGGATTTGCGGCGATCCTGCGGCAATCCCGGGGCATGTCCATGGAACGAGTAAGGGAATCTAAAGATATCCGCCTGACCATGGCAAGTCGATCGTCGCCCGAGGTGCCTCGGCGCGGCGCGCCCTTTTTGGAACCAGGAGCATGCCCCATGGATCAAGTGACCACAGTCTTCGATCAGATCGGCGGCCAGGCGTCCGTCGATGCCGCGGTCGAGGTCTTTTACGACAAGGTCTTGCAGGACGACCGGATCAACGGCTTTTTTGCGGATGTCGACATGGACAGCCAGAAACTCAAGATGAAGCTGTTCCTGACCCGGCTTCTGTCCGGCCAGACCGGCGGCGCCGACGGTTACATGCGCCAGTCCCACAAGCACCTGGTGGCCCGCGGGCTCAACGAGTCCCACTTCGGCGCGGTCGCCGGCCACCTGCAGGCAACGCTCGAGGAGCTGTCAGTGCCCGAGGCCCTGGTGGCCCAGATCATGGCGGTTGCCGCCGGGCTCCAGGATGCGGTCCTGAACCGCTAAGACCCGCGATTGCCCGGCCGCCCTGCGGCCGGCAGAAGACGACTTGAGACGCCGCGCCGGATATCGGGCGCGGCGTCCCTGTGTCCGCTCGTCCGTCTCAATCGATGCGGCGCTCAGGGGGAAACCGGATCGTCGCGGTGGTTCCCTCACCCACCGTGCTGGCGAGTTTGAAGTCCGCCCCGTGCATCTCCAGAAGTGACTTGGTGATCGACAGGCCGAGCCCGGTGCCGCCGAACTGGCGTGCCAGGGTGCTGTCGGCCTGACCGAAGGGGCGCAGCACCTCCTCGATCTTGTCTTCGGGAATGCCGACCCCGGTATCGATGACCCGAAGGATGATGCCGCCGTCCGCTTCTTGTGTCACCTCGACGGTGATCTCGCCGCTCTCCGGCGTGAACTTCACCGAGTTGGACAGAAGATTGAGCAGAACCTGTCTGAGCGCGCGCTCGTCCGCCCACAGGTGCGGCAACCGGTCGGGCAGTTTCAGCGTCAGTTTCTGCTGCTCGGACTGGAGGCGCGGACGAATGGTGTTGACGCACCACATCACGGCGGCGCCCAGATCCACCTCCTGTTCGCTGAGCTCGTATCGGCCGGCTTCGATCTTGGACAGATCCAGAATGTCGTTGATGATGCCGAGCAGATGGGTGCCGCTGTCGTGGATATCCTTGACGTATTCGACGTACTGCGGCGCACCCAGTTCGCCGAACAACTGATCCTTCATCATCTTGGAAAAGCCGATAATCGCGTTCAGGGGCGTGCGCAGCTCGTGGCTCATGTTGGCCAGGAAATCGGATTTGGCGCGATTGGCAAGCTCGGCCCGTTCCTTGGCCTCCATCAACTCGGCTTCGAACGCGACGCGATCCGAAATATCACGGGCCATCGACGAGTAATATTCGATTTCACCGTCCTGGTCGCGGTGGGCGACGATCAACTGCGAGACCGGGATTTCCTCGCCGGCACGATTGACCAGGCTGGCTTCGCCACGCCATGCGCCGACCTTGTCGACCACCGGCAGGCCCTCGCGCTTGATGTAGCGGGCGCATTCGTCACTGTGAAAATCCCAGATCGACAGATGCGAGATGTCCTCGTCCAGATCGAGCCCGAGCATTTGCCGGCCGGCCTGATTGACGTAGGCCAGACGGCCTTCGCGGGTAATGATGCCGATGAAATCGGTGGTCGCTTCCAGAATCGCCATCAGGCGCTTCTGTTCGCGCTCCTTTTCCTTCTGTTCAGTGATGTCGCGAATGATGGTGGTCCGCCAGATCGGCGTGCCATCGTCATCGAAAATCACCGCCAGATTGGCAATCGCCGGAAAGGTGGTGCCGTCCTTGCGCAGGTACTCCTTCTCGACCGTCACCATCTGCCCCGTCTCATGAGCCTCGCAGATGTTTTCGTCGCGCTGACGGTAATACCGGGGCGGCATCAGTTGCCGGGTGTCCCGACCGATGAGCTCACTGCGCGTATAGCCGACCATGTCGAGGAACGCCTGGTTGGCATTCTCGATCACGCCGTCGTTATTGGTCAGCACGATGCCGTCACGAATGGTCTCGAACAGCATGAAGAACTTGTGCTCCGAGGCCCTGAGCGCCGCTTCCGCCTGGCGCCGCCTGGTGACATCGCGAACGATGGCAATGGTGGCAACCGGCGATCCATCGGGATCGCGCAGTGGCGCAAGGGAAAGGTCGGCGAGGAATTCGGAGCCGTCCTTGCGCTTCATGACGGTCTCGCCGTTCCAGGACCTGTTCTTGCGCAGCCGCGCCAGAACCTTGGGCGCGGTCTTCTCCCAGGTTGCCGGGTCGGCAGGCAGGATTGCCGTCGTCTGGCCGATCAGCTCGTCGCGGGCATAGCCGAACAAGTGCTCGGCGGCACGATTGGCATCGGTAATCCGGCGATCGAGATCGGAAATCACCACCGCCTCGTTGAGCTGCTCCATCACCACTGCCTGGCGCTGCAGCTCCTTCTCGATCCGGCGCTGTTCGGTAATGTCGCGGAACATGGCGATGGCGGCGATCTGCTCGCCGGCCTCGTCGTGCATCGGGGTGAGCACCAGTTCGCTGACCAGCCGGCCGCCATCCTTGCGGCGCAACTCCAGCTCGCCGGTCCATATGCCGGCTTCCATCATCTCCCGGAAGATCGCCGGGCGCCGCCGAAGCCAGTCTTCGGGATCGAGGATATAGAGGTCGGGTGTCTGGCCGATCAGTTCCTCGCGGGCATAGCCCAGCATGTCGGCCGCCGCCGGGTTGAGATCGATGATCCTGCGATCGGGCCCGGTGACAATCACCGCCTCGCGCAGTTGCTCCATCACCACCGCCTGGCGCTGGATTTCCTTTTCGATCCGGCGCTCTTCGGTAATGTCGCGGTGAACGGCGATGGTGGCGATCGGCTGCCCGTCTTCGTCCCGCAAGGGCGCCAGAATGAGCTCGCTGAGGAAATCACCGCCATCCTTGCGGCGCAGCATCACTTCGCCCTTCCAGACCCCCTTGGCCTGCACTTCGCGCAGCACCGCCGGCAGCCCCCGTTTCCAGGCCCCCGGATCGGCGGTATAGAGATCCGGCGTCTGGCCGATCAGTTCCTCGCGGGCATAGCCGAGCATGGCGGCGGCGGCCGGGTTGATCTCGATGATCCGGCGGTCGGGCCCGGTGACGATCACCGCCTCGCGGAGCTGCTCCATCACCACCGCCTGGCGTTGCAGCGCGCGCTCGGCCCGGCGGCGTTCGGTGACGTCGCTCAAGGTCACCACATAGCCACCGTCCGGAAGCGGCCGGCGGTGAACCTCGATTTCGCGCTCTACGGGATCGTCGATGCGGGTGAAGAGGCGTTCGTTTCCCAGGAACTCCTCGAGGCGTTCCTTGACCAGCGTATCGACATCGCCACCGCCGAGACCGCCGTGTTCGGCAATGTGACGCAACAGCTCGGGCAGCGGCTTGCCGACGTAAAGGGTATCCGGTCTGCCGATGTAGAATTCCGCATATCGCCGGTTCCAGTACTGGAGCGTCAGATCGGCGCTCCAGACTGCGATTCCGTAGTCGAGACAGTCGAGCGCCTGCGTGACCCCCATGGGGTCCATCGGCCAGGTCGTCGTGAGCGTTTCGGCCAGCTTGGCCTGGAGCTCACGCACCGGCGGATTTCGCGCTGTTCCAGGCGCCTTTTCGGGCGTTTTCCTGGTTCGTTTCTTGGGTTGGACCGTCACGTCCTCAAGACCCCCGGCTGTGGTTGGCCCGCGCGCCGGCAGGACAGGGCTTGCGCCGCGCCCTGCCAAAGCGCCGATCATGATAGGATCGGAGGTCTTAACACCGCGTTATCGATAGGCTTTCCGTGGCCACCTCTGGTAGAACAAGGCTCCGAGCCCCCGAACATCGCAGGAGCGATGCCGCCATGTGTTCAAGGACATTACCCCCTGAATCACCTGACAGACGTGAGATGCACCGGCTTCTCGGCGACGATTTTTCCTACTATTCGGGCAAGGCCCGGGCCTATCTGAAATTCAAGCGGATCGCCTTCGAGGAAATCACCCCGACCCCGGAGGTGTACCGCAGCGTCATCATCCCGCGGACCGGCGTGAAATACATCCCGGTCGTCATCACGCCCAACGATGTCGCCATTCAGGACACCACCGACATCATCGATTTTTTCGAGGACCGGTACCCCGAGCCAGCGGTCTATCCGGCGACGCCGCGCCAGCGCCTGGCTGCGCTGTTGTTCGAGGTCTACGGCGACGAATGGCTGCTGGTGGCGGCCATGCATTACCGCTGGCGGCACAATTACGATTTCGCAATCTCCGAGTTCGGCCGCCTCGCCACCCCGGAGGCCGACGAGGAAACCCGCCGGCGCCGCGGGGCCGAGCGCGCCAAACCGTTTCACGGGGCGCTGCCGCTTCTCGGCATCACCGAGCGCACGGGACCGGCCATCGAGGCCGGCTATCTGGAACTGCTCGATGCCTTGAACCGGCATTTCCAGACCCTTCCCTATCTTCTGGGACAGCGGCCGAGTCTCGGCGATTTCGGCCTCATCGGGCCGCTGTACGCGCATCTCTACCGCGACCCCGCCTCGGGCGCGCTGATGCGCGACAAGGCGCCCCATGTGGCCGGCTGGGTGGAGCGGATGATGAACCCCGATGGACCGCCCGGCGCCTTTCTGGACGACGACAGGGTGCCCGAAACCCTGTTTCCGGTGCTGCGCCACATGTTTGCCGAGCACCTGCCGCTGCTGATCGACACCGCCCGAGAGGTTGATCGCTGGCTGGCCGCCCACGCCGGCGACGACATCCCGCGGACGATCGGCGAACATGAGGTCAGCATCTACGGGGTGCGCGAGCGCCGGGCGATCTTTCCCTACGCCCAGTGGATGCTGCAGCGCCCGCTGACCTTTTATCAGGCCCAGACGGGGAATGCCCGACGCAGCCTCGACACCTTTCTCGAGCCGCTGGGCGGGCTGGAGGCGATGCAATTTCAGGTCCCGCGACCGCTGGTCCGGCGGCACAACAAGCTGGTGCCGGCGGCGCAGTTGAGCAGATAGTGGATGCGCGCGTCCTTCCAGATCGGCCGCAGGATCCGGTGCTCGATGTCATACAGCGTCAGTTCGCGGCCCGCCACGCGGACCGGATAGTGCGCGAGCACCAGATTCACGGTCAGCGCGTTGTAGAGATTAACCCGGAAGGCGAGCTGCTGAGCCCGGCACGGCCGGTGAGCCCGAGGCCGCCCACCATGCCACGCCACCGGGCAGCGACGCAAGCGCCGCAACCAGCGTGCCTGCGGCCGGCCCCGAACCGCCCGGCCCGCGCCATTGACGCTGGCTGATGGAGCCTGTATTTGAAACAGCAGGCCGCGGTGGGGTGTCGCGGCCTTTACGGGTATATTAATGAATCTTATCTAGTTAATGGAGTGGGCTGTGCGTGCAGGCCCTGCCCGCCCGGTGATGTCGCCTTCGCCCTGAGGATATCCTGGCTGGATCTCGTTGATGAGCGCAGAACAGACCCTGTCTCCAATTGCGGAGGATGAAGCACAGGCCCGCCTCGCCGCCATGCGGGCGCGCGTCAAGGGCCGCAACATCAACGAAAAGACCCTGCTGGCGACCGACTATCTCAATCACATCAACGAGATCGTGATGCTGATCGAGATGGTCCCGGACCTGCCGGAAATGATCGACGATGTGAAAATGTGGCAGCCCAAGACCTACCAGGAGCATTTCGCCGACAGCGGCTTTTCCGACAAGGACCTGGCGATCGCTGCCTATGAGGTGGCGCCGCCCGAGTACCGCGAGCCGTTCGAGCGCACGGTTGCCCAGATCAACAGGGTGATCGCCGAGGGCCTGGCGGAGATCCAGGTGGCGGTCGACGGCGGCGACGCCGACGAGTTGCGCGAGGCCTGCACCGCCACCGCCAATACGGTGCGCAAGCTGATCACGCTCACCGATTCGGTGATCCACGGCAGCGCCGGCCCCACCGATCAGGCCACCATCGACGCGCTGCTGGCAGATTAGACAGGCACGCGTCCCCCGAAATCCGTTGGCAGGATCGGCC
>CAZZKF010000011.1:0-48761 GCA_964654995.1 uncultured Alphaproteobacteria bacterium | reverse complement strand
AGGACAATCTGCGCTATTCGCAGATGGCGCCGATCACCATGTTCGAGGAAAAAAATACCGGCACCAACCTGCCGGCCCAGATCGAGGTTTACGCCACCGGCGGCGACACCTACGATTTTCTGTTTCTCGCCAAGGGCGGCGGCTCGGCCAACAAAACATTTCTCTATCAGGCAACCCCGGCGCTGCTGCGCAAGGACGCGCTGCTCGAATTCCTGGACGAAAAAATCCGCACGCTGGGCACCGCCGCCTGCCCGCCCTACCATCTGGCGGTGGTGATCGGCGGCTTGTCGGCGGAAATGACCTTGAAGACGGTGAAACTCGCCAGCGCCCGCGATCTCGATGGCCTGCCGAAGCGCGGCAACGACTTGGGCCACGCTTTCCGGGATGAAGAACTGGAAGCCGAGATCATGGAGATCACCCGGCGCACCGGCATTGGTGCCCAGTTCGGCGGCAAGTATTTCTGCCACGACGTGCGTGTCGTGCGTCTGCCCCGCCATGGCGCCTCGCTGCCCATCGGCATCGGCGTGTCCTGCTCGGCCGATCGTCAGGCCAAGGCCAAGATCACGGCAGAGGGCGTCTTTCTCGAACAATTGGAAACCGACCCCGCCAAATATCTGCCCGACATCGTTGGCGACGCACTGGGTGGCGAGGTCGTCGAGATCGACCTCACCCGGCCGATGGACGAAATTCGCGCCACGCTTTCCCGCTATCCGATCCGCACCCGCCTCTCTCTCACCGGGCCGATGGTGGTCGCCCGCGACCTTGCCCACCGGGCGATCAATCAGGCGCTCGACGAAGGCAAGCCGATGCCCGACTACATGAAGGACTACATGGTCTATTACGCCGGTCCGGCCAAGCGCCCCAAGGGAATGGCAAGCGGCTCGTTCGGGCCGACGACGGCCGGGCGCATGGACAGTTACATTCCGCGCTTCCAGGAAGCGGGCGCCTGCCTGGTGACGCTGGCCAAGGGCAACCGCAGTCCCATCGTCGTCGAGTCGTGCAGGAAGAACGGCGGTTTTTATCTCGGCTCCATCGGCGGCCCGGCAGCGATTCTTGCCCAGGACAGCATCCGCAAGGTCGAGGTTCTTGATTTCCCGGATTTCGGGATGGAGGCGGTGTGGAAGATCGAGGTCGAAAACTTCCCCGCCTTCATCGTCATCGATGACAAGGGCAACGATTTCTTCGCCCCGCGGCGCTGATCGCCACCCATGCCGTCCCATCCGCCTGCCCGTCGCGACGTGCCCATCAAGCATTCGGTGCGCGTCGCGGGGCACGCCACCAGCATCTCGCTGGAGCCGGCGTTCTGGGAGCTTCTGGCCGAGCTGGCGAAGGAACGCCAGACCTCGATCAACCGGCTGGTCAGCGAAATCGATGCACGGCGCAGCGGCAATCTGTCGAGCGCCATCCGGGTCTATCTGGTCGAATATTTGCGCGAAAAGGCCGCTTCGCAGGCGAGCCACGAGGCGTCCAGCAAGGCTTGAGCGGTCCTAATCGCCCTTTTTCTTCTTGATCTGATTGAGGATGCCTTCGAGCAATTGCTGAGCGGGATCGGGGGGTGGCGTTTCCGCGGTTGGCTCGGGTGTGGTGGTCGTCGGCGCCGGGGCGGTGCCCTGCGGTGCCGCCGAAGCCGGTTCTCCGGCGCCGGCCGGTGCCGCGTCTGCTGGCGTGCCGCCCAGCAGCCGGTCGAGGCCGCTTCCCGGCTTGGCGATCGCCCGACGCAGCACCGCGGCGCCCAGCTTGCGGCCGATATAGGCCTGCATCTCGCGGCTGACGAACTTGCGTTTGGGATCGTGCAGCGGGCCGGAGAGATCGAGCCCCACCGACGGCGCGTCCGGGTGGTCGATGAACCGGAAACGGCTGGTGGCATCGATTCGCCAGTCGGGCAGATCGATGACTGCTGACAAATCGGCGCTGGCCGCCTCGATCTCGGCCACGACATTGCGGGTGCGGGCGACGCCGTTCTTGATCACCAGGTCGCCGGCAATCCGTTTGTACGGGGTTACACCGCCCGACAGGCCGGCACGGATGAGGGCGAAATAATCCTCGATCTTTTCGATCTTGTTGAGCCCGTCGCTGACCCGGCGCAGATCGATGCCGCGTATAACACCGTCGCGCGCCGCAAGCGTCGCCTTGCCGGTGAGCGCCGAAATCATCTCGAACTGGCTGGCCCCGGCGGCCTTGAACGAGCCATCCATGTCGAACCGTCCGGTGGCCGCGGCGATATCGGCGGTCGCCTTCAGCGCCCGGTCGACGGCGGCGCCACGGAGCTTGAAATCCAGCCACACCCGGGCCGGCACGCTGCCTTGCAGGCGCGCCGTCAAATCGATGTCACCATCGAACAGCCGGCCTTTCAGGCGGCTGATCTCGAGCGTCCCGTCGCCAAGCCGCAGGGTGGCCTCGGGCACCACGAACTCATAGGCACGAAACGCGATGCGCCGGGCCGAAAGCTCGACATCGGCATCGAGCTTGCGGAGCCAGCCGAGATCGAAGGGCTCGCGTGACCAGCGGGCGACACCGGGGGCAGCACGGGTCTTGCGCACCCGCCGGGCACTGGCGCGCTCAGGCGCCAGGAACATGTCGGCCACCACCTCGCCGGCCTGCAGGCGTGCGGTCAGCTTGGGGCGACCCTGGGTGAACTTGAGATTGGCTTCGCCATTCAGCGACACCGGGCCGATATTGCCGGTCAGGGCCGAAAGCACGATGCTGCCGGCATCGCCCTTGACGTCGGCACTGACATCGATGCCGCCCAATCGTTTCGACGCCGGACGGAAATCATGGCCGAGGCCGCGCACCAGACGGATGAGGCTGTCACTCCGCACGCCGAGCGAAACATCATAGCTGACGCCGGTGGTACGCCGGGCGACATTGCCGGCAACGCTGAACCGGCCGCCAGCGACATCGAGCGCGACATTGACGTCAAGTGAACTGAGTGGCCCGTTGACCGTGCCCTTGAGAGTCACTGCACCATCGTCCCGCTTGGCCGGCGGGTTCATATCGATATCGAACTGACGGATGAATGCAGCCAGGCTGTCATTGCCGATATCCAGCGTCAGGTTGAACACCGGCGTGCGATCAAGCCCGGTGATGCGGCCCGTTGCCCGGGCGCGGGTCGGCCCCAGGGCGATATCCGTATCGACCGCGACCTTCTGCTCGAAATCGCCATCGAGCTTGGCGGTGATCGTGACGTTACCGGCAGCGGGCGTTGTCCAGGGCAGTTTCACCCCGACGATTTTCTCGAACCCGGCCAGGCTCTTGCCGGCGATCTTGAGATCGGCGACGAGGCGCGGCCGGCCGGAAAAATGCTGCCCCTTGCCGCTCAGGGTGAGCCCGGCGCCGCCGACGTCCTTGACCGCAAGGGTCTTGATGTCCAGCTCACCACCGATCAGCGACAGATCGGCCTCGAGCCCGGTGAGCAGCGTCTGCTTGTAGGTCAGGCGTTCTACGCGCAGTTTGAAATTGGTGTCGAACTTGTCCAGAGCGGCGAGTGCCGAGACCTTGGCCGGCGCTTCTTCGACCGCCGCCCGGGTCGGCGCGCCGCGCGGCTTTTCGGTCGGGCGGCGCGGTGGCAGATAGGCATCGAGGTTGAGCCGATCGATATCGAGATCGGCACTGAACGAGGTGCGCTTGCGAAGAGCAAAGGCGACGCCGCCGGTGATCCGCGAGGTATCGACCGTCATGTCCATGGCATAAAGCTGCACGGCCGCCCGGGTCGCTGCCAGACTGCCGGACACCGTGGCCTTGGTCAGCCGCCCCGGCGGTACCTTGGCAATGTCGGCCTGGAGCCAGCGCAGCAGGCCGCGCAGATTGTTCGATGCCGCCTTCACCTTGCCTTCCAGGCGCGGGCCCTCGTCCACCGCCCGCAAGGTCCCTGCGAAGCTGATATCCGAAGTGCCCGGCAGTTGCGCCGACGCCCAGGTGATCTCGAGGGTGCCGCTCGCCAGTTTGCCGGCAAGCCGCAAATTTCGGATCAAGCCTTCATGAAGGGTGACGGCGGCGACGCTGACATCGAAGCTGGCGCCGATATCCGCGGGCAGCGAAAACGGATCGTCCGGTTGCGGCGCCGAGGTTTCGGCCGGGCGGTTCTCGCGCGAAGCCGCCGGCGGGTCGCCGGTCACGCCCAGGGCATCGAGATTGATGCTGGCAATCGCCAGTTTGAGGTCGATGCTGGTCTGCTCCTGCCAATCGACGCCGAGGCGTCCGGTGCCGGATATAGCGTTCTCACCGGAGCCGAGCTCAAGGGACAGATCGGCGATGCGGGCGCCCTTGCCATCGACTTCAATATTCGCCTTGGCAACGAACGGCAGGCCAAGCAGCGGCTCGAAGCCCGGCAATGCGGCTTTGCCACCCTCTGATCCGGACACGGCCGCCAACAGCTTGGCCAGTTCCCTGCCGGAAACCTCCAGACGCCCGTCAAGGCCGGGCTCCCCGATTGTCGCGCTGCCGCTGAATTTGGCCTCGCCGGCACCGTCGCCGAGCCTGAGGGTCACCGCCAAAGCCATCGGCCGGCGCGGCACGCGAACCCCGGTGGAAATCTCAAAGGCCACCGGAAGGCCCTGATAACCGAGCCGGCCGGTCGCCGCAAACGGGCCATCGAGCGAGTTTGCCGAAACCGTCACATCGAGATCATCGAGCGTGTATTCGGCGCCGCTGGCAGCGTCGCGATAGGTCAGTTGTCCGCCCCGCACGACGAAGTTCTCGAGCTGAATATCAGCGCTTGGTGGCGGGCCTTCCGCCGGGCCAGCCTCGCCCTCCTCGCCCAGCACCCAGTTGCGCTGGCCGTCGGCCAGCCGCTCGAACTCGATCACCGGCTCCACCAGAACCACCTTCTGGACCTGAAACTGGCCGCGCAGCAGTGGCAGCAGGGCGACACGCACCTCCAGCGACTTCAGTTTCAGCATATCGACGGTGGCCGCACCCGGCAGGTTGGCGACGCGGACGTCCTTGACCAGCAAGGCGGGCGCCGGCAGCACCGAAAAGGCGATCGAGCCGCCGATCGACACCTCGCGCCCGGTCAGGTCCTCGGCGGCGCCGGCGATCTCGGTACGATAGCGGTTCCAGTTGATGAAGCTGGGCAGGATCAGGGCGGCCAGCACAAGGAGGCCGAGCGCGATGCCGATGCCGATGACGAGTTTTTTCACCGCGCTTTCCTCGCGTCCTGGCCCCAGACCCGGGCTTTCTCGCGCCACGCCTCTTTACATACAATTCTAAATGGCGCGAAGATGAACAACAACAGCCCCTTCCCGGAAAGCCCTGCGTCCCGGGTGGCCTCGCGGATTGCCTCGTCATGGCAGAAGTAACCACGCGGGCGGCAAAGTGCAAGCCATGAAATGACGGGCCATTTTGCCGGGCAGCATGGCGAACGCGGGACCGCAAGCCCGCTTCCTTGCGAGGCGGGATCGCCGGCCGTAGCATAACCACGAACCGGCCGCCGGGCCGTTAGACGTTGGAGAGCCGATCATGTTTGAGAGAATCTTTTTCGCCCTGATCCTTACGATCGTACCCGTGAGCCTGACCCAGGCCGCGTCGTCGGCGCCGAAGAACGCCAAGGTCTATTTCATCACCCCGGCCGACGGCGACGTGGTATCGAACCCGATCACCATCCGCTTCGGACTGCGCGGCATGGGCGTGGCGCCTGCCGGCGTCGAGAAGCCGGGCACCGGGCACCATCACCTGTTGGTCGATACGCCATTGCCCGCGGCCGGCGAGCCAATCCCCAAGGACGCCCGGCACCTGCACTTCGGCGGCGGCCAGACCGAAACGACATTGAGCCTGGTGCCGGGCGTCCATACGCTGCAACTTGTTCTTGGCGATCACAATCACATCCCGCATGTGCCGCCGGTGGTCTCTGAAAAGATCACGATCACCGTGCGATAACACCCGCCGCGGCGCCTGCCCTTCCCTCGCCGGCCAGTTTACGATATAGGAGCGGGCACCGGCGTGCCCGGGCGCGCCGCCAATGTGCCAATTGCTGAGGGAGTACGGCATGTCCCAGCCGGTGGCGCCGATTGAGCTTTACCAGGCGACCGTTCAGCCGGAATGGCTGGACTACAACGGCCATATGAACGTGGCCTATTACCTGCACATCTTTGACAAGTCACTGGACGTGTTCCTCGAAGACATGGGCATCGGGATCAGCCACACGCGAGCCGGGGTCGGCTCGGCGTTCGCGCTGGAATCTCACATCACTTATCAGCGCGAGCTGTTTGAGGGCGATCGCGTGCGGGTCGATTTCCAGCTGCTCGATGCCGATGGCAAACGGCTTCATTTTTTCATGCGCATGTGGAATGCCGCCAACGACGTGCTGTCCGCCACCCATGAGGCACTGGGAATCTATGTCGACATGAAGGCCCGGAAATCGGCACGATTTCCGGACAAGACCTATGCCCGGCTTCAGGATATACTGGCCGCCCATCGCACATTGGCACGGCCACCGGAAGCCGGTCGCATCATCGGCATCCGGCGCCGACAGGTCTGAAGGAGGCAATCGCAGACCATGGACGGGACCCTGACCCGATCGGTCTGCGCAGGACTCGCCGGCCCTCTGGTGCTGATCCTTGCCGTCGGATTCAGCCCGGCGCCGGCCCAGGCGGCGTGTGCTGACCCGCCGCGCCCCGGAGTCAACTGGCAGCGCTGCTATCACGATGATCGCCCGTTCATCGACGTTGATCTGACCGGCGCCAACCTGCGCGAAGCGCGGATGACCTGGACCGATCTGTCGGGCGCCAACCTCAGCGGGATCGATGCCCGGCGCGCCAAGTTCCTGAACGCCCGCCTGATCGGTGCCCGGCTTGACGGTGCCAACCTGACGGAAGCGGACTTCACCTCGGCCAACCTGTCCGGCGCCTCTCTGAAAGACGCGCTGCTGCGCGGCACCCGGCTGTTCGGCGCCAATCTGCGCGGCGCCGATTTCACCGGCGCCAGGCTGGAGCGCGCCGATCTGCTGAATGCCGATATGTCCGGGGCGACCTGGATCGACGGCAAGACAGTGTGCGCCGAGGGCTCGATCAGCCAGTGCAAATAGGGCCGTGGACCTGGTGATGGAAAACCGGCAACCCCACCGTTCGACGGCATGACGCATCCGCCTTCAGACCAGCACCGGATCGCCCGGACGTTTGCCCGCCTGGTGGCCAACGAACATGTGCTGCTGGCCGTTCTGGCATTGATCATCGGCGTTGTCGTCGCTTACGCGGCAATCGGCTTTCGCCAGGCGATTGCGCTGGTGCAGCTCGGGTTTCTGGGATTTTCCAGCGAGGACGTGTTTACCCGCGCCGCCGGCTTGCCGTGGTGGCAACTGGTGCTGGCGCCGACGGCGGGCGGTGCGCTTGTCGGCCTGTTCATTCATTATGTCCTGCCCGAGCGCCGCCCTCATGGCGTCGCCGACGTCATTGAAGCCAGCGTTCTTCGCGACGGCCGGATGTCCCTGCGTACCGGCATCGCCAGCGCCTTCGCCTCGGCCGCCTCGATCGGTGTCGGCGCTTCGGTCGGCCGCGAAGGCCCGGTGGTCCATCTCGGCGCGACCCTGGCCGCCTGGCTGGCCGAACGGCTGGATTTGTCGCCGGCGCTGGCCCGCACGCTGCTCGGCTGCGGCGTCGCATCGGCCGTCGCCGCTTCGTTCAATGCCCCCATTGCCGGCGTCTTTTTCGCTCTCGAGGTGGTGATGGGGCATTACGCCCTGCATGCCTTTACCCCGATCGTCGTGGCCAGCGTCGCCGGTACCATTGTCTCGCGGATTCACTTCGGCGATTTCCCGGCCTTCATTGTGCCCGATTTCCGCATCGTCTCGTTTTTCGAGTTCCCGGCCTTTGCGCTCCTCGGCGTGGTTTGCGCCGGCATTGCCGTCGCCCTGTTGCGCGGGACCCGCGCCGCCTGGCGCTTCCAGGACCGCTGGCCGGCGCCGCGCTGGCTGCTGCCGGCCGCCGGCGGCTTGCTGGTCGGTCTGATCGCCATCAAGTTTCCCCATGTCCTGGGCGTCGGCTACGAGGCCACCGATGCCGCACTCAAGGGCCAGCTTGTGCTTGAGATGCTGCTGGCGGTACTGATTGCCAAGCTGATCGCCACCATCATCAGCCTCGGCTCGGGTTTCGGGGGCGGCGTGTTCAGCCCGTCGCTGGTGCTCGGCGCCATGACCGGCGGCGTGTTCGGAACGCTTGCGGCGCTGGCGTTTCCGGCGCAGGCGTCATCGGCCGGCGTCTATACCATCGTCGGCATGGGGGCGGTCGCCGGGGCGGTGCTGGGGGCGCCGATCTCGACCATCCTGATCGTCTTCGAGCTGACCGCCGACTATCAGGTCACGGTGGCGCTGATGGTGGCAACCGCGATTGCCAGCCTGATCACCAACTACTGGTTCGGGAAATCGTTTTTCTATGCTCAACTGGCCGAGCGCGGACTCGATCTCAGCGGCGGCCGGGCGCGTCACATCCTGTGCCGGCGCCGGGTCGGTGAGCTGATCTCGGACCGCTTCGAGTTCGTCGACCGGAACGCCACGCTCGGCGATTTGCGCCGTCTGCTGCAGAGCCGGCCGCATGCCAATTTCGTGGTCGTCGACGAGGACCGCCACCTGGTCGGCGTCATCGGCTTTTCCGAGATCAACGAGATGGCCCTTGACCCTGAGTTCAAGACGCCGGTCCGCGCCGGCGAGATGGCGCGGCCGGTGGCAGTCGTACTCAAGGCCGGCGACAGCCTCGAAGAGGCGTTGCGTCAGCTCGAAGCCAGCGGCGAGGAGTTTCTGCCGGTGATCGACGATGAGCAGAGTCGCAAGGTCGTTGGCATTCTGCGCCAGGCCGATGTGCTGCTGGCCTACAATCATGCGCTGCTCGAGGCCCAGGCCGAGGAAAGCGGTCGTTGATCGTGGCGCCGAATACAACGGAAGTTAGCATTTTGTTCTCGAAAATGGTCTGCTGCGTGGTATATAGCGAACGATGAGCGCCAGCGATTTCGATCTTGAACGGCTCGTGCCCGGTGCCGCCGAAAGCGCCCCGGCGGCGCCCTATCTCGACGGGCTCAACGAGGCCCAGCGCGAGGCGGTGCTGACCGTGGATGGTCCGGTGCTGGTGCTGGCCGGGGCGGGGACCGGCAAGACCCGGGCGCTGACCACGCGGCTGGTGCACATTCTCGCCACCGGCCGGGCGCGGCCCTGGCAGGTCCTCGCCGTTACCTTCACCAACAAGGCGGCGCGCGAGATGTATGAGCGCGTTGGCCAGGTTCTCGGCCCCGTCGTTGAGAACATCGACTGGCTCGGCACCTTTCATGCCATGGGCGCGCGGCTCCTGCGCCGTCATGCCGAGCTTGCCGGACTGAAACCCAATTTCACCATTCTCGACGCCGACGATCAGTTGCGCCTGCTCAAGCAGTTGATCGCGGACGCCAACATCGACGAAAAGCGCTGGCCGGCACGCGGCCTGGCCAGCCTGATCGAGCGCTGGAAGAACCGCGGGCTGGCCCCCGATCAGGTGCCGCCCGAAGACGCCGGCGCTTACGCCAATGGCCGGGCGCTGGCCCTGTACGTGGCCTATCAGGAGCGCCTGAAGACCCTGAACGCCGCCGATTTCGGAGACTTGCTGCTGCAACCCTTGCGCCTGTTGCGCGGGCATGAGGATCTGCTGCGCCGCTATCAGGAGCAGTTCCGCTACATTCTGGTCGACGAATATCAGGACACCAATGTCGCCCAGTACCTGTGGCTGCGGCTGCTGGCCGGGCGCCACAAGAACATCTGCTGTGTCGGCGACGACGACCAGTCGATCTATGGCTGGCGCGGCGCCGAGGTCGGCAACATCCTGCGCTTCGAGCAGGATTTCGACGGCGCGCGCATCATTCGCCTCGAGCGCAATTACCGCTCGACCCCGCATATCCTGGCCGCCGCCTCGGGGCTGATTGCCGCCAATCGCGGACGCTTGGGCAAGACCCTGTGGACCGACATCACAGAGGGCGAAAAACCGGTTGTGCGCGGCGTCTGGGACGGCGAAGAGGAAGCCCGGGTGATCGGCGACGAGATCGAGGCTTTGCAGCGCCAGGGCGAATCGCTGGCCGAGATGGCGGCGCTGGTGCGGGCCGGCTTTCAGACCCGGCCCATCGAAGAGCGGCTGATGACGCTCGGCATTCCCTATCAGGTGATCGGCGGCGCCCGGTTCTATGAACGCGCCGAGATCCGTGATGCCATCGCGTACTTGCGGGTGATCGCCCAGCCCGACGACGATCTGGCCTTCGAGCGCATCATCAACACGCCGCGCCGCGGCATCGGCAAGGCGAGCCTGCAGGCCCTGCACCGCACCGCGCGGGCCGGCAACATGTCGCTGCTGCGCGCCGCACAGGTGCTGGTGACCACGGATGAGCTTCCGGGGCGCGCCCGCAGCGCGCTGGGTGACCTGCTGGAGAGCTTTGCCCGCTGGCGGGAACTGGCCGAGGAAGTGCCGCATACCGAGCTGGCCGGCATCGTGCTCGATGAATCCGGCTATACCGAGATGTGGCAGAACGACCGCTCACCGGACGCGCCGGGGCGCCTCGAGAACCTCGGCGAACTGGTGCGCGCCATGGAAGCGTTCGAAAACCTCGCCGGCTTCCTCGAGCACGTCAGCCTGGTGATGGATGTGGACGAGGCCGAGGACACCGAAAAGGTCAGCCTGATGACGCTGCATGCCGCCAAGGGGCTGGAATTCGACACCGTCTTCCTGCCCGGTTGGGAGGAGTCCCTGTTTCCCCATCAGCGCGCCCTCGACGAGGGTGGTGCGGCGGCGCTCGAAGAGGAGCGCCGGCTCGCCTACGTCGGGATTACGCGGGCCCGCAAACGGGTGTTCATCACCTTTGCCGCCAACCGTCAGGTCTATGGCCAGTGGCAGTCATCGATGCCGTCGCGCTTTCTCGACGAATTGCCGGACGAACATGTCGAGCGGGTCTCGGCCCAGGGGGTTTACGCCGGCGGGCGCGACTTTTCGGCCCCCAACCACCTGCCCTTTGCCGATTTCAACCGCCGGCGGACGCGCCGCGGCAAGGGCCGCCGGGCGCCGCGGCTGATCGAGGCCACCGCCGAGGTGATTGCCGAGCAACCAATCGGCGAGACCTCCAATTACCGCGTCGGCGAGCGCATCTTCCATCAGAAGTTCGGCTACGGCCGGGTCGCTGCGGTGGATGGCAACAAGCTCGAAATCGCCTTCGAGAAGGCCGGCCGGAAACGGGTTGTCGATTCCTTCGTCAAACCAGCCTGAACCATGAGCGAAGGGGCGATGTGGCAGGTCACCTTGCGGGTGCCGCGCTCCCGGATCGAGCGCCTCGAGCGCCTGTTCGAGAGGCGTGAACGCGCGCCCGAAGGCCCGGTGCTGGCGCTGTCCACCTTTTTCGAAGACGAGGATGCGGACCTGTGCCGTATCGAGGCCCTGTTCGCGGCTCGGCCCGATGCCGTCCGTCTGATCCGCGACCTTCGCACCATCGGCATTGCCGCCGACGGTCTCGACATTGCGGAACTGGCGGGCACCGACTGGGTCGCCGCCTCGCAGGAAAAGCTGCCGCCGGTGCGCATTGGCCGGTTTTTCGTCTATCAGGATCACCAGGCCGCGCAGGTGCCGGCCGGCGTTCTGCCCTTGCGCATCAATGCCGGGCTTGCCTTTGGCACCGGCCATCATGCCAGCACCCAGGGGTGCCTGATCGCCCTTGAAGAACTGGCCCGGCGCCGGCGCGTGGCCCGCGCGCTGGATATAGGCTGTGGCTCGGGGCTGCTGGCGCTGGCGATTGCCCGGCTGTGGCCGGCAAGCGTGATCGCCGCCGATATCGACGCCGACGCGGTTGCGGTGACCGCCCGCAACGCTGCCGTCAACCGGCTCCAGGGGTGGGTTGGCGGGCGCATCCGGGTGGTGCATGCCGGCACCCCCGACCATGCGGCGATCCGCAACCCCGCGCCCTTTGATCTGATCACCGCCAACATCCTCGCCAATGTGCTTCACGATCTGGCACCCGGGCTGGTCGCAAGGCTGGCGCCCGGCGGGCGTATCGTGCTCTCGGGCATTCTGGAGGATCAGGCGATCGGCGTGCTCAACCGCTATCGCGCGCTGGGACTGCGCCTCATCCGCCGCATCGCGCTCGGCAAATGGGTGACCCTGCTGCTCAGCCGCTGATCGCCCGGCGGTAGAGAGCCACAAGTTCGGCCAAGTCCCGAACCCGGAGATCAGGGGTGACCGCGACCTCAGGCGCCTGAACCGCACCGCCCGGACCGCGGCCGCGATCGACCCAGCAGGTAGCCAGCCCCAAGGCCTTGGCCGGCACATGATCGTGATAGAGGCTCTGGGCGACATGCAGAATGTCACCGGGTTCGAACCCCTTTGCGCCAAGGCGCGCCAGCAGATACTCGAAAGTCCGCGGGTCCGGCTTGTAGGCCCCGATGTCCTGGGCGGTGAACACGTCATCGAATTTAACGCCGAGCCGCGCCTCGGTGCGTGCAAAGGAGGCGCGATCGACGTTCGAGAGCACCACAAGCCGCACCCGCCCCTTGAGCGTCGCAAGCGCAGTGCCGGTATCGGCAAATGGCGGCCAGTCGGCGATCGAGGCGGCGAAGCGGGCGGCGTCCTCAGGCTCTGCACGAAGCTGCCATTCGCGGGCCATCGCGGCATGGACGCGGGCGAGAATCTGCGGATAAGTCAGCTCCGGTGCCGTCTGCTGCTCGATGGGCTCAAAATGGGCGAAGCGGGCCAAAATCTCGTCATCGGCAATGGCCGCGCCTTCCCGCTCGAGCCACGGGCGCAGGGCGGCGAGGATGCCGCACTCCCAGTCAATCAGCGTGCCGTAGCAATCGAAGCTGAAGACCCGGAAGCGCGCCAGGTTCATGAGCCGGCCCGCCCGATCAGATCAAGCCAGGCCTCCTCCTCGAGAACGGCGACCCCCAGTTCCTGGGCTTTTTTCAGCTTGGAGCCGGCGCCGGGTCCGGCCACCACCAGATCGGTTTTTTTGGATACCGAGCCCGAAACCCGGGCGCCCAGCGCCTCGGCCCGGGCCTTGGCTTCGGCCCGCGTCATCCGCTCCAATGTGCCGGTAAAGACGATGGTCTTGCCGGCGATCGGCGAGTCGCTCTCCGGCGCCTCGAAATCCTCCACCTCAACCTCACGGGCCAAATGTTCGACGACCTCGCGGTTGTGGGGCTCGGCAAAAAAGTCGATCAGCGATTCGGCGATCCGCGGGCCGATGCCGTCGATCGCCAGAAAGCTCTCCCAGGCCTCGCCAGTGCGCGGCTCGGCGGCCCGTGCCGCCGCCACCAGAGCCTCGAGCGAGCCGAAGTTGCTGGCCAGCAGCCGCGCCACCTCCTGGCCGACATGGCGGATGCCGAGCGCATAGATGAACCGGTCGAGTGAAATGCGGCGGCGATCGGCAATCGCCCGGAACAGATTGGCGACCGAGAGCTCGCCCCAGCCCTCGAGCCCGGCGAGATCGATCTCGCCCGCTTGCTCGCGCGCCTCCAGCGTGAAGATATCGGCCGGCGTCTCGATCAGCCCCTTGTCCCAGAACAGGGCAATCTGCTTCTCGCCCAGCCCCTCGATATCGAAGGCATTGCGCGAGACGAAATGGCGCAGGCGCTCGACCCGCTGGGCCGGGCAGATGAGGCCGCCGGTGCAGCGGCGCACCGCCTCGCCTTCTTCGCGCTCGGCATGGCTGCCGCAGACCGGGCAGACCTCGGGGAAGGCGAAGGGTTTGGCGTCTGCAGGGCGTTTTTCCGGCACCACCGCGACGACCTGCGGAATGACATCGCCGGCCCGCTGGACGATGACGGTATCACCGATGCGCACGTCCTTGCGGGCGATCTCGTCTTCGTTGTGCAGCGTTGCGTTGGAGACCACGACGCCGCCGACGGTGACCGGGCGGAGCTTGGCCACCGGGGTCAGCGCGCCGGTGCGCCCGACCTGGATTTCGATGTCCTCGAGCACCGTCGTCGCCTGTTCGGCCGGGAACTTGTGGGCGATCGCCCAGCGCGGCGCCCGGGCGACGGTGCCCAGCCGTTCCTGCCAGTCGAGCCGGTCGACCTTGTAGACTGCCCCGTCGATGTCGTAGTCGAGATCGGCGCGGCGTTCGGCCAGGTCGCGGTGATAGGCGAGCAGGGCCTCGACATCGGCGCACAACCGTACCAGCGGATTGACGACAAAGCCCCAGCCGGCCAGGCGTTCCAGCATGGCGCTGTGGCGATCGGCCGGGCGGGTGCTGATCTCGCCCCAGGCATAGGCGAAGAAATGCAACGGGCGCGATGCGGTCACCGCGGGATCGAGCTGGCGCAGGGAGCCGGATGCGGCATTGCGGGGATTGGCGAACGGCGGCTTGCCGGCCTTCTCCTGGGCCTCGTTGAGCGCCGCGAAATCGGAATGGCGCATGTAGACCTCGCCGCGGACCTCGATGACGTCGGGCACGTCGGCGGTGCTCAGGACCTGCGGGATATCGCCGACGGTGCGCAAATTCGCGGTGATGTCCTCACCGATGCGCCCGTCGCCGCGGGTAAGCCCCAAAATCATGCGCCCCGCTTCATAGCGCAGCGACGCCGACACACCGTCGATCTTGGGCTCGGCCACCATCTCCAGCACCTCGTCCGTCGCGAGCCCCAGAAAGCGGCGCACCCGCTCGACAAAATCGCGCACATCCGTTTCGTCGAAGGCATTGTCCAGCGACAGCATCGGCTGCGTGTGCGCCACCTTGGCAAAGCCGGCGGCCGGCGGAGCACCGACCCGGCGGCTGGGGCTGTCGGGGCGGATGAGGTCGGGAAAGCGGGTCTCGATCTCGGCATTGCGGCGCTTCAGGGCATCATATTCGGCATCCGAAATGCGCGGCGCGCTTTGCTGATAGTAAAGCCGGTCGTGCTCGGCGATCTCGGCGGCCAGGCGGGCAAGCTCCCGGGCCGCCTGATCGCGGCTCAGCTCGGCAACCGGAATGGTGCGCAGGTCAGCCACCGGATCAGCCCTGTATCAGGCTGCGGGCGGCGGCGCGGGCCTCGTCGGTCACCCGGGCACCGGCCAGCATGCGGGCGATTTCCTCATGACGCGCCGCCTCGTCGAGCACCTCGACGACAGTGCGGGTCTGGGCACCGTTCTCGGCCGGGCGCTTGTCGACCCGCCAGTGGGCATCGGCGCGGGCCGCCACCTGCGGCGAGTGGGTGACCACCAGAACCTGGGCGTCCCCAGCCAGACGGGCAAGGCGCTCGCCGACCGCATCGGCCACGGCGCCGCCGATGCCGCGGTCGACCTCATCGAAAATCATCGTGGCGACGCCGGCGCGCCCGGCCAGCACCACACGCAGCGCCAGCATGATCCGCGACAACTCGCCGCCCGAGGCGATCCGCGCCAACGGCCCCGGCGGGCTGCCGGGATTGGTAGCAATCATGAAGCGCACGCGCTCGGCGCCCTCGGCGTTCCAGGCCGCCTCGTCGAGCGGCTCCAGCCGGGTCTCGAACACCGCCTTTTCAAGCTTCAGGGGTCGAAGCTCGGCCATCACCGCCTGATCGAGGCGCGTCGCGGCTTTGGTGCGTGCCGCCGTCAACCGTTCGGCCGCAGCGCGGAAACCGGCACGGGCCTCGGCCGCCGCCGCTTCCAGATCGCGCAGGCCCAGGCTGCCTTCCTCGACCGCTGCGAGGCGCGCCGCGAAACGCTCGCGCACCGCCGGCAATTCGGCGACCTCGCAGCCGTGCTTGCGGGCCGCCGCGCGGAGCGCGAACAGCCGCTCCTCCAGTTCCTCCAGACGGCGGGGGTCGAACTCGATACGGCCTTCGGCCTCGGACAAGGCATCGATTGCCTCGCTGGCCTCGATGGCGGCGCGCTCAAGGGCGTGGAGTGCCTCGTCAAGCCGGCCGGCGGCAAGACCAGCCACCGTTTCCACGACCCGTGCAGCGCGGCGCAGGCGGGCATCCACACCGTCCTCGCCGGCCAGTTCGGACAGCGCCGCGGCAATCGCTTCGGCCAGCTTCTCCCCGTGCATGGCAAGCGTGCGGGCTTCGGCCAGTTCGGCCTCTTCGCCGGGCTGCGGGGCCAGTTGATCGAGTTCGTCGACGACGTGGCGCAGGTAATCCTCGTCGGCGCGCGCCGCCTCCAGGGCGGTGCGGGCTTCACCCAAGGCCGCCTCCGCCTCCCGGCAACGCCTGTGGGCGGCGGCGACTTCGGCACGCAGGTTATCGAGGTCGCCATAGGCATCCAGCAGGGCACGGTGGCTGCCCGGATCGAGCAGCCCCTGTTCGCCGTGCTGGCCATGGATCTCGAACAGGGTGGCCGCGAGCTGGCGCAGGAAACCGGCGCTCACCGGCTGATCGTTGACAAAGGCGCGGCTGCGCCCGTCAGCGCCGACGACACGGCGGAGGACCAGCATGCCGTCATCCTCGCCAAGCCCCTGGTCGTCGAGCAGGGCGCGGGCCGGATGCTCGCCGGGCAGCTCGATCTCGGCGGCCACGATGGCACGCTCGGTGCCGGCGCGGACCAGCCGGGCATCGGCGCGCGCGCCCATGATCAGCCCGAGGGAATCGAGCAGGATGGATTTGCCGGCGCCGGTCTCGCCGGTCAGGGCCAGAAGACCGGGGCCGAGCGGCAGATCGAGGCGATCAATCAGAACGATGTCTCGTATTGACAGCCCGCGGAGCATCCCGGGCAATTCCTAGAAAACCTTGTCCCAGACCCTGGCGAGCCAGGATTTCTCGCTCTTTTTCGGGGTGTAGCCCTTGCCCTTGAGCAGGGCATAGCTGTCGCGATACCAGTCGCTGTCGGGGAAATTGTGGCCGAGCACGGCAGCTGCGGCGCGGGCCTCGTCGACCACGCCGAGCGCCAGATAGGCCTCGGTCAGGCGGTGCAGGGCCTCGGGCACATGGGTGGTGCGCTGGTAGCGGTCGATGACCGTGCGGAAACGCAGGATCGCCGCCAGATAGTGGCCGTGCTTCAAGTACCAGCGGCCGATCTCCATTTCCTTGCCGGCGAGATGGTCGAGCGTCAGCTCGAGCTTGAGCTTGGCATCGCGGGCGTATTCGGTGTTGGGAAAACGGCGCACCACCTCATTCAGGGCGATCAGCGCCTGTTCGGTCATCTTCTGGTCGCGGCCGACATCCGAGATCTGCTCGTAATAGCTGATGGCGATCAGGTAATAGGCGTAAGGCGCGCTCTTGTTGCCGGGGTGGAGCGCCAGAAACCGCTGCGCCGCCAGGATCGCCTCGTCGTAATCATTGCCCAGATAATGGCTGTAGGCGGCCATCAACTGGGCGCGCCGGGCCCACACCGAATAGGGGTGCTGGCGTTCGACCTCATCGAACGCGGCGGCGGCAAATTTGTAATGCTTGAGGCGAAGCTGCTTCATCGCCACGTCGTAGATCTGGGCGACCGGTCGTTCGACGTATTTCGGCTTCTTTTTCTTCTTCGAGCAGCCGCTGACCGCGACCATGGTGGCCAGCAGAACCACCACCAGCACCAGCAGCCGGCGGCGCGCCTTGCCGGATCGAGGCTCGTTTGCACTGGCAATAGCGGTCATCGGTGGTCCCTTTTGCCGGCCCGCCCGGGGCGCGGACTCATCTTCTCCTGCGGCCGCACGCGGCGGCCGAGGACGGACAAGAATGACGCCATCGCCAGGTCCCGTCAACCGGGGAGATGGGCGGGTTCCGGCGCCCCGGCACTGGAGCATGGGACCCCGGAGAACAATGCGGGAGCGGAGCGGGAAAAGGCCCTAGAAATAGCTTTCGAGCTCAAGCAGCCATCTGAAGGTGCCGTCCGGCGTGGCGCGCGTCAGCCCGAACAGATAGCCCGCCTCATAGACCAGCTTCCAGGTCCGGCCCAGCCGGACGGCGCCGATCAGCGCCGGGCCAAGGCTGTGCTGTTGCTCGGAGACGCGCTGGAAGTCGTTGATCTCACCGAATTCGCCGAACGCCTCGATGGCGAATTCCAGCTCCGGGCGATAGCGGTATTTCGAGCGCCAGGCGTATTGCAGTCCTACCCCACCCTGGGCATTGGCGCCGATTTCCTTCTCGAAATTGATATTGGCGGTGTGAATGAAGCGGCCTAGTGATTTTTCCAGCAGGAGCTTTCCTTCGAGCTTGTCGGCCTTGCCTTTGCGGGTCGCCGCCTCGTATTCGAAATAAAGGCCGGCATCGATCGCCTTTTCGCCCTGCTCGAACAACTGGATGATGTTCTCCCAGGCGATCGCCTCGTCGCGAAACGCCTCTCCGGGCTCTTTCTCCACCTCGAGGAACAGGGCGGTCATCCAGCGGTCGGTAAAGGCGTAGCCGATCTCGTATTTCTGTTTCTGGGTGCCGTCCTTGGCCGGGTCGTCATCGACATCGACATGGCCGCGGACCTCGAGCTCCATCTCGCCCTGGACGACGATCGGAGAGTAGATCTTGTGGGCCGCCACCGCTGCCGGCGTATCCGCCAGCAGACCGACGATGGCAAGACCGAAGATGAGCGCGTTGCGCGCCTGGGCCAAGCCCGACCAGCCACCGTGAACGCGCCACATCATCGCCCCGATGACACCGATGGTCGTCAGATAGAAGAGAAGCTGGGCCCCCGTGGGCCGTGCCGTATAGCCGACCAGCGTGTGCAGGGTCTGGCCCAGGATGCTGCGCTCGGAGAGGATCGCCGAGGTGTCCCAGAGCTGGGTGCCAAGCGCCGGCAGAACGTCGGCCTGAACCAGATAGCGGGCACCTTCGGCGGCCATGCCGGCGGCCAGCAGCAACAGCAGCCAGGCGGTGACCCGGAACAGATGGCGCGCCGGGATGCGCAGCAGGCCGAGGTACAGGCCGGCGCCCACAACCACACCGCCGGCCAGTCCCATGAGGCCACCCCACAGCATCGAGCCGGCGCCATCCTGGGTGGCGGCGATGCCATAAAGGAACAGCACCACCTCCGAGCCTTCGCGCAGAACGGCAAGCGTAATCACCACGGCAATGGCATAAAGCGGCTCGGTTCCGGTGGCAACGTCATGGCCGACGCGATTCATGCGCGCAGCCAACTCGCGGGCATGGCGGGCCATCCAGACGTTGTGCCAGCCGAGCATGGCAACCGCGGCAAACAGGACCGAGGCGTTGAAGATTTCCTGGCCCATGCCTTCGACGGCACCGGCAATGGCATCGGCGAACAGGGCCAGGATGCCGGCCCCCACCAGCCCCGCGACAACACCGGCAACGGCCCAGCGATAACGCCCGAGAATGCCTTTGGTGGCAGCCAGAACAATGCCGATGACCAGGGCGGCTTCCAGAACCTCACGAAAAACGATGATTGCCGACGCGACCATGATTCTTAATCCCTTCTTTGCCGACGGGCGGCTACTCCACTACTTGACGATGATGCGCCCTTGCGCCGTGTCCGGGTTGAATTCGCCGAAAAATCCGTAAGTGCCGGGTTTCAACGGGCCGATGAAAATCACCCTCTGGCGCCCGCCGCCGATCACCTTTTCACGATTGAGGTCGTAACTTTCGAACTCCTCGGGCGTTGGATCGAGGTTCTTGATGATCAGCTTGACCTTGGTGCCGGCGGGAATCTCCAGTTCCTCCGGCACGAAGCGGTGGTCCTTGATCTCGATGGTATAGGTTGGCGGCGCGGCGCGGACGCCGTGCATGCCTGCCGCCATCGCCACGATCACAACAATCGCTGCAAAAAGGGTCTTCCAATCCGTACGCCACATCACTATTTCCCCACACCGCTCGCGGTTAATTTTTGCGAATCACTCGCATATCAATGACGCAATTGATAGTCATTCGCAACAAAAAGGTCAACCGGACAAATTGCCGCACCTGATTTAGGGTTATTGGCTGCCAGCCGCAACACCGCGGAAACCGGGCCTTTCAGCCGGGATGCAGCACAGAATTCTGCCGCTTCCACGGCGCCGCGGCCGGGGTGGCGAAGGCTGGATGGGGTTCAGACCCGATCAGGGACGACGATGAACAGAGGCCGGGGTGCCACGCCGACGGTAAGCGGCAAATGGCCGCCGGCATCGCCATCGATTTCGTAAGGCTCGCGATCGCCGCCAGTGATTTCGATGGTCCGGACAGCGTGGGTTTCAACATCCGCCAGCCCCGATGCCCGCCCGGCAACCAGGGCCAGTGCATAGCGCATCAGGTCGGCGCGGCCGGCCCCCGGAAACAGCACCGCCTGAAATCCCGGCGCGAAGACGTCGGCCTCGGGCGCCAGTACGAAGCGCCCGGCATAGCGGCGCGTGTTGGTGATCACCGCCCAGGACGCGTGCCGGGTTTGGCCATCGATATAAACGCGCAAATCACCCACCTGGCAGCGCGCCCAGCAGGCGAGCCCGCTCAAGACGTAAGCCGCCTTGCCGGTGCGCGCCTTCAGGGCCGGGGTGACCCCGTGCAGAATATGGCCGTCGAAGCCGGCGCTGGCCATCGCCAGGAAGCGCCGGCCGTTGGCCAGCCCCGGCCACAGGGCACGCGGGCGCCCTTCCGCCAGAACCTCGGCCACCGCCTCGGGCGCGAATGGCAGGCCAAGCTCCAGCGCCATGACGTTCGCAGTCCCCACGGGGATGATGGCGAGCGCCACCGGCGCCTCGCCGATGCCGTTCACCACCTCGTTGAGGGTGCCGTCGCCGCCGGCCGCGGCAATGATGTCGTAGCCGCCTGCCAATGCCGCCTCCCGTGCCCAGACCTCGGCATCGCCGGGCGCCCGCGTCTCGCGCAGCTCGATTTGGCAGCCGCGCGCCCGCAAGGCGTCGACGACACGGCCGGCACGAGCGCTCGAGCGCCGCCCCGAGACCGGATTGACGATGACCAGAATGCGCCGGCCGCGCGCTGGCAGATCCAGGGTCTCGACCACCGCCTCCCCCATCGCAGCCGCGTCCGAAAACCGCCCGGCCGGCTCAGCGCCGGCGCGGGCGCACCCGCGGCATGTGAATCAGGTGCCAGGGCTCGGGCATCTCGCCGACCGGCACCTCGATGAGGCTGGGGCCGCGATTGGCGAGCGCCTGGTCCAGAACGCCGCGCAGCTCCTCCGGAGAGGTCGCGCGATAGCCGGCAGCGCCGAAACTTTCCGCCAGCTTGACGAAATCGGGATTGTGCAGATCGCTGGCGATCAGCCGCCCGCCGTACTGCTCGGCCTGCATACGCCGCACGTTGCCAAACGCCCCGTCGGCAAAGACGATGGCGACAACGCCCAGATCGTTCTGCACGGCGGTCGCCAGCTCCGGCATGGTGAACATGAAGCCGCCGTCGCCGTTGATCGAGATCACCTTCCTGTCGGGATGAGCGACCTGCACGCCGAGCGCGGTCGCGAAGCCGTAGCCGAGCGTGCCCTGATAGCCGGCGCAGATGAAATGGCGCGGTTCATAGACCGGAAAGCCGAGCCGCGCGACATAGCCGACCTGGGTGAGCTCGTCGACCAGAAAGCCGTCATCGGGAAGGGCCTCGCGAATGACCCGCAGGTACGACATCTGCGGCTCGAGCCTGGCCAGTTCGGCACCGATCTCGGACTTCAGCGCCTCCAGCTCATCGCGCCGCGAGGCGCGCTTGCGGTTGTGGGCGGTCAGCCCATCGACCAGCGTCCGCACCGCTTGCGCGGCATCGGCGACGATGCCGACAGCCGGCTTGGACAAGCGGTTGATCTCGGTCGGGTCGATGTCAATGCGAACGATCTTGAGCGCATCGTCCTCGCCCCAGGCCATGCGTGCCTGCTGCAGCCGGGTGCCGATCGCTACCACCACATCGGCTTCGGCCCACAGCCGGTGTCCGGCCGGCCAGCTCTGGCTCAGGTAATGGCGGTCACTCACCACCCCGCGCCCGCCGCGTTGCGCGATCACCGGCGCCTGCAGCATTTCGGCCAGCGCCAGCACCTCGGCGGCGGCCCCGGCGGCACCGCCCCCGACCATGATCAGCGGGCGCTCGGCCGCGCCCAGCAGCTTCGCCGCCTGCTCGACGGCCTCGGGGTCGGGCGTCGGTGGCGGAGGCGGCGGAGCCGGATCGCACAAAGTCACTTCGGCCGATGCCGCCATCACATCCATCGCCATTTCCAGCGCCACCGGTCGCACCCGGCCCCGGCGCATCTCGGCAAAGGCCTCGCTCACCAGCTCCGGGGCCAGCGCCGGATGGTCGATGCGCCGGGCCCATTTGGTCAGGCGCTGCAAGACGCCCAACTGGTCGGGAATTTCATGCAGCAGCCCGAGGCCGCGGCCGATTGCCGGCGACGGGATCTGGCCGGTGAGGCACAGCACCGGCGCGTTGCAGGCATAGGCGGTGGCCAGGGCGGCTGACGCGTTCAGCAGGCCGGGGCCCGGCACCACGGTGAAAACCCCGGTGCGCCCGCTGGACGCCGCGTAGCCGAAGGCCATATAGGCGGCCCCCTGCTCGTGACGGGAATGGATGACCCGGACCCGGTTGCCGGCGTCGTGAAGGGCATTGAACAAGGCGTCGAGCTGAATTCCGGGCAGGGCGAAGATGGTCTCGACTTCGTGCCCGAGGATCGACTCGACCAGAGCCTGCCCGCCGGTCATGCGTGCCATGATGGACTCCCTGTCAACACCGCCCCCGGCCGACAGTCGGCCAAAGGCGGCATGAACCCCGCTTCCCGGGCGCACCTGTGCGCTCCGGCACCCTACCTGCCGGCGAAGACTTAGAGCATTTCCCGAAAAGATGGAATCACTTTGATGGCCAGCGGCCCCGTCTGGCGTTCACGGCGTGGCCGGGCGGGCGCCAACCGCCGATGACCAAACCAAAGCCGGATCGACCTACGCGGTCTCCTTCCGATGGCGCCGGCGCGCCAGACCAAGGCCGACCAGCCCGACACCGAACAGCGCCAGCGAAGCCGGCTCCGGGATCTCGCCGTTATCGGGATTGACGTCGACGGTGGCGGTCACGAAGTCCGAATTGTCAAAATTGTTCGAATCCCAGTAGACGAAAAACAGCCGCCCGGTCTCGGCAACGATTGCATCAAAGCTGGTTCCGACGACGAAAAACGGTCCGCTGTCGATGCGCCCGACCAATGTGCCGAACAGCGTTGTCAGCCCGTTCTGGGTCCAGGTCCCGAAATTGCCGCCAAAGGGATTGCCGAGCCCGTCGGCATTGCCGGTGCGGTCTCCGCCGCCGGCCGTCCACATGTCGAGGAAATCGACCGAAACGGTAAGCCGATCGCCGGCCACCAGGTCCACTCCGGTATCCAGAGGGCTGCCGCCCGAAGAGCTGTTTTCGCGGGCAAACACGTCCACTGTGATCGGCACGGCCAGGGCCCCGGTCGCGAATGCCATGATGGCCGCAAAAACGGCGGTGACCAAGCCTTGTTTCAGCAATCTGCTCATCTATCCTGTCCTCCGCACGGACCGTCCTCGAGGGGCACGACCATGGCGCAAAAAAAAACATCTGCAACGGAACAAGCAAGACTCGTACCATGGGTGGTTTTCCGGGACTTTCCGGGAATCTTGCGCGCCAATCCCGAACAAACTGTAAAATTTCCCGACAGTTTTGCCGGCACGCGGGCGTCGGTCTGCCGCCATTCCCCGGGCTGGCCCGTTCTGGCGTCCTGTGCCATCATGGCGTCGCCGTCGGCCTGACGATGATTGCCGGCGGGCCGCCAAGACGTGTGTTTCACCAGCAAAGAGTTATGCCGTGCCGTTTTTCAGTTATCTCGATGACAATTCGGGCATGCGCGACATCGCGCTCCATCGCCCCGAAACCTACAAGCACCTGGGCCGCTTCGCGCAGGCGGTCTTGCGCGGCCCGTCGCCGCTGACCGCGGCCGAGCGCGAGCTGATCGCGGCTTACGTCTCGGCGCTCAATGCATGCCGCTTCTGTCACGGCTCGCACGCCGCCACGGCGGCGGCGCTCGGTGCCGATCCGGCGACCATCGAGGCGCTGATCGAGGATATCGATGCGGCGCCGGTGGATGAGCGCCTGAAACCGATCTTTCGCTATGTGAAGAAGCTCACCGAGGTCCCCGCCAGAATGGTCGAGGCAGATGCCCGCGCGGTCTTCGATGCCGGCTGGAACGAGGACGCGCTGCACGACGCGATCGTCGTCTGCGCCCTGTTCAACAGCTACAACCGGATCGTCGAAGGCCATGGCGTCAAGGGCCGTGATGCCCAGGATTTCCGCAGGCGCGGCGAGTTGCTGGCCGAATTCGGCTACGATTTTTCGGACGACTGAATGGCGGTCTACGAACAGCGATTCTATCTCGAATCGGGTGGGCCGTGGCGGCGTGCCTGGCGCGATCTGCGGCTCGCCCTTTATCTCGTCCGGCTCACCTGGCGCTGGCTCACCGTCGGCGGGCGCATCCGCCGCGCTTACGCCCGATGTGCCCGCGACGGTCAGCCGTTCTGGCTCGACTGAACCCGGCCATGTGACACCCGCCCATGCGCCCCCGCAATCCGCCGCCGCCGGTTTACACCTTCGCGTATCATCGGACGCCGCGCTCCGGCAACCAGATCAACGGGCTGGGCGTGAGAGAGCGGGTGCGCGCCCGCAAGGTCTACCACGGCGCCGACGGCGCGCCGCCCTTGGCCTGGCATGCGCTCAACAGGAATTCGGCGATGCTGGTGGCCTGGCCGACGTTCGTGCAGGCGCTGGCCAACCGCTGGCAGTTGCGCCGTTCCGTGGGCCCGGTGGCCCGCAAGCGCCAGCCGGTCGACGACCCGGCAGCAATGGCGCGCCAGATCAAGGATCTGGCCCGCCGTTTTGGGGCCGATCTGGTTGGCATCACCACCATGGGCGAGGACGCGGTTTACGGCGACCCGCCGGTCTACGGCGATCCCCTCGGCTTTCGCTACGCCATCTGCCTGGGCCGGGGCATGAACCGCGAGGCGGTTGCCGACATTCCCGGCGATCGCGCCCAGACCGAGGTCCAGCGCAGCTATCGGCTGATCGCCCGTGCCGCCATCCGCCTGGCCGAAGAGATTCGCGCCATGGGCTGGCCGGCCCGCGCCTTCGGCGATTCCAAGACCAGCGACATCCTGCATATCCCGCTGGCCATCCGCGCCGGGCTGGGCGAGCTCGGCAAGCATGGATCGCTGATTTCGCGTGCGCTCGGCTCCGGCATGCGCCTCGCCACGGTGCTCACCGATTTGCCGCTGACCACCGATTCGCCGGTCGATCTGGGTGTCGACGATTTCTGCGCGTCGTGCCGGCGCTGTGTCGAGGACTGCCCGCCTGACGCCATATTCGAGACCAAGCAGATGGTCCGGGGGGTACGCAAATGGTACGTCGATTTCGACAAATGCATCCCCTATTTCGCGATGACCCGGGGCTGCGGCATCTGCATCCACGTCTGCCCCTGGAGCACCCCGGGCGCCGGCGGCGCCATTTCCGCCAAGATGCTGGCAAAACGAAAGAAGACGCCGGCCAAACCCGGCAAGGCCGAATGAATCTGGCCGAAATGGGTGGTTTCGGGCAAACTGTCGGGCCGCCGGGGGGCGGAGCAATGACTACAGAAGCCACCTGAGGGGGAATCCGACCATGAACCAGGCCACGCCGACACCGCAAGCCGGCGCTCACGAACAGTTCGCCAGCCGCTGGGGATTTTTGTTCGCCGCCATCGGCAGCGCAGTGGGGCTCGGCAACATCTGGCGGTTTCCGTTCATCGCCGGCGAGAACGGTGGCGGCGCCTTCGTGCTGCTCTACCTGCTGTTTATCGTGGTCCTCGGCGTTCCGGCGCTGATCGCGATGATCATGATCGGCCGGCGCGGCCGCCAGAGCCCGATCAATTCCACCCATGTGCTGGCGGTCGCCGAGGGGCGAAGCCCCAAGTGGAAATATCTCGGCTGGCTGACCGTCATCGCCGCCTATATGGCGCTGACCTTCTTCAGCGTCGTGGCCGGCTGGACGCTGGATTATCTGGTCATGAGCGCGCGCGGCCTGTTCGACGGCATCGGGCCGGAGGCGTCGAAGCAGGTGTTCGAGGCGGTCAAGGGCGACCCCCTGCGCATGGGCTTCTGGCACGGGCTGTTCATGGCCTTCACCATTTTCATCGTCGCCCGCGGCGTGCGCGAAGGTGTGGAAAAGGCAGTGAAATTCATGATGCCGGCACTGTTCATCATCCTCGTGATGCTGGTTGCCTATGGTGCATTCACTGCCGACATGGGCGCCGCCCTGCGGTTCCTGTTCGCCCCCGACTTTTCCAAGATCGATAACAACGCCGTCCTTCAGGCCCTGGGACAGGCGTTCTTTTCGCTCAGTGTGGGGGGCGGCGGCATCATCGCCTATGGAGCCTACATGCAGAAGGATACGTCGATCGCATCTGCCTCGGCCGTCATCGCCGGCGCCGACACGCTGGTCGCACTGCTCGCCGGGCTCGCCATCTTTTCCATCGTGCTGGCCAACGGGCTGGAGCCGGCCGGTGGCCCGGGGCTGATTTTCGTCACCCTGCCGATCGCCTTCGGTCACATGCCGGGGGGGCTGTTTTTCGGCACGCTGTTCTTCGTCCTGGTGTTTTTCGCGGCGCTCAGCACCTCGATCTCGATGCTGGAATCGCTGGTCTCCTGGCTCGAAGAGCGCAAGGGCCTGAAGCGCCCGGCCATGGCCCTGGCCTCGGGCGGCTTCGCCTGGCTCATCGGCCTCGGCTCGGTGCTGTCGTTCAACATCTGGAACGATGTCAAACCGCTTGCGATGTTCAAGACCTTCGAGACGATGACCATCTTCCGGCTGTTCGATTTCTTCACCGCCAATGTCGCCATTCCGGTCAGCGGTCTTCTGATCACGGTGTTCATCGGCTGGGTGATTTCACCCGACACCAGCCGCGACGAACTGAACATGCGCAGGCCCTGGACGTTCAGCGCCTGGTATTTCATCATGCGCTATCTGGCGCCCGCCGCGCTTCTGACCATCTTCATCGCCAAGCTGGTCAGCGATTAGGGGTGTGAGTCGCGCCTAAAGGCGGCCCATCTCGATATCCTCGCAGGAAAAGCCGAATTGACTCAGCCCTTCCTCGAGGTAGTCGGCAAGCAGCGGCGTGCCCAGAAGGTATTCCGCGGTGCGATCGTTGGCCGCCGCCCGGGCATCATCCAGCGCCGTTTCCCACTCGTCGACGCCGTAGGTCCCGCGCCCCAGCCACATCAGCGCAACCAGCGTATATTGCTGCTCCTCGTTCAGCGACTCGATGGCGCTCTTCAGCTCGTCATACGTAGGGTCGTTGGCATAGTCCTGAAGGATCGCGGTTTCGCCGTCGTCGGCCGCGTTCGAGCCGGGGTCGGTTTCCACCGGGTCGACCTTGACGTCGAACTCGCGCGCCTTGACGATGATGTAGCAGACGGTTTCCGGATCAATCGCCAGCGTCCGCTCATTCCCTTCCAGGTCCTGTGCCATTTCGCTTCCACCCTCTATGTTCAGCCCTTGATGCAGATGACCGGCACAACCCGGGCCACGCGACGCGCCAGGCCAGCCCGCTCAGACGCCCGGACGACGCCGCTCACATCTTTATAAGCGCCCGGCGCCTCTTCCGCCACACCACGGTCCGAGACGCTGCGCACGATAATTCCGCGCGCCCGCAAATCATCGATGACGCGCCGGCCGCGCCACTGCTTCTTGGCCTGACGCCGGCTCATCACCCGCCCGGCGCCGTGACAGGCGGAGCCGAAGGCGCGCCCATCGCCATCGACCATACCGGCCAGAATATAAGATTCGGTTCCCATGGTGCCACCGATCAGCACCGGCTGCCCGAAGGGGCGCAGGGGTTCCGGCACATCCGCGTGCCCGGGGCCGAAGGCCCGGGTTGCGCCCTTGCGATGCACGTAAAGACGGCGCTCGGCCCCGTTGACCTTGTGCAGTTCCTCCTTGCAGGTGTTGTGGGAAACGTCATAGAGCAGCTCGAGGCGGGCCTGCGGCAGCACCTCGGCAAACACCTCGCGCACCAGATGGGTGATGATCTGGCGATTGGCCAGCGCACAGTTGATCGCCGCCCGCATCGCTGCCAGATAGCGCTGCCCGAGATCCGATTCGATCGGCGCACAGGCGAGCTCGCGGTCCGGCAGCCGCAGCCCGTGGGTCGCCGCCGAGAGCCCCATCTCGCGCAAGAATTCGGTGCCGATCTGATGGCCGAGCCCCCGCGAGCCGCAATGAATGGTGACCACCGCGTCGTCACTGGCGAGCCCGAAGCCGGCGGCGCAGTCGCCATCGAAAATATCCGCCACCCGCTGAACCTCGAGATAATGATTGCCCGAGCCTAATGTTCCCATCTCGTCGCGCTGGCGGCGCCGCGCCTTGGCCGAGACAGCCTCCGGATCGGCGCCGTCGGCGCAACCGCCATCCTCGATGCGGGCGAGATCGGCCGCCTCGCCGAAGCCGGCAGCGACCGCCCAGCGGGCGCCGCCCGAGAGCATCGCGCACATCTCGTCGTCCTTGAGCGAGATCGCCCCGGTGCTCCCGACACCGGCCGGAATATGGGCGAACAGGGCGTCCGCCAGCCGGTCGCGGACCGCCAGAACCTCGTCGATCGCAAGCCCGGTGAGCAGCGTGCGCACACCGCAGGAAATATCGAAGCCAACGCCGCCGGCCGAAACCACGCCGCCGGCCTCGGCATCAAAGGCGGCAACGCCGCCGATCGGAAAGCCGTAGCCCCAGTGGGCATCCGGCATCACATAGGCGGCATCGACGATGCCGGGCAGACTGGCGACGTTGACGATCTGCTCATAGACCTTGGCGTCCATGTCGCGCAGCAGCGCGGCATCCCCGAACAGCACCGCGGGCACGCGCATCGGACCCGATGGCGCGATCCGCCAGGTGGCCTCATCGATCTTTTGCAGCCGCGAGAGATCCATCGCTGCCTTCCGCCGCGTTCATGCGGACCCCCCTGCTAGACATCGACGACGCACTGGGCGACCCACTGGCCGTCGCGCCGGCCGACGAACAGCTCGGTAAAGGTTGCCCCCTTGGGCTCGACCGCCGGTGCATGACGCGAAACGTCAACCGGCTCGCCCCAGGCCCGACCACTCAGCCGCCGGCCATCGATCTCGACCGCGTAGCGGGCGAACAGCATGCGCCGGGTCGCCATTTCATAGATGAGGGCATTGAGCCAGTCGATCAATAGCTGCTCGCGATCCGGCGCCTCGCAGGCGATCGCCACCTCCGTCTCCGCCTGCACCCGGGCCGGGTCGGTGACCACCGCGGTGAGCGCCAGGCCCACCTGCTCGAAGGCCTCGGCCAGGCTGGCACCAACCCCGCGCAGGCCGACATCAGCGCCATGCTCGAAATGCTCCCAGCGGGCCTTCGGGACATCGCTGGCGGCGACACCGGAGCCGACCAGCGGCACGAACGCCACCGGCAACACGTTGCGGCTGACCACGCGGCCGTTGTCCGTCTTTTCAATGACTTTCAGATTCTGAAAACCGAAACCGCCGACCGGAATCACCATCCGTCCGCCAGGGCGAAGCTGGGCGATCAGGGGCTCCGGCACCCGCGCCCCGCCGGCGGTGACGATGATGGCATCGAACGGTGCCTCCTCGGGCCAGCCGAGGCTGCCATCGCCGCAGCGCACATGAACCTGCTCATAGCCCAGGTCCGCGAGCCGGCGGCGCGCGGTCTCGGCCAGTTCGGGAATGGTCTCGACGGTAAAGACCTCGGCGCCGAGCGCCGCCAGCACCGCCGCCTGATAGCCCGATCCGGTACCGACCTCCAGCACTTTGGCCCCCGGCCCGACATGCAGCAGCTGGGTCATCAGCGCAACGATCACCGGCTGCGAAATGGTCTGGCCGTGGCCGATGGGAAGCGGCCGGTTGGCATAGGCCAGCTCGACCTGGTTCGGCGGCACAAAGGCATCGCGCGGCACCTGAAGCAGGGCCGCCGCCACCCTCGCATCGAGCTCGGACTCGCCGGTTTCGGCCGCGATCATCCGCATCTCGGCGGCGATTTCCTCGATCAGCCGCCGCGCCCGGTCATCATGACCGTCACCGGCGCTGCCGTTCGATGACACGCGCCGCCGGTGCCGCGCCTTGCCAAACCAGTCCTTCATGCCACCATTCGAGCCCGGGGATCGGGCCCCCTCGCCACCTCCGTGAGAGTGACATGGAATCAAAGCCGCCACCAGCCCGCATTGATCTATGACAAGATGCCTTGCCATGGCCGGGCAGAGGAAAAGACGGTATAACTGAACGAGCGCACCGGCCAAGCCATTGTCGGCTTAGACAAGCCATCGGGGGCCAAGACATGCGCCTGGTTCATTTCGTCATTGTCTTGCTGATTGCAGCCGGCGCCGAGGCATGGACAGCGCCCGAAAAGCCGGGCGAGGCCGGTTCCGGCACGCCGGCGGCCGGCCAGGCGATTCTGCTCGACATCAATGGCGCCATCGGCCCGGCGATTGCCAGTTACATCAGCGACGGTCTGGACAGCGCCCGCGAGCAGGGTGCCAGGGCGGTGATCCTGCGCATGGACACGCCGGGCGGGCTGGATACCTCGATGCGCCAGATCATCAAGGGCATTCTCGCCTCGCCGATCCCGGTGCTTGCTTACGTGGCACCCAGCGGTGCCCGCGCCGCGTCGGCCGGCACCTATATCCTTTATGCCAGCCATGTCGCCGCCATGGCGCCGGGCACCAACCTCGGCGCCGCAACGCCGGTGCAGATCGGCGGCGGTGCCCCGGCGCCAACGCCGACGCCCGCACCGATGCCGATGTCGCCTCCTGACGGCGACAAAACCAAGAACCAGGAGCCGGCAAAACCGGCTCATCCGACAATGTCGGACAAGGCGCTCAACGATGCCGTGGCCTATATCCGCTCGCTCGCCCAGTTGCGCGGACGCAATGCCGACTGGGCCGAGCAGGCCGTGGCCGCGGCCGCCAGCCTGTCGGCGAAGGAGGCGCTCGAGATCGGTGTCGTCGATCTGATGGCCAGCAGCGTCGCCGATCTGTTGCGCAAGGCCGATGGCCGCCGGGTCCGCATCCTGGATGAGAGCCGCGAGATCGCCACCGCCGGCCTCGAGGTGACGGTGCTGGAGCCCGACTGGCGCACCGAACTGCTGGCCGTGATCACCAATCCCAGCGTCGCCTATCTGTTGCTGATCCTCGGCGCCTACGGCCTGTTTCTCGAATTTTCCAACCCCGGCATGGTGGCGCCCGGGGTAATCGGCGCCACCAGCCTGGTGCTGGCGCTCTATGCCTTTCAGCTCCTGCCCGTCAATTACGCCGGCCTGGCACTGATCGTCCTCGGCTTTGCGCTGATGGTGGCGGAAGTCTTCGCGCCATCCTTCGGGGCGCTCGGCATCGGCGGTCTCGCCTCCCTGATCCTCGGCTCGGTCCTGCTGATGAAGACGGATGTCCCCGGCTTCGGCATCTCGCCGGTCCTTATCGGTTCGGTGGCCCTGGTCAGCGGCGGCCTGTTTCTCGCCACCGCCGCCTTTGCCCTCAAGGCCTGGCGACGCCCGGTGGTCACCGGCGCCGAGGCGCTGATCGGCGCCACTGGACAAGTGATCTCGTGGCGCCGCGGCCGTGGCCGGGTCCGGGTCCACGGCGAGCTGTGGTCGGCCCGCGGGCCGGCGCAACTGAAAGCCGGCGTCCACATCCGGGTGACCGGGCGTGACGGGCTGGTGCTCGATGTCGAGCCCGCAGCCGATGCCGGCCCAAAGCCCAAGGCCCCAACCGCAAAGGAGTGAACGACCATGTTTTCCCAGATCGCACTGTCGAGCTACGTCGTCATCTTCCTGATCCTGATCGTTCTGATGTATGCCCTGCGCATCCTGCGCGAGTATGAGCGTGGCGTGGTGTTCATGCTGGGCCGTTTCTGGAAGGTCAAGGGACCGGGGCTGATCATCATCATCCCCGTGGTTCAGCAAATGGTACGGGTGGACCTGCGAACCATCGTGCTGGACGTGCCGGAACAGGACGTGATCTCGCGCGATAACGTTTCGGTGCGGGTCAACGCCGTCGTCTACTACCGGGTCATCGACCCCCAGCGCGCGATCATCGAAGTCGAGGACTACATGTTCGCCACCAGCCAGCTGGCCCAGACGACGCTCCGCTCGGTGCTCGGCCAGCATCAGCTCGATGAAATGCTGTCCGAACGCGACCGCCTGAATGCCGACATCCAGACCATCCTCGACGAGCAGACCGATACCTGGGGCATCAAGGTCTCCAACGTCGAGCTCAAGCACGTCGACCTCGACCAGAGCATGATCCGGGCGATCGGCAAGCAGGCCGAGGCCGAACGCCTGCGCCGTGCCAAGGTGATCTCGGCCGAAGGCGAGCAGCAGGCGGCGACCCGGCTGGCCGAGGCCGCCGAGATCCTCTCGCACCGGCCGGAAGCCCTGCAGATTCGCTATCTGACGGCGCTCCAGGAGGTCGCCGGCGAGAAAAGTTCGACCATCATCTTCCCGCTGCCGCTGGAGTTGACCCGCGCCTTTACCCGGGTCGGTCGGTCCGCCTATCCCGATGACGAGCCGGACAAATCGTAAACGTGTTGCCTGCCACCCTGTTCCTGGAGTCGGTGTATCATGACCCTCGACCCGCTTGCGCCCGAGGCGCTTTACCGCACCTGTGATCCCGCCAGTCTGGGCTTTCGCGATACCCGCGAGCTTGAGCCTTTGGACGGCATTCTCGGCCAGGACCGCGCCGTTGCGGCGCTGGAATTCGGGGTCGAGATGGCGCGCGACGGCTACAACATGTATGCGCTCGGCTCCGAGGGCACCGGCCGCCACCGGATTATCGCCAAGTTCCTCGGCTCCCGCGCCGAGGCCCGGCCGGTCCCCGACGACTACTGCTATGTCTTCAACTTCGAACAGCCGTCACGCCCACGCGCTCTGGCGCTGCCGGCCGGGCGCGGCAAGGACCTGCAGCGCGACATGGACGGGCTGCTTGACGAGTTCCGCTCGACCGTACCGGCGGCCTTCGAAAGCGACGAATACCGCGCCCGGCGGGCCGCCATCGACCAGGACGTGCGCGAGCGCCGCGATGCCGCCTTCGAGGCGCTCGAGCAGGAGGCCCACAAGCGCCGCCTGGCGATCCTGCGCACGCCGATGGGCTTTGCGGTCGCTCCGGTGCGCAACGGCGAGACGATCACGCCCGACGAGTTCAAGGCCCTGGACAAGGCCGAACAGGAGCGCATCGAACACGACATGGAGGAGATCCAGAATGCGCTCCCCGAGTTGATCGCCAAAATCCCGCAATGGGAAAAGGAGCGCCGCCAACGTATCCGCGAGCTCAACCGCGAGGTCATCATGCGCACTGTCGGCGAGCCGCTCGACGCCCTGCGCGAGAAATACGCCGATCTGCCGAAAACCGTCGCCTTTCTGGACGCCGTGCGGGCCGACATCGCCGATCACGTGGACTCGCTGATCAGCCTGGTTCAGGGCAAGAGCGAGAGCGAGCCGACCACCGCCACCCCGGGGCTGCGCCCGACCCCCGATCCGTTCAGCCGCTACCGCGTCAATGTCATCATTGACCATGGCGCGCAGAGCGGCGCGCCGATCGTCTTCGAGGACAACCCGACGCTTCCCAACCTCGTCGGCCGGGTCGAGCATGTCGCCGAAATGGGCGCGCTGATCACCGATTTTTCGCTGATCAAGGCCGGCGCCCTGCACCGCGCCAACGGCGGCTATCTGATTGTCGACGTGCGCAAGGTGCTGGTCCAGCCGATGGCCTGGGAGGCCCTGAAGCGGGCGTTGCGCTCGGGTGAGATTCGCATCGAATCGCTGGCCCAGTCGCTGAGCCTGGTGAGCACCGTGTCGCTGGAGCCGGAGCCGATCCCGCTCGACGTCAAGGTGGTGCTGGTCGGCGACCGGCTGCTCTATTACCTGCTCGCCCAGTTCGACCCGGAATTTTCCGATCTGTTCAAGACGGCGGTCGATTTCGAGGACGATATCGACTGGTCGGACGAATCGGTTGCGGCCTTTTCGCGATTGCTGGCGACGATCATCCGCAACGACGGCCTGCGCGCCTTTTCGGCCGAGGCGGTGGCCCGCGTCATCGAGCACACGGCGCGCCGCGCCGGCGATTCGGAAAAGCTGGCGATCCAGACCGGGCCGATCTCGGACCTGCTGCGCGAGGCCGATTACTGGGCCGGCCGGGCGCGCCGGCGCCTCGTCAAGGCGGCGGATGTTCAGGCCGCCATCGACGCCCAGGAAAAACGCCAGGGGCGACTGCGCGAGCGGGCGCTGGAAGCCATCGAGCGCGGCATCATCCGGATCGACACCGCCGGCGAGGCAATCGGCCAGGTGAACGGCCTGTCGGTCCTCAGCCTCGGCCATTACACCTTCGGCAAGCCCAGCCGGATCACCGCCACCGTGCGCATGGGGCGCGGCCAGGTCGTCGATATCGAGCGCGAGGTGGCGCTGGGCGGGCCGATCCATTCCAAGGGCGTGCTGATCCTGTCGTCGTTCCTGGGCGCCCGCTTTGCCGCCAAGGTGCCGCTGTCGCTCGCCGCCAGCATTGTGTTCGAGCAGTCTTATGGCGGCATCGACGGCGATTCCGCCTCGTCGGCCGAGCTCTACTGTCTGCTCTCGGCGCTGGCCCAGGTCCCCATTCGCCAGTCGCTGGCGGTCACCGGCTCGGTCGATCAGCACGGCCGGGTGCAGGCAATCGGCGGGGTAAACGAAAAGATCGAGGGCTTTTTCGATGTCTGCCGGGCCCGCGGGCTGGACGGCAGCCACGGGGTCCTGATCCCGCAAGCCAATGTCAAGCACCTGATGCTGCGCGCCGATATCGTCAAGGCGGTGGCCAAGGGCCGGTTTCACATCTACCCGGTCGCCACCGTCGATGAGGGCATTGAGATCCTCACCGGCATGGCCGCCGGCGCACCCGATGCGGACGGCAATTTCCCCGACGGCACGGTAAATGCGCGGGCGCTGGCCCGGCTGGTCGAATTCGCCGAAAATCTGCGCAAGTTCGCCGGCCGCAACGCCGACGACAGGCGCAACCGGGACTGAGACGGTGATGGTCACCCGAGACGCGTCCGACATCCGCCGCATTCTTGTCGCGCTCGACGCCTCGGGCGACGTGCGCGCGGCGATCGAGGCGGCGGTGCGGCTGGCGGCCGGCCCGCGGGCCGAACTGGTGGGGCTGTTCATCGAAGACCTGAATGTGCTGCACGCCGCCGGCCTGCCGTTTGTCGCCCAGGTCAACCGTGTGACCGGGGCGCGTGAATCCTTTGACCCGGAGACCCTCGAGCGGGCCTTTCGCCAGCGGGCCGCCGAGGCCGAGCGGGTGCTCGCCATGAGCGCGCGGGCGGCGCGGCTCCACTATTCCTTCACCCGCATCCGCGGGCACGCCGCCAAGGAGCTGCTCTCGGCGTCCGGCGGCGCCGACATTGTGGTCATCGGCAAGCGGGCCCGCGCCTCGGCCCGCGCCGGGCGGGTAATCGAGACCATCACCACCCGGGCCCGGGTGACCTGCGTGGTCGAGGACGAGGTGCCGTCGCCACTGCGCCGCGGCATCCTGGTCGTCGATGACGGATCACAGGCGGCCCGCCACGCGCTGCGTCTGGCCATGGCCCTGGCCCGGCCGGACGGCGCCGAGGTCACCGTGCTGATTGCCGCAGACGACGATCGGATGGCCCGCCGGCTTGGCCAACACGCGATCGAACGGCTGCGTGCTGCCGGCATTCCCGGGCGTTGCCGCCGCCTCACCCGCGCTCAACCGGAAGCCATTGCCGCCCGGGCCCGCGAAAGCGGCGCCGCGGCCCTTATCCTGGCCCTGGAGGTGGCCGGCCTGACGCCCGAGCGGATCGACCGGCTGGTGCGGGCCAGCGACTGTCCGGTGCTGATTCTAAGACCCGGTGAGTGACGGCTCGGCGCACAGGGTGACATAGCGGCAATGGGGTTTGAGCGCCCGCACCGCACCGCCTTCGGCGATGATCTGCGCCACCGTCTCGACATCCTCGACGATCAGCCCTGAAAGCGCCGAAATCCCGAGGTCGAACAGGGACGGCGCCAGCGGCGTGCCGGGACCGATCAGCACCACCCGCGCACCGCCCGCCACCGCCAAGAGCGGGCGCAACGTGCCGTTCACCAGGGTGGACGCGGTAATCACCACGCCGGCACTGTCGGCGAGAAGGCGCGGCGCCTGGTCCTCGCCATATTCGCCGGGACGCGGTTCGCGCTCGACCACACGGGCGCCGGGCAAGCGCTCCTCGAGCCCGGGAAAGCGCCCGATCACGGTGATCGGGCCGTCGACGCCGCGCAACACATCGAGGCCGTTGAGGGCCGCACCTTCAAGCCCGAAGCGGTTGTAATGAGCGTTGGCCGCGGCAACACCGATCGCCACCTCGAAGGGATTGTCGGAGCGCATCAGTCGGGCCAGGTCATCGAGCCGGCGCCCGCCATAGGTTCCGGCCTCGGGTGCCGAGCGGCAGCCGGCGGTGTCGCGGGCCGGCGTATGGGCCAGTCCGGCCCCCTGATCGGTGGCCACCAGCGTCCAGTTGAGCCCGAGGATCACCCGGCGTACCGGGGCCGCCCTGATGCCGGCCAGAAGAACGTCAACGGGATCACGGTGGGTCATCATGCGAGCTTTCCTGAACCGTCACACGGCGCCTCATTTTGTTCGGAATCGCGCAGGATTTGTATAGAGTGTTCGGACTAAATTGCCGCGCCTAACGGGAGCCGTCCTTGAACGCCTATCGTCCCGCCCTCGACTGGATCGATACGCAGCATGAGCGCATGGTGGAGATGGTGCTCGGCTGGTCGAAGATCAATTCGGGGAGCACCCATCTGGCCGGGCTGGACGCCATGCGGGCCGAGCTGCGCGGCGCCTTTGCGCCCCTCGGCGGCCGGCTCGAAGAGATCGAGCTGCCCCCCCGCGAGGTGGTGCGCGACGACGGCACGGTCGAGCACGAGCCGTTGGGCAGGGCGCTGCGTCTGATCAAACGAGCGGACGCCCGGCGCCGGGTGCTGCTGGCCATTCACATGGACACGGTGTTCGGCCCGGATGATCCCTTCCAGAAGCCACGCCAGATCGATGCCAATACGGTCAACGGCCCCGGCGTGGCCGATGCCAAGGGCGGGCTGGCGATCATGCTGGTGGCACTGGAAGCGCTCGAGCGCGGCTCCTATGCGGACGGGCTTGGCTTTCAGGTGCTGATCAACCCGGACGAGGAAATCGGCTCGCCCGGCTCGGCGCCCCTGCTCGACGAGGCCGCCGGCTGGGCCGAGATCGGGCTCTTGTACGAGCCGGCGCTGGCCGACGGCACGCTCGCCGGGGCGCGCAAGGGCAGCGGCAATTTCACCGCGGTGGTGCGCGGGCGCGCGGCGCATGCAGGCCGCGCCTTCGATGACGGGCGCAATGCCGTCGCCGCGTTGGCCCGGTTCATCGCCGGCATCGATGCCCTCAACGGCCGGCGAGACGGGCTCACCATCAATCCGGCGCGCATCACCGGGGGCGGCGCCAACAACATCGTGCCCGACCTGGCGCTCGTGCATTTCAACCTGCGCATGACAAACCCGCAGGACCGCGACTGGGTGTGGTCGGAGATCGAGCGTGTTCGCGCCGAGGTGGCAGCCACGGAGGGTATCGGGATCGCCATACATGGCCGTTTCACCCGCCCGCCCAAGCTGCTAAACAGGGCCCACGAACAACTGTACGAAGCCATGGCCGAATGCGGATCGGAACTGGGACTGGAGATTGTCTGGAAAGCCACGGGTGGTTGTTGCGACGGCAACAATCTGGCCGCCGCCGGCCTGCCCAATATCGACACGCTGGGTGCGCGCGGCGGCGCCATTCACAGCCCGGACGAGTTCCTGCTGCTCGACAGCCTGACCGAACGCGCCAAGCTCAGCGCGCTGTTTCTGATGAAGCTGGCGGCCGGCGAAATCGCCGTCCCCGCCCGGCCCGGCCATGAGAAAGGATGCATGAGCCCATGATGGTGTTGAGACCGGCGGCGCCGGACGACGTCGATCAACTGGTCGAGCTGGTCAAGGGGGCCGGCGTCGGCATGACCAATCTGCCCCCTGATCGCGACACTCTGGCCGAGCGCATCGCCCGCTCGAGCGCGACCATGGCCGATGAGACCGACGGTACGGGCGATGACGTCTACCTGTTCGTTCTCGAAGACCGGGAAAGCGGCAGGATCATCGGCACCAGCGGGATTTATGCCCGCATCGGCCTGGAAAAACCGTTCTATTCGTACAAGATCCACGTGCTGACCCAGGTCTCGCGCGAGCTCGACCTCACCGTCAAGTCGCGGCTCTTGCAACTGGTCAACGATTTCACCGGCTGCTCGGAGGTCGGCATGCTGTATCTCCACCCCGATCTTCGCCAGGGCGGCAACGGCCGGATGCTGGCGATGAGCCGCTATCTCCTGATGGCCGAATTTCCCGGCCGCTTTGCCGAGCTGGTGATCGCCGAACTGCGCGGCTGGCTGGACGCCGATGGCAACTCGCCGTTCTGGGACCACCTGGGGCGCCACTTCTTCGAACTGCCGTTTCCCCATGCCGACTATATCAGCGCCACCAGCAACAACCAGTTCATCGCCGACCTGATGCCGAAATACCCGATTTACGTCGACCTGCTTCCCGGCGTCGCCCGCGAGGTGATCGGCAAGCCCCATGACGATACCCGCCCGGCGCTCACACTTCTGGAGCGCGAGGGCTTCCGCTTCGAAGGCTATGTCGACATCTTCGACGGCGGCCCGACGGTGCAGGCCCGGGTCGGCGATATCCGCACGGTTCAGAACAGCCTGAGTGTCGACATCGCGGCCATCACCGAGGCGGAAGCAGACGACGCGCTGGCTGCCCTGGTGTGCAATGCCCGCCTGCCCGACTTCCGGGTCTGTCGCGCCGGGCTGGCGGTTGCCGACGACGGCCGTGTGACCCTCACCCGCGAAGCGGCCGAGGCCCTGGGTCTCGCTGCCGGTGACCGGCTGCGTTACGTGCCGCTGCAAACGAGGTGATCCATGGCCACGGGCGATCTGTTCATCGATGGCGTATGGCGGTCCGGAACCGGGCCGGAGTTCACCTCGCTCAACCCGGCGACCAACGCGGTGCTTTGGCAAGGGCACGCGGCGACGCCCAGCGATGTCGATCAGGCGGTCCATGCGGCACGCACCGCTTTCGAGGACTGGGCCGGCCGCGGCCTGGAGGAGCGCCTCGCGGTGATCGAAGCCTTCGCCCGTCTGCTCGAGGACAATCATTACGAGCTGGCGGAAGCGATTTCACTCGAGACCGGCAAGCCCTTGTGGGATTCGGCCGGCGAGGTCGGCGCCATGCGCGGCAAGGTGGAAATATCGCAGCGCGCCTATGCCGAGCGCACGCCGAGCCGGGTGGACGAACAGAACGGCGGGCGCAGCCGGCTGACCCACCGGCCGCATGGGGTGATGGCGGTCTTCGGGCCGTTCAATTTTCCCGGCCATCTGCCCAATGGCCATATCGTCCCGGCCCTGATCGCCGGAAATACCATCGTCTTCAAGCCCAGCGAGCTGACCCCGATGGTTGCGGAAAAGACGCTGGAGCTGTGGCAGCGTGCCGGCCTGCCCGCCGGGGTGATCAACCTGGTGCAGGGGGCGCGCGAGACCGGCGAGGCGCTGGCCGCCCACGACGGCATCGATGGCCTGCTGTTCACCGGCTCATCGGCGACGGGCCGGCTTCTGCACCGCCAGTTCGCCGGCCGCCCGGACAAGATTCTGGCGCTCGAGATGGGCGGCAACAACCCGCTGATCGTGCACAAGGCCGGCGAGCTTGCCGCCGCCGCTATCATCATCGCCCAGTCGGCGTACCTGAGCGCAGGCCAGCGCTGCACTTGCGCGCGCCGCCTGATTCTGCCCGAAGGTGCCGAAGCTGATGCCGTGATCGCCGCGGTAGCCGAGCTGATCGGGCGCATCCATGTCGGCCCCTTCGATGGTGAGGAAGAGCCGTTCATGGGCCCGGTGATCTCGGGCGCTGCCGCCGACAAGCTGATGGCAGCACAAGAGCATCTGATCGCCGGCGGCGGGCGCGCCCTGGTGGCGATGACCCGGCCGGACGAGACGCTGCCCTTCCTCACCCCCGGCCTCATCGATGTCAGCGAGGTTGTCGAACGCGCCGATGTCGAATATTTCGGGCCGCTGTTGCAGGTCATCCGGGTGGCCGATTTCGATGCCGCGATCCGCGAAGCCAATGCCACCCGCTATGGCCTGTCGGCGGCACTCATCAGCGATGATCCGGACCTGCGCGATGTCTTCTATGCCCGCATCCGGGCCGGCATCGTCAACTGGAACCGGCCGACCAACGGCGCCAGCAGCGCCGCCCCGTTCGGCGGCATCGGGCTGTCCGGCAACCATCGCCCCAGCGCCTATTACGCCGCCGACTACTGCGCCTATCCGATGGCATCGATGGAAACCGACCGGTTGCGCGCACCCGACAGCCTGCCGCCCGGCATCGCTCCATGACAGCCCCGGTTTACGAGGTCAATTTCGACGGCATCGTCGGCCCCACCCATAATTACGCCGGGCTGGCGCGCGGCAATCTTGCGGCACAAGCGCACGCGCATGAGCTTTCCAACCCCCGCGAGGCGGCGCTTCAGGGGCTCGCCAAAATGAAGGCGCTTTTTGATCTGGGGCTCAAACAGGCGGTCCTGCCGCCGCACGAGCGCCCGTACCTTCCCGCCTTGCGCCGGCTCGGCTTTGCCGGCCCGCCCGGCGATATCCTCGCCGCCGCCTGGGAACAAGAGCCCGGCATTTTGCTGGCCTGCGCCTCGGCCGCCGCCATGTGGACGGCCAATGCCGCCACCGTGTCGCCGAGCATGGATACCGGCGACGGCCGGGTGCATCTCACGCCGGCCAATCTGGTCACCAACTTCCACCGCGCCATCGAGGCGGAGACGACGAGCCGCATCCTGTGCCGCATTTTCGCCGATCCCGCCCGCTTCACCGTTCACCCGCCGCTCGCCCCGGTCGCCCACCTCGGCGATGAAGGCGCCGCCAATCACACCCGCCTGTGCGCCGATTATGGGGCACCGGGGGTCGAGCTGTTCGTCTATGGCCGCGTGGCCTTCGATGCGCAGGCCCCGGCGCCCGAGAAATACCCGGCCCGGCAGACCCGCGAGGCAAGCGCCGCAATTGCCCGGCTGCACAAGCTCGAGCCCGTCCGCACGGTCTTTGCCCAGCAGAACCCGAAGGCGATCGACGCCGGCGTGTTCCACAACGATGTGATCGCGGTCGGCAACCGCAATGTCCTGCTCTACCACCAGGATGCGTTTGTGGACGAGCAACGGGTGCTCGGGGAACTCAACGAGAAATTCGATGGCGAACTGGTGGCCGTGCGGATCAGCCGCAACGAGGTGCCCTTGGGCGATGCCGTCAAATCCTACCTGTTCAATTCGCAGCTTGTCAGCCTGGCGGACGGCACCATGGTGCTGATCGCGCCATCCGAGACCGCCGAGGTGGAGAGCGTGCGCAGCTGCATCGACCGGCTGCTCGCCGGCAATGCGCCGATTGCGCAGGCTCATCGCTTCGATCTGCGCCAGAGCATGAACAACGGCGGCGGGCCGGCGTGTTTGCGCCTGCGGGTGGTGTTGAGCGAAGACGAGCTGGCCGCGGTGCACCCGGGGGTGCTGTTCGATGCGGCGCTTTACGAGCGGCTCACCGCCTGGGTGACGCGCCATTACCGCGATCGCCTGTCGCTCGCCGACCTCGCCGACCCGGCGCTCTACACTGAATCCTGCACGGCGCTCGATGAACTCACCGAGATTCTCGGCCTCGGCAGCCTCTACGACTTCCAGACGGAATGAACAAGAACCGGGCGGCCCGCACGATGCGAACCGCCCGATCTCGACCCCCACTCCCCAGCGGTTGAGCCGATAAGCTATGCCACCTTTTGTTTGAGCTTGCGGGCCCGCGCGTCTTCGATGCGGCGGCGGGCGATCTCGTCTGCCACCTCGCCGGTCGGCCGGTCGGCGGCTTCGGCGGCGTGAAACACCTCCATCAGGGTGTCGTAAATGGCGGCCGTCTTGCGCCGGGCTTCGTCGGGGCTGTAATGGCCGTGAATCTCGCCGGTGCAATTGATGATGCCGCCGGCATTGATGACGTAATCGGGGGCATAGAGGATGCCGCGACGCTTCAATTCGGCATCGTGGCGGGGCTCGGCCAACTGGTTGTTGGCCGAACCGGCGACGATTTTCGCCTTGAGCACCTCAAGACTGTCATCATTGATGGTCGCACCCAGGGCACAGGGCGCATAGACGTCGACGTCGGCGGCATAGATGGCGTCGGGAGCCACCACCTCGGCCCCGAATTCCTCGCGCACGCGGGCCAGCGCGGCCGTATCGATATCGGTGACGACAAGTTTGGCGCCGGCCTCATGCAGCAGCCGGCACAGGTGATAGCCGACGTGGCCGACCCCTTGCACGGCGACGCGAATGCCGCGCAGGTCGTCACGATGCAGCTTGTGATGGACGGCGGCCTTGATGCCGACGAAGACGCCGAAGGCGGTCATCGGCGACGGGTCGCCGCTGGCGGCGCCGCCGTGTTCCAGCCCGCAGGCCCATTTGGTCTCCTGGGCGACGATCTCCATGTCAGAGACTGAGACGCCGACGTCCTCGGCGGTGATATAGCGCCCGCCCAATGCGTCGACGAAACGCCCGAAGGCGCGCAACAGGGCTTCCGTCTTGTCGCGCCTGGGATCGCCGATAATCACCGACTTGCCGCCACCCAGCGCCAGGTTGGCCATCGCGTTCTTGTAGCTCATGCCGCGCGACAGGCGCAGCACGTCGCGGATCGCCTCTTCTTCCGACTCATAGGGCCACATGCGGCAGCCGCCGCAGGCCGGGCCCAGGGTGGTGTCATGAATGGCGATGATCGCATAAAGCCCCGCACGGCGGTCGCGACAGAACTGCACCAGATCGTGCTCGGCATACGCAGGGGCATTGAAAACAACCATGGGTCTTTCCCTTATCCTTGGTGTGACCGTTCCGCCGCTGCTCTACGCGGCACAGGCCTGGGGAGCGGCCTTGCGGAACGCTTTCATCAGTTCGCTTTGGCGAGCCTTCGCCGTCTCGATGTTGGCGGCCTTGATGTGACCAAAGCCGCGAATGTCCTCGGGCAGCGAGGCCAGCGCCACGGCAATCGCATGGGTGTCCGGCCCAAGCCCGGACAACACCTCCTCGACCATCGCCTCATAGTCGGCGATCAATTGCCGCTCGGCCCGGCGCTCGGCGGTGTGGCCGAAGGGATCGAACGGCGTCTTGCGCAGGCCCCTGGCGCGCGCCAGCAGGCGCATCAACGGGAAAATCCACGGCCCGAAGGCGCGTTTTTGCAAATGCCCGGTGTCGGGATCGCGCCGGGCCAGCAAGGGCGGCGCCAGATGCAGCTGGAGCTCGTATTCACCTTCAAACTGGGCCTCGAGCTTGCGCCGGAACCCAGGATCGGAATAGAGCCGGGCGACCTCGTATTCGTCCTTATAGGCCAGCAGCTTGAAGTAATTGCGGGCCACCGCCAGGGCGAGGCCGTCCTCGCCCGGCACCTTGTCCGCTTCCGCCTTGCGCACCCGCTCAACCAGCGCCTTGTAGCGGGCCGCATAAGCCGCGTCCTGATAGTCGGTGAGGAAGGCGGCGCGTTTGTCCACCACCTCATCGAGCGCACTGGCGATGGCTTCGTCCGCATCGACGATCAGCGGCCGGGCGATGTCTTCGACGCGGGCGCGGTCGTGCACCGCCATGCGGCCCCAGGCCAGCGCCTGCTTGTTCATGTCCACGGCGACGCCGTTGAGTTCGATGGCACGCTCGATCGCCTCGACGGATACCGGCACCAGGCCAAGCTGACAGGCGGACCCGAGCATGAACATGTTGGTGGCAATCGCATCGCCGAGCAGCGCGGTGGCGAGGCTGGTGCCGTCGACATCGAAATGCTCGCGGGTCGCCCGGCGCACCAGCCCCATCAGGCTGTCGACATCGAAGGTGACCGAGTTGTCCATGGTGAACTGGGCGGTCGGTGTCATATGGGTATTGACCACCGCGCGGGTGACCTCGGGCAGGGTCTTGGCCAGCGCCTCAGGGCTCGCCGCCACCACCAGATCGCAGGCCAAGAGACCATTGGCCTCGCCGGCGGGAATGCGCGGCGCGTGAATATCGCCGGGTTTGCGGGCAATGCGCACGTGGGAGATCACCGCCCCGCCCTTCTGGGCCAGTCCGGTCATGTCGACCACCGTGCAGCCCTTGCCCTCGATGTGGGCGGCCATCGCCAGCAGCGCGCCGATGGTCACCACGCCGGTGCCGCCGACCCCGGTGACCAGCAGGTTGTACGGCTTGTCCAGTTCGGGAAGCGGGGGACGCGGCAGGTCCTTGACCAGGGCTTCCAGCTCGGCCACGGGGACGGCTTCCGCCTTGCGAATGCGCCCGCCATGGACGGTGACGAAACTCGGGCAGAAGCCCTTGAGGCAGGAATAGTCCTTGTTGCACGACGACTGGTTGATGCGGCGCTTGCGGCCCCATTCGGTCTCCAGCGGCTCGACCGACAGGCAGTTCGACTGCACCGAGCAGTCGCCGCAGCCCTCGCACACCAGATCGTTGATGAACACCCGCTTGGGCGGATCGGGATAGAGCCCGCGCTTGCGCCGCCGGCGCTTCTCGGCCGCGCAGGTCTGATCGTAGATCAGCACGCTGACCCCCGGCGTCTCGCGCAAACGGCGCTGCACCGCATCCAGCCGGTCGCGATGTTCGACCGGGATATCGGATGGCAGCTTCAGCGCGCCGGTGTATTTGTCCGGCTCGTCGGTGACCACGACGATGTGCTCGACCCCTTCGGCGCGCACCTGATCGACAATCATCGGCACCGACAGCGGCCCGTCGACCGGCTGGCCGCCGGTCATCGCAACCGCGTCGTTGTAGAGGATCTTGTAGGTGATGTTGACCTTGGCCGCCAGCGCCGCCCGGATCGCCAGAAGCCCGGAATGGTAATAGGTGCCGTCGCCGAGGTTGGTGAAAATATGACGCTCCTCGGTAAACGGCGCCTGGCCGATCCACGGTGCGCCCTCGCCGCCCATCTGGGTGAACACCTCCGAATTGCGCCCCATCCACTGGACCATGTAGTGGCAGCCGATGCCGGCCACCGCCCGGCTGCCCTCGGGCAGGCGTGTCGAGGTGTTGTGCGGACAGCCGGAACAGAAGAAGGGGACGCGGATAACGTTCGAGTGGACCTGGGCGATCTCGCGCTCGCGTGAATCGATGGCCGCCAGGCGCGCCTCCATCCGGGCGGTGCGGAAGTCCTGGGGCAGGCGGGCGGCAATGACCCGGGCAACCTGGGCCGGGGTCAGCTCGCCCATCGACGGGAGCAGCCAGTTGCGGTTCTCGTCGAACTTGCCGACGACGCGCGGGCGCTGCGCCACCGGCCAGTTGTAAAGCTGCTCCTTGAGCTGGTTTTCCATCACCGCCCGCTTTTCCTCGATCACCACGATCTGATCGAGGCCTTCGGCAAAGCGGCGCACGCCGACCATGTCCAAGGGCCAGGACATGCCGATCTTGTAGAGCCGGATGCCGAGCTCGGAAGCCTCGCGCTCGGAAATGCCGAGATCATCCAAGGCCTGGCGGACGTCGAGATAGGCTTTCCCCGTGGTGATGATGCCGAGCCTTGGATTGGGCGTGTCGATGACGATGCGGTTGAGCCCGTTGGCCCGGGCAAAGGCCAGCGCCGCATAGAGCTTGTATTCGTGCAGGCGGCGCTCCTGCTCCATGCCGGTATCGGGGACCCGCAGGTTGACCCCGTCGGGCGGCAGCGCGAAATCCTCCGGAATGACGATCTCGGGGCGCTCCGGCGCGGTCAGCACGGTCGCCGTGCTGTCCATGGTCTCGGCCAGCGCGATCAGCCCCACCCAGCAGCCGGAATAGCGCGACATCGCCCAGCCGATCAGGCCGTAGTCCAGCACTTCCTGAACGCCCGACGGGTTGAGCACCGGCAATCCCATGTCCATGAACGAATATTCGCTCTGGCTGGGAATCGTCGAGGATTTGGCGGCATGGTCGTCGCCGACCACCATCAGCACCCCGCCGTGGCGCGACGAGCCGGCGAGATTGCCGTGACGTATGGCATCGCAGGACCGGTCCAGCCCCGGTGCCTTGCCGTACCAGATGGCAAAGACGCCATCGTACTTGGCGCCGGGAAAGGCGTTGACCTGCTGGCTGCCCCACACCGCGGTGGCCGCCAGGTCCTCGTTGATGCCGGGCTGGAAATGGATGTCGTGCGCTTCGAGATATTGGCGCGCCCGCTCCAACTGCAGGTCATAGCCGCCCAAGGGCGAGCCACGATAGCCGGAAATGAAGCCGGCGGTGTTCAGGCCGGCCGCCCGATCGCGCTGCTTCTGCATCAGCGGCAGGCGCACCAGCGCCTGTATGCCGGTCAGCAGAACCGTGCCTTCCTCTTTCGTATATTTGTCGTCCAAGCTGACAGCAGCCAGAGACATCGAAGGTCCTTTGCAAAAACCCGGCACGGGCCCGAACTTTGGGCCCCGTGCGGCGGCCGTTTCGGGCGACGGCTGGTCTTGTCGCCCGCCGGTCCGCCCTCATGCGCGCAATATTATTTCACAACTCCGGAGTAATTTGCTTTCGAACTCGAACGCCGATCGGTGATAAGCGATCGCTTTCGCGCGCCGTTTTGAAATTCAAAATCGACCGCCGCGCGCAGCACCGAGGCAAGGCCGACCGCGCACGCCGGCGAAGCCGAAAGCCCAAGCGAACCCCCGAGGTGCGCAGCGCCGAGGCAAGGCCGACCGGCCACCGCGCCTTATGGCGCGAAAGCCAAGCGAACGGATGTGAGCGCCCGGCGCTTGAGGGGCCAATAAAAAACCCCACACACCGCTCTCAGGAGCCCGCGACTCATAAGGGCGTACCCGGCTATAACATGGGGTTGAGGCGCGCTCTGGACAAGGCAACCGGGTGCTTCGGGGAGGACCGCCATGATCGCCACGACATTGAGCGCCGCCGCGCAGGGATTCGGGCTGAGCGCCGGCCTGATCATCGCCATCGGCGCCCAGAACGCCCATGTTCTGCGCTGCGGCATTCGCCGCCGGCACGTGCTTGCCGTCACCACGCTTTGTTTTGTGATCGATGTTGCCCTGATTGCGGTCGGCGTTGGCGGCTTCGGGGCGCTGGTTGCCGCCTTTCCCCGGCTCACCCGGGTGGCCGCCTGGGGCGGCGCCATATTCCTTGTCGGCTATGGCGCGCTCGCGCTCAAGGCGGCGATCCGGCCGAAAGCCCTGCGTCCGGCCGACGCCGACGGGCCGGGGCTTGGCGGCGCCGTAGCGACGACGCTGGCGGTCAGCCTCTTGAACCCGCATGTCTATCTCGACACCGTGGTTCTGATCGGCAGTGTTGCCGGCCAGCACCCGCCCGACGCCCGGCTTGCCTTTGGCATCGGGGCGGCAAGCGCCTCATTGATCTGGTTCTACGGCTTGGGATTCGGCGCCGGGCGTCTGGCGCCGGTGTTCGCCCGGCCCACGGCCTGGCGGGTGCTGGACCTGGCGATCGCCGCCATCATGTTCTCGATCGCCGCCGGGCTGGTGTGGAGCGAGCTGCATTAAGCGGGCGCTTCGACATGTAGTTTTTGCCGATTCTGAGCGGAAAACCGACTTCGACAAAGCTGCGGTCGTGGAGTGAATGGTCAGCTCCGTGTCAGTTTCGGACCTGATCGGCCCCGCAAGAACAGGCATTCGGTCGTATCGACCTTTTGCTCTCTCGCCGCCAACTGTATCCTCGGGTTGAGAGACATGGTGTTTCCGGGACGGAAATGATGCAGTTCTTGATCGGGTTCGGAATCCTGCTGTGGCTGCTGCTGGAGCCTACCGGCAATTTGGCACAGGGTTCGCCCGCGACCGAAAGTCCGCAGACCGATGCCAGCATCCAGTCCGCAGTCAATGCCTTCAATGCTGGTGACTTCGCCCAGGCAATGAGCATCCTGCAATCTCTTGCCGTACGGGGTGACACAAAAGCCCAACTCCTTCTAGCCGAGCTCTACGAGCTTCAACAGGACTACGCCGCGGCTGCAAATTGGTATCGCCTGGCGGCCAGGCAGGGTGTTGCTCAGGCCCAAAACAGTCTCGGCATTCTGTATAATGCCGGTCGCGGCGTGCCACAGGACTATGCGAAAGCCGCCAACTGGTTTCGCCTTGCTGCCAGGCAAGGGGTCGCCCAGGCCCAATACAATCTCGGCGTCATGTACGAGCATGGTCTTGGCGTCCCGAAAAATGCCGTCGAATCGGTAAAATGGTACCGCCTCGCGGCGGAGCAGGGTGACCGGTTCGCCCAGTTCAATCTCGGCGTCATGTACATGAACGGCCGGGGTGTTCCCAATGACGATGCGGAAGCGGCAAACTGGTTCCGCCGCGCCGCCGAGCAGGACCTTACCAGAGCCCAATACCGACTTGGCGCTGCCTATCTCTACGGCGAAGGCGTTCCCCAGGACGACGCGGAAGCGGCAAAGTGGCTTCGCCTGGCAGCCGAGCAGGGCCATATGGAAGCCCAATATGATCTTGGCGTCGTGTATCTGAACGGTCAGGGCGTACCCCAGAGCGACCTCGAAGCGGTGAAATGGTTCCGCCTAGCCGCAGATCAGGGCAGCGCATCAGCCCGGTTCAATCTCGGCATTCTGTATCTTGCTGGCCGGGGCGTTGCACGGGACCCGGCCGAAGCGGCAAAATGGTTCCGCCTTGCCGCCGAACAGGGCCACGGGTCAGCCGAGTTCAATCTCGGCATCCTGCACCGCCTCGGCAAAGGTGTCCGGAAAGACGATGTTGCCGCCCATATGTGGCTTGACCTCGCTGCGTCCCAAGGCGTTGATAATGCTGCGAAGGCGCGGGACAGCGTGGCGAAAGACATGACCCCGGCCGATATCGCCGATGCCCGGCGCCGCGCCCGCGAATGGGTTGAAAAGCACAAGGCCGAATAAGTCAACGCCGCCCAGGATTTCCGACGTCACTCAGATTCTCACGGGGTTATTCGCCGGCGCCTTGCTTGCGCCAGCCCCGCGCGCCCGGCACAATGGCCGCCAAA
>CAZZKF010000010.1:39473-50924 GCA_964654995.1 uncultured Alphaproteobacteria bacterium | reverse complement strand
GGCATCTGGGGGCATCCCTTCTACCGCATCCGCCCGGCGACCCGCGCCGATGCGGCGGTCGGCGGCTTCCATCTGATCGAAGGGGAGGTGAGACGCGCCAGCATGGTGCGCGGGCGTCTGTACATCAATTTCGGAGATGACTGGAGGCGCGATTTCACTATCCTGATTGAGCCGCGCGCGCTCAGGGCCTTTGCCTGGCCGTGGCGCGATCCGGCCGAGCTGGCCGGGCGGGCCTTGCGGGTGCGCGGATGGGTCAAGCGCTGGAACGGAGCGATGATCGAAGTCGACCATCCCGAACAGATCGAATTCGCCGAGCCTCGGGCCGGCGTGCCGGCGCCGTCTCCGGAGACCGGGCGATGATTGCGCGCCACCGGCGCCTTGTTCCGGCGGTGATCGGCGCGGCGCTGCTGACGCTTGGCGCCTGCGAGACGACCGATCCGGCCGGCGGCGGCAGCGGTGGCGGGCTGTTCATGAGCCCGGCCCAGGAAGCCAAAATCGGCGCCGAGGAGCACCCCAAGGTTCTGGCCCAGTTCGGCGGCGTCTATGACGACCCGGAGCTCGGCGCCTATGTCGCGGCGATCGGCGGCCGGCTGGTCGCCCATTCGGAGAAGGCCGGGGCGCCGTTCACCTTTACCGTGCTCAACTCGGCCATCGTCAACGCCTTCGCGCTTCCCGGCGGCTATGTCTATGTCACCCGCGGGCTGATCGCGCTGGCCAATTCCGAGGCCGAGCTGGCCAGCGTTCTGGCCCACGAGATCGGCCATGTCACCGCCCGCCATACGGCCCGGCGCTACAGCCGCGCGACGATGGCCGGGCTCGGCAGCCTGATCCTCGGGGCGGTGACCGGGAATTCCATGGTTCAGGAGCTGGCCAAGGTGGGGAGCGAGCTTTATCTCGCCGGCTTTTCGCGCCAGCAGGAATCGCAGGCCGACCGTCTCGGTGTGCGCTATCTGACGGGCACCGGCTATGACCCCTTCGCCGAGGCCGACTTTCTCGCCACGCTGGCCCGCTACAGCGCCCTGGAAGCAAAGGTGACCGGTGCCGGTGGTGGCGGGGGCGGCTTTTTCGCCACCCACCCGAGCACGCCCAAGCGGGTACGCGAGGCGATTGCCGTCGCCGCCGGCGCCGGCGCCAGGCCCTACGCCCGGCCGCGCCACCGCGACCGCTTTCTGGACATGATCGACGGCATCACCTACGGCGACGATCCCAGGGACGGGGTGGTCGACGGCCGGCGGTTCGTGCATCCGGCGCTGGGCTTTACCTTTACCGTGCCGCCCGGCTTTCAGATGTCCAATACGGACGAGGCAGTGATCGCCAAGGGCCCGGGGCCGAGCTATATCGTCTTCGATGCCGCGCGGGTTGCGCCGGGTGTCTCCATGCAGCGTTACCTGAGCGCCGAGTGGGGTGCCAGGGCCGGGCTCACCGGGGTCGAGCCGCTCACCGTCAACGGCATGGAGGCGGCGACCGGTGTGACCCGCACTTCGGGTCAGGGCGGGCGCTTCGACATCCGCTATATCGCCATCCGCTTTTCCGGCGCCCGGGTCTATCGCTTCCGGATCGTCACCCCGGTGGCGCGAACCGCGGCGCTGGCCGAGGCCATGCGGCGCATGACCTACAGCTTCCGCCGGCTGCGCCCGGACGAGGCGCCGAGCGCCGCACCGCGCATCCGCATCGTCACGGTGAAACCCGGCGATACGGTGGAGACGCTGGCCAGCCGCATGGCGGTGAGCAAATATCCGCGCGAGACCTTTCTGGTCCTGAATGCGCTCACCCCCGGCCAGCCGCTCAAGCCGGGGCAAAAGGTCAAGCTGGTCAGCCGGAACGGGCCCCGAAGGGGGGCGGCCAGCCGCCGCCGTCCGGATTGAGCAGGGCGCGCAGCTTGCCCAGCGCCTGCTGCTCGATCTGGCGCACGCGCTCCTTGCTGATGCCGAGGCGCTCCCCCAGGGTCGAGAGCGTCACCGGCTCGGCGCCCAGGCGCCGCGTGCGGATGATCAGGCGCTCGCGGCTTGAGAGCTGGCGCAGCGCCCGGTTGAGCCGCCGGTGCCAGCGCCGGCCGTCGATGCTGGCGATGGCCGCGTCTTCCGGCGACGGGCGTTCATCGGCCAGGGTATCCAGCCATTCGCGCTCGCCATGGTCCGAGATCGGCGCGTTCAGCGACTGATCGGCGCGCGCCAGGCGCCCCTCCATGGCCTCGACATCGCGCAACCGCACGCCCAGCATGCGGGCGACGCGCTGGCGCTCTTCCCGGGACAGCGGATCCACCGGGTGGCCGTCGATCTGCGCCTTCAGTTTGCGGAACTTGAAGAACAGGGACTTCTGCGCCGATGTCGTGCCGGTGCGCACGATCGACCAGTTGCGCAGCACGAAATCCTGAATGGCGGCCCGCACCCACCAGCCGGCATAGGTGGAAAAGCGCACGTTGCGGTCGGGCTCGAAGCGCTCGGCGGCGCGCATCAGGCCGAGCATGCCTTCCTGCACGAGGTCCGAGACCGGCAGGCCATAGGCCCGGTAGCGCCGGGCGATGCTGATCACCAGGCGCAGGTACGCGCTGACCAGTTCATCGAGCGCCGCCTCATCGCCGGCTTCGCGCCAGCGCCGGGCGAGCTCGAGCTCGCGAGCGCGATCGAGCATCGGGATCGCCATCGCCGCCCGGAACAACCGGTCGGCCGGGCTGGCGCTTGAAGATGTGCGGGTCATGGTCATCGTTCTGCCAAACGGCTCGCCGGGCCGTGGCACAGTGGCCGGGGGCCCGGCCTGTCAGCCGGCGAATCGGCGCCGGCACGAGCCCAGTATACAGGAAGGCGCTGTGTATTGGAATGATTCCAATCGATGGAGTAGCAGTTTGTTTTACAAGGTGTAAGCTTTGAGGGCCGCCCGGTTTTTCGACAGGTCGGCACAAAGAGACCCCCCGCGCCCGAGGGGCACGGGGGGCTGCGCAAGAAAAGGATTTATGGTGTGTGAACGGCGTCGCCGGGATCAGGCGGCGCGGAGCGTGTCCTCGAGCCGGTCGACGGCCGCCTCTTCCTCGATCTGTTCGACCGCCGCCACCTCGCGGGCGAGCCGCGCCAAGGCCGCTTCGTAGATCTGGCGTTCGCTGTAGGACTGCTCGGCCTGACCTTCGTTGCGGTGGAGGTCGCGGACCACCTCGGCGATCGAGATCGGATCGCCGGAATTGATCTTGGCCTCGTATTCCTGGGCGCGGCGGCTCCACATGGTGCGCTTGACCCGCGCCCGGCCGCGCAGGGTCGTAAACGCGTTCTTGATGGTCTCCGGCGACGACAGGCGGCGCATGCCGACCTGGCGGGCCTTCACGGTCGGCACGCGAACGGTCATTTTCTCTTTGTCGAAATAGAGGACGAACAATTCCAGCGTCATCCCGGAAATTTCCTGGGTCTCGATGGCCGTAATCTTGCCGACGCCGTGGGTCGGATAGACGACGAAATCCCCGACATTGAAATCACAGGTTTTGGTCTTGGTCATGCTCTCTTTCTCATCGACTCGCGGGGCCGTGCTGCCGAAGAACCTCAGGTCCGTCATTACCTCCGGCGGAGTCTGTTGCCCGGTCTGTGCAGAAAAAATGGGCGGGCCCATCCGGCCGCTCGCCCCGCAATTGATTCAGTCAAGTTGCTCAATTTGTTTCAAGATACCACAATAAGTGACAAAAAGACACCCCTATGGGACGAAATGCCACAGATTTTGGCACGTTTTCGGCCGGTTTTTGTGCGTTTTTGTGCGTTTTTCGTCAGTCTTGTGACAGGCGACGCTGCGGCCCACCATCGGCCGGGAAAAAGGCGCCGGTTTACGACCCCTTGCCCGGTTTCGGGCTGAAGAACTTCTCCAGTTTGTTGGGAACGTCCTTCATGTCGTCGGCATCCGGCGGCACCTCGCCCTTCTGGGTGATGTTGGGCCAGATCTCCGCGTATTTGGCGTTATGCTCGACCCATTTCTCGGTGCCTTCCTCGGTATCCGGCATGATCGCTTCGGCCGGGCATTCCGGCTCACAGACGCCACAGTCGATGCATTCGTCGGGGTTGATGACGAGCATGTTCTCGCCTTCGTAAAAGCAGTCGACGGGGCAAACCTCGACGCAGTCCATGTATTTGCACCTGATGCAGGCTTCCGTAACGACGTAGGTCATTCCTTTCTCCCGTGTTTGTCCGGTCTCGGTTCCGGTTGTCGTTTCCTTGTTTCTACCGGCATCAAGCTTGCGCCGGTGCGATCATTTGCCGGGTCTGCCCGCCGTTGAATCCGGCGGTCGGCCGTGCAATGCCTGTCAATCAATTTACGTCGAGGCCCAGTTTCTTCAACACTCTTTTGCGGGCCAAGCCCCTGTCTCGGTCGGATACATAGAGCAAACCGCCGATGCGACGCAAGAGATTCGCTTCGAAATCATCGAGAATCCCGTCGGCATAGACCACCTCCCAGAGCATCTCGATCAACTCGATGCGCTCGGCCTCGTCGAAGTGATCCTTGATCGCGCGGGTGAAGCCGAGCAGTTGGTTGGACGCATCCTGGGCTTGCCGGGCTTCCTCGATCAGCGTCTGTGTTTCCTCGGGGCTGAGCCCGAAGCGGCGTTGCAGAAGCCGGGCGATGGTGGCCCGCTCGGCCTCATCGAAGTGCGAATCCATGCGCGCCGCCTCGACCATCAGGGCGGCGGCCGCCACCTTCATGTCCACCGGCCCGCGCCGGCCGGGGCCATCGGCATCGGGGCTGACGGCCAGCAGGGTCTTGATCTTGTCGAACATGGTCGTTTCGGTGTTCCCTAGTCTGCGCTCCAGGCGCCGCCCGCGCGGTTTTGTCTACGCCGGAAGCGGCGTCCTGGCAAGATACTGTTCGGCATGCAGTGCGCGCTTCAATTCTTGCCGATCAGGGCATCGATGGCGCGTCGCGCGCTTTTGGTCGGCCGGCCGCTGCCCGGTTGGCGCTGCCCCGGGCTGGGCGTGGCGTCACTGCGCGATGATGCCCGCGCTGGCGACGGGGGCGCCAGGTCCTCGTACAACTGGCGGGCTTCGGCGGCCGGGCCGCGCCGGCTGCCGGGGGCGAGAACCCGGACCACCCGGATGGCGCGCCCCAGCGGAAAGGTCAGCACGTCGCCGACCTTGACGATCACGCTCGGCCGGTCGATGCGCACCCGGTTGACCCGCAACCGGCCGGACCGGCAGAGCTTGGCGGCAAGCGTGCGCGAGCGGGTGAAGCGGGCGTACCACAGCCACTTGTCGATGCGCTGGCCGGCCGGTGCCGGCGGGGCTGCGAAGGGCTCGCTCATGACGCGCCTTTCGCGCCGCGGCGGCGCAGGCGGGCGAGCTCGGCAAAGGGCGAGTCCGGGCGGGGCCCGGGGCGCCGCTTTCCGGTCTTTCGCCGTGGCCGCGCCGGCACCGCAGCCGGGCGCTCGAACAGCTCGACTCCGTCGCGGCGGCAAGGACGGTAGCCGAGGAATTTCAGGCATGTGCGGGTCTCGGCCGGGGTTGCCCGCAGCCGCGTCGTCAGCGCCGCGGTGATCGCGAAGGCGCCGCCCCTGGCAAGGCGCCGGGCAGCCCGCGCCAGCGCCTCGAGGCGCTCGCGCCGGACCGCCAGATCGCCGATGATGACATAGCCGGCAGCGCGGTACAGGGCGTGATCGGCGCCCGCCGGCACTCGATGCACGGCCACCCGGACATCGATCAGGGGCGCCTTCCCGGTATCCGGGTGAGCGGCCCGCCACAGCACCTGGCACAAGCGGCGGGCCGACGGTTTGTGCAGCCCGGACAGGGACAGGCCGGTCTCGCCGAAGCGCACGCCGAGCCCCCGCAAGCGCCGCCGGTCGGCCGGGGTCAGCGCCCGCAACTGGGCTCGCACCCGGGCGCGCGGAACCGCGCCCAGATGTTCGGCCATCTGAAAGAGAATGCCGCGTGCCGGGCCGCTCAGGGCCGCGGCTTCGCCGGCGCGGCCGGCAAGCAGCTCGCGGATCTTCATCAGCGGCGCCAGCCGGGCGGTGATGTGGCGCGTCAGCCAGGCCTCGAGATGGCGGCGCAGGCGGTCGTGTGCGCCGCCCGGCAGCAGATCGTTGCGGCGCAGGCGCAGGCGCGGGCTGAGCAGATCGTGGCCGGCAATCAGGTCGGCGAGCACGCCGCCCTCCCAGACCACGGAGGCGGTGCCGCGGCGGCGATCGATGCGCAAGGAGATATCCCCGTCCGGAGCGTTGAGGAGACGCTGCAATCGCACCGCGATCTCGCGCCGCAAGGCCCTGGTGGCGGCGTGCAGAACGGTACGGTCGGCGGTGCCCGAGCCGGTGAGCACGGGCGAAAAGGCGAGCCCTTCGATGCGCCCCACGTGCTCGCCCTCGACCGTGACCTCGCCCCCGGCACTGACACCGGCATAAAGCGGGCCGTCGCCGCCCAGGCGGCGCATCAGCACGGCGCTGCGGCGATCGACAAAACGCTGGGTGAGGCGCTCGTGCAGGGCGTCCGAGAGCCGGTCCTCGGCGGCCCGGGTGCGCTCGCGCCAGTGAGCCGGATCGTTGACCCAGTCGGGGCGGTTGGCGACGTAGGTCCAGGTGCGGATATGGGCGATGCGGTTGGCCAGCGTGTCGATGTCGCCGTCGGTGCGCTCCAGCCGGGCGATCTGGCGGGCCAGCCAGTCATCGGGCAGCCGGCCGTCACCTTCCATCAGCAAACGGTAGATCCGCCCGACCAGGCGGGCGTGAACGTCGGCCAGCGTCTTGCGGAAGTCGGGGATGCGGCAGACATCCCAAAGGCGCGCGGTGGCGACGGGGCCGCGGGCAAGCTCCAGAATGTCGGCTTCACGCATCAAGGCTTTCAGGACCAGCATATCCTCGGCCTCCGGCGTCCGCGTCAGAACCCGCAACGGGGCCGATCGCTCGAGGCTGCGCAGCAGCGCCGCCGGCGACGAGAAATCGAGCCGGCTGTTGCGCCACTGTAGCCGCGTGACCGGCGCAAAGCGGTGCTCCTCGATCCGGGCAACCACCTCGGGCGCCAGTCCCCGGCCAGTGCGGCCATCGACCAGCAGCCCGAAGCTGCCGTCGTTCAGATGCCGACCGGCGCGCCCGGCGATCTGGGCCAGCTCGGCCGGGGTGAGCGGCCGGCGGCGCTGGCCGTCGAATTTCTCGAGAGACGCAAAGGCAACATGGTCGATGTCCATGTTGAGCCCCATGCCGATGGCATCGGTGGCCACCAGGTAGTCGACGTCGCCGTTCTGATACAGCGCCACCTGGGCGTTGCGGGTGCGCGGGCTCAAGGCCCCCATGACCACCGCCGCGCCGCCTTTCTGACGGCGCAGCAACTCGGCCACGGCATAGACATCTGCTGCGGAAAAGGCCACCACTGCGCTGCGCCGCGGCAGGCGGCTGAGCTTGGCGGCGCCGGCATAAGTCAGCCGGGAGAAGCGCGGGCGGGTGATGTATTCGGCCTCCGGCAGCAGCCGGCGCAGGACCGGGCGCATGGTCTCGGCACCCAGAAACAGGGTCTCTTCGCGGCCGCGCGCCCGCAACAGCCGGTCGGTGAACACATGGCCGCGTTCCGGGTCGGCGCAGAGCTGGATTTCGTCGACCGCCAGGAAGGCGACGTCGCGTTGCATCGGCATGGCCTCGACCGTGCACACCCAGTAGGCGGGATTGGCCGGCGTGATCTTTTCCTCGCCGGTGACCAGGGCGACAGCGCGGGGCCCGCGCGCGGCGACGATACGGTCATAAATCTCGCGCGCCAGCAGGCGCAGCGGCAGGCCGATGATTCCCGATGAATGGCCCAGCATGCGCTCGACCGCCAGATGGGTCTTGCCGGTATTCGTCGGCCCCAGCACCATCGCCAGCCGGCCGGCCGCCGGCCTGACGACCGGATCGGCGGAGGTGAACGCCGGGTTGGGGCTCGGGGCTTGGGGCGGCGGCATCAGCACATCGCTCATGGGTGCAGAATCGGCTTTGGCCGGCGCTTTGACAAGCCCCGGCTTCGACTTTCCGGTCAATTGACTTGGGCACAGCGGCGCCCTATGACTGGCGGCAGACCGCAGGAAAGCAAGCAGACAGGGCTTCAATATGGCCGATTTTCCGAGCCACACCTTGGACGACTGGCGGGCACTTGCTGCCCGCGAACTCGGCGGGCGCGATCCCGAAACGCTGACCTGGAATACTCCCGAAGGCATTGCCGTCAAACCGCTTTATACCGCCGCTGACCTTGAAGAGCTGGAGATTGCCGGCGCGCTCCCCGGCTTCGCCCCGTTCATCCGCGGCGTGCGCGCCACCATGTATGCCAACCGGCCGTGGACCATCCGCCAATATGCCGGGTTCTCGACCGCCGAAGAGTCCAACGCCTTTTATCGCGCCAATCTGGCGGCCGGACAGAAGGGGCTTTCGGTCGCCTTCGATCTCGCCACCCACCGCGGGTACGATTCCGATCACCCGCGCGTCGCCGGCGATGTCGGCAAGGCCGGCGTTGCCATCGACACGGTCGAGGACATGAAACGCCTGTTCGACGGCATTCCCTTGAACGAGATGTCGGTGTCGATGACCATGAATGGCGCGGTGATCCCGACCATGGCGTTCTATATCGTCGCCGCCGAGGAACAGGGGGTGGCGGCGAAGGATCTGGCCGGCACCATCCAGAACGACATCCTCAAGGAATTCATGGTCCGCAACACCTATATCTATCCGCCCGAGCCGTCGATGCGGATCGTTGCCGACATCATCGAATATGCGGCGCACCACATGCCGCGGTTCAATTCGATCTCGATTTCCGGCTACCACATGCACGAGGCCGGGGCGACGCAGGTTCAGGAACTCGCCTTTACGCTGGCCGACGGCAAGGAATATGTGCGCGCGGCGCTCACCCGCGGTCTCGACGTCGATCAGTTCGCCGGCCGGCTGTCGTTCTTTTTCGGCATCGGCATGAACTTTTTCATGGAAATCGCCAAGCTGCGCGCGGCGCGGCTGTTGTGGGCGGAAATCATGCAAGACTTCGGGGCGGCGAAGCCACGCTCGATGATGCTGCGCACCCACTGCCAGACCTCGGGCGTCAGCCTCACCGAGCAGGACCCCTACAACAACATCATCCGCACCGCCTTTGAGGCGATGGCCGCCGTGCTGGGCGGCACCCAGAGCCTGCATACCAATGCCTTCGATGAGGCGATCGCCCTGCCGACCGAGGATTCGGCGCGCATTGCCCGCAACACCCAGCTCATTCTCGAGCATGAAACCGGGGTGCCCAGGGTCGTCGATCCGCTGGGCGGCAGCTATTATATCGAGGCGCTGACCCATTCGGTGGCGGCGGCGGCACGCGATCTGATTGCCCAGGTGGAAACCCTGGGCGGCATGACCAGGGCGGTACAGAGCGGCATGCCCAAGCTGCTGATCGAGGAGGCGGCGACCCGGCGTCAGGCGCGCATCGAGCGCGGCGAAGAGGTGATTGTCGGCGTCAACCGGTTTGCGCCGCCAAAGCCCACTGAAGTGGAGGTGCGCGAGATCGACAATCGCGCCGTGCGCGAGGCCCAGGTCGCGCGCCTCCAACAGGTGCGCAAGACCCGCGATGAGGCCCGTGTCCAGGCTGCGCTGGACGCGCTCAGGGCGGCGGCGGCCAGCGACGAAAACCTTCTCGACGCTGCCCTTGAAGCGGCCCGGGCGCGGGCGACGCTGGGCGAAATCTCCGGCGCCATGGAGGATGTGTTTGGCCGCCACCGGGCCGAGATTCAGGCCGTGTCCGGTGTCTACGGGGCGGTCCGCCAGGATGACGAGGGGTTCGAGATGGTTCGCCGCAAGATCGAGGAATTCGCCGCCCGCGAAGGCCGGCGGCCGCGGATTCTGGTGGCCAAGGTCGGCCAGGATGGTCACGACCGCGGGGCCAAGGTGATCGCCACCGCCTTTGCCGACATGGGCTTCGATGTCGATATCGGGCCGCTGTTCCAGACGCCCGAGGAAGTCGCCAAACAGGCGATCGAAAACGACGTGCACGTGATCGGCGTGTCCAGCCAGGCGGGCGGCCACAAGACCCTGGTTCCGGCTTTGATCGAGGCGCTCGAGGCAGCCGGGCGCGGCGACATCCGGGTGATCTGCGGCGGCATCGTGCCGCAGCCCGATCACGAGGCCCTGTATGCGGCCGGCGTGGCGGCGATTTTCGGCCCCGGAACCGATATCTCGCAGGCCGCCGCCCAGGTGATCGATATATTGAGCGGGGCGGAAGGGGCCCGGGATGGCGGACGCGCCCGCGCCTGAGCAGGAAGCGCAGGCCGCACAGCTTGCGGCCGCGGTCTCGGCCGGCCACCGGGCGGCCCTGGCGCGCGCCATCACCCTGTGCGAATCCACCCGCGCCGACCACCGGGCGCAGGCCCGGGCGGTGTTACGGGCCGTGCGCGCGCGCACCGGCAAGGCCGTGCGCCTGGGGCTGACCGGCGCGCCCGGCGTCGGCAAATCGACCTTCATCGAGGCCTTGGGCACCCGGCTCACGGGCGACGGCCACAAGGTCGCGGTCCTCGCCGTGGACCCGTCCTCGGCCCGCTCGGGCGGCTCGATCCTGGGCGACAAGACCCGCATGCAGAAACTCGCTGCCGACCCGCGCGCCTTCATTCGCCCGTCGCCGTCTTCGGGGGCGCTCGGCGGCGTGGCACCGCGTACCGCGGAAGCGATGCTGCTGGCGGAAGCCGCCGGCTACGATGTGGTCATCATCGAGACCGTCGGCGTCGGCCAGTCGGAGGCGGTGCTGGCCGGCCTCGTCGACGTTTTCGTGCTGCTGATTGCACCCGGCGGTGGCGACGAACTGCAGGGCATGAAGCGCGGCATTGTCGAGCTCGCCGACCTGATCGTCGTCAACAAGGCGGACGGCGATCTCAAACCCACCGCCGAGACGACGGCGGCCAGCTATCGCGCCGCCCTGACGCTCACCCCGGCGCGGTCGGGCGCCGCGACGCCCGAGGTTCTGCTCGCCTCGGCCCGCGACGGCACCGGCCTGGACGAGGTCTGGGCGGCGGTGCTGGCGCGCTGCGGCGCCCTGCAGGAGACAGGCGCCTTGGACGAGCGGCGGGCCCGGGTTCTCGATCTTCTCGAACTGGATACGGACGGCGACGGGACGGGCGCGCGCGCCTCTTGACGGCTTTTGCCGTCTGGCCTATACCTCGCGGCCTGATCAAGGATGGCCAGCCGGCCCCGTGGCGGGGCCGGCAGCAAGGAACAAGGAGCGGATCATGGCACGGCGCTGTGAATTGACCGGCAAGGGCGTGCAGACCGGAAACAACGTCAGCCATGCCCACAACAAGACCCGTCGCCGCTTCCTGCCCAATCTGCAGCAGGTCTCGCTGCTCAGCGACACCCTGGGGCGGACCGTGCGTTTCCGGGTCTCGACCTACGGCCTGCGTTCGGTCGAGCATAATGGCGGCTTGGACGCCTATCTGCTGAAAACGGCGGACTCCAAGCTGTCACTCAAGGCCCGGCGCCTCAAGCGCGAGATCGAGAAGAAGCGCGCGGCGGCCGATACG
>CAZZKF010000010.1:31142-39373 GCA_964654995.1 uncultured Alphaproteobacteria bacterium | reverse complement strand
GCCGAAGCCCAGGCCTGACGGCTGGTTCCAGTTTCAATTATCGATCGCGGACACACGCTCTACGACGCCAGCACCCGGGTGGCGGCGTCGGCCCTGGTGCGGCGGCGCCGGCCGGCGGGTTGCGCGGCAGGTTCCTCGAACAGCTCGACCAGCTTCTCGATCATCACCCCGCCGAGTTGCTCGGCGTCGACGATGGTGACCGCGCGCCGGTAATAGCGGGTGACATCATGGCCGATGCCGATGGCGATCAGCTCCACCGGCGAGCGCCGTTCAATCCAGTGAATCACCTGGCGCAGATGGCGCTCCAGATAGTTGGCGGAATTGCTCGACAGCGTGCTGTCGTCGACCGGGGCGCCGTCGGAAATCACCATCAGGATGCGTCGCTGCTCGGGCCGCCCGACCAGCCGGTCATGGGCCCACAGCAGCGCCTCGCCGTCGATGTTCTCCTTGAGCAGCCCCTCTTTGAGCATCAGGCCGAGGTTCTTGCGGGCGCGGCGCCAGGGGAGGTCGGCGGCCTTGTAGATGACGTGGCGCAAGTCATTGAGCCGGCCGGGATTTTCCGGCTTGCCGCGGGCCAGCCAGGCCTCGCGGCACTGGCCGCCCTTCCAGGCGCGCGTGGTGAAGCCGAGGATTTCCACCTTGACCCCGCAGCGCTCCAGCGTGCGGGCCAGCATGTCGGCGCACATCGCCGCGATGGTGATCGGCCGGCCGCGCATCGAGCCGGAATTGTCGATCAGGAGGGTGACCACGGTGTCGCGGAAATCGATGTCCTTTTCCATCTTGAAGGACAGGGGGTGGACCGGGTCGATGACCACGCGCGAGAGCCGGGCGGTATCGAGCAGGCCTTCCTCGAGGTCGAAATCCCAGGTCCGGTTCTGCTTGGCCATGAGCCGGCGCTGGAGGCGGTTGGCGAGCTTGCCGACAGCGCTCTGGAGCGTTTCGAGCTGGCGGTCGAGCTGGGCGCGCAGTCGCCCGAGCTCTTCCGAATCACACAAATCCCGGGCCTCGATGATCTCGTCGAACTCGCTGGTGAACACCCGGTAAAACGACTGCTGCACGTCGTCCGTGCCGCTGAATTCCGGCCGCCAGGGCGTCAGGCCCTCGCCATCGGTGTCGGGGTCGTCGTCGTCCATCAGGGCGGCGGTTTCCAGCGCCACCGCCTGGTCCGACTCGTCCGAGCCCTCCTGGTCGTCCATTTCGGCATCGCTCGGGGCGCTGTCGGGGGCGCCGCTGTCGCTGTCGCCGGACTCGGCCGAGGTGTCGGCGTCCGACTGCTGGTTCTCGTCGTCCTGTTCCAGGTCCTCGCTCGGCTCGTCGGCGATATCGAGGTCCGAGATCAGTTGCCGGGAGAGCCGGGCAAACGCCTCCTGATCGTCGACCGCTTCGGCCAGGCGGTCGAGGTCCTTGCCGGCCTTTTTCTCGATCCATTTGCGCCACAGGTTGACCATGCGCTGGGCCTCGCGCGGCGGCTTGGCGCCGGTCAGGCGCTCGCGCAGCATCAGTGCGATGACCTCGTTGAGCGGCGCCTCCTCGCGCCGGCGGACCAGGTGAAACCCGCGCTCCAGGCAATGCTGCACCAGCGCCGCGTCGAGGTTGCGGGCAAGCCCTTCCATCTGCATGGCGCCCAGCGCATTGACCCGGGTCTGCTCGACCAGATCGAAAATCTCGCGCGCCGTCCCGCCCTGGGGCGCGCGTTTTCTGTGCATTGCGGCGTCATGATGCTTGAGGCGCAGCGCCAGCGCATCGGCCTCGCCGCGGATGCTGGCGACCTCGTCGGCGCGCATGTCGCGCGACGGCAGGGGCAGGCGCGCCTCATGCCCCTTGAGCCGGGGCTTCTCGATGCCGAAATCGACGGCCAGGTCCCGGGTTTCGCCGACCGCCCGCATGGCCGCGGCCAGGGCGCGCTTGAAAGGCTCGACGGGGTTCTCGGACTGGGCCATCGCCAATCCCGCTATTGCGAGGCGGCGTGCAGGCAGATGTTGGCTGCCGATTCGGGCAGTTCCTCACCCAGGCACCGCTGGTAGTATTCGGCCACGGTCGGGCGCTCCAGCTCGTCGCACTTGTTCAGGAAGGTGACCCGGAAGGCGAACCCGATATCTCCGAAGATCTCCCAGTTCTGGGCCCAGGTCAGCACCGTGCGCGGCGACATCACGGTCGAGATGTCGCCGGCGATGAAGCCGGCCCGCGTGAGATCGGCAACCCGGACCATCTTGCTGATCATGGCGCGCCCGTCCGGCGTATCGAAGCTCGGCAGCTTGGCCAGCACGATCCCGACTTCCTTGTCATGGGGCAGATAGTTGAGCGTGGTGACGATGTTCCAGCGGTCCATCTGGCCCTGGTTGATCTGCTGGGTGCCGTGATAGAGGCCGGTGGTATCGCCGAGGCCGATGGTGTTGGCGGTGGCGAACAGCCGGAACGAGGGATGCGGCTCAATCACCCGATTCTGGTCGAGCAGGGTGAGCCGCCCCTCGACTTCGAGGACGCGCTGGATCACGAACATCACGTCGGGCCGCCCGGCATCATATTCGTCGAACACCAGGGCGGTCGGCGTCTGCACCGCCCAGGGCAGCAGCCCTTCGCGAAATTCGGTCACCTGCTTGCCGTCGCGCAGCACGATGGCGTCCTTGCCGATCAGATCGATGCGGCTGATGTGGCTGTCGAGATTGATGCGCACGCAGGGCCAGTTGAGCCGGGATGCGACCTGCTCGATATGGGTCGACTTGCCGGTTCCGTGATAGCCCTGGATCATCACCCGGCGATTGAAGGCGAAGCCGGCGAGAATCGCGAGCGTCGTCTCCTGGTCGAACAGATAGGCGTCGTCGCGCGCCGGCACATATTCGTTGGGTTCGGAAAACGCCGGGATCTCGAGATCGCTTTCGATCCCGAAGACCTCGCGGGCGGAAACCCGGGCATCCGGCAAGCCGTTGTTCCCGGGCATGTGGTCATACGATATCATGAAACGCTGGTCATCCTTTCTGGGGTCCGTGTTCGCAAAGGCCCATCTTCGCAGACATGCGCTATCACGGGCAGGCGCATGGGATCAAGTGGCGATCGGCGGAAATCCGGGGCTTGCGGCAAGTCCTGGCGCCGCCGTGGCGCGCTCTGTCACCCCGTCGCACTCTTTTATCTCGCCTCTAAAGAGGCAATCGTCAAGGGCTATGACAAAGCCGAGGCGGCAGCCCGCAACCCGCTTGACAGAGCCCTGCATCCGGCGATGATCGCCGAAATTGGTAAAGGGAGCACCAACACCATGGCCACTAAGGATGCGATCGAGGCCAAGCTCAAGGCAGCACTGTCGCCGACATCCATCGAGGTCATCGACGAATCCGCGGCACATGCCGGGCACGCCGGGGCGCGGCCCGGCGGCGGCACCCATTTCCGGGTGCGGATCGTCTCGCAGGCCTTTGCCGGCAAGTCGCGGCTTGCGCGCCAGCGCCTGGTCTATGACGTGCTCTCCGAGGAGCTCGCCGGCGACCTTCACGCCCTGGCGATCTCGGCGGCGGCCCCCGGGGAGGACGCGGGGACGCGTTAACCCAGCGCAAGGCTGAGCAGCGCCGGCAGCGTCAGGAACGAGAGCAGCGTAGACAGCAGGATGATCCCGGCCACTTCTTCGGGCTGGCGCTGGTAGCGCGACGCCAGCAGATAGTTCAGCACGGCGGCCGGCATCGTCGCCTCGATGATGGTCACGCCGCGGGCCGCCCCCTCGAGGCCCAGCAGATGGGCGACACCGATCCCGATCGCCACGCCGCTGGCCAGCCGCAGCACCGCAAAGGCGGCACTGCGGCCAAAGCTCGAGACCTGAAGCCGGGCCAGCGACACGCCCAGGGTGAGCAGCATCAGCGGGATCGTCAGGTCGCCGACCAGCCGGGTGGTGTTGAGCAGCCAGCGCGGCGGCGTGATCCCCAGAACCAGCAAAACCACGGCGGCCGCCGTGGCATAAAGCACCGGTGCGCGCACCAGGTCCTTGAGCCCGAGGCGCCCGGAAGACACCGCCACGCCGACGGTGAACTGAAGCACCGTGCCGGTGACGAAAAAGGCGATACCGTAGGCCAGCCCGGTCTCGCCGAAGGCGAACAGGGAAAGCGGCAGTCCCATGTTGCCGGTGTTGGGAAAGGCCAGCGGCGGCAAATAGATCGCCGGATCCAGCCGGGCCATCCGGGTGACCGCCCAGGCCAGGGCCAGAAAGGCGACATAGGCGAGGCCGGCGGCGATCGCCATCGAGCCCAGATCCAGGGTCCCGCCGGGCGGGGCGCTCAGCGCCGCGAAAATCAGGCTCGGGGCGCCGACGTTGAACGCGATGCGGGTGACAAAGCCATGTTCGAACGGATAGCCCAGCCGGGCCCAGCCGTAGCCCAGTCCGGCGACCAGCACGGTCGGCGCAATGATCGCCGCCAGATCAGCGAACATCGGCCGGCACCCGTTTTCAGCCGGACGGCTGGGCGCTGCGCTCGCCGGGCCGCAGACCGGCCGGCGGGGTGATGCGGATCAGGGTGATCTGATTGCGCTGACGGCGCAGGATCTCGAACTTGAAGTCATGGAACATGAAGGTCTGGCGGGGCTCGGGGATGGTGCGGGCCTCGTGAATCACCAGTCCGGCGATGGTGGTGGCTTCCTCGTCCGGCAGGTTCCAGTCGAATTCGCGGTTGAGGTCGCGGATGGTCACCGTGCCTTCGACGATCAGCGAGCCGTCGCTCTGAACCCGGACCCCGCGCGAGCGGATGTCGTGCTCGTCGGTGATGTCGCCGACGATTTCCTCGAGGATGTCCTCGAGCGTCACCAGCCCCATCAGGGCGCCGTATTCGTCGACCACCAGGGCGAAATGGCTGCCGCGCCGGCGAAAGGCGTTGAGCTGCTCGCGCAGGGTCGTGGTCTCGGGAACAAACCAGGGATCGCTGGCAATGCTGCGGATGTCCAGCTTATCCAGCTTGTCGGCGTGGCGCATGACGGCGCGCAGCACGTCCTTGGCATGAAGGATGCCGACGATGTTGTCGGGATCGTTTTCCCACAAGGGCACGCGGGTGTGCGGGCTGTCGACAATCTGGGCGATGATCTCGGGCGCCGGTGCGGCGGCATTCACCATCATCATGTTCTTGCGGTGCACCATGACCTCCGCCACCTCGACTTGCGCCAGATCGAGAATGCCGGACAGCATGTCGCGTTCGTGCTTGACCATGGCCCCTTCGCGGGCATGCAGGTCGATGGTGCCGCGCAGCTCCTCATGGGCCGACAGCACGCTGTCCTGGGCACCGATGCGCACGCCGAACGCCTGCAGGATCAGGCGCACCAGCGTCTGCACGGCAAACACGATGGGGGCGAGCAGGACCACCGCGACACTGATCGGCCGGGCGACGCGCAGCGCCACCCGGTCGGGATCGGCAATCGCGTAGGTCTTGGGCAGGACCTCGGCGAACACCAGCACCAGCGCTGTCATGACCAGCGTCGCATAGGCGATGCCGGCGTCTCCGAAGACCGCGATGAACAGGCCGGTAGCCAGTGCCGAGGCGGTGATGTTGACCAGATTGTTGCCGAGCAGGATGCCGCCGATCAGGCGTTCGGTATTGGCTCGCAGGCGGTTGACGACCCTGGCGCGTCGCCGGTCACGCTCGTGGCCGCCCTCTTTTTCCAACTGGTGCATGCGCGCCCGGGACGCGGCGGTGAGCGCCGTCTCCGAGCCCGAGAAAAACGCCGACAGAAACAGCAGGACCCCGATCGAGGCCAGCGTCCAGAGCATTTCAACAGTCATCATTCATCTCGTTTCAGATCTTGCGGTGCGGCCCGAGCAGATGGTTATCGCCTGTGCGTGCCGGGCTGCCCGTTACGGGCCGTCTGTCAGGACAGCCGCAACATCGGACAGGCCAACGTCGCGGCTGAGAACGGCCCGGCCGATGCCGCGGGCAAGCACAAACACAGGCGCGCCGGCCTGCCGCTTCTTGTCCTGTTCCATCGCCGCGATCAGGGTTGCGGGTGCGAAGTCGCCGGCCAGATCGGCGAGCCGCGTCGGCAGCCCGCAGGCGGCGAGATGGCGCTCGACGCGTCTCACATCCTCGTCCGGGCACATTCCGAGGCGGGCGGAGAGCGCAAACGCCAGACGGAGGCCGACCGCCACCGCCTCGCCGTGGATCACGTCGCCACCCTTCGCGGCCGCGGCCTCGATGGCGTGGGCAAAGGTGTGACCGAGGTTGAGGAGTGCGCGTTCCCCCGCCTCGCGTTCGTCGCGGGCAACGATGTCGGCCTTGATCCGGCAGCACCGGGCAATGGCATGGCGCCGGGCCGGCGCATCGCCGGCGAGCAGCGCCGCTCCGTGCTCCTCGAGCCAGGCGAAAAACGCCGCATCCGTCATCGCCGCATATTTGACGATTTCGGCGTATCCGGCCCTGAGCTGGCGCCTATCGAGGGTCTCCAGCGTTGACGTGTCGATGAGCACCAGGCGCGGCTGATGAAAGCTGCCGATCAGGTTCTTGCCGTGGCGGCTGTTGATCCCGGTCTTGCCGCCGACCGCCGAGTCCACCTGAGCCAGCAGGGTGGTGGGCAGCTGAATGAAGCGGGCGCCGCGGCGCAGGATGCTGGCGGCAAATCCGGCGAGATCGCCAATGACGCCGCCGCCCAGAGCGATGATGGTATCGTCGCGCTCGATGCCGGCGGCAAGCAGGCCATCCACCAGGCGTTCGAGTTCCGGGAAACTCTTGCTGGCTTCGCCGGGCGGGACGATGAAGTCGGCCCGGGAGATGCCGGCCACATCGAGGGCCTGGCCGACGCGGTCCAGATACAGCCCGGCGACGGTTTCATCGCTGATGAGCGCGACCCGGGGGCGCGCCAGATGCGGGCCGAGATGTTTGGCGATGTGCGCCAGCTCGCCATCGCCGATGACGATGTCATAGCTGCGCGGGCCGAGGTCGACCCGCACGACTTCGGCTGCCATCGTCGATGTGTTCATGCCTGACCCTGCGATGCCGGTGTTTGCCCGGCGGCCGCATCCGCCTCGGCCCAATGCTTTTCCAGGGCCTCGACGATGGCTTCGACGACGAAACCGTGCGGGCCGTCGGTCGAATCGACGACGATGTCGGCTTGCGCATAGACCGGGTAGCGTTCGGCCACCAGGCGTTCGACCGTGGCCCGGGCATCGGATGATTTCAGCAGCGGCCGGTTCTGGCGCTTCTTGACGCGGCGGACCAGCGTCGGGATGTCGGAGCGCAGCCAGACCGACACCGCGGTTTCGCGGATGCGCTGGCGGGTCTCGGGGTCGAGAAAGGCGCCGCCGCCGGTGGCCAGTACGATCGCCGGCTGCTCCAGCAGGCGGGCGATGACGCGGCGCTCGCCGTCGCGAAAGGCGGCCTCGCCATGGATCTCGAAAATCTCCTCGATCGAACAGCCGGCCGCTGCCTCGATCTCGTCGTCGGCATCAACGAACGGCATGCCCAGCCGGCGCGCCAGGCGCCGCCCGATGGTTGTCTTGCCGGCGCCCATCATGCCGACCAGGACGATCGAGCGGACAGGCCGTATCGGGCCGGATGCCGGTGCGTCACCTGTGTTCATAAGCCTTTACTTACCGCATTGTAGCCGTTCTGTCTGCGCCCGTCGGCGTTGGCCCTGCCGGCCGGCAAGATCATCCCGGTCAAGTGGTTCCATAGGGCCCGGATATGCTCTAGACTGACACGCGTTTTTTGAAGACGAACTGTAATCCACCTTCGGCGCTTGCGTCCATCGGCCCGATCCGATGGCGCGGCCGGTGTCGAGCAGAAGCCGGAAACGGGACGGGGACCTGATGTCGAAACTCTGGATGGTTGCCATAGCAAGCCTGGTCGTGCTGGTCGTTGCCGGGGCGGCGATGCTGGCGGTCTGGGACATTCCGGCGCCCTCGGAAAAGATCGAGAAGGTCTTGCCCGATGATCGTTTCCCGAGCTGAATGCGCGGCCACGGACACCTTCGGTTTGCGCCAGTCCCTGCAAATCCTGTTGTCGATTGCCGCCGTCCTGCTGATGGCGGCGGGCACCGTTCGCGCGCAGCCCGCCGCCCCTGATGCCGGGGCCGCTCCGGATGTCGTGAGCCAGCCGGAAAATGACGGTGAGACACCTTTGACCGGCGAAGGTGCCGAGGAGCCGGTGGCGACCGGGGCGCCGATCCCGATCATTCCGGCGCCGCGCGCGCCCGGGCCCTATGTTCCCGAGATCACGCCTGAGCCGTCCCCGGCGCCGGCGCAAGGTACCGAGGCGCCGCCGCCATCGGCGGGCGAG
>CAZZKF010000010.1:0-31042 GCA_964654995.1 uncultured Alphaproteobacteria bacterium | reverse complement strand
GGCGAGGCGGGGTCGGAGATCGCCGTCGCCACGCTCGAGTCGGTGGATCCCTCGTCGGTCGGGCTGCTGACCGACGAGAACGGCGGGCTCGGCGTCGACATGTGGGCCGGGACGCGGCGCGCCCTGGTCGAGATGCTGCTGCCGAAACTGCCCGGCCCCGGCCAATCGGAGGTTCTGCGCGATCTGCGCCGGCGCCTGCTGCTGACCGCCGCCGAAGTGCCCGAGGGCGAGGCATCGGGGCCCAGCCTCCTGGGCCTGCGCATGGAGCGCCTGGCGGCGACCGGCGATCTTGACGGGCTCACCGGACTGATCGAGCTGAGCCCCGCGAGCCTCGAGGACGAGGCCCTGTCGCGGGCCCGGGTCGACGGCCTGCTGCTGGCCGGGGATTTCGGCCGGGCCTGTCCCGAGGCGCGCAGCATGGCCCAGCGCAGCGACGATGTGTACTGGCTCAAGGTGGCCGGCTTCTGCCGGGTTCTCGATGGCGACCTGCCGGGCGCGTCGCTGGCGCTTGAGTTGCTGCTCGAAGACGGCCATGAGGACGCGCTGTACACGACCCTGCTGCAGGCGATGATGAGATCGCCGCGCGACTCGACGCCTGAGTCGGTGGATATCGAGACATTTCCCAGGCTCGAGCCGCTGCATCTCGCGATGCTGCGGGTGACCGGCCAGGCGGTGCCCCTGGGCGCCATCGTCGAAGCCTCGCCCTTGATCCTGCACGCGGTGGCGGTGGCGCCGACGGCGCCCCTGTCGACGCGCCTGCAGGCGGCCGACGCGGCGGTGCGGATCGGTGCGCTTGATGCCACCACGCTGGCCCAGATATTCGCCGCCGTCGCGTTCAGCGAGGGCGAGCGCCGCGACGCCTTTCTGCTGGCCAATGCCGATATCGGCGCCAAGGCGGATGCCCTTCTCTATCAACTCGCGCTGGAAGCCGAGGATGCCAAGGCCCGGGCCCGGGCGCTCGCCGCCGCCTGGGCGCGGGGGCGGCGAAACGGCACCTATCTGATCATCGCCCGGGTCAATCTCGAGGCCACACGCGCCCTGCCGCCGTCGGCCGATCTGATGGCGCAGGCCGTGGACGCGGCCCGCGCCCTGCTGCTGGCCGGCGATACGGGACGCGCCCTGGAGTGGTACCAGGTGATCCGCAAGAAGGCCTCCGAGGGCGATCTCGATGCGACCAAGGGGTTGCTGGATTTGTGGCCGCTGCTGCAGATCGCCGACCCCGAGGAACAGATCCCGTGGTCGGAGGAAATCCTCGAGCTGTGGTGGCAGGGCCAGCTGATCCTGCCGGCCCGGGAACGGATTGCCCGCGGCCGGCTGCTGTTCGGCCTGCTCGAGGCACTGGGGCGCACCATCCCCGATCTGTTCTGGGATCGGGTGGCAGAGGGCGCGGTGGCCGAAAGCGCGCCGGTCCCCAACATCGCCATCTGGCGCTCGCTGGTGGCGGCGGCGCAGGCCCATCGCCGTGGCGAGACGGTTCTGCTGACGCTTCTGGCGCTCGGCGAGGGCGGTGTAGCGAGTACCAGCCCCAGCATTCTCAGCAGCACGATCGCGTCATTGCGGGCCATCGGGCTGGAGAACGAAGCCCGCGCCCTGGCGCTTGAGGCGGCGCTCGCCCACGGCCTTTAGCGGCGCCAGCCGGCCCCCTTGGGCCGGCCCGACAGGCAGCAGACATGACGGCAGCGAAGAACGCGCGATTCATCGAAGGCTTCCTCGAGATGATGGCGGCCGAGCGCGGCGCTGCACGCAATACCCTGGCCGCTTATGGCCGCGATCTGCGTGCCTTCGCAGACTTTCTCGCGACCCGCGGACAGGATGTCGTGAACGCCGACCGCGAGGCGGTGCGCGCCTATCTCGACCACCTGATGCGCCGCGCCCGGGCGCCGACGACGGCGGCGCGGGCGCTGTCCGCCCTGCGCCAGTTCTTCCGCTATCTTCATGCCGAGGGCTACCGCCCGGATGACCCCTGCCTTCACATCGATGCCCCGCGGCTCGGGCGGCCGCTCCCAAAGGTATTGAGCGAAGACGAGGTCGAGCGCCTGCTGGCGAGCGCGCAAGCCCGGGTGGACGCCGCGCGAAGCCCCCGGGAAATGGCCTCGGCGCGGCGTCTGGTGGCGCTTCTCGAGGTGCTGTACGCCACCGGCCTGCGGGTCTCGGAGCTGGTGAGTCTGCCGCTCGCCGCCGTGCGCCCGGATGTGCCCATGCTGGTGATCCGCGGCAAGGGCGGGCGCGAGCGCATGGTGCCGTTGAGCCCGCCGGCGATCGCGGCGATCGGCGCCTATCGCGAGGTTCGCGAGGAATTCACCCGTGGTGTCCCCAATGCCGGGGCCTGGTTGTTTCCGTCGCGCTCGAAGGACGGCCATCTGACCCGCCACCGCTTTGCCCAGCTCCTGAAAGACCTGGCGATCGAGGCCGGGCTTGCCCCGTCAAGCGTCTCCCCGCATGTGCTGCGCCATGCCTTCGCCAGCCATCTGCTCCATCACGGGGCGGATTTGCGCGCGGTTCAGCAGATGCTCGGCCACGCCGATATCTCGACCACCCAGATCTACACCCATGTTCTGGAAGCCCGTCTGCAGGCGCTGGTGCGCGAGCGCCACCCCTTGTCGCGGCGTTGACCGGCCGGTGCCGGCTGCCGGGCGCATTTGTCGCGCCCCCGCCTCTTGGCGTCATCGGCTGTGTTGCTATAGTGTCGCCGGCGTCCGCGCGCACGCCACGGCCAACAACAAGACGGGAAGGGAAAATGAGCTTTACGATCGTCGATCACAAGGACATCCGGGTCAATCGCAGCGAGCTGGCGGTGCCCGGGTCATCGACACGGTTTTTGCAGAAGGCGCCGACATCCGCCGCCGACGTGGTGTTCCTCGATCTCGAGGATTCGGTGGCGCCGGACGAAAAGGACCAGGCCCGCAAGAACGTGATCGAGGCGATCAACGATCTCGACTGGGGCGACAAGGTTCTTTCGGTGCGCATCAACGCTGCCGATACGCCCTATATGTACCGGGACGTGGTCGACATTCTCGAACAGGCCGGCGAGCGCCTCGATCTGATCATGATGCCCAAGGTCGGCACCGCGGCGGATGTCTATGCGCTCGACATGCTGGTCACCCAGATCGAGCAGGCCAAGGGGCGCAGGAAACGCATCGGCTTCGAGCTGATCATCGAAACCGCGCTTGGCATGATGAACATCAACGAGATTGCCGGCGCCAGCCCGCGCAACGAATCGCTGCACTTCGGGGCCGCCGATTTTGCCGCCTCGACCTGGCAGAGCATGACCGTGATCGGCGGCCCGCACCCCTTTTACACGGTGCTGACAGACCCCGATGAGGACGGCAGGCGCGAGATCCACTGGGGCGACATGTGGCATTACGCGACGGTGCGGATGGTGATTGCCGCCCGTGCCCACGGCCTGCGCCCGATCGACGGACCGTTCGGAAATTATTCCGACCCCGACGGGTTTGTCGCCCAGGCGCGGCGCTCCAACGTGCTCGGCTGCCAGGGCAAATGGTGCATCCACCCGAGCCAGATCCCGCTTGCCAACGACGTGTTCAGCCCGTCGGGCGAAGAGCTGGAAAAGGCGCGCCGCATCCTCGAGGCGATGGAAAAGGCGCAAGCCGAAGGTCTCGGCGCGGTCTCCCTCGACGGCCGGCTGATCGACATCGCCTCCATTCGCCAGGCCCAGGCGATGGTCGCCCAGGCCGATCGCCTCTCGGGCTCGTGAACGGCGAGGGTGTGCGATCGGTAAAACCTGCATGATTGGCAAGGCTTTGTTCACGTCTGATCGGGCTTACTGGTGACCGGCCCTGAGGTGTTGACAAGGTCTCTGTGCCACGCCACTGTGAGGCGTTCAGGGGAGCGGGTCGGCGGTCCGCATGACCGGACCAGCCGCCGCGATGGCCGCGATTGAAAGCGAGCAAGACACAAGAGTCGGGCAGCGATGCCGCCGAAACGGCGACAGGCGACATGATCAGTTTTCTGGATTTCGAAAAACCGATCGCCGAGCTGGAAGGCAAGATTCGCGAACTGCGACGCCTTTCCGAGGCCGATGAAGTCAATCTGACCGACGAAGTCGGCCGGCTGGAATCCAAGCTCGCGCAGCTGATGCGCCAGACCTACGGGCGCCTCACCCCGTGGCAGAAGACGCAGGTCGCACGCCATCCCGATCGCCCTCATTTCACCGATTATGTCGCCGCCCTGATCGACGATTTCACGCCGCTTGCCGGCGACCGCGGATTCGGCGACGATCACGCGATTATCGGCGGGCTCGGCCGGTTTCGCGGCCAGGCGGTGATGGTGATCGGGCACGAAAAGGGCAACGATACCCAAAGCCGGATTTTCCACAATTTCGGCATGGCGCGGCCCGAGGGCTATCGCAAGGCGGCGCGCCTCATGCGCCTTGCCGATCGCTTTGCGCTCCCCATCATCACCCTGGTCGATACGCCCGGCGCCTATCCCGGGGTCGGGGCCGAGGAACGCGGCCAGGCCGAGGCGATTGCACGCTCGACCGAGACCTGCCTCGAGGTGCGCGTGCCGATCATTGCGGCGATCGTCGGCGAAGGCGGCTCGGGCGGTGCCATTGCCATTGCCACCGGCAACCGGGTGCTGATGATGCAGCACGCCATCTATTCGGTGATCTCGCCGGAGGGCTGTGCGTCGATTCTGTGGCGCAGCGCCGACAAGGCCCAGGATGCGGCGACCGCCCTCAAGATCACCGCCGAGGACCTGATGGCGCTGGGCGTCATCGACGTCATCGTTCAGGAGCCCCTGGGCGGTGCCCACCGCGATCCGGCCAAGGCGATCGCGCGCCTTGGCGATGAGCTGGAAGTCGCGCTGCGCGCCCAGACCGGCAAGAGCCCGGATCAGTTGCGCACCGAACGGCGGGAAAAATTCCTCGCCATGGGACGCGCCGGAAACGCCCGCAAGTAACCGATCCCGGAATTGGGCCGCTTCGGTCCGGTTTGCGGCGAGCCGCGTTCAGATGCGGCCGTGGCAATGCTTGTATTTCTTCCCCGTTCCGCACGGACACGGCGCGTTGCGCGGCACCCGGCCCCAGGTTGAGGGATCCGCCGGGTTGATCTCCTCGGCCTGGCGCCGCGAGCGCGCCGGCGTGTGTTCGGGCGCCGGCAGCGCATCGTTCTCGCCGGTCAGCGGATCGATGTGCTCGGCCCGCATCTCGGGCGCCGGACGATCCTCGAGCACCGGTGGCGGCGCTTCCGCCTGAAGCTGGACATGGGCCAGAAGCCGCGTGGTTTCCTCGCGCACCCGCTCGAGCGTCGCCGCGAACAGGGAGAAGGCTTCGGTCTTGTATTCGTTCAGGGGATCGCGCTGGCCATAGGCCCGCAGGCCCACGGTCTGACGCAGATGGTCGAGCTGCAGCAGATGGTCTTTCCAGTACTGGTCGAGGGTCTGCAGAAGCAGGGTCTTTTCGAGAATCCGCATCAGCTCGGGCCCGAAGTTGGCGGCCCGCTCGGCCATCAGCCGGTCGGTCGCCTCGATGATCCGGTGCAGGATTTCCTCTTCCGCAATGCCCTCTTCCTGGGCCCAGTCGGATACCGGCAGCCGCAGCCCGAAGACGCGGTGGATTTCCACCTCCAGCCCCTGGCAGTCCCACTGTTCGGGATAGGCCTTGGGCGGAATGTGACGGGCGACGATGTTCTCGACGATGTCGTGGCGCATGTCCTCGATGGTCTCGGACACGTCATCCGCCTTCATCAGCTCGACCCGCTGTTCATAGATGACCTTGCGCTGGTCGTTCATGACATCGTCGAATTTCAGCAGGTTCTTGCGGATGTCGAAGTTGCGTTCCTCGACCTTCTTCTGGGCCTTCTCGAGCGCCTTGTTGATCCACGGATGGACGATCGCCTCGCCTTCCTGGAGACCGAGCTTGACCAGCATCGAATCCATCCGCTCGGACCCGAAGATGCGCATCAGATCGTCTTCCAGCGACAGGAAGAACTTGGACCGTCCGGGATCCCCCTGGCGGCCCGAACGGCCGCGCAGCTGGTTGTCGATGCGCCGGCTTTCGTGGCGCTCGGTGCCGATGACGAACAGGCCGCCGGCCTCGATCACCTTCTGGCGGTTCTCCTCGATATCGCGGCGGATTTCCTCGATGATCCGGGCGCGCTCGGCCTCGTCCTCGATGCCGGCGGTCTCTTCGGCGACGCGCATGTCGAAATTGCCGCCCAACTGGATGTCGGTGCCGCGCCCGGCCATGTTGGTGGCAATGGTGACCGCCCCGGCGCGGCCGGCCTGGGCGATGATCGCCGCTTCCTTGTCGTGGTGGCGGGCGTTCAGCACCTCGTGCGGGATCTTGCGTTTCTTCAGCAGCTTCGAGAGGTGCTCGGACTTCTCGATGCTGATGGTGCCGACCAGCATCGGCTGGCCGGCCTTGTGGCGTTCCTCGATCAGGTCGATGATCGCCGCGTATTTTTCCTCCGCCGTGCGGTAGACCTCGTCATCCTCGTCGATGCGGCGCACCGGCACATTGGTCGGAATCTCGACCACCTCGAGATTGTAGATGTCGGCGAATTCGGCCGCTTCCGTGGCCGCCGTGCCGGTCATGCCGGCGAGCTTCGGGTAAAGCCGGAAATAGTTCTGGAAGGTGATCGAGGCGAGCGTCTGATTCTCGTTCTGGATCGGCACGCCTTCGCGCGCCTCGAGCGCCTGATGCAGGCCTTCCGAATAGCGCCGCCCCTCCATCATCCGGCCGGTGAATTCGTCGATGATGACGACCTTGCCGTCCTTGACGATGTAGTCGACGTCCGGCTCGAACATCTTGTGGGCACGCAGCGCCTGATTGACATGGTGGACGACGGCAACGTTGTCGATGGCATAGAGCCCGCCGGGTTTCAGCAGCCCGGCTTTCTCGAGCAGGCGCTCGATATGCTCGGTGCCCTCTTCCGTCAGCGTCACCGTCTTGCTTTTTTCGTCCTTTTCGTAGTCGGTTTCCTTGAGCTGCGGAATCAGCTTGTTGACGGCGACGTAAAGCTCGGAATTGTCCTCCGTCGGCCCCGATATGATCAGCGGCGTGCGGGCCTCGTCGATCAGGATGCTGTCCACCTCGTCGACGATGGCATAGTTGAACGGGCGCTGGACCATGCCCTCGAGCGAAAACTTCATGTTGTCGCGCAGGTAATCGAAGCCGAACTCGTTGTTGGTGCCGTAGGTGACGTCGGCGGCGTACTGGGCCTTGCGGTCCTCGTCGCTGAGGTCATGGACGATGCAGCCGACGGTGAGCCCCAGGAACCTGTAGATCTGACCCATCCATTCGGCATCGCGCCGGGCCAGATAGTCGTTCACCGTCACCACATGCGCGCCCTTGCCGGAGAGCGCGTTCAGATAGACCGCCAGCGTCGCCACCAGGGTCTTGCCTTCGCCGGTCTTCATTTCGGCGATCATGCCGCGATGGAGCACGATGCCGCCCAGGAGCTGAACATCGAAGTGGCGCTGGCCGAGCGTGCGCTTGGCAGCTTCGCGCACGGTGGCGAAGGCCTCGACCAGCAGATCATCGAGCGATTCGCCCTCCGCCAGCCGCCGGCGATATTCGTCGGTCTTGGCGCGCAGCGCGTCGTCGCTCAATTTTTCAAACTCGGGCTCGCGCTCGTTGATCGCAGTGACCAGCGGCAGCATTGTCCGGATCCGCCGTTCGTTGGCGGAACCGAACAGCCGTTTGGCCAATGCACCGAATCCAAGCATGCATTACCTCTGTTCTGGCCGGTTTCTCTGGAAAATCGGCAACCGGGCCTGCCGGCGGAATGATCGGGCAGGTTTCATTCGGGGCTGTATAACTGGTGCAGAGATAAGGGCGCCGGGCCCCGGTGTCAACGCGTCTCGATGATCGGGCCCCGGTACCCACGGGGCTTGTCCGGTGCCCATGAAGGCGCCATTATGCCGCGCGAGCGGCGGCTTCGCCGGCTCCCGCGCAGTCAGTTCCTGGTCCCAAGGTTTTGAGATGACGGCACGATCGCCCCTGGCTCCGAAGCGCTTTCCCAACCTTCTGGCGGTGGCCGGCGTGCGCCTCGCCAGCGCTGCCCTGGGCCTGCGTTATCAGGATCGCGACGACGTGCTGATGGTCGAGTTCGCACCCGGAACCGCGGTTGCCGGCGTGCTCACTCGCTCGACCATGCCGTCGGCGCCGGTCCTGTGGTGCCGCGAGCGGCTGGCCGCAAAGCCCGAGAAGCGGCGCGCCCGGGCGCTGATCGTCAATGCCGGCCAGGCCAATGCCTTTACCGGGGCCGACGGCCTGAAGGTGGCCGGCAAGACCGCGGCCGCCGCGGCCGAGGCGCTGGATTGTGCCGAGCAGGACATCTATCTGGCATCCACCGGTGTCATCGGTGAGCCGCTGCCGGTCGAGCGCCTGACGGCGGCGTTGCCCGACCTTGCCCGAGGGCTTGCCAGCGGCGGCTGGGAGCGGGCCGCCAATGCCATTCGCACCACCGACACCTTTGCCAAGGGCGCCTGCCGCATCGCCCGCATCGACGGCCACGATGTGGTGATCAACGGCATCGCCAAGGGCTCGGGCATGATCCAGCCGGACATGGCGACCATGCTCGCCTTCGTGTTCACCAATGCTGCCATCGAGCCGGCGGCGCTGCACGTCCTGCTCACGGATATCAACGCCCGCACCTTCAACGCGATTACGGTGGATGGCGATACCTCGACCAGCGACACGGTTCTGGCCTTTGCCACCGGCGTCGGCGCCCGCCATGCGCCGGTCCGCGACGCGGCGGACCCCCGCCTTGACGACTTCCGCCGCCGGCTAGAGGAAGTGATGGCGGATCTTGCTCAGCAGATCGTGCGCGACGGCGAGGGCGCGTCCAAATTCGTCACCATCACCGTCGACGGTGCGGCAACCGAGGAGGACGCCCGCCGGGTGGCCTTCGCGGTGGCCAATTCGCCGCTGGTCAAGACGGCAATTGCCGGCGGTGACGCCAACTGGGGCCGCATCGTCATGGCGGTCGGCAAATCGGGCGCCCGGGCCGCACCTGAACGTCTGCGCATTGCCATCGGCGGCCAGATCGTGGCCCTCGCCGGGGCGCGCGCCGACGCCTATGACGAGACCGCCGCCAGCCGCCATTTCCAGGGACCCGAGATCGACATCGGCATCGACCTCGGAATCGGGTCCGCCTCCGCCCGGGTGTGGACCTGCGATCTCACCGCCGGGTATGTTGCGATCAATGCCGACTACCGCACCTGAGGCTGTGCGCCCGGTGGTTCTGGTTGCCGCCTGCCTGCTGGTCGACATCGACGGCCGGGTGCTGATCGCCCGGCGCCCCGAGGGCAAGGCGATGGCCGGCCTGTGGGAGTTTCCCGGCGGCAAGGTGGATGCCGGCGAGACCCCGGAAGAGGCGCTGATCCGCGAGCTCAGGGAAGAGCTCGGCATCGATGTGACCGAGGCCTGCCTGGCGCCCTTCACCTTTGCTTCGCACACTTACGAGGACTTTCATCTGCTGATGCCGCTGTTCGTCTGCCGGGTCTGGGAGGGCACTCCGCGCCCGCGTGAGGGCCAGACGGTGCGCTGGGTGCGGCCCGAGCGTCTCAAGGATTACGACATGCCGCCGGCCGACCGGCCGCTGATCGCCATGATCCGCGATTTTCTTTGACCTGAAAGCCGGACCGGTCAGTCCTTGATCTTGTGCTCGACGGTCCCCAGGGCGTCCGCCAGGCGCACCTGTGCACTGCCCGGGCGCAACGGCTTGGGCTGGTCGGGGTGGGGCGCCCAGGCGGTCAGCCAGACGATCTGGAAGGTCGCCTGCAGGCGCCCGTCCGGCCCGGCGGCAAGGCGGCGATAGCTGGCGTCGAGCGCCGCCAGCGTTTGCCGGCGCAGGGCCCCGCGGTGGCGGGCGAACAGGGCGTTGGTCTCGCCCATGCCGCGCAAATCCCGCATCAGGGCAACGACGTCCGTATACGTCACGCTCAAGGTCTCGACATCCGTGACGGGGAGCGCAAAGCCGGCGCGTTGCAGCAGATCGCCGGCATCGCGCACGTCGATGAACGGCGAGATGCGCGGCGCGGCACCGCCGACCGTCTCGATCTCGGCCTCGAGCCAGGCCTGACGCAGCTCGGCAAGCGTCTCGCCGCCGAACAGGGCGGCAAGGAACAGGCCATCAGGCTTGAGCGCCTGACGGATCTGCATCAGCGCCCCGGGCAGATCGTTGACCCAGTGGAGCGACAGGGCGCTGACCACCAGATCGAAGCTGCGCGGCGCAAACGGCAATAACTCCTCGCTGGCCACCACCCGGGGTCCCCGGCTCCGGGCCAGCATCGCCGGCGACAGATCGAGGCGGATCACTTCGGGACACAGGCCGCTGCTTGCCAGCGCCGCGGCCAGGATGCCGGTGTGGCTTCCGAGGTCAAGGCCGAAGGCAAAGCGGCGGCGAATCTCGCCCAGCCGCTCGATCAGGCGGTCGCTGACCGCCTGTTTGAGGAAATCGTGCCTGGAGAAACCGGCGGCGGCGCGCTCCCGGTGGCGGCGCACCAACGCACGGTCGAAGATCTCGAAGTCCAGGCTCGGCTCGCTCGGGCTCATGGGCCTTATATGGCACGCGCAGGCGCGGCCGGCCAAGGGCCGCTTGGGATAGGCCGTGAATTTCGCTAGTCTCAAGGCATGTTTGGTGATCTCCGGGTTTTCCGGGCCTCTCGCCCGGCCATCGACGGGACGGCGGTAACGGCATGGCTGCGGGCACGGGCTTTGCGCGGACTCGATATCCTGCTGCCGCCGCGCTGCCTGGCCTGCCCGACGCCGGTCGCCAGCCCCGGCCATCTGTGTGCGGCCTGCTGGGCGGCGATGGAGTTCATCGATGCGCCGATCTGCGTGCGTTGCGGCTGGCCGTTCGATTACGATCACGGTGAGGATGTCCTGTGCGCGGCCTGCATGGGCCGGGCGCCGGCGTTCGATGCGGCGCGGGCGGTGTTTCGCTACGATGATGCCAGCCGCCGGCTGATCCTGGCGCTCAAGCACGGCGATCGCCTGGAAGGCGCCCCCGCTTTTGCCCGCTGGATGGTGCGCGCCGGGGGCGAGCTGCTGGCCGCCTGCGATCTGGTGGTACCGGTGCCCTTGCACCGCCGCCGGCTGTTCTGGCGCCGCTACAACCAGGCGGCGGTGCTGGCCCAGGCGGTGGCCCGCGAAATCGGCCTGGATTATGACCCGCTGGTCCTCGTCCGCCAGCGGGCGACGCCGAGCCAGGGCGGGCTCAACCGGGCCCAGCGCCGGCGCAACGTGCGCGGCGCCTTTGCCTGTTCTTCGTCGCGTGCCGCCCGGCTGGCAGGCAGGCGGGTGGCGCTGATCGACGACGTGATGACGACGGGCGCGACGGTGGAGGCTTGCGCCCGCGTGCTCAAGCGCCACGGCGCTGCCGAGGTTGTCGTCGTGACCCTGGCCCGTGTTGTGCAGCCAGCGCCGGTATCGTTATAAGGTGGTGAGCCGGGGGCTCCATTGTGGCGATACGGACGAAGGTTTCATGGCCGAGGTGACGATCTACACACGCATGTTGTGTTCGTACTGCTATCGTGCCAAGGCGCTGTTGAAGCGCAAAGGCATGGCCTTCCGCGAGATCGATGTCAGCATGAACCCCAAGGCCCGGGCCGAGATGCGGGCGCGCAGCGGCGGGCGCAACACGCTGCCGCAGATTTTCATCGACGGCCGGCACATCGGCGATTGCGATCAGCTCTATGCGCTTGAGGCCAGGGGCGAGCTCGATCGACTTCTGGCCGAGGAGAGGTGATGGCACAGGCGAGCGGCAGCGTCTTTCGGGTGGCCTGCGTGCAGATGACGTCGAGCCGCGAGATGGACGCCAACATCAGAACAGCCAGCGCGCTCATCCGCGAGGCCCATGGTGCCGGTGCCGACCTGGTGGCGACGCCGGAGATGACCTCGCTGATCGAGCCACGGGCCCGGCCCTTGCTGGAAAAGGTTTACCGCGAACCGGAAGATCCGGCCCTCGCCGCCTTTCGGGCGCTGGCCGAAAGCCTGAAGCTGTGGCTGCTGATCGGCTCGCTGCCGATCGCGGTCGAGGACGGCATGGTCGCCAACCGTTCCTTCCTGATCGATGCATCGGGCGCGATCGTCGCCCGTTATGACAAGATTCACATGTTCGATGTCGATCTGCCGGACGGCCAGACCTACCTGGAATCGAAAAGCTACCGGCCAGGCAGCCGCGCCGTGGTGGCGCCGACACCCTGGGGCAAGCTCGGCCTCACGGTCTGTTATGACGTCCGCTTTCCCCATCTCTACCGGGCGCTGGCCCAGGCGGGTGCGGTCATGCTGAGCGTGCCGGCGGCGTTCACCCAGTATACCGGCGAAGCCCACTGGCACGTGCTGCTGCGCGCCCGGGCGATCGAGTGCGGCGCCTTCGTCATCGCCCCGGCGCAGACCGGGCGTCACGACAGCGGCCGCCATACCTTCGGCCATTCGCTGATTGTCGATCCCTGGGGCCGGGTGCTGGCCGATGGCGGCACCGCGCCGGGCGTGGTGATGGCCGAGATCGATCCGGCGCAGGCCGAATCGGCGCGCCGCAAGGTCCCGTCGCTCCGGCACGACCGCCCGTTCACAGGGCCTTAAACCGGGGTGGACTCGGCTCCCGGAACGGCGATGTCGGGCAACGGAGCCGGCTCGCTGCTGCGCCGCGCACAGATGCGCTGCACCACCCGCGGCCGCGGCTCCGAGACGACACCATGCTGGTAGGCGATCACCGACAGCTTGTCCTGAACCAGCACCAGGAGCTCGGCCTCGCGCAGCAGATAGTCGGGGTTGGACGGCGGGCCAAAAGCCTCGTTGCCGACGGCAAAGGTTTCATAGATCAGCACGCCGCCATCGGCGACGGCGCGCAGGATCGACGGGATCAGGGGGCGCCACAGATAATTGGTGACGATGACACCGGCAAACCGCGCATCGCCCAGCGGCCAGCCCTGGGCCGGGTCCTCGAGATCGGCTTCGACGACCCGCAAGCGCGACTCGCGGTGAATATCGGCAAGGCCCGAGATATCACGGTCGATGGCCGTCACCGGATGGCCGCGGGCAAGGAAAAACCGGGTGTGCCGGCCGCGGCCACAGGCGATGTCGAGGACCGGCGCCTGGCCCGGGTCGCCGCCATTCGCACCGGCGCCGATCAGGCCGGCGAACGCCACCACCCACGGCGAGGGCTGCATGTCGGTGTGCATCCGCTGTGCTCCCTCGGCGTTCATGGGTTCTGACCCTGGGGCTTGCTCTTTGCCACGGCTCGTGCCATCTAGAAAGTGTCAGCGACCAAACCTAGGAAATTATCGGCCAAAGGCCAAAGCATTTTCGGGCCATGTTGAAGCCATGATCGTTTACGACCTGAAATGCCAGTGTGGGCATGCGTTCGAAGCCTGGTTCAAGGACAGCGAAAGTTTTGACCGCCAGGCTGCTGCAGGCGAGGTGAGCTGTCCGCTGTGCGGCTCGAGCGAGGTCATCAAGGCGCTCATGGCGCCGCGGATTTCCGGGCGACACGGACGTGACCGTGAGGAGGTGCGGCCCGAAATGGACCCCGCTGCCGGCCAACTGCCGGTCGAGCAGGCGATCAGCCGGCTGCGCGAGCATGTGATCAACACCTGCGATTATGTCGGCGAGCATTTCGCCGACGAGGCCCGCAAGATCCATTACGGCGAGGCGGAGGAGCGCGGCATTTACGGCGAGGCCACCAAGGCGGAAGCCGAAGAATTGAAAAGCGAAGGGGTGGCCATCGCGCCGCTGCCGTTTTCGGTGCGCCACGACGCCTGACCGCGCGTCGTTACACCGCTTCCTTGCCGTCGTCCGGCCGGATCGCCGTCATCATGTAATTGACGCTGCAGTCGCTGGTCAGCGACCAGCGATCGTTCAACGGGCTGTACTGCAGGCCGACCGGCTCGTCGACGCGCAGCCCGGCCTGCTCCAGCATCGCGCGCAGCTCTTCGGGCCTGACGAATTTGCGCCAGTCGTGGGTGCCACGGGGCAGCCAGCCAAGCACATATTCGGCCCCGACGATGGCCAGGGCGAAGGCCTTGGCGGTGCGGTTGAGTGTGGCCAGCACCATCAGCCCGCCGGGCGTCAGAAGCTCGGCGCAGGCGGCGATGAAACGGTCGGGCGCGGCGACATGCTCGACAACTTCGAGGTTGAGGATGACGTCGAAGCGGGCGCCCTCAGCAACCAGATCTTCGGCCGTGGTCACCCGGTAATTGATGTCGAGGCCGGATCGCCGCGCGTGGATTTTGGCGACCTCGATATTGCGCGTCGAAGCATCCGCCCCGGTCACCCGCGCGCCGAGCCGGGCCATCGGCTCAGCAATCAGCCCGCCGCCGCAGCCAATGTCGAGCAGGCGCAGGCCTTCGAGCGGCCGTTCTGCGGCTGGATCGCGCCGGAAATGCTGGCACAGCTGATCGCGGATGAAGCGCAGACGTACCGGATTGAACTTGTGCAACGGGGCGAAATCGCCCTCGGCGTCCCACCACTGATCGGCGAGCGCCGAGAATCGGGCGACCTCATCCGTGTCGATGGTCGATCTGTCGTCAGCTGCGGAGGGGCTCAATGCGTGTCTGCCTTGTCATGCCTGCAAATGCGGATTGCCGGGGCCGGCATAGCCGGAGAAGCGGGACATGGCGCCGCACCGCGGGGCTCACGCCTTGTCACTCCCGATGGGACAGAGTATGAATACGCGCCGCTCGCCCGGCAAGGCTTTTGCCGGGAACCTGGGGTATTGATCCTGACGGATGAGGTGACCCCCACGGGCTTGGAAGGGACCATGGCGCGGATCGTCAAAAAGTTCGGCGGCACGTCGCTGGCCGATCGGGACCGTGTCGCCAATGCGGCGCGGCGGATCAAGTCGGCGTTTGATGAAGGCCACGAGGTTGCCGTCGTGGTCTCGGCCATGGGCCATACGACCGATGAGCTGGTGGCCTTGCTGGATGGTTTCGACGCCGCCGCCGGGGCGGCCGAATATGATACCGTTCTGGCCGCCGGCGAACAGATCAGTTGCGGCGTGATGGCGCTCACCCTCAACGAGTTCGGCGTGCCGGCGCGCTCGTGGCTGGGCTGGCAGCTGCCGATTCATACGGAAGGGGCACATCGTCGTGCGCGCATCACTGAGATCGAAACCGAAAGGCTGGCGGCCAGCCTGGGGCGGCGCGAAGTGGCAGTGATCGCCGGCTTCCAGGGGCTGGCGCCGGACGGGCGCATCACCACCCTGGGGCGCGGCGGCTCGGACACCACGGCAGTGGCGCTGGCGGCGGCGCTGGCGGCCGATCGCTGCGACATCTATACCGATGTCGATGGCGTCTACACCAGCGACCCGCGCATCGTTGCCAGGGCCCGCAAGCTTGATAAAATTACCTATGAAGAGATGCTTGAAATGGCTTCTCTCGGGGCCAAGGTCCTTCAGACGCGCTCGGTCGAGATCGCCATGCGGCACCGGGTGCCGATTCAGGTTCTCTCCAGCTTCAATAACACCGCCGGCACGCTGGTGGTGGATGAGGATGAGCTTGTGGAAAAACGACACGTAAGTGGAATTACTTATTCGACCGATGAGGCCAAGGTCACCCTGGTTCACGTCGCCGACCGGCCGGGTGTGGCCGCCGGCATTTTCGGGCCGCTGGCCGATGCCGAGATCAATGTCGACATGATCGTGCAGAACGTGTCCGAGGACGGCACCGCCACCGACCTCACCTTTACCGTCGCCAAAAGCGATTTCGACCGGGCGATCGCGGTGCTGGAAGGTGCGCGTGATACCATCGGCTACAGCGATATCGATTCTGACAAGGACGTGGTGAAGATCTCGGTCGTCGGCGTCGGTATGCGCAGTCACGCCGGCGTCGCCCAGTCCATGTTCGCGGCACTGGCGGAAAAGGGTATCAATATCAAGGTGATCTCGACCTCCGAGATCAAGATCAGCGTCCTGATCGCTTCGGAATATACGGAACTGGCCCTGCGGGCCTTGCACACCGCTTATGGACTGGACGCCGACTAGGCATCCGATCGGACAATTCGGGGGAGAGAATGAGCGTCAATCCGGGCTTGGCCCGTCTCGACAGCCTGTGGCGACGCGGGCGCGAATTTCTCGGCACGCGCTACGCGATTCTCGGCGGTGCCATGACCTGGGTCTCGGAGCGTAATCTGGTCTCCGCGCTGTCAAATGCCGGCGGCTTCGGGGTGCTCGCCAACGGCGCCATGTCGCCGGAGCAGCTGGCCGAGGAAATCGAGGCCACCCGGGCGCTCACCGACAAGCCGTTCGGCGTCAACCTGATCACGCTGCATCCGCAGCTTGAGGATCTGATCGATGTCTGTGCCGACAAGGGGGTCGGCTACATCGTTCTGGCCGGGGGTCTGCCACCGGCCTGGGCGCTCGAGAAGATCAAGGCCGCAGACGCCAGGGTGTTGTGTTTTGCACCGGCGCTGGCCTTGGCCCGCAAGCTGGTTCGCAGCGGTGTCGATGCCCTGATCATCGAGGGCTCGGAAGCCGGCGGCCATATCGGCCCGGTGGCAACCGGCGTGCTGGCCCAGGAGATTCTGCCCAACATCGACGAGGTGCCGGTGTTCGTGGCCGGCGGCATCGGCCGCGGCGAAGCCATCGCCATGTACCTCGAACTGGGGGCCGCCGGCTGTCAATTGGGGACCCGCTTCGTCTGTGCCAGCGAGTCCATTGCTCATGAGAATTTCAAGCGGGCGTTCATCCGCGCTTCGGCCCGCGATGCCATGCCATCGGTTCAGGTCGACCCCAAATTTCCGGTGATTCCGGTGCGTGCGCTGACCAACCCGGCAACCCGCCGGTTTGTTGAATTTCAGCAACAGATCATTGGGCGTTATCATGCGGGTGAGATCGATCAGGCGACGGCGCAACTGGAGATCGAGCATTTCTGGGCCGGTGCCCTGCGCCGCGCGGTAATCGACGGCGACATCGAGAACGGCTCGCTGATGGCGGGCCAGAGCGTCGGTATGGTGAAGCAGATCCAGCCGGTCCGTGAAATCGTTGCCGAGCTTGTCGAACAGGCGGCCCGGGCGCTGGGCCAGCAGGATGTGTTCGTGCCGCCCGGGGACGGTTCGCAAGGAGGAGCCGACCATTGAGAGTGACCGCCGGCGGTCCACGACTTCTTCTGAAGCGTCTGCGCGAGGTCATGGCGGGGCCTGGCTCCGCCCAGGAACGCCTGGACAGGCTGGTCAGGATCATCGCCGGCAACATGGTTGCCGAGGTCTGCTCGATCTATCTTGTGCGCGCCGGCCAGATGCTCGAGCTGTTTGCCAGCGAGGGGCTCAATCCGTCGGCCGTGCATCGCACGCGACTGCGGATCGGCGAAGGCCTGGTCGGTGAGATCGCCGCCCGCGGCCTGCCGCTTTCCCTCTCGGATGCTCAGTCCCATCCCAACTATGTCTATCGGCCGGAAACCGGCGAGGAGATCTATCATTCGCTGCTCGGCGTTCCGATTCTGAGAAACGGTCAGGTGATCGGTGTGCTGGTGGTCCAGAACGTCACCCGGCGCCATTACACCGAGGAAGAGGCGGAAGCGCTGCAGACGGTCGCCATGGTGCTGGCCGAAATGGTCGGCAGCCGCGAGCTGATCGATCCGGAAGAGCGCCGCGAGGGCAATTTCGAGCGCGGTCTGCCGCCCCGGCTCGAGGGTCTCACCCTGGTCGATGGCATTGCTGAAGGCGTCGTTGTTCTGCATGAACCGCGCCTCGAGATTGCCAATGTCATCGGCGAGGACGAGGCCCGCGAAAAGGAGCGCCTGGCCGAGGCCCTGACCGCCCTGCGAAAATCGCTGGAGGCGATGAGCGCGACGCTGGACATGGGCCTGTCCGGCGAGCATCGCGACATCATCGAAACCTACCGCATGTTTGCCGATGATCGCGGCTGGGTCGAAAAGATGCATGAGGCGATCGAGTCCGGCCTCTCGGCCGAGGCCGCCGTGCAGCGCGTGCAGGTCGATATGCGCCGGCGCATGGCGCGCATCGCCGACCCGTACCTGCGCGAGAGATTCAGCGATCTCGAAGACCTGGCCAACCGTTTGATCCGCCACCTTGCGGGCGATGTCGGCGACGTCCGGCGTGATCTTCCCGAGCGCGCCGTCATCGTCGCCCGCAACATGGGGCCGGCCGATCTGCTCGATTACGACCCCGCCAGGGTCAAGGCGGTGGTGCTGGCCGAAGGCACGCCGACGGCGCATGTCACGATCGTTGCCAGCTCGCTGGGCATTCCGATGGTCGGCCAGGTCCAGGGCATTGTCGGTCTGGTCGAGGCGGGTGATGCCATTGTCGTCGACGGCGATGCCGGCCAGGTGTTCATCCGCCCGACCCCCGACATCATCGTTTCCTACAAGCAGAACATCGCCGCCCGGGTGCAAAGGCATGCCGAATATGCGGCGCTCAGGGATCAGCCGGCGATCACCCGCGACGGCGTCGAGATCACGCTGAACATGAATGCCGGACTGCTCAGCGATCTTCCCTATCTCGATCAGACCGGCGCCAAGGGCATCGGTCTGTTCCGGACCGAATTTCAGTTCATGGTGAGCGAGACTTTTCCCCGTCTCACCACCCAGGTCGACCTCTACGGCCGGGTGCTCGATGCAGCCGGCGATCGCCCGGTGGTGTTTCGCAGCCTCGATATCGGCGGCGACAAGGCGGTTCCCTTTCTGCCGCGCTCGCTGGAGAAGAACCCGGTTCTCGGCTGGCGCGCGACTCGGCTGGCGCTCGACCGGCCGGCGCTGTTGCGCTATCAGGTGCGCGCGCTCCTCCAGGCGGCGGCCGGGCGCGAGCTCAACATCATGTTTCCGCTGGTCACCGATGTCGCCGAATTCCGCCGCGCCCAGGGGATCGTGCTGCGCGAGGCCGACCGCCTCGAGCGCTTCGGGCGGCCACGGCCGGAACGCCTGCGAATCGGCACCATGCTCGAGGTGCCGGCGCTGGCCTGGCAGCTCAAGGCACTGCTGCGCCACGTCGATTTCATCTCGATCGGCAGCAACGATCTGATGCAGTTTCTGTTCGCCTTCGACCGCGGCAATCCGCGGCTTGCCGGCCGTTACGACTGGCTGGCACCCGCCGTTCTCGGCTTTATCAAAGGGGTTGTGGACGCCTGCAACGAAGCCGATATCCCGGTCAGCCTGTGCGGCGAAATGGCCGGCCGGCCCTTGGAGGCGATGGCGCTCATTGGTCTCGGGCTGCGCACCATTTCGATGCCGCCGGCGGCCATCGGGCCGGTCAAGATGATGGTCCGCAGCGCCCATGTCGGCCAGTTGTCGGATTATCTCACGTCGCTTCTGGGATCGCCCGATCACAGCCTGCGTGGACATCTTCTGAACTTCGCCCAGGATCACGACGTGACAATTTAACTCTTTGCTTTTGCTTCCAATTCTGCTTTAGTATTTGTTCATACAGGGGGAGTATAATCCCGCGTGAACGGGAACCCGCCCCGGAGGCTGTGGCTGCCGGCTGGCAACCTTTCCGGCGAAGCTGGAACCATCAGATGCCGAAGGCTGCGGCGAACGGGGTTGGAAACAACGGCCCGCCAGGGCCACTGATAACAGAATAACAATGGAGCATATAAGCGGGGTCACTGATTCGGGCGAGGGTAAATCTGTTTCCCAACGGGAAAAGGAAAAAAACGCGGCCCGCGACGTTGGTAACGAATTACGCGAGGTTCGGCTGAAGGCTGGCCGGGCACTCAAGGACATCGCTGCGGAGTTGCGCATTCGCGCCGATCATTTGGAAGCGATCGAGGACGGAGAACTCGATCGGCTGCCGGGGACTGCCTATGCCGTCGGCTTTGCCCGTTCATACGCCAACTATCTGGGCGTCGATGCCGGCAGGATCGTAACCGCCATCAAGGCCCGCCCCGACGGCAGCGTCGTTCCCGAACGGCTGGTCTTTCCCGAACCGATGGATGAAAGCCGGGTGCCCAGGGCGTCCGTCCTGCTGGCGTCGGCCATTGTCGTGGCGCTCGCTTACGCCGGCTGGTACACGATCGGGGGCACGTCCGGCGGGCGGACGCCGACGGTCGCAGAGGTGCCGCCGGACCTCTCGGTTCTGGCTGGTACACCAGTGACGCCGGGCCCGGCAGAGGCCGCCGCAACGCAGGAAACCCTTCAAGACCTGTCTGCGGCCGTGTCGACGAGGGCATCTGCGCCAAAGCCGGACGTCGTAACGAAGTCCGCTAAGACCGCGGCACCGGGTGCCGATACCACAGCCAGCGCCGCTGCCGCCCCCGAAACCGTGGCCCAAACTGATGAGGTTCCGGCGCAGCCCGCACAGGCGGTCCCGGCGCAGGCGGAGCAGGCTGAACCGATAGCGCCGGCGCTCGAGACGGCGGCGCTTGCGGCTCCGGATTCGCTGCCGGCGAGTCCTGAAATGACACCTTCACTGCCGACCTCAACACTGGCCGGTTCGGTTCCGCAGGCGCGGGCGCCGGCGGAGGCCGGCCCGGCGCCAGCGGCACAGAAAACCGGAACGCACGACCTGTTTGCGGTCTCGGGAAGCGAGCGTCGGGTCGTTCTGCGGGCGCGCGACGATACCTGGATCTATGTCGCCTCGGCGGATGGGGATACCCTGTTCGAAGGTGTTCTGCGGCGCGGCGAAAGCTATACGGTGCCGCACCGCAAGGGTCTGGTCCTGACCACCGCGGATGCCGGCTCGCTGGAGATCGTCGTTGACGGCGCGCCGCTCGGCGCCTTCGGGCCCAAGGGCAGCATTCGCCGCCAGTTGTCGCTCGATATCGAGCGGCTGCTGAGCGACAAACCTTCATCCATGGAATAGACCGGCCCGGCCGGTTGCTGGCACGTGGCACTGCCGCGGGGCCGCGGTGGAGCCCGCGTCTCCGCATTCCTGCTTGATAAGCCGGGGCGACTTGCGCATGTTAGGCGCCGACATCCGGCCGCAATCGCCGGGACATTTCAGGGAGCTTGGGTTTGGCGGGACTGCAACCGGTACGGGGGACCCACGATCTTCTGCCCGAAGACTGCCGGCGTCACCGGGTGGTCATCGAGACTTTCCGCCGGGTTGCCGAGACCTACGGCTTTGGTGAAATTGCCACGCCGATCTTCGAGTTCACCGAGGTCTTCCGCCGCACGCTCGGTGAGACCTCGGATGTGGTCACCAAGGAAATGTACAGCTTCGCGGACCGCAGCGGCGAGGAGCTGACCTTGCGGCCCGAATATACCGCCGGCATCGTCCGGGCGCTGATTTCCGGCGGCCTGTTCCAGCACCTGCCGCTGAAATTCTATGCCCATGGTCCGATGTTTCGCTATGAGCGCCCGCAAAAGGGGCGCCAGCGCCAGTTCCATCAGATCGATGTCGAGATATTGGGCGTGCCCGAGCCGCAGGCCGATGTCGAGGTGATCGCGCTGGCCGCCGACCTGCTCGCCGATCTCGGCATTGCCGACCACGTGCGCCTGGAGATCAACAGTCTTGGTGATGCCGGAAGCCGCGCCGGCTATCGTCAGGCCCTGGTCGACTACTTCAAGGGCCATGAGGCGGCGCTCAGCGATGACAGCCGGATGCGGCTGGTGCGCAATCCGCTGCGCATCCTGGACTCCAAGGATGAGGGCGATCGCCGCCTCATTGCGGACGCGCCGCGGCTGTCCGACTATCTCAATGCCGATTCGGCGGCGTTTTTCGATGCTGTCCGGACCGGGCTGGAGGCACTGGGCATCGCCTACGTCCATAATGAGCGCCTGGTCCGGGGGCTCGATTACTACACGCACACGGCCTTCGAGTTTGTGACCGAGGCGCTGGGCGCCCAGGGTGCGGTGATCGCCGGCGGGCGTTATGATGGTCTGGTCGAGCAGATGGGCGGGACGCCGACTGCCGGCATTGGCTGGGCCGGCGGCATCGAGCGTCTGGCGATGCTGATCGCCGAACCCGATCCGGGGCCGCGCCCGATCGCCGTGATCCCGATCGGCGAGGCCGCACAGGTGCCGGCCATGCAGATCGCCCATGACCTGCGCCGCCACGGGCTGGTCATCGACATGGGCTATCGCGGCAATCTGAGCCGGCGCCTCAAGCGCGCCAACCGGCTGCATGCCCGAATGGCCGTGCTGCTGGGCGAGGATGAGCTGGCCAAGGGCGTGGTGACGCTGCGTGACCTCGACAGCGGCGCCCAGGAAGAGGTGGCGATCCCGGCGCTGGCTGGGCATCTGGACAGGGCCCTGGATCCTTCGGGTGCGGACTGACCGGCGGAATTGCCCGACGCCCCGTGTTCCGGCGGTGCGGGGGCAGGAGTTGATGACGTGATTCCCCAGGACAAGATCGATCAGCTGGTTGCCCGGCACCAGTCGCTGGAGTCGCAGATGGCCAATCCGGAAGGCCTTGCCTCGGATGATTTCGCCCGGATCTCCAGGGAATATGCCGAGTTGACCCCGATCGTCGAGGGCCTGCGCCAATTGGAGGATCTGCGCAAGGAGGCGGAAGGCCTCGAGGAAATCCTGTCTGATCCCGAGGCCGAGGCCGAGATGCGCGAACTCGTGCGCGCCGAGCTGAAAGACATCCGGGCCCGCATGCCGGATCTCGAGCAGCGTCTCAAGCTGTTGCTGCTGCCCAAGGACACGGCCGACGAGAAAAGCGCCATTCTCGAGGTCCGCGCCGGTACCGGCGGTGACGAGGCGGCGCTGTTCGCCGGCGATCTGTTGCGCATGTATCAGCGCTACGCCGAACTGAAGGGCTGGAAATTCGAGCTGATGGGGGTCTCCGAGAGCGCGCTCGGCGGGGTCAAGGAGGCCACTGCCTCGATCAGCGGTCCCGGCGTCTTCGCCCGCCTCAAGTTCGAATCCGGCGTCCACCGGGTGCAGCGCGTTCCTGAAACCGAATCGGGCGGGCGCATTCATACCTCGGCGGCAACCGTCGCCGTGCTCCCCGAAGCCGAAGAGGTTGACATCCAGATCGACGAGAAGGACCTGCGCATCGACGTGTTCCGGGCCAGCGGTCCGGGCGGCCAGTCGGTGAACACCACCGACAGCGCCGTGCGCATCACCCATCTGCCGACCGGCATTGTCGTCCAGCAGCAGGACGAGAAATCCCAGCACAAGAACAAGGCCAAGGCACTCAAGGTCTTGCGCGCCCGCCTTTACGAGGAGGAGCGCCGGCGTCAGGCCGAGGAGCGCGCCGAGTCGCGCCGCGGCCAGATCGGCAGCGGCGATCGCTCGGAGCGCGTGCGGACCTACAATTTTCCGCAGAACCGGGTGACCGATCACCGCATCGGCCTCACCCTTCACAAGCTCGATCAGGTGCTGGCCGGCGAGGCACTCGACGAAATCATCGACGCCCTGATCACCGAGGATCAGGCGACCCGGCTGGCGACGCTGGAGGAGACCGGATCATGACCAGCGCGGCCCGCGATCTGACAGGCGATGCGGCGACGGTCTCGGCGGTACTGCAGGATGCGGCGCGGCGATTGCGTGTGGCCGGCATCGATGGCGCCGCCCGCGATGCCGAGGTGCTGTTCCGCCATGCCACCGGATGGACGGCGGAAGACCTTCTGGCGCGGCCCGACGCCGCCCTGTCGCAAGCGCAGTACGAGGGTTTTCAGGCCCTGATCGCCCGCCGCCTGAACCGCGAACCGGTGTCGCGAATCATCGGCATGCGCGAGTTCTGGAGCCTGCCGTTGCGGGTGAGCGAGGCAACGCTGGTGCCGCGCCCCGACAGCGAAACGGTGGTCGAGGCCGCTCTGCAGATGCTGGATGAGGCGGGGGTGTCACGGCACGCAGCGATCCGGATCATCGATTTCGGCACCGGCACCGGTTGCCTGCTGCTGGCGCTTCTGCATGAATTGCCGAAGGCCCGCGGGCTGGGCGTTGACGGCTCCGGACAGGCGATCGCCGTCGCCCGGGCGAACGCCGCTGATCTCGGGTTTGCGACCCGCGCCCGCTTCGAGGTCTGGGACTGGAACGATGACCGCCCACCCGGACCGGGTGCGGATTTCGATCTGGCGGTTGCCAATCCGCCTTATATCCCTGAGGCCGAGCTTGCCACCTTGATGCCCGAAGTGGCCCGGTTCGAGCCGCGCCGGGCGCTCGACGGCGGGCCGGACGGCCTTGACGGCATGCGCCGGCTGGCGATCTGGTTTCCCCGGCTTGTGCGACCAAACGCCGCGGCGGTGGTGGAGGTCGGCGCCGGCCAGGCCGGCGCGGTCGAAGCGATTTTGCGCCGTGCCGGGGGGCGGGATCTGAAAAGATTTCGCGATCTCGCCGGAATTGATCGTTGCATTGGCGCCAGATTTGGCTAAAAAGAAGGGGCTGGAAATGACCGGCGAGGTCAGCGGAACGGTCTCGAAGACAACAGCCGTTCGAGCGCGTCAGGCATCGAAGCGTTCCTTCGCCGTCCGGCAAGATTAATTCGTGACCCAGGTGACAAGGTTTGCAGGGGCCATCCCGGCAAGGCACACGGGTGTCGGGCAGGGGATTGCCGCAGGCTTGGGGTAAACCGCATCGGAGACGGATTCGGTATGAGGCAAGGGCAGAATTCGAGACGCAACCGGGGCCGCGGCGGGCGCCGCCCCCAGGGTGGATCGCAAGGCGGCGGATCCCGACGCACTTACGACAGCAACGGCCCGGACGTGAAGGTCCGGGGCACGCCGTCCCAGATTTACGAGAAGTATCAGGTGCTCGCCCGCGAGGCCTATGTCTCGGGCAACCGCATCGCCGCCGAGAACTACCTTCAGCATGCCGAGCATTATTATCGAATCAGCGCCGAAAACGGCGCCGATGCCAGCGGTCGGTCGAGCCAGACGCAAAACCGTGCGGCACCGCAGCCGCGGCCTGAGACTTCTTCGGCCCAGCCGGCCTCGCAGCCGGCGCCTTCGCCGCAACCGGTCCTTGCCAATGGGGCGACGGCGGATGGCGCGGCCATCGACGGGGATGGGGCCGACGCATCGCCCGCCGAAGCGAACGCCACGAAAACGGTCGATGGCCGGAAAGCGGCGCCAGCATCCGAGTCGCCGGCTGTTGATGATGGCGTGCGCAAGACGGTAACACGCCGGCGCCGCAAACCGGCGGCGGAAGCGACGGCGACCAAGGAAACCGCGGATTCGGCTGGCGACTGACCGGCTTTACTCTTCCTGCTGTATCAGCTCGTCCCCGACGGCGATCCGCCCGTCGGAGCGAACCAGGGCGTAGACGCCCAGGTGAACATGCCCGAAGGCCTTCATCAGGGTCCTGGGCAGATTGACGTCGCGCACACCGGTCTCGGGATTGACGTTGACGGCGGCGCAGCGCTCGATCGGTTTGAAGACCTCTAGCTCGACCTTGCCGGCGTGCAGGGTCCGCCCCACCCAGTCCAGCTCCTCCCAGGCGCGGGTGCCCTCGAAATAGATGTTGGCGCGAAAGCGCAAAGGATCGAGGCGGCATCCGGCGGCGGCCTCAAGCTCGCGCAGGCTGGCGAGATTGATCAGGGACAGGCATTTTTCGGCAACGTCCGAAAACATGTGAGGCGGCGCGTTCACGACTTGAAGACCGTGATCTTCGCCCAGCCCCAAAAGCCCGGCCAGGAAGTCCGCCAGGGCCTGCCGGCCATCTGCATCGCTCAGCCTCGCCTCCAGGACCACCCGGTCATCCTGGCGCAAGGTGAGCTGCTGATTCTCGGGATCAAACTCTGTGCTGACCCGGGCCAGGGCCTCGTCGCGCATGAGCGTCAGGAAATTGGTCTTTGGCACGTGGCGGGGCTGTTCGATGCGAAAGGCGCTGCCGGGTCTGGCGATCGCAAAGGCCCGGTCGAGTGGTACGCCGGCGCCGGCACGCACCTCGACCGACGCCAATAGCTCCGGGCTCAGGCTTTTCACGGGATAGCGATAAATCGCGTCGATTCGCATCCTGCTCCTATCCTCTCCAAGATGAATGTCCCGACATGCCGGGCGGCGGCGGGACGGCGGAAAAAAACACCGGGTGGCCCTTGTGTGGCAATAATGCCACAACATATAGAGGGGGAGCAGCCGGATCAAAGGCTAATCGGCCTCCAGGGTAAGGGGGCCGGGATGCCACAGCGGCGCTGGAGCGAACGGTCAAACAGCGGCGGACGAGGTCGACATGGACATCGAAAAATATACCGAACGGGCCCGCGGGTTTTTTCAGGCAGCCCAGGCTCTCGCCATTCGATCCAATCACCAGCAGTTCACGCCCGAGCATCTGCTGCAGGTTCTGCTGGCTGATGAAGAGGGGCTGGCGGCCAATCTGATCACCGCCTGTGGCGGCCGACCGAAACAGGCGCTGGAAGCGGTGGAGGCCGAGCTTGCCAGGCTGCCGCGGATCGAAGGGGCCGGCGCCGGCCAGCTTTTTCTTACGCCGGAGCTGGCCCGGCTCACCGAACAGGCCGAGGAGATTGCCAGGAAGGCGGGCGACAGCTATGTCACCGCCGAGCGGTTGCTGCTCGCCCTGGCGCTGGCCAAGGGAACCCGCGCGGCCGAGATTCTCAAGGACGCGGGCGTCACGCCGCAGGGGCTCAATGCCGCGATCAACGAGCTGCGCAAGGGCCGCACCGCCGACAGCCCGACGGCCGAGAATGCCTATGATGCATTGTCCAAATATGCCCGCGACCTGACCCAGGAGGCGCGCGACGGCAAGCTCGATCCGGTGATCGGCCGGGATGAGGAAATCCGCCGCACCATTCAGGTGCTCTCGCGCCGGACCAAGAACAATCCGGTGCTGATCGGCGAGCCGGGGGTCGGCAAGACGGCGATCGTCGAAGGACTGGCCCAGCGGATCGCCAATGGTGACGTACCGGAAAGCCTGCGCGACAAGCGCCTGATGGCGCTCGATCTGGGTGCCATGATCGCCGGCGCCAAATATCGCGGCGAATTCGAGGAACGGTTGAAGGCGGTGCTCCAGGAAATCACCGCGTCCGAAGGCGAGGTCATCCTGTTCATCGACGAGATGCACACCATCGTCGGCGCCGGCGCGGCAGAAGGGTCGATGGATGCCTCCAACCTGCTGAAACCGGCCTTGGCGCGCGGCGAACTGCACTGCATCGGCGCCACCACGCTCAATGAATACCGCAAATACATCGAAAAGGACGCGGCCCTCGAGCGCCGATTCCAGCCGGTTTACGTCTCCGAGCCGACGGTCGAGGACACGATTTCGATCCTGCGGGGGCTGAAGGAAAAATACGAGCTGCATCATGGTGTGCGGATCACCGACTCGGCGATTGTCGCCGCCGCCACCCTGTCGCACCGCTATATCAGCGACCGCTTTCTGCCCGACAAGGCGATCGATCTGGTCGACGAGGCGGCCAGCCGGCTGCGCATGGAAGTGGATTCGAAGCCGGAGGAAATCGACGAGCTCGACCGGCGCATCATGCAGCTCAAGATCGAGCGTGAGGCGCTGAAAAAGGAAAGCGACGAGGCTTCCAGGGAACGCCTTGCAAAGCTCGAGGAAGAGCTGGCCGAACTCGAGCAGAAATCGGCCGAGCTCACCGCCCGCTGGCAGGCGGAGAAGGATCAGCTGGTTGCCCAGCAGAAGCTCAAGGAAGAGCTCGATCACGCCCGCATCGAGCTCGAACAGGCCCAGCGCAACGGCGATCTGGCGCGCGCCGGCGAGCTGTCCTACGGCGTCATCCCCGAACTCGAGCGCAAGATTGCCGAAGCCGCCAAGGCCCATGAAGGCCGGATGCTCAATGAAGAGGTGACGGCCGAGGATATTGCCTCGGTGGTGGCGCGCTGGACCGGCATTCCGGTCGATCGGCTGATGGCCGGCGAGCACGAGAAACTCCTGCACATGGAAGATTATCTGGGCCACCGTGTGGTCGGTCAGGAGGAGGCCATCCGCGCCGTCTCGGATGCCGTGCGCCGGGCCCGCGCCGGCCTGCAGGAAGGCCACCGCCCGATCGGCTCGTTCCTGTTCCTCGGGCCCACCGGCGTCGGCAAGACGGAGCTGACCAAGGCCCTGGCCGAGCTGTTGTTCGATGACGAACACGCCATGGTCCGCATCGACATGTCGGAGTACATGGAAAAGCACGCGGTTGCCCGCCTGATCGGCGCACCGCCCGGCTATGTCGGTTACGAAGAGGGCGGGGCGCTGACCGAAGCGGTGCGCCGGCGCCCCTATCAGGTGGTCCTGTTCGACGAGGTCGAGAAGGCCCACGGCGACGTGCTCAACGTGCTGTTGCAGGTGCTGGACGACGGCCGTCTGACCGACGGTCAGGGGCGCACCGTCGACTTCTCCAATACGCTGATCATCATGACCTCGAATCTCGGCAGCGACATTCTTGCCGCCCAGCCGCCGGGTCAGGACAGCTCGGCGGTGCGCGAGCAGGTCATGAACGTGGTGCGCGCCGCCTTCCGGCCCGAGTTCCTCAACCGGCTGGATGAAATCATCCTGTTCCATCGCCTCGATGAGAGCCATATGGGCCGCATTGTCGAGATTCAGGTGGCACGCTTTGCCAAACTGCTGGCGGCCCGCAAGATCGAGATCGAACTCGACGATGCAGCCCGCGACTGGCTGGCCCGCACCGGTTTCGATCCGGTCTATGGAGCGCGGCCCCTGCGCCGCGTCATCCAGCGCCATCTCCAGAACCCGCTGGCGGCCCTGATCCTCGAGGGCAAGGTCCGCGACGGCGATACCGTGCGGGTCTCGGCCAGTGACGCCGGTCTGATCATCAACGGCGAGGAGGCGCAAGTCGCCGCCGCCTGAAGGCTCTAGCAGATCCGGACCGGACCGGGGATGGCCTGGCATTTGGCCTCGGCCAGCAGGGTTGACGACTGGCGGGCGATCTCGGTGTTGATCGCCGCTACATGGCGCTGGAAATCGGCCAGAACCTCGCCCTCGAGATGGCGCCCGGTCGGCAGCTTCAGGGTCAGCGGATTGATCTGCTTGCCGTTGACCAGAACCTCGTAATGCAGATTCGGCCCCGTCGCCCGGCCGGTGGCGCCGACATAGCCGATCACCTGGCCCTGTTTGACGCGCCGGCCCTTGCGGATGCCGCGGGCGAAGGCGCTCAGGTGGGCGTACGCCGTCTTGTAGCGGCTGTTGTGCCGGATCCGGACATATTTGCCGTAGCTGCCATAGCGCTGGGCCTTCTCGACGACGCCATCGCCGGCGGCCATGATCGGCGTGCCGCGCCGGGCTCCGAAGTCGAGGCCGCGGTGCATCAGCGTATAGCCCAGGACCGGGTTCTTGCGCAGGCCATAGCGCGATGTGAGACGTGCCCCGTCGATCGGCGTGCGCATCAGCAGCTTGCGGGCCGAATGGCCCTGGGGATCGAAATAGTCGGCAGCCCCGTCCTTGGGCACATAACGGTAAAGCCGGATCGGGCGCCCCCGCAAGGTCAGCGCGGCATAGAGCACCCGTCCGGTCTTGACCGTCTTGCCACCGCGATCGACGAGGCGCTCGTACAGCGCCTCGAATCCGTCGCCGGCGCGAATCTCGCGCTGGAAATCGACGTCGAAGCTGAACATGCGGATGATCTCGATGAGAACGGCCTCGGGGATACCGGCGCGGCGCGCCGACAGATACAGGCTGTCGGATATGGTGCCGCGCGCATACTGGCGTCGGGCTTCGAGCGGGTGGCGGTGCTCGAGCGCCCGGTAACCGTCGCCCTCACGTTGAACAACGATCGTGCGTTCGGGGTCGGTCTCCAGCGCCAGTTTCTGAAGTGTCGGCCGTTTTTCGTCACTTGCAATCAGGGTCGCCCGGACGCGTTGCCCGATGCGCAGCTTGCGCGGGTCGTAAAGCCGGCCCAGCGCCTGGATCGCCCGATAGGACTCGCCCGGTGGCACGCCCAGGTCGGTGACCCGGTCGATCAGCGTATCACCGCGGGCAATGGTAAACGCCCGCACATCCGCCTTGATCTCCGCGGCCAGTTCCGCGCCGCGCTGATCGGCATCAGCAGTGGCAGCCTCGGCGAAGGATGGAGGGTTCACGGAGGTGGCGGCGGCAACATTGGCGGCGCTGGCCAGGGGTGGATGCGGGGCTGCTGCCAGGCGCGTCTGATCGAGGCCGGTGATCTGATGGGCGGTGGTGACCAGGCCAAGGCCGACGGCCAGCGAGATCAGCAGCCCGAGCACGGCCAGTTTGGCCAGCCAGCGCCCCGACCCGATGCGCTGCCCGAGATCGAAACCGGTGTTTGCGTTCGCACCGTCGCTGGCCCGCTCCCCTGCGGGCCGTGCCGAGTCGTGATGATCTGGGCCTTTTGCCGGCACCCCGTGTTCCTCCCTTGGCGGCGGCTTGTGCCGCATCCCTGACGGCGTGTCGGGCCAAGATGACGTCGACGCCGGGCCATGTCAACGCCGGGACCCCCGGAAAGTGCCGGTTTTGCGGCGCAAATGGGAGATTCGGGCGGCTTTGGTTGACCCGGGAACCGGCCCTGTGGCATCATGATCAGACAGGTGCGCCAGGTCACTCTGGCAGTCGTTGTCAAAGTGGCGATTGTGGCCTTGACTTGGTGCCCCGAGTGCTCATATAAGCATGCGCACGCCGCGCGCCCGATTGCCCGTCGCGGGGGTAATTCGGTGCGGTTTGGCGTTTGGGGTCTCGGGCCCCAATTTTGTTCTTTGACATTGTGAACAGGAAGAGAGACGTGGGTGGCGGTATGTGCCGCTCACGCCTCAAGCGTTTGTTACGCTATGAAGTGTGAGGCTTTTGAGATCGCCCCTTTAAGCCAGGGGCGATTGGATCAATCTGAGAGTTTGATCCTGGCTCAGAACGAACGCTGGCGGCATGCTTAACACATGCAAGTCGAACGAGGTGCCGGTCTTCGGACCGACCACCTAGTGGCGGACGGGTGAGTAACGCGTGGGAACCTGCCTTTCGGTACGGAATAACGCCGGGAAACTGGTGCTAATACCGTATGCGCCCCTTGGACGAGAGTCCTTGGGGGAAAGATTTATCGCCGAGAGATGGGCCCGCGTCGGATTAGGTTGTTGGTGGGGTAAAGGCCTACCAAGCCTGCGATCCGTAGCTGGTCTGAGAGGATGATCAGCCACACTGGGACTGAGACACGGCCCAGACTCCTACGGGAGGCAGCAGTGGGGAATATTGGACAATGGGCGCAAGCCTGATCCAGCAATGCCGCGTGAGTGAAGAAGGCCTTAGGGTTGTAAAGCTCTTTCAGTGGTGAAGATAATGACGGTAACCACAGAAGAAGCCCCGGCTAACT
>CAZZKF010000009.1:46080-51549 GCA_964654995.1 uncultured Alphaproteobacteria bacterium | reverse complement strand
AGGCTCGATTCAACCCCCGGGTTGGAAACGTTGGTGGTAATGCCGCGCATCCCGAAGTCGCCCAGCACCGAGCCCCGGTCGATGAACGAGAAATTCGGCACACCGAGGCTGACATCGGCCAGCGACTGGTATCCCGACTGATCGAGTTCGAGGCGCGAGACCGCGGTGATCGAAATCGGCACGTCCTGCATGCGCTCGGCGCGCCGGCGTGCGGTGACAACGACTTCCTCGAGGCCGATGTCATCGGCCTCGGTCGCCTGTGCTTCACCCGTGCCTTCGACCTGAGCTTCCTGGGCATACGCCAGGCTGGCGCCCAAAGTGGTTACGGCGACGAGCGCAGTGGTATTCTTGATGATTGTCTTGAGCATTTGTTCCCCCCGGCTATCCGGTTAGTGTTCAATGCGTTTCCTCCCAGGGAAACGATCAAACGATTGCTCCATTGGAATTTCTCTGACGCATTCTCTTTTGGAGCAGATCAAACCGCGTCATTTGATACGATATCCTTCCCCTGCCGATTTTGCAAGGTTCCCCTACAATTGCCGCGGTGGCGGTCGGGGTGATGACAATGACAATCCGGCGCGGAACCGGATATGATGGCGCCGTCACGGAATTCGGGGGCCAATCGGGAGGGCTGACACGATGAAAAAGTCGCGACGGGATTTCCTCGCCGGGTCGGCTGCGGCGGTCGGCGCGGTCGCGGTCACCACGGCCAGCGGACCGGCCAAGGCCATCAAGGTTCCGCCCAAGACATCGGTGGCCGGGTCGGCGGGCGGCACCGGGGCCGGCACAACCACGCCGACTTCCCCGGACATCACGCTGGAGACCCTGGCCGAGGCGGAAAAGCTGCTGGCCATCCGTTACACCGATCCGGAGCGCGCGCTGCTGCTCAAGACCATCGACGACCAGGTCGGCTGGTTGCGCCAGCGCCGGCGGGTCCTGCCGGATTACGATCTGACCCCGGCGACCGTCTTCGACGTTCGCGCCGGCGGCACCGCGCCGCCCGCCAAGGCCATGTTCCGGCGCTCCTCCAATCCCTTCCGGCGCCTGCCGTCGAATACACAGGACATCGCCTATGCGCCGGTGACCGCGCTGTCCGAATGGATCCGCACCGGCCAGATCACCAGTCTGGAGCTGACCAAGCTCTATCTCGACCGGCTCAAGCGCATTGGACCCAGGCTGGAATGCGTGATTACGCTGACCGAGGATCTGGCGCTGGCGCAGGCAGCGGCGGCGGATGCCGAAATCGCCGCCGGCAACTATCGCGGCCCCTTGCACGGCATTCCCTGGGGCGCCAAGGATCTCCTCGACACCAAGGGCATCCTCACGACCTGGGGCGCGGCGCCGTTCCGCAACCGCGTGCCCGATCGCGATGCCGCCGTGGTCCGGCTGCTGCGCAAGGCCGGTGCGGTGCTGGTCGCCAAGCTGACGCTCGGTGCGCTCGCCTACGGCGACGTCTGGTTCGGCGGCAAGACCCGCAACCCCTGGAACCTCGAGGAGGGCTCGAGCGGCTCGAGCGCCGGTTCGGCGGCCGCCACGGCAGCCGGACTGGTCGGCTTTGCCATCGGCAGCGAGACGTTGGGCTCGATCATCGCGCCGTCGATGCGCTGCGGCACCGCCGGCCTGCGCCCGACCTTCGGGCGGGTGCCGCGCACCGGCGCCATGGCGCTGTCGTATTCGATGGACAAGCTCGGCCCGATCTGCCGCACGGTCGAGGACACGGCACTGGTGCTCAATGCGATCAATGCCTATGACCGCGGCGATCCGGGATCGGTTCGCGCGCCCTTCGCCTTTGACGCCGCCCGCCCGGCCCGCGGCCTGCGCCTCGGCTATGACCCCGCCTGGTTCGAAGGCGAACGGGTGACAGACGTCGACCGTTTCACCCTGGATACCGCCCGGTCGCTGGGCATGGAACTGGTCGAGATCGAACTGCCCGACCTGCCCTACGACAGCCTGATCGTCATTCTGTTCGCCGAAGCGGCCGCCGCCTTCGAAGAACTGACACTGAGCGGGCGCGACGATCAACTGGTGCGCCAGGACCCGGATGCCTGGCCCAACAGCTTCCGGCAGGCGCGCTTCATATCGGCCGTCGATTACGTTCAGGCCCAGCGCCTGCGCCGGCGTGTCATGGCGATCATGAAGGAGGCGTTTGACGGTATCGACGCGATGATCAGCCCGAGCTCGGGCCCGCTTCTGATGATCACCAATCTGACCGGCCACCCGTCGCTGACCCTGCGCACCGGCTTTCTGCGGCGCGCCCCGCGCCAGGGCCCCGGCGACGATCCCGGCCCGCAGCAGCAGGACGACGGCCTGGCCAAGCTGGCCACGGTGCCCCACGGCATAACCCTGTGGGGCCGGCCGTTCGACGAAGGCACGCTGTGCACCATCGGAATCGCCCTGGAGGCCGAGCTCGGCGTCTGGGACCGGCGCCCTCCAGTGGGTTGAACCAGGCCCCGGATTGGCCATGCCCTTGACGCCCGACGGACCGCACACCGCCCTGCTCCGGCGTTGGCTCGGGGCACTTGCCGTCGCCGTGCTGACGGCAACCGCCATCGGGTCGGTCTCGCCCGCAGCCCCCGAGACGGCCAGGCCTGTGCGCTGGACCATGGCCACACCGTACGGAGAGCACAGCTTTCATACCGCGAATATCCGCGCCTTCGCCGCCGATGTGGAAACCGCGACACAAGGCAAGCTGACGATTACCATTCATGCCGCCGGTTCGCTCTACCGCCATGCCCAGATCAAGAATGCGGTGCGCAGCGGCCAGATCCAGCTGGGCGAATTCCTGCTCTCCCGCCTGGCCAATGAAGCGCCTGTGTTCGAGGTCGATTCAGTGCCTTTTCTCGCCCGCGACTATTCGGCTGCCCGGGCGCTGTGGGCAGCTTCGCGTGCCATCATCGAACGCCGACTGGAGCGCCAGGGCCTGAGCGTGCTGTTTGCCGTTCCCTGGCCGCCGCAAGGGCTGTTCTCGCGCCGTCCGGTGAACAGCCTTGACGATCTCGAAGGCGTCAGGTTCCGGGCCTACAATGTCGCGAGCGAGCGGCTGGCGCGCCGCCTCGGGGCGGTGCCCACCCAGGTCGAGGTCCCCGATATCGCCCAGGCCTTCCTGACCGGCCGGGTGGACGCCATGATCACCTCGCCGACCACCGGCGTGAATGTCGGCGCCTGGGATTTCGTCCGTTACTACTACGATCTCGGCGCCTGGCTGCCGAAGAATGTGGTGGTCGTGAACCGCCGGGCGCTGATGCGCCTGGCGCCGGCGATGCGCGAGGCGGTGCTGGCTGCGGCTCGCCGGGCCGAGACGCGCGGCTGGCGCCTGAGCGCGGCCGAGACCCGGGACAAGCTGGATACCCTGCGCAGCCACGGGGTGGCGGTGCTGACGCCGTCGCCGGAGCTCGCCGCCGGTTTTGCCCGGCTGGGACAGGCGCTGGCCGAGGACTGGGCGCGACGCGCCGGCGCCGATGGCGCCGCCATTCTGCGGGCGATGCGCACGCAGGTGCCGGCCGGCGACGGTCAGGGCCGCGAGGACTGATGCGGCGCGCGCTGGATTGGCTCTATCGGGGCTCGGCCGCACTCGCCGCCGTCTTTCTGGTCGCCATCTGTGTGGTGGTGGCCGTGCAGGTGGCGGCCAATGCGGCCAACGCCCTTTATGGCGCGGTGACCGGCCGGGCGCTGGGCTGGATGGTTCCGTCCTACGCCGATTTCGCCGGTTATTTCCTCGGTGCCAGCGCCTTTCTCGGGCTCGCGCCGACGCTGCGCACGGGCGGTCATGTGCGGGTCGGCCTGCTGCTCGATGCGGTTGCCGGAGGCAGGCGCCGGCTGCTCGAAGGCACGGCCCTGCTGGCCGGTGTCACTGCATCCGGCTATTTCGCCTTTTACATGGCGCGTCTTGTCGCCGAATCGCTGCGCTTTGGCGACGTGTCTCCGGGTATCGTGGCGGTGCCTTTGTGGCTGCCGCAATCGGCGCTGGCCCTCGGGCTCGTCGTGCTCACCATCAGCTTGACGGATGACCTTGTCGCGGTCTTGCGCGGACAACCCGCCAGTTACCAGCAGCGGGCCGATGATGGCCCGATCGTGTTGCCGGGCTGAGGCGGGTGATGGACGCGATTCTGCCCGGCCTTGTCGTTCTGGCGACGCTGCTGGCGCTGCTTGCCGGCGGGCTGTGGGTAGCGATCTCACTGCTGATTGCCGGCCTTGCGGCGCTCGCCCTGTTTACCGACGCGCCGGTCGGGCAGGTGCTCGCCACCACCGCCTGGAGCGCCGCCGACAGCTGGGCGCTGGCCGCCCTGCCGCTGTTTGTCTGGATGGGCGAGATCCTGTTCCGCTCGCGGCTTGCCGAGGATCTGTTCGAGGGGCTCGGGCCGTGGCTCGCGCGGCTGCCCGGCGGGCTCGTACACATCAACGTGCTGGGCAGCGGCCTGTTTGCCGCCACCGCCGGCTCGTCGGCCGCCACGGCGGCGACCATCGGGCGTCTGACGCTGCCTGAACTGGCGGCGCGTGGCTATGACCGGCGCCTGAGCCTCGGCACTTTGGCCGGTTCGGCGACGCTCGGGCTGCTGATTCCGCCGTCGATCATCCTGATCGTTTACGGCGTCGCCACCGAGCAGTCGATCGCCCGGCTGTTCGTTGCCGGAATCCTGCCGGGGCTCCTGCTCATCGCGCTGTTCTCCGGCTATGTGATCATCTGGTCGATCCGCCATCGCCAGGCCATGCCACGGCCCGCAAGGCCGACCGGCTGGCAGGCGCGCCTGCAGGCCAGCCGGCGGCTGGTGCCTGTGGCCGGGCTCATCCTCGGGGTGATCGGCGTCATCTACTGGGGGTTCGCCTCGCCCACCGACGCCGCCGCCATCGGCGTCGTGCTGGCGCTTCTGCTCTCCCGGGGGCAGGGCACCCTGACCCGCGCCAGCTTCATCGAAGGTCTTGCGGCGGCGGTGCGCACCTCATCGATGATCATCTTCATTCTGATCGGCGCGGCGTTCCTGACCATCGCCATGGGGTTTGCCGGCATCCCGCAGGCGCTCGCCATGTGGATCGGCGGCCTGGGGCTCTCGCCCCTGATGCTGATTGCGGCGCTGACCCTGTTCTACGTCGCTTTGGGCTGCTTTCTCGACGGCATCTCGATGGTGCTGCTGACCGTCTCTATGGTGCCGCCGCTGGTGGAGGCGGCCGGTTTCGACCTTGTCTGGTTCGGCATCTTTCTGGTCATGGTGGTGGAAATGGCCCAGATCACGCCGCCGGTGGGCTTCAACCTGTTCGTGCTGCGCGGGCTCACGGGTGCGCCGATCGGCACCATTGCGCGCGCCGCGCTCCCGTTCTTCGCGCTGCTCGCCCTGGCCATCGCGATCATCACGCTCATCCCCGACATCGTCACCGTCCTGCCCCGCCACATGGCTGGGTGATTACCCACCGAGGTGCGGAGCGCCGAGGCAAGCGCGACCGCGCGTCGGCGAAGCCGCAAGCCAAGCGAACGGA
>CAZZKF010000009.1:0-45980 GCA_964654995.1 uncultured Alphaproteobacteria bacterium | reverse complement strand
GCGCCCGGCGTATGAGGGACCAGAGAAATAACGAGATATGATGTGCGCCGGGACGGCAGGAAACGAAACAGGCCCTAACCCAGATCGTAATCGAGGCCGATATCGACGGCCGGAGCCGACTGGGTGATCCGCCCGACCGAGATGAAATCGACACCCGCTTCGGCGATTGCGCGGATGGTCTCCAGCGTCACCCCGCCCGACGCCTCGAGCGGCACCCGCCCGGCCACCCGCGCCACCGCCTGGCGCAGCGCATCCGTGTCCATGTTGTCGAGCAGCAGGCGGTCGGCGCCGGCGGCCAAGGCTTCTTCGACCTGATCGAGGGTATCGCACTCGACCTCGATGTCGTCATGCCCGGCGCGTCGCGCCGCGGCCACGGCAGCGGTGATACCACCGGCGACCGCGATATGGTTGTCCTTGATCAGCACCGCGTCATAAAGCCCCATGCGGTGGTTGCGGGCGCCGCCGATCCGCGCCGCGTATTTCTCCAGCCGCCGCAGGCCCGGGTGCGTCTTGCGGGTATCCAGCAGCACCGCAGCCGTGCCCGCAAGCCGGCGGACGTAGCGGCGCGTCTCGGTGGCGATGCCGGACAAGTGTTGGACCGTGTTCAAGGCCGCCCGCTCGGCCGCCAGAAGCCCGCGGGCCGGGGCCGCGATGCGGGCCAGCACCTCCCCGGCCTCGACCTCTGCGCCGTCGCCCGCCTGCACCCCCACCACGCAATCGGGGGCGAGGCGCCGGATGATGGCCAGCGCGACCTCCAGCCCGGCGACGACGAGGGGCTGGCGCGCCACCATGGCGGCCGAAAAGCGGGCATCCTGAGGGATGACGCTGTTGCTGGTGATATCGCCGCGATCCCCCAGATCCTCGGCAAGCACGCGATCGATGAAGGCTTCGAGCTCGTCGTCCGGCAGGATCATCGCGGCCCGTGCCGGATCAGGCCGCGACGGTCGCCCGGGTCGCCGGCGGCGGCGACATCTCGAGCATGCGCTCCAGCGGTTTGAGCGCCTTGATGCGGATGTCCTCGGGCACCTCGATGCGCGGGCGCAGATCGCGCAGGCACAGGTACAGCTTTTCCATGGTGTTGAGCGCCATGAACGGGCAGTTGTTGCAGTTGCACTGGCCGTCGGCACCGGGCACGCCGATGAAGGTCTTGCCGGGTGCCCGCTTTTCCATCTGGTGGATGATGTGGGGCTCGGTGGCGATGATGAACTTGTCGGCCGGCGATTCGGTCACGAACTTGAGGATCGACGAGGTCGAGCCGACGTGATCGGCATGGCGCAGAATATGGTCCGGGCATTCCGGGTGCGCCGCCACCGGAGCACCCGCGTGCTGGCTCTTGAGCCGCACGAGCTCGCGTTCCGAGAACTGCTCGTGAACGATGCAGGTGCCCGGCCACAGCACCATGTCGCGCCCGGTCTTGCGTTTCAGATAGCCGCCCAGATACTGGTCGGGGGCGAACAGGATCGGCTGGTCCTCAGGGATCTGGCGGATGATCGCCTCGGCATTCGACGAGGTGACGATGATGTCGGAAAGCGCCTTGATCTCGGCCGAGCAGTTGACATAGGTGAGCGCCAGATGGTCCGGATGCTCGGCCCGGAAGCGGCGGAAGTCGTCGGGCTGGCAGGACTCTTCGAGCGAGCAGCCGGCCTCCATGTCGGGCAGCACGACGATCTTGTCGGGGCTCAGGATCTTTGCCGTCTCGGCCATGAAGCGCACGCCGCAAAAGGCGATCACATCGGCATCCGTGGCCGCCGCCTTGCGCGACAGATCGAGAGAATCGCCGACGAAATCGGCGAGGTCCTGGATCTCCGACTCCTGATAGAAATGCGCCAGAATGACGGCGTTGCGCTCACGGCGCAGCCGATCGATCTCCGCTTCCAGATCGAGAAACGGATCGATGTCCAGCGCCTCGTCGCGTCTGCCCAATATGTCCACCCGGCTATCCATACCTGTATATATTGGTTTTTTGCGCTGTTGCTCAATAGCTGTTTGCGCTTCGGGCCCACCTGCCGCAAGTGCTTCAGGCCCCGGCCAGACCTTCCTTTCGCACCCACTCAAGGGTGGCATCAAGGGCGCGGTCAAGGCGCGCAAACAGCTCACCCGCCTCATCCTCGGTGATGATCAGCGGCGGACAAATGGCGATGGTATCGCCGATCGCACGCACGATCAGGCCATTCTCGCGGGCTACGTCCATGCAATGCGCAGCCACCTGGGTCGCCGGATCGAAGGGGCGCTTGCTGTCCTTGTCGGCGACGATTTCCAACCCGCCGATGAGGCCGACGCCGCGCGCCTCGCCGACCAGCGGATGGTCGCCCAGCCGGCGCAGATGGGCCTGAAAATGCGGGGCGAGCGCACGCACATGGCCCAGGATGTCGCGTTCTTCCATGATTTCCAGGGTCCTGAGCGCCACCGCCGCGCACACCGGATGGCCGGAGTAGGTATTCCCGTGGCCGAAGACGCCGAGCTTGCGGCTTTCATCGACCATCGCCTGATAGATCTCTTCGGGGAGCAGCGCCGCGCCGATCGGCAGATAGGCGGAAGAGAGCGCCTTGGCGACCGTCATCACATTTGGCCGCATACCCACCGTCTCGCAGCCGAACATGTTGCCGGTGCGCCCGAAGCCGCAGATCACCTCGTCGGAAATCAACACGATGTCGTGGGCTTCGAGCACCGGCTGGATCGCCTCGAAATAGCCCTCGGGCGGCACGATCACACCGCCCGCGCCCATCACCGGCTCGGCGATGAAGGCGGCAATCGTTTCAGGGCCTTCGCGTTCGATCAGGGCCGCGAGCTCGTCCGCCAGCCGCTGCGAAAAGGCTGCCTCCGACTCGCCGTCCTCCGCCATGCGGTAATGATGCGGGCAGGTGGTGCGCAAAAAGCCCGGCAACGGCATGTCGAAATCGGTCTGATTGACCGGCAGGCAGGTCAGGCTGGTGGTCGCCACGCTGACCCCGTGATAGCCGCGCTCGCGGGCGATGAACTTCTTCTTCTCCGGCCGACCGCGGGCATTGTTGTAGTACCAGACGAGCTTGATGACGCTGTCGTTGGCCTCCGAGCCGGAGCCCGAAAACAGCACCTTGGAGATCGGCACCGGCGCCAGCTCCTTGAGCTTTTCGGCCAGTGCAATGGCCGGTTCGTGCGAGCGGTGGGTGAACAGCTGCGAAAAGGGGAGTTTGCGCATCTGCCGGGCGGCGGCCTCGACCAGCTCCTCCTCACCGAAGCCGAGCGCCGTGCACCACAGCCCGGCCATCGCCTCGATATAGGGCTTGCCGGCCTGATCGAAGACGTAGATGCCTTCGCCGCGCTCGATGATGATCGGTCCGCGCCGGCTGTGAAGCTCGAGATTGGTATAGGGATGAATGAGGCTGGCAATGTCGCGCTCAGCCGCCGAATTGGAAAGATGCGAGGTCATGTCCCTGCCACCCGAAGAACCCGTCAGTCGACGGCGAAATACCGCGCGCCCAGAAGCGCCCCGCCCTCGGCCCGGACGATCCCGCGCGCCGTCATGTCGATCAGATGCGCAAGCACCGAACGCGCCGCGGCCGGGCGCAGCACATCCGGGATATCCTGATAGATGGCATCCACCATGTCCGTGATGGTGGTCAAGCCCCTTCTTACCGCCTCGAGGATTTCGGCCTCGCGCGCGCGGCGATGATCGATATAGGCCTGAACAAACGGGTGCGGATTTCGAATCGGCGGCCCGTGGGTCGGCCAGTAGATGACATCATCGCGGGCCAGCAACCGCTCCAGGCTTTGCATATAGGCGGCCATGTCGCCGTCGGGCGGCGAGATCACCGAGGTCGACCAGCCCATGACATGATCGCCGGTGAACAGCGCCTTTTCTTGCCCCAGCGCGAAACACAGGTGATTCGACGTATGGCCCGGGGTATGCACGGCCTGGAGCGTCCAATCGGCCCCCGAGACGACATCGCCGTCGCGCAGGCGCTCATCCGGCACCATCTCGCGGTCGGCGGCTTCCTCGACCGCCTCGTCCTGGGGCCCGCCGCCATGGGGGCCGAAGCCGCAGATCGGCGCGCCGGTGGCATCCTGCAACGGCCGGGCGGCCGGTGAATGATCGGCATGCGTATGGGTGATCAATATATGGCTGATGCGCTCGCCGGAAAGCGCGTTCAGCAGCGCCTCGACATGATCCGGCAGCAGCGGCCCCGGATCGATCACCGCCACCTGCCCGTGGCCGACGATGTAGGTGCCGGTGCCGGTAAAGGTAAACGGCCCCGGATTGTGTGCCACGATCCGGCGGATCAGCGGCGAGACCGGCTCCATGACGCCATAAGTTGGCGAAAAGTCTCGATCGAAGGGGATCTCCGTGCTCATGGCGGTGACCATCCTCACCAAAGCCCGGTGCGCAATCAACCGCTTTCGACCGAATGGGGCGGCGATGGGGCATGAAAAAAGCCCCGCCGAAGCGGGGCTTTCATCGAAAAGTTCAGCAGGAAACGCCGCTCGCTTACCCCTGCCGGCGCCGGCGCACCGCGCCGACACCAAGAAGGCCGAAGGCGAAAAGCGCCAGCGTCGCCGGCTCCGGGATCGCCTCGCGGGCGGCTTCGGCCAAAAAGCCGTGGACCACCGTCGTCGGATGAATGCTGTCCCAGAAGAGATAGGAATCGGGGTCCGAGCAAATCGTCAGCGTGTCCGTGTCCAGACATGGATCGGTGACGTTGGTGAGGCCATAGGCGCCGGGATTGCCGACAATGTCGTTGACCAGGCTGAAGGTATCGAGCCGCGCCAGAAAGACATCCGAGTATACGGCCTGAAATCCGTCCAGTGCGGCCGACAGGGCATCGTTGAACGCCACCGACAGCGACGTCGCCAGGGCCGACAGCCCGGGGAACACGTCCTCCTGGCTGGTGACCTCCGGAATCACGCCGATATTGGGCACGTTGGGGACCAGCAGCTTGCGGGCGCCGGCTTCCGCCAGATCCGCGAGCATGCCGGCGATGGCATCGACCGCGCCCGCGATGATCGGCATCGGATCGCCGCCGCCGCCGGCCACGTCAAGGGCGTCGCGCAAGTCGTTGCCGCCGCCGAAGACGACGTAAAGGGCACCGCCGCCGGCCGACCCGCCGGTCACCGCAAAATAGCTGAGAAGCTGCGACGGCAGGCTCGGCACGATGCCCGAAGAGCCGGCCCGCGCCCCACCCCAGGCGAAGTTGGTGCCACCGGCCAGCGACGGTCCAAGCGGCAGGCCATAGCTGGCGGCCAGGCCATCGGCATAATTGGGACCGTTCGAAAACCGTCCCATGTAATAGGGCGGCGACAGCGGTATGGCGCCGCCGGTGAACAGAGATACATTGCCCGAATCCGACAGACTGTCGCCAAACACCACGACTTTGTTCGGGGTGGCTGTGGCGGTGGCAGTCAGCGCCGCAAAAATCACGCCCAAAAGCGCGAAACGACGTACAGTCTCAAAAATCCTCATCATTCTCATAGGTCTCCCTGCCCTGAAACCGGCACCAAGCCGCTCCCGATATCTTTCGGAACACCCCAATCCGAAAGCCATCGTCGACCTGATCCGCGACCGGGAGGGCCCCGATCGCCTGCCTGTTCTGTTTTCACCAGGAATTCATGCAAGAATCATGCAACCCAAGGATTCCTGCGCGAATCGTCAATTCGCGTCGAGGTGGTCGATTGATTCTGTAAAAAATTCCGACACTCTTCCGGTGCTCTTGGGAGACACGCAACATATGGCTGTCAGGCGCGCAGCTGGCCCTCCGGAGGGCAGATCGGGGTCGGCAAACCGGTCACCATCACCGTTCACCGCCCCCCCCTGGTCATCGCCTGGGGCTTGAAATCCTGCGGCCAGTTGTGCGACCCGGCAATGAATTCAAGGCCGCCGGTCTCCTTTGCTGACGGCTGAAGGCGGCGACGATGGGCGGCGGGTCGGCGACCGTGGCATCGATCGCCTGCGCCATCTTCCCGACCCGGACGGTGGGCGGAATGGCACATGAACAAACGACGCCGTCTCCACGGCAGCGGGTGACCTCCGCGTCGCTCGGATCGCCGACCGGTTCGTCCGGGGAGCGCACCATGGCCGGCTCCGCTTCCATCACGCCCCATCGGCACCGGCCAGCGGTTTCTCGCACGGCGGCAAAACAAACCGACGCGAGGCGGCTCCGTGCTTGCGACCTGGGCAGGAGGGCGCTATAACCCCGATCGGTCCTCGGGGAGTAGCTCAGCCTGGTAGAGCACCACGTTCGGGACGTGGGGGCCGGAGGTTCGAATCCTCTCTCCCCGACCATCCATTTTAATTTCGTGCTTCAGTTGGTTGGCAATTTGAAAGGGCTGCTTGTGGAACACTTTTGTGGGGCACGGGCGGCCATGACATGCTCTTCTAAGAGCCACCAGGGAATTCACGGAGTGGGCCGGTTTGATGGCGACCCGATCCCATGTCGGGTGTCGGGCCGGCGACCGGGCCGCGGCCGCGGGCGTAATGTCAGTGGATGAACGCAAAGCGCCGCCCGACGTGAGACATCGAACAAGAAAGACAGGACACGACGAAACACGATTGACGGGGCTGATGTGAAAGTACTGGTCACCGGGGCCAATGGCTTCATCGGAAGCAATCTGTGCGCCGACCTGATCCGCTCGGGCATCACCGTGGCCGGGCTGGTCAGGGCAGCGAGCGATCTCGGTTTCATCGCCGCGCTCCGCCCGCTCGAGGTCGTTACCGGCGACATCACCCAGCGAGACAGCCTGAGAGCCGCCATGGAAGGCGTCTCCATCGTCTACCATGTGGCTGGCTATTCCTCGGACTGGGGGCCGTGGGAGACCTTCCGCAGGGTCAACGTCGAAGGCGTGCGCAACGTCATCGAGGTGGCGCGCGACTGCGGCGTGAAGCGCGTCGTTCATATCAGCTCGGTGAGCGTCTACGGCTTTCCCGGCAAGACCGGAATTACCGAGGACATGCCCCCGGTTCCGCGCCCCGACGACCCCTATATCACCACCAAGGCGGAAGGGGAGCGGCTGGCTCTGAGCTATCACGGCAAGGGCCTGGACGTCACCGCAATCCGGCCTGCCGGCGTGTTCGGACCCAATGACCGCACGACGACCCTGCAGCTTGCGCCGGTCCTGCTGGCCGAAAAATTCTGCTATGTCGACGGCGGCAGGCATGTGATGGCGCCGGTCTATATCGACAATCTGGTGCAGATGATCCGGCTCGCCGGGGACAGCGACAACGCCCCGGGCGAGGTTTTCAACGCCGTCGACGACGGCATGGTGACGTGGCGCCAGTTCATCGAATGGATGTGCGAGGACCTGGGATGCGCCAAGCCGAGGCTTTCGGCGCCCCGGCAGCTTGCCTGGGCGCTGGCTGTGGTTCTCGAGACCGGGGCCAAGCTGCTGCGTCGCAAGAACAGTCCGCTGATCAACAAATACCGCATCCGGGCGGTCATGGCCGACGCCCATTACGCGACCGACAAGGCCAAGCGCAAACTGGGCTACAATCCGGCGGTATCGACCCGGGAAGGCGTCCGCAGAACCATTGCCTGGTATCGCGACTATGCCGGGCTTTAGGCCGAGCCGGCAATCGCCGCTGCCATCGAGCCGAACCCGGCTCGGACCGCTTCGACATCTCGGGCCTCCGGATATAAAATCCGGAAACCCATGCGTTACTCCCGATCGCCCCGGCGAATCCTGACAGTCGATCGAGCCTGGAGCATGACGACATACTGCATAACCGGTGTTTCCGGATATATCGGCAGCCTGCTGGCCAGGCGGCTGGCAGACGATCCCGGCAACCGGGTGCTGGGCATCGACGTAACGCCGCCGCCGGAGGATAGCGGTGTCATCTTTTTCGAAAGGGATATCCGGGATCCGGAGATTGCCGACATCCTCAGGGCGGAAGCCGTCGATGTGGTCGTTCATCTGGCCTTCTATACCCTGCCCGAGGGGGATGCGCGCGAAGCCGAATCGGTCAACATAGGGGGCACCCGGAACGTCCTGCGGGCGCTCGGCGAGGCCGGGGTCCGCCGTTTCGTGCTGGCCTCGAGCGCCGCCGCCTATGGCAGCCACCCCGACAATCCGGTGCCGATCCGCGAGCCGCAGCCGCTCCGGGCCAACGACTTCTTCTACTACTCCAGGCACAAGGCCGAGCAGGAAAGGCTGACCGAGGCGTTCCTGCGCGATCATCCGCAAATCAAGGCGGTCATACTGCGGCCCTGCGTCCTGATCGGCCCCCACATCAACAATCCGACCGGCCAGTCGCTCAAGGAAAAGGTGCTGATCTTCATCAGGGGCAGGCCGGTTCCGATTCAGCTCATCCACGAGGACGATGCCGTGGAGGCCTTCTACCTGGCCGCCACCGGCGAGGGTGAAGGGGTTTTCAACGTCGCCGCAGACGGCACCCTCACCTACCCCGAGCTGGCCCAGCTGATGAACAAGAGGATCATTCTGCTTCCCTTCCGCCTGCTGGCGGCGCTGGCAACGCTGGGCAAGTGGCTGGGGGTCTCTCCGGTCAGCGCCACGACGCTGCGCTTCATCAGGAATCCGATCATTATCGATGCCACCGAATTCCGCCGGCATTTCGGCTTCAAGCCGAGATATGATGCACGCCAGGCCTTCATGAAGTTCATTGACGCCATCTGACAACGGCAACAAAAAGGGTGTTCGACATGGCTCTCACGCTCGACCACAACGCCTACTACCGGCTTCCCTGGAATTATGCCGACAACGGCATTTCCTGGCTGGAGCCGACAACCAAATGCAATCTTCGCTGCGAAGGTTGCTACCGGGATCTCGAAAACCCCGTCCACAAGACGCTCGACGAGGTGCGCGCCGAGCTTGAAGTGTTCAGGAAACTGCGCAAGAGCGACTGCATGAGCATCGCCGGCGGCGATCCGCTGGTCTACCCGGACATTGTCGAGCTGGTGAGAATGGTGAAGGACATGGGCTGGAAGCCGATCATCAACACCAACGGCGTGGCGCTCACAGAGCCGCTCCTGAGGGATCTCAAGCGGGCTGGCGCCTTCGGCTTCACTTTTCACATCGATACCAGCCAGAAACGCCCCAGGGTCAAGGCGAAGACCGAAACCGAACTCAACGAGGTGCGGCTTCACTATGCCGAGATGCTGGCCCGGGTCGGCGGGCTTTGCTGTTCGTTCAATGCGACGGTGACGGAAAAGACCCTGCCCGAGGTTCCCAACCTCGTGGACTGGGCCGCAAGGCACGCCGATATCGTGCACACCATGGTCTTCATCCTGTTCCGCTCACCGGCGCTGACCGGCGAATTCGACTATTACGCCAACGGCAAGCTGATCAATTTCGGCTCGACCTACAAGGAGACCGAGTGGGGCGGTTCGGTCAGCGTGTTCGCCGAGGACGTGGTGGCCAGGATCCGCGAGGTCGATCCGCTGTACGAGCCGGCCGCCTATCTCAACGGCACCGCCAACCCGGATTCCCTGAAATGGCTGCTCGCCAACCGGATCGTCCTTGACGGCAAGACCGTCGGCTTCGTCTCGCCCAAATTCATGGAGCTGGTGCAGACGCTCACCCACCTGTTCACCGGCACCTATCTGGCCTATGCGGCGCCGGGCAGCACCGGGCTGGGAAAGCTGTGCGCTTTCCTCGGCGGCATCGCCGACCGGCACATGCGGCGGCTGTTCTTCCGGCTGATGGGCCGGATGCTGGCCGATCCGCGCACCCTTTTCCGCAAGGCCCGCCTGCAGAGCATCATGATCATCCAGCCGGTCAATTTCGAGGCCGACGGTCGCCAGGACATGTGCGACGGCTGCCCCGACATGACGGTGCACGACGGCAAGCTGGTGTGGAGCTGCCGTCTCGAGGAGCTCAACCAGTACGGAACCTTCGTCGAGACCGTGCCCAGGGCCTGCGCCGAGCGGTCCCCAGACTCCCCGTCACCGCGCCTCGTGCATTGACCGGAAACCTCGCCGGGCAGTGCCGTGTTGCCGCACCGGCCATCACTTGCAAGGCACGCCTCAACCGGTCATGGACATCCCCGACCTCACGGTGACTGAGCTTGTCGCGCTGCTCGATACGGGCGGCCTAACAGTGAGCGACATTGCCCGGCAAGTGGTCGACCGGATGGAGGCCGGAGCGCATCTGAACGCCTTCATATGCTCGCGGCCCGAGGCGCTGATGGCGACGGCGCGCGCGCTTGATGCGCAAGCGCCCAATGCGCGCCCGAACCAGCCGCTGTTCGGGGTGCCGCTGGCGATCAAGGACAATATCGATATCGCCGGCTGGCCGACGTCCGGCGGCACGGCGGCACTCAAGGATCATGTGGTGTCCAGATCCGCCACTGCCGTCGACCGTCTGCGCGACGCCGGGGCGCTGATTGCCGGCAAGGCCAATCTGCATGAACTGGCCTTCGGGATTACCACCAACAATGCGGTTTTCGGCCCGGCCCGCAACCCCTATGATCCGACCCGTATTCCCGGCGGCTCCAGCGGTGGCGTGGCAGTGGCGATTGCCGCCCGCATGGTGCCGGCCGGCCTCGGGTCCGATACCGGCGGCTCGGTCCGCATTCCCGCCGCTCTTTGCGGGATCACCGGCCTGCGCCCGACGCTGGGCCGTTATCCGGCCGACGGTGTGGTGCCGATTTCGCACAGCCGGGACACCATCGGCCCGATGGCCCGGACCGTCGCCGACCTGGCGCTGCTGGACAGCGTCATCACCGGCGCCGGCCCCGAGCTTGACGCCGTCGACTGGCGACACATCCGGCTCGGGATTCCACGCACGCCGTTTTACCAAGATCTTCATCCTGAGACCGAGCGGGCGATCACGCGTGTCCTTGCCGTGCTTGACGAGCTTGGCGCCGCGCTCATCGAGATCGACATGTCCGATGTCGCCGCGCTGACCGCGATCGTCAGCATTCCCGTGTGCTTTTATGAAGTTCTGCGCGATCTGCCGGCCTATCTTGCGGCCACAGAATTCGCCGGCACCTTCGAGCAAGTCATCGATGAGATCGGCAGCGCCGACGTCAAGGCGCTGTTCAAGATTGCCGTCGAAGAGGCGCCCGTCTCCGAGCAGGACTATCGCGACGTCGTGAATGAGCACAGGCCCGCTCTCAAGCGCGCCTATCAGGATCATTTCAGCCGCAACCGGCTCGACGCCATCGTCTTCCCGACGACACCGCTGCCGGCTTGCCGGATCGGCGAGGATGAGACCACCGAGCTCAACGGGCGTCAGGTTTCGACCTTCGCCACCTATCTCCGCAACACCGATCCGGCCAGCAATGTCGGATTGCCGGGCGTCAGCATCCCCATCGGCCTGTCGGCGCAAGGCCTGCCGATCGGCCTGGAACTCGACGGGCCGGCCGGTTCCGACCGGACCCTCTTGTCGCTGGCCGATGCAATCGAGACGGTGATCGGCCCGCTGCCGCCACCACCCTCAGCCAAGACCACGCGTCGGTAACGGGCCAGGTCCCGGCCCGATGGGCGGGGCGTCACGGCGGCCGCGCCTGACCGCCAGCCCCTATTCGAAAAGCAGTTCTTCGATAATCGCGCAGCTCGGCGCCGCCTCGCCGGTGCAGGCGCCGATCAGCCGCTCGAGGCTCGCCTGCATGGTTTCAAGCTCGGCGATGCGCGCCCGAACCTGGCGCAGATGCCCGGCAACCAGGCGCTTGATATCGGCGCAGGTGTAGGTGTTGTCGTCAACAAAGGCGAGAAGGTCGCGAACGCCATCCAAAGGCAGCCCGAGCCGGCGGCACCGGAGGATGAAATTGAGCCGCTGCACATCCGCCGGCCCGTAGATGCGATAGCCATTGGCGGTGCGCCGGGCCGGCGGCATCAGCCCGACGTTTTCGTAATAGCGGATGGTTTCGATGTTGCAGCCGGTTTGCGATGCCAGTTGCCCGCGGGTCAGTTCCCTGTGTTGCAAATTACCCATCCGCCATCTCCCGCACGAAAGTGCTTGACCCTGTAGTTCCTACAGACCCCACCGTAGCAGACTGAAACGAGTCGGGAAAGGGGTGCATGGACTGCTGTTGCCTTTCGGCTGCCCGGTTTCCCGAGGCGTGAACATGGAAAGAGTGAAAGACGATGAACCCCAACCCGCCGACGGAACCGCCGGTTTCGGCGCTTGATGCCGCGGCCGAGTCACCCCACGGAGTTGAGAACGACGGGGCCGAGCCACACGCGGGGCTCAGGGACGAAGGCGCCGCCAGCAGTCTGTTTGCCACCGGCGGCGCGGTCAGCGCCGTTCTGGCATCATCCTGCTGCATCCTGCCGCTGGCTCTCGTGGGGCTCGGCATCGGTGGCGCCTGGATGACGCAGCTTACCGCGCTGGCGCCCTATCAGCCGGTGTTCATCGGCATCGCGCTCGCCTTTCTGGCCGCCGGGTTCTGGATGGTGTACATCCGCCCGAGAGCGGCTCGTGCGGACGGGCGCACCTGCGGCACACCCCCTTCCCATCGGATCGTCAAGATCGTCTTGTGGAGTGCCACGGTGCTGATCGCGCTGACCCTCTCTTTGCCGCTCTGGGCCCCGATTCTTCTGTAAGGCCTGTCTTCATGGAGACCCATCCGATGAACAGATTACGGATCGCAACCACCCTGGCCACCCTGATCGCCGTCTTCGCGGTTTTTCTCGGCCCGGCCGGCGCGGTCGAGCGGACGGTGACCCTGAAAGTCGAGAAAATGACCTGTGCCGCCTGCCCGTACACGGTGCGCAAGGCGCTGGAGCGGGTCAAAGGCGTGAAAACGGCCACCGTCTCGTACAAGGAAAAGACCGCGGTCGTCACCTTCGATGATGAACTGGCAACGCTCGAGGACTTGACGGAAGCAACGACCCGGGCCGGCTATCCGTCATCCCTGCTGCCGGCCGCCGCGAGCCGGTAGGGCACATCCGCCGGCAGCCGGCGGTCTTGACCATGGAGCGAACATGAGGGCTCAGGGCGAGCAGAATCTCGACGGGGCGGCGACAGCGAACAGCCCCTTCGATCTGGTGGTGATCGGCGCCGGTTCGGCCGGATTTTCGGCCGCCATCACGGGAGCCGATCTGGGTGCCCGGGTGGCGCTGGTCGGCCACGGCACCCTGGGCGGCACCTGCGTGAACATCGGCTGCGTGCCCTCGAAAACCCTGATCCGGGCGACCGAGACCCTGCATCAGGCGCGCCGCGCACCGCGCTTTGCCGGCATCGAGGCGGACGCCCGGCTCGCGGACTGGGGCAAGCTCATCGCTCAAAAGGACGAACTGGTCGGCGCTTTGCGTCAAAGCAAATATGCCGATCTGCTGCCCCAGTACGAGGCGATCACCTATCTCGACGGCCGCGCTCGGCTGACCCCTGGCGGCATCGAGGTGGAGGGTCGCAAATTGACGGCGCGGCGCATCATCATTGCCACCGGCGCCCGGCCGGCAGTGCCGGCAATACCGGGGCTGGAAGAGGTTCCCTATCTCACCAGTACCGAGGCGCTGAGCCTGCCGCGCCAGCCCCGATCCCTGATCGTCATGGGCGGCGGCTATATCGGCGCCGAGCTGGCCCAGATGTTCGCCCGCGCCGGCACTGCGGTCACACTGGTCATGCGCAGCCGCCTGCTGCCCAGGGCCGAGCCGGAAATCGGCGCCGCGCTCACCCGTTACTTGCGCGACGAAGGTATCGACATCTGCGAGGGGCTCACCTACTGCGGCATTCGCCGAACCGAGGACGGTATCGCCCTCGACGTCCGCGACGCGGGCCGCGCCCGCACCCTCGAGGCCGAGCACATCCTGATCGCCACCGGGCGGCGCCCCAACAGCGAAGGGCTGGGGCTCGATGACATGAACATTGCCTGCAACTCATCCGGCGGCATCGAGGTCGATGAGCACATGCGCACGACGCACGAGCACGTCTATGCCGCCGGCGATGTCACCGGGCGCGACCAGTTCGTCTACATGGCCGCCTATGGTGCCCGCATCGCCGCCCGCAACGCACTGCTGGGGGACCGCCTGCGTTATGACGCGAGCGCCATGCCGTCAGTGGTGTTCACCGATCCGCAGGTCGCCAGCGTCGGCCTCACCGAGGCCGAGGCACGGGCCGAAGGGACGGTGGTGCGAACTGCGGTGCTGCCGCTCGACTATGTTCCGCGGGCGCTGGCAGCCCGCGATACCCGGGGGTTGATCAAGCTGGTGGCAGACGCCGCGAGCGACCGCCTGCTTGGCGCCCATATTCTGGCGCCCGAAGGGGCCGATTCCATCGGTGCGGCGGTGCTCGCCATACGCGGCGGGCTGAGCGTGCGCGATCTGGCAGAGACGATCTTTCCCTATCTCACCACCGTCGAAGGGCTGAAACTGGCGGCCCAGACGTTCGACAAGGACGTTGCCAAGCTGTCGTGCTGCGCCTGACGGAAGCCCGCTCAGACGACGGAAAGCTCGCCCTCGAGCCCGGCCTCGGCACGGATGCGGCGCAGCAGACGGCAAATGAACGGGCCGGAGACGTCACGGCGGTATTCGGCGGTCGAACGCACGTCATCGATCGGATCGACCTCGTCGCGAACCTCGGCCCGGATCTCGTCCAGCACCGCGTCCGAGAGCCGGCTGCCGCGCAACAGGGCTTCGGCAGCGGGCAGCCGGCGCAGGGTCGGACCGACGCAGCCGATGGCGAGGCGGGCATCGCGGCAGACCTCGCCATCGAGATCGATGCGCACGGCAGCGTTGAGCTTGGCCAGATCCTCGTAGGTCCGGGTGAGCCGCGCGAAGGTCGAATAGGTGCCGTCCTCGAGCGCCGGCAGCCGCACCTCGATGGCAATCTCGTTGGGGCGCCGGTCGATCACGCCGTAATCGACCCAGATGTCGTCAATATCCACTTCACGCCGGCCGTCGACGCTCTCAAAGACGACCGTGCCGCCCAGCGCCAGAACCGCGCAGGAACAGTCGCCGGCCGGTGAACCGCGCAGAATATTGCCGACCACGGTCGCATATTCGCGGGTCTGCGGCGTGCCGTGAACATAGGCCGATTCCCACAGCGCCGGATATTTGCCCTTGATCACCGGCGAGCCGAGCACGCTCACCAGATTGGTCAGCGCACCGATGCGCAGCCCCTGTTCCGGGTCGTATTCGATGTAATCAAGGCCCGGAACTTCCGAGAGCGCCAGCACATGCTCGGTACGCAGACTGTCCTTGAGCCCGACCAGCACGTCGGTGCCGCCGGCCATGACTGTCACCTGTTCGCCGCATCGGGCCAGCATGTCCTTGGCCTCGTCCAGGCTTTGCGGAACCAGGAGATCGAATTCCGGCAGAATACGGCTGCTCATGATGGCACCTTCCTTTCCGGCGACAAGTGAACGAAAACCCGAAGAAACGCCTGACACACGCCTCGGCCCGGGCTTTCAACGGCTCCGGCCGGCAAGGCAAGCGCTTTGCGCCTTCAGACTCTGGCCTGTTTTACGCTAGGCAGCGGCAGCAGCAGTGTAAATTGGGTTTCCTTCCTAACAGGGTACATAACTTTAACTAAGAGGGCGGCGAGCGAGCGCATCAAGCCGCCGGGAAGCCCTAGGCCGGGTACGGGATTTTGCGCTATGATCGAGCAAAGAAGGCGGAACATCTGCGCATGTCGAAAGTTCTCAAACCGTTTGGCGAGGTGGCACTGCGACCACCCGAAGCGGCGGCGCCGGAGCCACCGAGCGATTATCAGGTGGTCTTCGAGAACGCCAACGAAGGCATCTTCATTCACGACTGCGAGTCGGGTGCGATCCTGAAGGTCAACCAGAAGGCGGCCCAGATGACCGGCTTTACCACGGCCGAGCTTTGTCGGCTGACGGTGGGCGACATCAGCGGACGTGACGAAGCCTACAGCGCCGCCAGCGCGCTCAGGAAGATTCACACCGCCGTGCGCGAAGGCCCGATCATCTTCGAATGGGTGTTCCGCTATCCCAACGGCCACGAATATCCGGTCGAGGTCAATCTCAAGAGCATCGAAATCGACGGCCAGACCCGCATCCTGGCGCTGGTGCGCGACATCACCAAGCGCAAGGCGGCGGAAAACGAGCTGGTGCGGCGCGAATCCTACTACCGCAAGCTGATCGAAAACGCCTCTGACGGCATCGCCATCCTCGGCCCGGACGGCGAGATCCGCTATCTCGGCCCGTCAACCCACAAGGTGCTGGGCTATCATGAACGGCTGGCGACCGGCAGGAACGCCTTCGATTTTCTCGACCCCAAGGACGCGCGGCGGATCCGCAAGCTGTTTCGGGAGCTGAAACACGGCGACGAGACGGTGCGGCCGCTGTCCTATCGCATCCGCCACCGCGACGGCACCTGGCGGGCGCATGAAGGGTCATACAAGAACCTCCAGCACGACCCCAACGTTCAGGGCATTCTGGTGAACTTCCGGGATGTCACCGAACGGCTGCAAGCGGAAGCCATCGCCCAGCAGCGCGAACGCCAGTTGCAGCACATGATGCGGCTGTCCACCATGGGAGAAATGGCCACCGCGATCGCCCATGAGCTCAACCAGCCGTTCGCTTCCGTTGTCAACTATCTGGGCGGCTGCATTCAGCGCCTGAGGTCCGGTCGCTCGAGCCGCGAGGAAATTCTCGCCGCCCTCGAGGCGGCCCAGAGCCAGGCGGAACATGCCGGCAAGGTGATCCATACCCTGCGCAGCTTTCTCGGGCGCTCCAGCTACCAGCGCACGGTCGCCGACATCAACGAACTGATCGAGGGAATCTCGCCGTTTATCGAGATCCGGGCAGAGGACGCCGGCGTGACCGTGAAATACGGCTCCTCCGACTCCCCGGTGCCGGCGGTCTGCGACCATATCCTGATCGAGCAGGTGATCCTCAACCTGGCGATCAACGGTATCGAGGCAATGGCTGGTCCGCGCAGCAACGGCCGCATGCTGACGATCCGCACCGAGCCGCCGGCGGACGGGGTGGTCCGGGTCAGCGTCGAGGATCAGGGCCCGGGCCTGCAAGGGCTCGACCAGGAGAAACTTTTCGATGCTTTCTTCACCACCAAGGCGGAAGGCCTGGGCATCGGTTTGTCGCTGTGCCGCTCCATCGTCGATTCTCACGATGGCCGATTGTGGTGCGAATCCGATCCGGATCGGGGCACCACTTTTCATTTCACCTTGCCAGCCGGAACACGGTCATGATGGACGCGGGCGAGACCCTGGACGACGCCATTGTCTATATCGTCGAGGACGACGATGCCATGCGGTCATCGCTGCTGTGGCTGGTGGAATCGGTGGAGCTGAAGGCCCGCGCCTTCGCCAGTGCCGACGAATTCCTCGACAGCTACACGGCCGACCGTCCGGGCTGCCTGGTACTCGATGTGCGGATGCCGCGGGTCGGCGGATTCGAGCTTCAGGAACGCCTCAACGACAAGGGCGCGCCGTTGCCGATCATCTTCATCAGCGGCCATGGTGACGTGCCGATGTCGGTGCGGGCGATGAAGAAGGGGGCCTTCGACTTCATCCAGAAGCCGTACAATCCGCAAAGCGTTCTGGAAACCATCCAGGCGGCGCTGCGCCATGGCGTCGAGCGCTTCAAGGAACATCAGGTGCGGCTTGCGGTCGAGCACAAGCTGGCCCAGCTTTCACCGCGTGAACGCTCGGTTCTCGAGCGCGTCGTCGAAGGCAAGTCGAGCAAGGTGATCGGCCACGAGCTCGGCATCTCGAGCAAGACCGTGGACGTGCACCGGGCCAGCATCCGCGAGAAATTCGGGGTCACCTCGGTCGCCAGGCTGATCAAGCTGGTGCTGCCCTACATGAAATAGGCACAGCCGGCCATCGGCGCCGAAGACCGGCGCGCGGGCGCCTGCGTGTCAGTTGCCGGCCGACAGCGTCAGAATTCGAGCCCCTTTTCCTTGATCGCCTTGACGATCTTCTCGGGCGTGATCGGGCCGTGGGTGATCTGAATGCCGATGGCGTGATAGATCGCATTGGCGGTGGCGCCGATCGGCGTGACCAGGCCGGCCTCGCCAACGCTCTTGGCGCCATAGGGGCCTTCCGGATCGGGGTTTTCGACCAGAATGTTGGTCACCTTCGGCATGTCCATCGGCCCGAGCATCTTGTAGTCGGTGAAGCTGTTGTTCATGCACAGGCCGTTTTCATTGTAATAGATTTCTTCGGTCAGGACGTTGCCGAGACCCTGCTGCAGCCCGCCTTCCATCTGTCCTTCAACCGACGGCGGATGAATGGCGCGACCGATGTCATGGGTATTGACTGCTTCCAGAATCTTCACCTCGCCGGTTTCGGTATCGACCTCGAGCTCGATAAAGCAGGCGCCGAACGGCGGTGAGTTGTGTGCCGGCAGATAGCTGGCATAACCCTGGATCTGTCCGGGTTCGCCGCCCGGCTCGCCGGTTTCCGGATTGATGAAGTGATAGATGCCTTCCGAAGTGATGACCTCGAGCGGAACATATTTGTCCGGGTTATCTTTGAGCCGGACCTTCTTGTCCAGAAGTTCCAGGTCCTCGGGCCTGGCGGTGATCTGCAACTTCTCGAAATGCTTGCAGGCGCGTTCGAAAATCTGCCTCTTGGCGTCATCGCAGGCGGCCATGATCGACCGTCCGCCGACATAAACGGTGCGGCTGGCATGTGCCCCGATGTCGAAGCCGGTATCGTCCGTATCGCCGGTCTTGAGGTGCACGTCCTCGATCGGCAGTCCCAATGATTCGGCGGCGATCTGCTGCAATGCCGTGTGCGCCCCCTGTCCCATGTCCGAACACGCAATCACCACCTCGGCGCTGGCGTCTTCGTTGAGCTTGACCGTGCACACCGTATGTTCGAGCAGCATCGGCATGGCGCCGCTGGTGTGATTCATCACCGCCACCCCGATGCCACGGCGCTTGACGCCGGTCTGATGGGCGTACTTGCGGCGCTTTTCTTCCCAGCCGAACAGTTCGGCGCCGCGCTCCAGGCACTCGCCGAGCGCACAGGTCAAATAGGGCACACCCGGGCACCAGCCGTCGTCACCGACATCCTTGTGCCACGTCTTGCGCCATTCCAGCGGATCGATGCCAAGTTCGTTGCAGCCCCGGTCGATCAACTGCTCGAGCACAAAATTGGTCTGCGGGTTGCCGTAGCCGCGAAATGCCCCGGATGCGACCTGATTGGTGTAGTAGGAATCGCCCTTGTAGCGCATCGCCCCCCACTTATACATGCCGCCCAGCCAGGCGCCGGTGGTAAAGGCGGCGCCCGAGCCGTGGGTGTAGTAGGCGCCCTTGTAATTGGTGAAGTGGGCGTCCACGGCAACCGGCGTGCCATCCTTCTTGAAGCCGATCTTCATCCAGTATTCGCCGGGATGGCGGCTTTCCGAGGTCAGCCAATCCTCTTCGCGGGTGTACTGGATCTTGATGTGATGGCCAGGCATGGCCATCGCCATGGCACAGGCCGCAGGCTCGCCGATCATGCCCAGCCGGGTTCCGAACCCGCCGCCGATCACCGTCTGGTTGAGCTTGATCCGCGACATCGGCAGTTCGAACAGGCGCGCCAGCTTGGCCTGGACGACCTTGGGCATCTGGGTGGACGTCCAGCAGGTGAGCCGGCCGGAATCGTCATAAAGCGCGACATAGGCATGCGGCTCCAGCTGGCACTGTTTCTGCTTGGGCACATAGAAGGTGTCTTCGACGATGACGTCGGCTTCCTCGAAGGCGGCGTCGACGTCACCCCAGCCGAGCTCATGATTGGGGAACATGGCGGCAGGCAACTGGAAGGCCAGGTTGCCCGGCTTTTCCGGGGTGAACTGGATGGCATCCGGCTGCGATGACTCCCGCGCCGTCAGATAGACGGGCAGCGGTTCGTATTCGACGATCACCTTTTCGGCCGCGCGCTCCGCCGCCTCCTCCGAGCGGGCGATAATGCCGCAGATGGCGTCGCCCTGATGCTTCACATGCCTGGTGAAAATGTGCTGGTCCTCGATATCGCCGAGCAGCTCGCCCATTTCCTTCGACACCATCAGATCGAGCACGGTGGCGTTGTATGCCCGCTGGGTGACATCATCGGGGCCCAGCACCTTGACCACGCCGGGCACCTTGGCAGCCTCGCTGAGATCGAGCTTGCGGACGCGGGCATGCGCATGCTCCAGGCAGCGCACGATCTTGCCGTACAACATGCCCGGGAAATAGAGGTCGCCGGCATAGGTCGCGTGACCGGTGACCTTCTGGCGGATATCGATTTTCGGAACGCTTTTGCCGACTGCGGATAGCTCGTTCATCACCTGTCCTCCCTATTCGGCAGCGGCCGTCTTCGCACCGGTGAGCACCTCGCTGGCCTTCTGCACGGCGCGGACGACCTTGACGTACCCGGTGCAGCGGCAGATGTTGCCTTCCAGCTCGCGACGAATTTCGGCTTCGGTGGGATGGGCGTTCTTGTTGAGCAGCCCCACCGACTTGACGATCAGACCCGGTGTGCAATAGCCGCATTGCACGGCCGCCTCGTCGATAAACGCCTGCTGGACCGGGTGCAAATCGCCATTTTCAGCAAGGCCGGCAGCGGTGGTGACCTCGTGGCCGCCGGCGGTGGCTGCCAGCGTCAGGCAGGACAGCACCGTCTTGCCGTCCATCAGCACCGTACATGCCCCGCATTCGCCGGTCCCGCAGCCATATTTGGTGTCGGTCATCCCGAGATCGTCGCGCAGGACTTCAAGCAACGTCTTGTGGACCGGAACGGTGAGCGAAAAGGCCTCGCCGTTGACCTGAAGCGTGATGGTCCGTGATTTCATCGTCCTCGCCCCTTTTTCGCTGCGGATTGCAACTGTCTTGTGATTCCCGCCAGCGCCTGCGGCCGGCGACTGCAGATATCCCATTGTCAAACCTACGCGATGGTGCAAACACAGGTAAATTGGAGCCTTCGCCTACACCCCTAGATAGGTTTATCTAAGCTCGCAATTCTTTTTATTATCAATAAGATAAGGGGGGCCGAAGCCCCCCGAGTTGAAACCCGATACAAAAGCCATACCGGAACTGTATCAGCGTCCGCTGACCCGCATGTTCTGAACCGTGAACAGGCTTGGCGGATTGCCTTCCGGGGTCGAGCGAACCTTGAACTGCAAGGTCGTGCAGTGCATGGCCTGGACGTCCATCATCGACACCGAATCATCCAGCGGCACGCCCAGCCCCTTGTTCACCGGCAGGTGGTGATCCGAGTGTGCGGCCGAGATGATGAACGATTTCCACAGATCCCCCTTGCGATCGTAGATCATCACGTACCACAGCTTGGTGGTCTGGGAATCGTAGTAGAAGACACGCTTGCCGATGGGGCTGTTCTTGTCGACCGGAACCGCCTCCAGAATATAGGTCTTGCGAAGCTGCCAGGTGACCTTGGGGAAACAGTTGCCCTTGCCGCCATATTCCACGAACTGAAAGCCGTCGGGTTCGTTGAGTTCGTTGGTGAGCGGCATGTCATTGTGATAGTAGAACGGAGCCAGCGCCACCATCGTTCCCTTGTACGTCCACTTCTGGTCCGAGATGCGGCCGTTGTAGCCCTCGAAGTCCTCGATCATCAGATCCGAACCGAGGAAGGAGTCGGTCACCTGACCGGTGGCCAGACGACGCACCCGGCGCTGGAAGCCGAGATACAGCCAGCCATCGTCGCGGCGCAGATCATCTTCGTAACGGAGGATCAGAAGCTGGGTGTTCTTCACATCGAACGGCTCCAGCACCTTCATGTAGATGGCGCGGTAAATCTTCGACGGATTGTTGGGGAACTCGGGCCGCGGATCATAGTCGACCCGGTGCATGAAGTTGAGAAAATGGAAGCTGAACTTGAGCGTACGTTCCAGCTTGCCGGTCTTCATGTTCTTGAATTTCCAGTAGAACGGCTCCAGCGTCGCATTGTCTCCCTGGTTGTACCCATACTTGTTGTTCCAGGCGAGCTTCTCTCCGGCGCGGGGGTCATCGAGGCTCGGCTCGTAAGGAAACGGCCGGCCGGCGGTGTAGCCGATCAGTTCGCCCACCTTTTCGCCCAGCTTTGGTTCGTTGAGATGCTTGCGGGTTGCCTCGACATAGTTCTTGGAGAGCGCGAAATCAGTTGTCTCGCCGACCGTGATTTCGACCCAGCCATCCTTGATGTGCTGATACATGCCCAGGGCCAGCACATCTTTCGCCTGCTCGACATTGTCCTTGTTGATCACCACGCCGGGCTTGGCGAAGTCATGGGTCGGCGTCCAGTTGCGATAGGGATAGAAGGAGTTCTCCAGATCCTCCATGGTCGCGGACCAGGCGGTACCGCCAAGCGCCAATGCGGCGACGGTGATGAGTCCAATGGTCATTCGTTTCATGTGAACGTCTCCTGTCGGTCAGAACCGGTATCTCAGAATGAGCTGAATCTCGTCTTCTCTCTGGGCCATGCCCAACGGTCCGGCACGGAACCGGCCCAAAGGCTCGAAACCACCCAGTCCGGCGGATCCCGGGGCCACCTGCCCGGGCGCGGCGGTAAACGGCGGGAACGGGTTGCATGAACGACAGTCGTCGAACTTGCGGGCACCATTCCCGACCTTGAAGTTGGCGCCCAAGATGAGCCGCCAGTTGTCGGTGATCAGCCAGTCGATTGACGGGGCGATGGTCACGGCGCCGGCACGAATGTCCCAGGCACTGAGAATCTGGGGGCTCAGCCGGTTCTGCATCCACCAGCCCTTGAACAGCAGGGTGGCGATCCAGTTGCTTTTCCAGTCGGGCATCCCGACCAGGCCGAGCGGTCCCTGTTGCAGCTCATGGTCCAGAATGTGCTGGCCGAAAAGCTGCGCCGAGATGGTGAACGCCTTGCGCCGGTTGAGGAAGGGGATGAAGGTATCCCGGTCCCAGCCGATCACGTAACGGATCACGTCGGATTTCGAAAACAGCTCCGGGCGCAATGTGTTGGCGAATTCCTCGCCGGTCGTATAGGCGAACTCGACGCGGAACACCGACTTGATCGAATCGACATAGAAGTCGAGCGATCCGCCATACAGCTTGACCCGGGGGAAGGCCAGATCAAAGGCCACCAGATAGGGGCGCGGCCGGGCTTCGAAATCGGCCGGCAGCGGACAACCGACAGCCGCCAGCGGACCGACACAATCGGGGCCGGTGAATGGTGCGAACGGATTGAGAGCCGGGACGCCGCCCCTGAGTGTCGGCAGTTGCGCCAGGAAGTTGAGGTAATTGAGCGAAAAGCCGACGCCCCGGAACACGCCTTCGAGCTTGACCCCGATCTGGGTGTTATCAAGCTTCCACTTGGGCAGAACCGCCTGACGGATGCCGATGATGCCCGGTGCGAAGTTGGTCGCCAGAAGCCCGAGCGCCGGATTGGTCGGATCGACGGGCGCGAAGTTGGCCACCGTGCAGCCGTTGTCCCAGCAGTTCTTCATGCCCCGGAAGAATTGTCCGGCATCGAGGATGCGGTTGGGGGTGCCGCCCTGGCCGAGGTTGCTGGGCCGGAACTTGTCGAAGTTCCAGACCACCGAGATGTTCAGATCGTCGAAGACACCGGTCGGGCCGAAGCGATATTCGGCCTGCAGAATCCACATCGGAATGCGGATATCCTCGAGCTCGTCGTAGATGTTGTTGCGCGAGTAGTCGACCGGGTTGATGACATCGAGCACCCGGAACAGATCGGTGCGGCCCCACACCACCTGCTGACGCCCGAGACGAATATCGATTTCGTCGCCATTATCGAGCCTCGAGACGGCGTCGACATAAACCTCGCGCAGGAAATCGAGCCGGTCGTTGAATTCCGGAAACCGCAATTCATTTTCGGAAAAGTCCAGATAACCGGGAATGCAGCCCCGGGAGTCGACATTGCAGGGACGCACCGGCACCGCAAACGCCAGCCCGCCTTCGGTGGCATGCAAGGGCTCGCCCAGAACCATCAGCCCCTCGTTGGGGTTGGCGGCGAGGTCGAAGCCGCCGATGGGAAGGTTGATGCCGCCGCCATGGGGCACCGCCGCCGGCATGCCGATGACCGGTCCGCCAATGTTCTCGATCAGGACGGGGCCACCGGCGGAATCGCCGTAGTCCTGATCGTTCAGGTCGTAAACCGCGTCATAGGTGCCGCGCAGCGTGGCGTGAAACGAGAAGCTGGACCAGAAACCGGCGGCTCCGAAATCGCTGTCGATTTCGATCTGGGCGGTGTTCCGCGCCTTGGACAGACCGATGCCGCGGCGCGCAAAGGTGGCGTTCTCGATAAAGCCACTGACCGACGTATCGGCCGCCATGACCGGGACCTCGACGCTGCCGATGAAGGCAACGGCCAGAATCAGCGCCGAAAGCCTGATAAATCCATCCCTCATAATTTCCTCCCGCATTTAAACATGCCCCCGATCAAATGGGTACTGGATCACGTGGAGCGTGTGGCTAGCGTTTCATCACCTGTTACTGCATCTGTTACTGGGCCGCCTCGAGCAGGCCATCCTCCTGGCCATAAGCGGCCGTAATGAATTTCGGCTTGAACAGAACGATCCATGCCGGCACCAGGAACATCGCCGCCAGCATGTTCAGCACGATCATCACCGACAACAGCAGCGCGGCATCGGCCTGGAATCGCAGGGTCGACATGAAAACCCACAAGATGACACCGGAAACCAGGGTCGTTGCGGTCACCAGGATGGCCAGGCCGGTGGTGCTCACGGCCCGCTTCACGGACTGGATCAGATTGCCGCACAGCGCCATTTCCTCACGAACCCGATCCATCATGTAGATCGAATAGTCGATGCCGACGCCAATGCCGACGGCGATGATCGGCACCGTGTTGATATTGAGGCCGATGCCTTTGAAGCCCAGATAGGCATAGCTCAGGATGGTGGCGAACGACATCGCCAGGAACATCAGCCAGCCGGCATGCCACGACCAGTAGAAGAGCGTGACGGAAATGAAGATCAGCAGCAGCACCAGCGGCACGACGATCATGTTGGTGGTAAAAACAGCATCGTTGATCGCCGCGGTCACACCGACGATGCCGCCCGCCAGTTGGATGCTCAAGCCATCGACCCGATTGCCGACATCGGCCGCCCAGGCCTTGACCATGGAGATTGCCCGCTTGATCGTCTCGCCGCGGTGATCCTTGTAATAGAACACCATGTTGGCTTCGGTTTCCTCGGGGTTGAGGAATTCCTTCAGCGCCCCGGGAATCGGGCTCGATGCCATATAGGCGAACATCAGGCCGCCGACATAGGCATCGCTGTCGGGAATGACCGACCAGCGTGGATCGTCGTTGTGCAGCAGGCGATTGACCTGCTTGATCAGGTCGGGCAGCCCCTTGGTCCCGCCCAGTTCCGGATCGTCCATCATGTAGGCCTGGAAGTCCTCCAGCGCGTACAGGACCTCGGGTCGTTTCAGCCCGCCCTTCTTGTCGGTGCGGGCGACGATATAGAGCTCCTCGGAGCCGGGGAACCGGGCGTTGATGGCCTTCGATGAGACGTTGTAGTCGTGGTCCGGATACAGGAGCGGCGAGCCCGGCTTCGAGTCTCCGATCTGCACCCACGAACTGTAATAGCCGCCGACGAAATAGAGACCGACCACGGCCACCAGAATCGCCACCGCGCCCTTGCGGCTGGCAACGAAGTCTCCGAGCCCGGCCAGGGCCGAGCGAAAGGCTCCATGCTTCAGGTCGGCGTTTCGCGGCTGCGGCAGGACGGAAAGCAGCAGCGGCACGAACAGCAGCACGTTGATGATCACCGAAAGCGCCCATAGCGAAGCGTAGTGCGACAGCTTGGTGTTGATCGGGATCGAACCCAGCATGATCAGCGACAGGCCGATGGCGTCCGAGACGACGCCCAGGGACCCGGGTCGGAACAGGCTGTCGAAGGTCTGACGGGCGGCCTGTCGCGAGTCCCGGACGATCTCCAGTTCGCCGTAATATCGTTCGACCAACTGGATCCCGTGGGACAGCGAGCGGGCGAGAATCAGGAACGGAATAACCAGGGTCAGCGGATCGAGGTTGTAGCCCAGGAGCGAAATAATTCCCATGCCCCAGATCGCCGACAGCGTCACCCCGATCAACGGCACCATGACACCGTAAAGCCGCCGGAAGTACAGCACCAGAAGCCCGAACATGATGACCAGGGTGTAGAGAAAGATCTGCAGCAGCTCGCCCAGATAGGTGTAGACCCAGCCGATCAGCACCGGCTGGCCGGTGGCATAGATGGACACGCCGGCGGCCTTGCCGTTGGCTTCTTCGGCGGCCCGGATTTTCTGCAGCTTCTCGAAGGTGGCCTTGTAATCGAGCGAGCCCTCGTTGAGCTGGGCCTTGATCAGCGCCGATTTAAGGTCAGGTGACACCAGCAGCCCGTAGACCCGCGGATCGGCGAGCACGTCGTTGCGCATGGCATCCAGCTCGGCCTGGGTCAGATCGGTGCGCCGCGGGTCGTAATAGGGATCCGAGATGATCGAACCGGTCTCGTTCAGCCACACCTTGCGCACCGTGCGGTGGGTCAGCGAGGACACCAGGTTGTGGTTGACGCCGGGCAGGCTGTCGACCGCCTGGGTCAGCCGGTAAATAAGCGCCAGAGTCTCATTGGTAAAGATCGTGCCGTCCTTGACCTCGACACCGACAATGACGATGTTGGCGCCGCCAAAGACGTCCCGGATCTGGTTGTGGAGCTTGATGTATGGATGTTTCTGGGGCAGCAGATCGGCAAAGTCCGAATAGATCTGCACCCCCGGAATCCGGATCGCGAAAAACACTGTAATCAGCAGAATGACGACCAGCGACAGCCATCGACGGCTGAACAGGAAGTCGTCGATGTTACGAAGCGCGTGGGTAAATTTCGACATTACATCCGTTTCCGTTCTGCCCGTGCGCCAAAAGGAAAGCTCCGCCGGCGCGCTTGCCGGTCTCGCGCCTCAGGGCGAAGCCTGGCGTCCCTTCCCGTTTTCATTTCTTTCCGCCGGCACCGCCGCAGCGCGATCGACCGACACGGTGCGCAAGGTGCCGGCACCGCCGGCCACCAGCAGGCGCCCGTCATCAAGAAACAGCGCAGCACGCAAATATGCGGGTCCGGCACGCTCGGGTATTGCCTGCCAGGTGTTTCCGGTCCGCGCGATCACGGTTCCGAAGCCGCCCAGCGCGTAGAGCCGCTCGCCGTCAACGGCAAAGGCATACAGCGGCACGCCGACGCCGGTGGTCTCATGCGTCCAGTGGGCGCCGCCATCGCGGGTATACAGAATGGCGCCGTTGAGACCCGCCACCCAGCCTTCGTCAAGGGTCGCGAAATAGGCCCCTTGCGGATAAAACTCGTTGGGGATCACATGATCCCGGTTCCAGGTCGCACCGCCATCCAGGGTCGTCAGCACCGCCCCGAACTCGCCGGTGATGACGCCTTGTTTGGCGTCGAGGAACTGGATCGTGGTGAACATCAAATCGTCGTCAAACGAGGTCTGTGACCAGCTCTCGCCATTATCCGCACTGGTCAGGATCGTCGAGAAACTGGCGACGACCCAGATCCGCCCTCCAGGATCGCAGGTAAGTGCCATCGGATTTTCGGGCGTCGGCAGGTCCTTTGCCGTCCAGGTCCGGGCGGCATCCTCGGAGATCCACACGCGCCGCCCGGCATCCAGGGCAACCAGGCGCCCGTCCGGGCAGGCGGTGACGCCGATCAGCGTCGGCGTGGTGATGGTGTCGGGGATGCGCAGATTTTCCCGGCGCCAGGTCTTGCCACCATCGTCGCTGGCCACGACGGCGCCACGGGCCCCGACCGCAACAATCACGTCGGCGGTCCGTGCCAGGCCCTGAAACTGATCGAAACGTTTGGTGATGCGTGCGCGCTCAGTGTCGACCCGGCTGAGATCCGGCTTGGCCTCACAACCGAGAAGAACGACCAACGACAAACCGCCGATGAGCAGACCGAGGGCCCGTCCCGGACGCATCATGCCTCCCCCCGCCCCGAGGCCCGCACGTCACTCGCGTGCATGCCCGGCGAGGGCACCACCACCATGCAACCCGTCCGACGCCAGGAGCCAGGGCGAAGCTGCCGACAACCGCGGCCATCGCGGACGGGAAACAGAAGCGAAATCACAGGGTCCTCCCTCCACTTCTTTGGTTCGGGAAGTGCGGTGCCCGGCTCTCGAGGTCGAGGTCTACCATGATCCGGTCCGACCACAACCTTTCACCAACCCGCCGGTTGGCGTGCCCGACACTCTCCTCCCCCTTCAGCACGACGGACGATGCAGCCGCACCGCCCACCTTGCCAACACCCGGTGAAGTCATATCTGACTTTGGTCAATTCACGCTAAGCTCGCGGGTTACCCCTGTAAATTGGAGCATTTTCCTAGCGCCATAGGTGAATACACGTATAATTTCTATGGATAATGGCCGGCGATTGCCGAATTCAGCGCCTTTGCGCGGTTTTCCCGAGACAATATGTCCCACCCTGCAGGCCCCGCCGCGAGTCATTGGAACCCGGTCTGACGGCCTGGTTTCCGCCCGGCGGAGACTGTTCAGACCCGATAATGTTCTTGTTCTGTTCTTTCCCCGGTGCTAGCCTTGGCCCATGATCGAGACCAAAGTTCCGGACCGAACAGGCACTGCGTGCCCGGCCGAAAGGCGCCGCGGGCGCGGCGCCGTGAGCAACGTGAGCGGCCGCTTTGAGCGCGAGCAGCGCGAGGCAGTCGATGACGGCTGGGCACACGAAGACGACGAACTTGCACCGCTGCGCACCACGGTCACGTTTGAGCGGCCCAGGCGGATCATCACCCGCAACCGCTCACCGGACGTGCCTTTCGATCGCTCGATTAATCCCTACCGCGGTTGCGAGCACGGCTGCATCTACTGCTATGCGCGCCCCAGCCACAGCTACCACGGGCTCTCCGCCGGACTTGATTTCGAGACCCGGCTGTTCGCCAAGCCCGGGGCGGCGCGGCTTCTCGAGCGAGAGCTGAACGCCCGCGGCTATGCCCCGCACCCCATTGCCATCGGCACCAACACCGATCCCTATCAGCCGATCGAGCGGCGCTGGCAGATCACCCGGCAAGTGCTGGAGGTGCTGGCCCGGGCCCGCCATCCGGTCAGCCTGGTGACCAAGTCGGTCCTCGTCCTGCGCGATCTCGACATCCTCGAGGATCTGGCGGCGAACGGGCTGGTCCGCGTCTTCATCTCGCTCACCACCCTCGACCACCGGCTCGCCCGCACGATGGAGCCGCGCGCCAGCGCGCCGCATCGCCGGCTGCATGCGATCGCAAGGCTGGCCGAGGCCGGCGTTCCCACCGGCGTCATGGTGGCGCCCGTCATCCCGGCGATCAACGACCATGAGATCGAGGCAATCCTGACGGCGGCACATGCCGCCGGCGCCACGTCCGCCGGCTATGTGCCGATCCGCCTGCCCCACGAGGTCAAGGACCTGTTCGGCGAATGGCTCGCCGAGCATTTCCCCGAGCGCAAGGCGCGGGTCCTCGCCCTGATCCGGGATTTGCGCGGCGGCCGCCTCAACGATCCGCAGTTCGGCCGTCGGATGCGCGGCCAGGGGCCGCTGGCGGCATTGTTGTCGCGCCGCTTCCGGCTTGTCTGCCGGCGCCTCGGCTTCGACCAGCGATACGACCTGCCATCAGCGCCGGACCGGCCGATCAAGCCGGGCGCCGAGCACCAGCAACTGACCTTGTTGTAAGGCGTTCTGGCCGCGAGGATCAGCCGCGCAGGCGCCCGCCGGTGGCCTTTTCAACCGCCGCGACGATGCGCTTCGCAACGGTGGTGATTTCCGCCTCGGTCAGGGTTTTCTCGCGCGGTTGCAAGGTGACCGAAATCGCCACCGATTTCTTGCCTTCGCCCAGGGCTTCGCCTTCGAAGATATCGAAGACATGGGCCCCAATGATCAAGTCCCTGTCGGCCTTGCGGGCGGCATCGACGATCGCCTGCGCCGGCACATCCCGATCGACGAGGAAGGCGAAATCCCGTCCCACCGACGGCAGATCCGGCAGGTCCACCGGCGGACGATTGGTGGTGCGGGCACGCCTGGGCTGCGGCAGGCGATCCAGATATACCTCGAAGCCGACGATCGGCCCCTTGAGGCCCATGTCGTCCAGCACCCCGGGGTGAATCTCGCCAAAATGCGCCAGTGCCGTTTTCGGCCCCAGCCACAGTGTGCCGGCGCGCCCTGGATGGTACCAGGCCGGCGCATCCGCCGTGATCTGAACCCGTTCGGGCGCCAGACCGCAGACCTCTAGCACGGCGAGCGCGTCGGCCTTGGCATCGAACGCGTCGACCGGGCGGGGCTTGCCGGCCCAGTGACGCCGCCGGTTGCGCCCCCAGCGAACGCCGGTGGCCATGGTGTTCTGGCCCTCGGGCGTGTCGTCGGCGTATTGCGGGCCGATCTCGAACAGAGCGGCATCCGCAAGGCCACGATCCTGGTTGCGCCCGGCCGCCAGCAGCAGATTGGGCAGCAGGCTGGGGCGCATGGCATCGAGCTCGGAACTGATCGGATTGACGAGGCGAAGCTCCGGCGCCGCGCCGCCGAACAGATCGGCGTACGGGGACGCGGTGAACGACCAGGTCACCGCTTCCGACGCCCCGCGCGCCGCCAGGCACCGCCGGGCCCGGCGCACGCGGCGCTGAATGGTGGTCAGCACCGGCCGCGCCACCGGCTCGGGCCGCATGAGCGGCGTTGCCGGAATCCGCTCATAGCCGGCAATGCGGGTGATTTCCTCGACCAGATCGGCCTCGCCGTCGATGTCGCAGCGCCAGCTCGGCACCTCGACCTGCAGCACGGTCTCGAACTCCTCGACGCCAAAGCCGAGATCTTCGAGGATGCGCGTGCAGTCGCGGGCCGGCACCTCGATGCCGCCGAGGCTTGCGACGCGCTCGGGGCGCAGCTCGATCATGCGCCGCCAGTCGGGACCGGGGCCGACAACCACCGGCTCGCTCGGTTCGCCGCCGCACAGCTCGAGGATCATCCGGGTCGCGTCCTCCAGCCCCGGCACCGTATATTCGGGATCGATGCCGCGCTCGAAGCGATAGCGGGCGTCGCTCTCGATGCCCATCCGCCGGCCCGTTCGCGCGGTGCGCACCGGGTCGAAATAGGCGGCCTCCAGAAACACCTCGGTGGTGGCCTCGGTGCAGCCCGAATATTCGCCGCCGATGACCCCGCCGAAGCCGAGCACCCGGGCATCATCGGCAATCACGCAAGCCTCTTCATCGACCTCGTATTCCTTGCCGTCGAGAGCGACGAAGCGCTCGCCGGTGCGCCCCAGCCGGGCGCGAATGTCGCCACTGAGTTTGGCGACGTCATAGACATGCAGGGGCCGCGCCCGGTCGATGGTGAAGAAATTGGTGATATCGACCAGCGCCGAGATCGGTCGCAGACCGATCGCCAGAAGCCTTTGTTGCAGCCAGCGCGGGCTCGGGCCGTTGTTCACCCCGCGGATGACGCGGCCGGCAAACAGCGAGCAGGCATCCGCGGCTTCCTCCGGAAAATCCAGGACGATGCCGACCGGCGAGGGATAGGCGCCGGTCACCGGCTTCGACGGCTTCGGCTTGAGCACGCCCATGCCGGCAGCCGCCAGATCGCGGGCGATGCCGCGCACCCCCAGGCAATCCTGGCGATTGGGCGTGATCGCAATCTCGATCACCGGGTCATCCAGCCCCAGAACTTGCGCGAAGGGGGCGCCGACGGGTGCGTCGTCCGGCAGCTCGATGATGCCTTCGTGCTCGTCCGACAGGCCCATTTCGCGCTCCGAGCACAGCATGCCGTGCGACTCCACGCCGCGAATGGTGGCAGCCTTCAAGACCGTGCCGGTGCCGGGGATGGTGGTCCCCACGGGCGCAAACACGCCCTTCATGCCGGCCCGCGCATTGGGCGCGCCGCAGACCACCTGGTACGTGCCGCCGCCGGTTTCCACGGTGCACAGCTTGAGCTTGTCGGCATTGGGATGCTTGACCGCCTCGATAACACGGGCGACGGTGAAATCCCTGAGCGCCGCGGCCCGGTCGCTGACCTCTTCGACCTCGAGGCCGATGGCGGTCAGCTTCTCGACGATCGCGTCCAAGGGCGCCTCGGTCTCGAGGTGATCCTTGAGCCAGGAAAGCGTGAACTTCATGGGCTCAACCCCGCTGCCAGGCTCGGCACGTCGAGGGCGGCAAAGCCGTAGTGGCGCAGCCACCGCAGATCGGATTCGAAAAACGCCCGCAAATCCGCAATGCCGTATTTGAGCATCGCCAGCCGGTCGAGCCCCATGCCGAAGGCAAATCCCTGCCAGGTTTCCGGATCAAGGCCGACGGCCTCGAGGACACGCGGGTGCACCATGCCGCAGCCGAGGATTTCCAGCCAGTCGTCGCCGGCGCCGATGCGCAATGCGTTGCCTGAGCGGGCGCAGCCGATGTCGACCTCGGCCGACGGTTCGGTGAACGGAAAATAGCTCGGCCGGAAGCGCATCTTCACCTCATCGACCTCGAAAAAGGCGCGCGCAAAGGCCTCCAGGCAGCCTTTCAGGTGCCCCATATGGGTGGTCCGGTCGATCACCAGGCCTTCGACCTGATGAAACATCGGCGTGTGCGTCATGTCGGAATCGCAGCGGTAGGTGCGACCCGGCGCAATGATCTTGAACGGCGGCTTGCCGGCTTCCATGGTGCGGATCTGAACCGGCGAGGTGTGGGTGCGCAACAGCTTGCGTTCGGCCCCTTCGGCAGATTCCAGATAGAAGGTGTCGTGCATCTGCCGCGCCGGATGTTCGGGCGGGATGTTGAGCGCCGTGAAATTGTGAAAATCGTCTTCGATGTCAGGGCCTTCGGCGACCGCAAACCCCATGTCGGCAAAAATCTCGATGACCTCGTCGAGCACCTGTGAGACCGGATGAATGGAGCCCCGCGGCTCGGGGCGTACCGGCAGGGTGACGTCGATGCGCTCCGATTCCAGACGGGCATCCAATTCGGCCCGGCGCAGGCGCCGGCGGGCCGCCGCAAAGGCCTCCGTGAGCCGGCTCTTGAGGCCATTGAGCTGAGGGCCGAGGACGCGCCGTTCCTCGGGCGCCATGCGTCCCAGTTCCTTGACCATCAGGGTGACCCGGCCCTTGCGCCCCAGGGTTTCGACCCGCAGGCGCTCGAGCGCATCCGGCTCCTGCACGCGCTCCAGCGCCGTCATTACCTCTTGTTCGACTGCTTCGATGTCCTGCATTGGCCTGCCGTGTTTCCCGTTGACGTAAAAAGGGAGCCGCTTGCAAGCGACCCCCTTGAAACCCCGTGTCGTTGAGCGGACGAAGAGGGCCGCGTCAGCGGGCCTTGGCCAGAGCGTCACGCGCGGTATCGACCAAAGCCTTGAAGGCCTCAGGCTCCCGGACGGCGAGATCGGCGAGAACCTTGCGATCGACGTCGACCTCCGAGAGCTTGAGGCCGTTCATAAATCGCGCATACGTCAGGCCGTGCTGGCGGGCCGCCGCATTGATCCGCTGGATCCACAGAGCCCGGAAGTTGCGTTTGCGGGTGCGGCGGTCGCGGTAGGCATATTGCAGGCCTTTTTCGACTGCCTGAACGGCGGCACGAAAGGTGTTCTTGCGCCGGCCGCGATAGCCCTTGGCCTGGCGCAGCACCTTCTTGTGTCGAGCGTGGGTGGTGACCCCGCGTTTGACGCGTGACATGGCCTCGCCCTCCCTAAGCGTAGGGGATGAATTTCTTGACGATCCGGGCGTCCTGCGGCGACATGATGGTGGTACCGCGCTGGTTCCGGATCTGTTTGTTGGTGCGCTTGATCATGCCGTGCTGCTTGCCCGACTGGTTCATGCGCACCTTGCCTGTGGCGGTGAGGCGAAAGCGCTTCTTGGCGCCGCTCTTGGTCTTCATCTTGGGCATTTTGCTTCCCACTGGTTAGGCCGGCCCGATCGGACCGGAAAATTCGGTGAAGCGTTCGAACAGCCACGGCATGCCCGTTTCCGGCCGGGCCGCTCGATAAGCCGAGGGTTATAACGATACAGGGCCTCGCACGCAAGCCCCGGTTTCGGCAAAGGGCTGGCGTGTCGGCGTCAAACGGCAGACCCGCACCGCGTCCGGCTCAATGGCTCAGTTGGGGCGGGGCGCCAGCACCATGGTCATCTGGCGGCCCTCCATCTTGGGCTCGAGCTCGACCTTGGCGACCTCCTCGAAATCCTGGCGCACGCGCTCGAGAACCTTGAGCCCCAATTCGGGATGGGCCATTTCGCGCCCCCGGAAGCGCAGCGTCACCTTGACCTTGTCGCCGTCCTCGAAGAACCGGGTCATGGCCCGCAGCTTGACCTGATAGTCATGCTCGTCGATGCCGGGCCGCATCTTGATTTCCTTGACCTCGATGATCTTCTGTTTCTTGCGCTGCTCGGAAGCCTTTTTCTGGGCTTCATACTTGAACTTGCCGTAATCGAGGATCTTGGCGACCGGCGGGTCGGCATGCGGAGAGACCTCGACCAGGTCGAGGCCGGCATCATACGCCAACTCAAGCGCTTCCTCAGTGGGCACGACATCCCGGTTGGCCCCGGTCTGATCGATCAACCGTACCATCGGCGCGGTGATCTGTTCGTTTACGCGCGGTCCCTCGCGGGACGGCGGCGCCATTACTGGTCGTCTGGCTATTTAGGCTCTCCTTTCCAACGTCACAGCTCGACTCGATTCCGTCGCGCCAACCGCAACCGGACCCACAGGTCGAAGCCCCCTTGCAGGCCCCATTCCCCATGACCGACCAGGCCCGACGCCTGGCTCAATCTGCAGCCGAAGTCTGGTCCGGCGGCAGCGCTTCGCCGGCTAGTTTATCGACGGCCTCATCAAGCGCAAGAATTTCTTGCCGTTCGGCGCCGAGCCGGCGGATCGACACGGTGTCCTGCTCGGCCTCGCGCCGGCCGACGACGAACAGCGCCGGCACCTTGGCCAGCGCATGCTCGCGGACCTTGTAATTGATCTTCTGGTTGCGCAGATCGGCCTCGACCCTGAGCCCGGCTGTCTGCAGCCGCTCCGTGACCCGAACCGCATAGTCATCGGCGTCCGAGGTAATCGTCGCCACCACCACCTGGACAGGGGCCAGCCACAGCGGAAAGCGCCCGGCGTGATGCTCGATCAGGATACCGATGAAGCGCTCCAGCGAACCCAGAATGGCGCGGTGCAGCATCACCGGGCGGTGCTTGGCGCCGTCCTCGCCGATGTAGCTGGCATCGAGCCGTTCGGGGAGGTTGAAATCGACCTGCAGGGTGCCGCACTGCCAGTCGCGGCCGATGGCATCGCGCAGCACGAATTCCAGCTTCGGCCCGTAGAAAGCACCTTCGCCGGGGTTCAGCGTATAGTCGAGCCCGGCCGCCTCGGTGGCTTCTTTGAGCGCCGCTTCGGCGCGGTCCCAGATCGCGTCATCGCCGGCCCGCACGGCTGGCCGGTCGGCGAATTTGACGGTGAATTCGGCAAAGCCCAGCTCGCGGTACATTTCGCCCAGAAGATCGCAGAAGGCGATGGTCTCGGATGCGATCTGGTCTTCGGTGCAGAAGATATGGGCGTCGTCCTGGACCATCGAGCGCACCCGCATCAGGCCATGCAGCGCACCCGAGGGCTCGAAGCGGTGGCAGGCGCCGAACTCGGCCATGCGCAGCGGCAAGTCGCGGTAGGAAACGATGCGCTGACGGAATATTTGAACGTGACACGGGCAGTTCATCGGTTTGAGCGCCAGCACACGCTCGTCCGATTCGGTGGTGTACATGTGCTCGCGGAACTTGTCCCAGTGGCCGGAGCGCTCCCACAGCGACCGGTCGACAAGGATCGGCGTCTTGACTTCGGTGTAGCCGGCGGCCGAGATCTTGCGCCGCACATAGTCTTCGAGCAGGCGATAGATGGTCCAGCCCTTGGCGTGCCAGAACACCATGCCGGCGGCCTCTTCCTGGAAATGGAACAGGTCCATCTCCTTGCCGATCCGGCGGTGGTCGCGCTTTTCCGCCTCCTCGAGACGGTGCAGATAGGCGTTCAGCTCTTTCCTGTCGCGCCAGGCGGTGCCGTAGATGCGCTGCAGCATGGCATTGCGCGAATCCCCGCGCCAGTAGGCGCCGGCCAGCTTCATCAGCTTGAAGGCCTTGCCCAGCCGGCCGGTGGATGGCAGATGGGGGCCGCGGCAAAGATCGATGAAATCGCCCTGACGATAGAGCGTGATCGGCTCGCCTTCCGGGATATCGGCAATGATCTCGGCCTTGTATTCCTCGCCCTGGTCGCGGAAGAAGCGGATCGCCTGATCCCGGTCCCAGACCTCGCGGACGATCTTCTCGTCGCGATCGACGATTTCCGCCATGCGCGCCTCGATGCGCTCCAGATCCTCGGGCACAAACGGGGTTTCGCGGGCGAAATCGTAATAGAAGCCGTTCTCGATCGCCGGGCCGATGGTGACTTGCGTTTCGGGAAACAGCTCCTTGACCGCCTCGGCCATCACATGCGCGGCATCGTGGCGCAGATATTCGAGCACCTCGTCATCGCGGGCGGTGACGATCTCGACGCGGGCGTCCTCGCTGATCTCGAAATCCAGATCCCGCATCACCCCGTTGACGCGGGCAAACAGCGCCGCCCGGGCCAGCCCGGGGCCGATATCGGCCGCAATCCGCGCCGCCGTCACCGGCGCCGCATAGCGCCGGCTGCTGCCATCGGGCAGCGTGATTTCGATCTCTTTGTCCGGGGCCTCGTTCATCGAGCCAGTTTGTCCCGCCTGCGGTGATCGAGGCGGAAAGTAAAGGGATTTGCGCCCCTGTCAAGCGTGCCGCCCGGCTTTTCGGGCGCGCCGGCGGCGGATGGTTCGACGCATCCGCCAAAAGACATTAAGGTGCTCGAGAACAGGAAAGCGCTGTAATCGGCGCCCGTTTGATCCGCCCACGCCAGGAAGACCATACGCCATGACCACCGATCCCGATCCCGTTGCCATGCTGGACACCGCCGACGGTGAGCGTCTGGCCTACCACCGCCTCGACGGCAAGGCGCCGGGCGTCCTGTTCTGTCCCGGCTTCAAGTCCGACATGGGGGGCACCAAGGCGAGCGCGCTGGAGACCCTGTGCCGCGGCGTCGGGCGCGCCTGCGTGCGCTTCGACTACCGCGGCCACGGGCGCTCGACGGGGCGCTTTCGCGACGGCACCATCGGCACCTGGCTGGCCGACACGCTCGCCATTCTGGATGCCGTCTGCGACGGCCCGCAGGTCGTCGTCGGCTCGTCGATGGGCGGCTGGCTGGCGCTGCTCGCCGCCCGCGCCCGGCCCGAAAAGGTGCGCGGGCTGGTGCTCGTCGCCCCGGCGCCGGATTTTACCGAGGAGCTGATCTGGGATCAGTTGAGCGCGGACGAGCGCCAAAAACTGATGCAGGACGGCCTCATCACACAGCCGTCCGAATATGACGAAGAGCCTTACGAGATCACCCGCGAGCTGATCGAGGAAGGGCGCAACCATCTGCTGATGCGCGAGGCCATCGCGATTGCCTGTCCGGTGCGCATTCTTCATGGTGTCCAGGACGGGGACGTGCCGTGGCAGCTCTCCCTGCGGCTCTCCGAACAGCTTGAATCGCAGGACGTAACGCTGACGCTGGTCAAATCGGGCGATCACCGGTTGTCCGAGCCGGCCGATCTGCGTCGCCTGATGACGACGGTCGAAAGCCTCGCCCGGGATCTGGAAGCCGGGTCATGACGGGACATCCGGCGGCGACTCTTGCCGGCAACCGGCGGCTGGGCTAGAACCCGGGGCCAGGAGGCTGAAAAAAATCGACGCACCCATGCCACAGGGACCCGCGCCCGACAACCTACCACCACCGAGGCGGCCGCTGGACGGCAGCCGGCGCATCCAGTCGGTCAACTGGATGGGCGTGGGCACGCTTTACGTCAAGGAGGTCCAGCGGTTCCTCAAGGTCGTCCTGCAGACGGTGGTGGCGCCGTCGATCACCACATTGTTGTTCATGGCCATCTTCATGCTGGCGCTGGGCGGCAACGCCCGTTACGTCGGCGGCATTCCGTTTCGCGATTTCCTCGCCCCCGGCCTGGTGATGATGGCGATCATCCAGAACGCCTTTGCCAACACCTCGTCCTCGATCCTGATTTCCAAGATCCAGGGCAACATCGTCGATGTTCTGATGCCGCCCCTGAGCGAGGGCGAGCTGACCTCGGCCTTCGCGCTCGGCGGGGTGACCCGCGGCCTGTGCGTCGGGCTTGCCGTCAGCCTGCCGATTTCGCTGCTCGCCTCGATGGTGCCGGTGCATCTTTGGGCGGTTCTTTATTTCGCCTTTGCCGCCTCGCTGATGCTCTCGCTCATTGGCATCATGACCGGAATCTGGGCCGACAAGTTCGACCACAATGCGTCCATCACCAATTTCATCATCATGCCGCTCTCCTTCCTCTCCGGCACCTTCTATTCGATCGAGCGCCTGCCCGGCGTGTGGCAGACGCTGAGCCAGTTCAATCCCTTCTTCTACATGATCGACGGCTTCCGTTACGGCTTTACCGGCCATGCCGACGGCTCGCTGACGACCGGCGTGATCCTGATTGCCGGGCTCGACGTGGTGCTGTGGATCGCCTGTCACGTCATGTTCAAGAGCGGTTACAAGCTGAAGGCCTGAACGCCCGCCCGGGATGGGCCCGGCGGGGCCGTTGACAGTCCCCGGCGCCATCTCGATACTGGCGCCTTCCCGGCCCGTGGTGGCAGGTCCCGGCCCGGCCCCAGCCCATGGATGGACAGACATTTTCGAGGGAGAGGTGAGGTGAGAGACGCGCTGATGGCAACCTATGCGCCCCCGGACCTGGCGTTCGAGCGGGGCGAAGGCGCTTACCTGTACACCAGTGATGGCAGCCGCTATCTCGATTTCATCAGCGGCATCGGGGTCACCGCGCTGGGCCATCTGCACCCCCACCTCCTGCAAGCGGTCGACGATCAGCTTCACAAGCTCTGGCACACCGCCAATCTGGTCCGCATCCCGGGACAGGAACGCCTGGCCGAGCGCCTGGTCGCCCACAGCTTCGCCGACAAGGTGTTTTTCACCAATTCCGGCGCCGAAGCGGTCGAATGCGCGCTCAAGACAGCGCGCAAGTACCATGCAGTCACCGGCGCGCCGGAGCGTTTCCGCATCATCGCCTTTGAAGGCGCCTTTCACGGCCGCACCCTGGCCACCATCGCCGCCGGCGGTCAGGCCGACAAGATGGCCGGTTTCGGCCCGCCGCTCGCCGGCTTCGACCATGTGCCCTTCGGCGATCTCGACGCGGTGGGCACCGCGCTGGGTGACGAGACCGCGGCGATCCTCATCGAGCCCGTGCAGGGCGAAAGCGGCATCCGGCCGGCCTCGGACGAATTCCTGCGTGGCCTGCGGGCGCTGGCCGACGAGGCCGGCGTCCTGTTGATCTTCGATGAGGTGCAATGCGGCATGGGGCGCACCGGGCGCCTGTTCGCCCATGAATGGGCGGGCGTTGCTCCGGATATCATGGCGCTCGCCAAGGCGCTGGGCGGCGGCTTTCCGATCGGCGCCTGCCTGGCGACGGCGGATGCGGCCCAGGGCATGACCGTGGGCACCCATGGCTCGACCTTCGGCGGCAATCCTCTGGCGATGGCCGCCGGCAATGCGGTTCTGGACGTCATGCTGGAGGACGGCTTTTTCGAGCGGGTGCAGCGCATCGCCGGCCATCTGCAGCAGAAGCTGGCGATGCTGCCCGAGCGCTACCCGGACGTCATCGAGGCGGTGCGCGGCATCGGCCTGATGCAGGCGCTCAAATGCCGCATCGAGAACGCCAAATTGCTCGCGGCGCTGCGCGAACAAAAGCTGCTGGCGGCGCGCGCCGGCGACAATGTGGTGCGCTTCCTGCCGCCGCTGATCCTCACCGAAGACCACATCGGCGAAGCCATGGCGGCGATCGAAGCCGCCTGTGAGGCCCTGCAGGCCGAGGGAAGTGAGTCATGACCCGTCATTTCCTCGACCTCGATGGGATCGAGGCAGGCGATCTGCGGGCGATCCTCGACGAGGCGGCGGCCCGCAAGGCGGCGCGCGCCGGCTGGCCGAGGGCGCGCGTGGACGACGACCGGCCGCTGGCCGGGCACCTGCTGGCGATGATCTTCGAGAAATCATCGACGCGGACACGGGTGTCCTTCGACGTGGCGATCCGTCAGCTTGGCGGTGAGTCGATCGTGCTGGCCGCCGGCGACATGCAACTGGGCCGCGGCGAGACGATTGCCGATACGGCGCGGGTGCTCTCGCGCTATGTCGACGTCATCATGATCCGCACCTCGGGCCACGAGAAGCTGCTGGAGCTGGCCGAGCATGCCAGCGTGCCGGTGATCAACGGGCTCACCGATTTCAGCCACCCCTGCCAGATCATGGCCGACGTGCTCACCTTCGAAGAACGCCGCGGGCCGATTGCCGGGCGCACGGTGGCCTGGTCGGGCGATGGCAACAATGTCGCGGTGAGCTGGATTCACGCCGCCGTCAAGTTCGACTTCACCCTGCGCCTTGCCTGCCCGGCGGAGCTGCTGCCGCCGCAATCGGTGCTCGACTGGGCCACCGATCAGGGCGGGCGCATCGTCGTGCTCGACGATGCCCGCGAAGCGGTCGCCGGGGCCGATTGCGTGGTGACTGACACCTGGGTGTCGATGGGACAGGACGGCGCCACGCGGCGACGTGCCCTGCTCAGCCCCTATCAGGTGGATGCGCGGCTGATGGCGCTGGCCGACAAGGAGGCCCTGTTCCTGCATTGCCTGCCGGCACACCGCGGCGAAGAGGTCACCGACAAGGTGATCGACGGGCCGCAGTCGGCGGTCTGGGACGAGGCGGAAAACCGCCTGCATGCCCAAAAGGCGATCCTGCTATGGTGTTTGGGCGCGCTCGCTAAGTCTTGAGCGCCTCGATCAGGCGGGCGATGAACCGGGCGCATTCGTCGAGCTGAGAGATCTCGATGAACTCGTCGGGCTGATGGGCCTGGCGCACGCTGCCGGGCCCGCAGACGACACATGCAATGCCGATGTCCTGGAACAGCCCGGCTTCGGTGGTAAACGCCACCGCGCCGGTTTCGTTTTGCCCGGTGAGCGCGCGGGCCAGTTCCTCGGCCGGGGAGTTATCCCCGGCGGTAAAGGCCGGCACGCCGGCCAGTTCGCGGGTTTCGATGCGGGCGTCCGGCGCGGTTTTGCGCATGCGCGCCAGAACATCCGCTTCGGCAAAGGCGGTAAAGCGGCGCAGGATTTCCTGCGCGTCCCAGCCCGGCATCGGCCGGCATTCCCAGAGAAAGCGGCATTCGCGGGCCAGAATGTTGACCGCCGTGCCGCCCTCGATCAGGCCGACGTTGATGGTCGAATACGGGGTCTCGAACGGGCTCAAGGGCTCGGCCCGCTCCCGCATCTCCTCGCCCAACCGGTTGAGAAAGGCGATCAGCTCGCCGGCCGCGGCGATGGCGCTGGCCCCGGCCTCGGGCGCGCTCGAGTGGCCTTCGCGCCCGATCACCACGGTCTCATAGGCGTGCAGACCCTTGTGGCGGGTGACCACAGCCATCTCGGTCGGCTCGCCAACGATGCACAGGGCAGGACGCGGCTGCATCTCCGCCAGCCCGGCGATCATGCTGTGAACCCCGGCGCAGCCCAGCTCCTCGTCGTAGGAGAGCGCCAGATGAACAGGCCGGGCAAGCCCGGCCTGGACAATGTCGGGGACCATCGCCAGCACGACGGCGAGAAAACCCTTCATGTCGGCGGTGCCGCGCCCGTACCAGCGCCCCTCCCGTTTGATGAGCGCGAACGGGTCGCTCGACCAGTCCTGGCCGTCCACCGGCACCACGTCGGTATGGCCCGACAGGATGACGCCGCCGGCAACATCGGGGCCGATGGTGGCGAACAGATTGGCCTTGGGAACTTGCGGATCACGAAACAGCCGCGCGGTGATGCCAAAGCCGGCCAGATAGCCGCTGACGAAATCGACGAGATCGAGATTGGAGCGCCGGCTGGTGGTATCGAACGCCACCAGCCGGGCAAGCATTTCGGCCGCTGTATATCGGGGCGGTGAGGACATCACGGTCGGCTCCCTTTCTTTACGCACGCCAGAACACCGGGCTGAGCAGGATCAGCACGGTGAGCAGCTCGAGGCGCCCCAGCAGCATGCCCAGCGACAGCACCCATTTGGCGGCATCGGGCAGGGCCTGAAAATTGCCCGCCGGCCCGACGACCGGCCCCAGCGCCGGGCCGACATTGGCCAGCGCGGTGCCGGCAGCAGACATCGCGGTGACGAAATCGAGCCCCAGAGCGGCCAGCGCCACGGTCAGCGCGACATAACACATGGCGAACAGGAAGAAGAAGCCCATGACCGCCGAAATCACCGATTCGGGTACCGGCCGACCGTTATACACCGGCACGAACACCCCGTGCGGCTGGGCCAGGCGGCGGAGCTGCACGCGCACATGGGCGGCCAGCACCTGAAACCGGAACACCTTGATGCCGCATGAGGTCGAGCCGGCGCAGCCGCCGACGAACATGATGAAAAAGGCGAGCATGAAGGCGAAGCTGCCCCAGGTGCTGTAATCGGCGGTGACATAGCCGGTGCCGGTGATCAACGAGACGATGTTGAAGGCCGAGTAGCGCAGCGCCTCGCGCGGGGTTTCATCGTTGGCCAGCCACTGCCACAGGGCCATGGCGAGGATCGCGGTAGCGGTAATCGCGATGAAGCCGCGGACCTGTTCGTCGCGCCAGAGGTCACGGGGGCGGCCCTGCGCCACCTGAAGCATGCGCACGAACGGCAGGCTGCCCAGAACCATGAACACGACGATGATGTAATCGATGAGTTCGCTGTCGAAATGGCCGACCGAGGCATCCGAGGTCGAATAGCCGCCGGTGGACAGCGTCGTCATGGCATGGACCGTGGCTTCGAGAAAGGTCATCCCGGCGAGCCACAACAGGACGATGGCAACCGCGGTGAGCGCCACGTAAAGCGCAAACAGGGCACCCGCCAACTGAGCGGCGCGGGGCAGGATCTTTTCCGGCGTATCGAACGCCTCGGCCCGGAACATCTGCATGCCGCCGACCTGCAGGATGGGCAGCACGGAGACCGCCATGACGATGATCCCCAGCCCGCCCAGCCATTGCAGCAGCGCCCGCCACAACAGGATGCCGGGGGGTGCGGTATCGAGGCCGGTGATCACCGTCGAGCCGGTGGTGGTGATCCCCGACATGGATTCGAAAAAGGCATCGGCGTAGCTGAGGTCGAATTTGGCGAAGGCAAATGGCAATGCCCCGAAGGCGGCCAGCGCCAGCCAGCTCAAAGTGGTCAGCAGAAACGCCTGGCGCAGGTTGAGCTGGGTGATGTCGCAGCGATTGGTGAGCAGCAAAGTCACACCGGTAAAGGCGGTGACCCCGGCGGATACCAGAAACACCTGCCAGTCCGGGTTGCCGACGATCGCGTCGGCCAGGGCCGGCACCAGCATGGCGATGCCCAAGAGGCCGAGCAGCAGGCCGATGACCATCAGTATGGGCCGAAAGTCCAGCACCGCCCCCGTCGCTCCCCGATTCCGCCGCGCCGATCCGGCGTCTATGCTTCAGCCGGAAATATGGACATCGTGATTGCCGACAACCGCCAGAAATTCACGCCGCGTCATGGCGTTGCTGCGAAAATCGCCAAGCATGCGACTGGTCACCATGGTCACCCCTTGCGCATGCACACCGCGGGTCGTCATGCACTGATGCGTTGCCTCGATCACCACCGCCACGCCCAAGGGCTTGAGCACCTCGTCGATGCAGTTGGCGATCTGGGCGGTCATCTTCTCCTGCACCTGAAGACGCCGGGCATAGGCCTGGACGACCCGCGCCAGCTTGGAAATCCCGACCACCCGGCAGCGCGGCAGATAGCCGACGTGGGCGCGGCCGATGATCGGCGCCAGATGATGCTCGCAGTGGGATTCGAACGGAATGTCACGCAGCACCACCATTTCGTCGTAGCCTTCGATCTCCTCGAAGGTGCGCGACAGATATTGAACCGGATCCTCGTGATAGCCGGAAAAATACTCCTCGAAGGCGCGGACCACCCGGGCCGGCGTTTCCTTCAATCCTTCACGCGACGGGTCGTCGCCGGCCCAGCGCAGTAGCGTGCGCACCGCCTCTTCGGCCTCGGTGCGGCTCGGGGCGGATGCCGCCTCACTGTCAGTGGCAAGGGATGGGGTATCGGAACCGGCGCTCAAAGGGGCCTCCTGATGTTTTGGGAAAAAGGGCTCGCGGTTGTCCGCCCGTCAGCCCCGGTCAGTTGAGGTTTCTGGGTTGATAGGGGCTGTCGAGGGAAAAAGCGGGTATTTCGACCTCGAAGCTCTCGCCGTGCGCGGTCACCATGTGATAGGCGCCCGACATGATGCCCGACGGTGTCGATAACGGCGCCCCGCTGGTGTATTCGAAGGCCTCGCCCGGGGCCAGCAGCGGCTGCTCGCCGACGACGCCGACACCATGCACCTCCTGCACCCGGCCCAAGGCATCGGTGATCTGCCAGCGCCGGCTTTTCAGCTGCACCGGCTCGCGCCCGCGGTTCTCGATCTGAACCCGGTAGGCCCAGACGTAGCGGCCTTCTTCCGGCGACGACTGCTCTTCCATGAAAAAGGGCTCCACCGAAACCCGAATGGAATGTGTCGTGCGATCGTACATGTCACCTCCAAACGCGCATTTTTCTTGCCTTGTGCCCTGCAACGTCCCGGCACGGCCCCGCTTGCCAAATCTGACCGGCAGGTGGCGGACAAGGGTGGCCGTCCGCCGGCATTATAGCACCAAGTCGGCGGTGCGCACCCCGGCTCGACGCTGTCGGGCGGCAGGCGTCCCGGGGTCGAGCGATCAGCCTTGCGCCAGTGCCTGGTCGAGATCGGCCTTCAAATCATCCACGTCCTCGAGCCCGACCGACAGGCGGATGGTGCCCTCGCCAATGCCCAGCTCGGCCCGGGCCTCCGGGGTGAGCCGCTGGTGGGTCGTGCTGGCCGGATGGGTGATCAGGCTCTTGGCATCGCCGAGGTTGTTGGAAATGTCGATGACTTGAAGCGCGTTCATGACCCGGAACGCCTGTTCGCGCCCGCCGGGGACATTGAAGGTGACCACCGATCCGCCGGCCCGCATCTGGCGCATGGCGAGATCGTGCTGCGGATGGTCGGCGCGCCCGGGATAGCGGACCCGCTCGGGCAGCGGCTGCTCGGCCAGGAAATCGGCAATTTCGGCGGCGTTCGCGCACATTTTCTCGACCCTCAAGTCAAGAGTCTCCAGCCCCTTGAGCAGCACCCAGGCGTTGAATGGGCTCAGGGCGGGCCCGGTATGGCGCAGAAACTGGTTGAGGTGGACCTCAAAAAAATCCTCATCGCAAATGACGCAGCCGCCCATCACCCGGCCCTGGCCGTCGATATGCTTGGTCCCCGAATAGACCACGACATCGGCACCAAAGCTGCGGGGCTTCTGCAGCACCGGGGTTGCGAACACATTGTCGACGACGACGCGGGCCCCGGCCGCGTGAGCGACATTGCAGACGTGGGCGAGATCGATGATATCGAGGGTCGGATTCGACGGCGTTTCCAGAAACACCAGCTTGGTGCCCTTGCGCACGGAGCGTTCCCAGGCGGCATTATCCGAGCCATCGATCATGGTGACCTCGATGCCGTAGCGCGGCAGCAGCTCCTCGACGATATAGTTGCACGACCCGAACAGCGCCTTCGAGGAGACCACGTGATCGCCGGTGCGCAACTGACACATCAGCGCCGCGTTCACCGCCGCCATGCCGGTGGCCGTGGCCCGGGCGATGGGCGCCTCGTCGATCAGCGCCATGCGGTCCTCGAACATGGTCACCGTGGGGTTGGCGAGCCGCGAGTAGGTATAGCCCTCTTCCTCGCCGGCAAAGCGGGCGGCAGCGGTTTCCGCCATGTCATAACAAAAGCCCGAGGTCGCATAGATGGCCTCGCAGGTCTCGCCGAACTGCGATCGTGCAGTGCCGCCGCGCACCAGACGGGTTTTCAGCCGCCAGGCACGGGCATCGGCCAGCGTCGGTGTTTTGCTCATCGCCATACCCCTTCCACAAAAAAAGCCCCGACCGGAGGGCCAGGGCTGCCTGTTGAACCCGACCTTTTAGCTGCTTGTTTTACGTGGCCGCAAGCCGGTCAGCTCAAATCACCACGGGAGCCACTAGCTAACCCGCTGCAGCGCGGCGCGTCAAGGGCACAAACACCGAGGTGCGCTCAGTCGCGCACCGAGCAAGAGGCGCCGCCGAGCACGCAG
>CAZZKF010000008.1:57524-60608 GCA_964654995.1 uncultured Alphaproteobacteria bacterium | reverse complement strand
AGCGCTTCGAGCCGGTCGCCGTACTGGGCGATGATGATGTGGCGGCGGATTTTCAGCGTCGGCGTCATCTGGCCGTTGTCGATGGTGAACGGCTCGGGCGCAATCAGAAAGCGGCGCAGGCGCTCGATGTTGGACAGCCGCGCATTGACCCGGGCGACCACGGCGTCCAGTGCGGCGCGCAAATCCGCATCTTCCGAAAGCTCGGCCAGTGCGCAGGGCTTGCCGTGCTCCTTCGCCCACATCTTCAGCCAGTCGGCGTCGGGCACCAGCAGGGCGACGAGGTGCGGCTTGCCGTCGCCGTAGATCATTGCCTGGGCGATCTCGGGCTCGAGCGTCAAGAGCCCCTCGATCTTCTGCGGCGAGACATTGTCGCCCTTGTCGTTGACGATGATGTCCTTCTTGCGGTCGGTGATCTGCAGATGCCCGTCCTCGTCGATCAGGCCGACGTCTCCGGTGTGCAGCCAGCCGTCGCGCAGCACATGGCGCGAGGTCTCCGGATCGCGCCAGTAGCCGTGCATGACCAGCTCGCCGCGCACCAGAATCTCGCCGTCCTCGGCGATGCGGACTTCCGTGTCCTTGAGTGGCGGCCCGACCGTGTGCATCTTGATCTTGTCGGGGCGGTTGACGCTGATCACCGGCGCCGCTTCGGTCTGGCCGTAGCCCTGCAGGAGCCGCAGGCCCAGGGCATGGAAAAAGATGCCGACGTCGGGGTTGAGCGGCGCGCCGCCCGAGACCAGCGCCTTCATCCGCCCGCCGAAGCGCTTGCGGACCTTGCGCCGCACCAGCACGTCAAGCGCCATGTCCTCGATACGCTCACGGACTGAGAGCGCGCGCGGATCATGATATTTCCTGGTGCCGAGCTCGAGCGTCCGCAAGAAAAGTTTCTCGGTTGTGCCCCCCTTGTCCTTGATGCCGCGCAGGATGCGCCCGCGCATCAGCTCAAAGAGGCGCGGCACCACGGTCATGATGGTCGGGCGCGCCTCGGCCATGTTGGTGGCGAGTTTTTCCACGCCCTCGGCGTAATAAATTTCGGCGCCGAGCGAAATGGGAAGAAACTGGCCGCCCAGGTGCTCATAGGCGTGGGAGAGCGGCAGGAACGAGAGAAACACGTTGTTGTCCAGCCCCAGCGGCCGGACCACCTCGATCGCACCCGAACAATTGTGGAGGATCGCGCCGTGGTGGATCATCACGCCCTTGGGCGCACCGCCGGTGCCCGAGGTATAGGTGAGACACGCCGTATCCTGGCGCCCCAGCGCGGCGATACGCTCGCGGGTTTCCGCGATGTTGCCGCCATGCGCATCAAGAATGTCCTGCCAGTCGTGAATGTCGATGGACAGGCGCTGGGCAATGCGCGGCTCCTCGATGCAGATGACGAACTTGAGGTAGGACGCCTGATGCGCCACCGGCAGGAAGGTATCGGCAAGACGCCGGGTCGAGACGATGGCGCCCTTGGCCTCGCTGTTCTCGAGAATGTGCAAATGATCGTGGGCGGTATTGGTCGTGTACGCCGGCACGCTGATGCCGCCGGCGGCCATGATCGCCAGATCCGCGATCAGCCATTCGGGGCGGTTTTCCGAGACGATCACCACCCGGTCGCCGGCGCCGACGCCGAGGTCGTGAAGCGCCCGGGTGAGCGCCGAGACCCGCTCCGCCACCTGGCGCCAGCTCAAGGACTGGTAGCGCCCCTCTTTCTTGGCCCACAGGAACGGGCGGTCGCCGCCCCGTTCGGCCTGATCCAGAAACATCTCGACCAGGTTCTGCCAGGTCTTCGTTGTTGCTGTCATCTGTCCCCGCCGTCAGCCCCTGATCGTCGCGCACGGCCGCGGCGCCATCACACCCAAACGCCGCCGGCCCTGCAGCCGAACCGACGATTACATACATCGAAGGCAGAAAAAATGCCAATTTGACCGGCGGTTACCAAAATCCGGGGTGACCAGGTTCTGATCGCTGCGGCAAGACGATGGATTTTGGCGCCGCCGGCTCGCCTGAGCCCCCGCTCCCACCCGACGGTAGAGAACTTGAGCGGGTTCGGGCGGGAGCGAGGGTCGGCGGGGACAGGCCCCGCAGGCGGTGTTCAGGCGCCCGGGGCGCTGCGCACGACGCGGTTTTTCAGCACCCCGATGTTTTCGATTTCCAGCTCGACGACATCGCCGTCCTGCAGGAATTTCATGAGCTCAAGCCCGCAGCCGTTGCCGACCGTGCCGGAGCCCAGAACCTCGCCCGGATACAGGGTCTCGGACTGGCTGACATGGGCAATCATGTCGGCGAACGTCCAGTGCATGGTGCCGGAATGCCCGCGCGACCATTCCTCGCCGTTGACCCGGGCGATCATGGTCAGATCGTAGGGATCGCCGATCTCGTCGGCGGTCACCAGGCACGGGCCGATCGCATTGGCGCCATCGAAGTCCTTGCCCTTGGCCGGGCCGAGGCGCCCTTCCATCTCGATGCCCTGCGCGTCGCGGGCGCTGAAATCGTTGAAGATGGTGTAGCCGAAAATGAAGTCGTGGGCGTCCTCGCGGGCGATGTCGCGGCCGGTGCGGCCGATCACCGCGGCGAGCTCGAGCTCGTAATCCATGATCTCCGAATATCCGGGCCAGACGATCTCGTCGCCGGGGCCGCTGACTGCAAAGCGGTTGCCCTTGTAATAGACCGGCTGGCGATACCAGACGCCCGGAATGTCGAGGGCGCCGGATGCCTTCAGTTCGGCGAATGCGGCCTCGGGGTCGGGCGCGCCGCGCGTCCGGATGCGGCCGATGGCTTCCATCGCCTGGGCGAAATGCAGCTCGAAGCACAGGAAATCGCGGATCTGGGGGGGCACCGGAAGGGGGGCGAGCAGGCGCACCTCCTCAAGGCTCAAGACCGCCGCCTCGGGCGGATCGGCAAGAAGGGTGCGGGCATGTGCGCCGGCTGTCTCGCCGCCTTCGATCAAGGCCACCATCGAGGCGAACCAAGGCGGCACGGCGCCTGTCGCGGCCGCCGCCGCGGTGAAATCGACAAGCCGGGTTTCATCGAGCAGCGCGCCGATGCGGGGCGTGCCGTCGCCGGCTTCGAAGGTGACGAGTTTCATCGCTCTGGTCCTTCCTG
>CAZZKF010000008.1:52792-57424 GCA_964654995.1 uncultured Alphaproteobacteria bacterium | reverse complement strand
CTGGCCGCCAGATGCTGCTCGCCGAACCGCCAGGGCGCCGCTTCCAGTTCGGTGGCGAGCGTATCGTTCCAGCGATTGAGGAAGCCGAACATCGCAATCGCGCCGATGATCTCGATGATCTGGTCGTCGTCGAAATGCGCCCGCAGGCGTTCGAAATCGGCGTCTGTCACCGCATTGGGCACCAGCGCCGCCCGCTGTGCAACCGCCAGGGCGGCGCGCTCGGCGTCATTGAACAGGGGGCTGGTCTCGAACTCCCAGACGGCTTCGATCCTGGCCACGTCAACACCGGCGCGGCGCGCCGAATGGGCGGTGTGGGCGGCGCAGTAGTTGCATCCGGCGGCGCGGCTGGCGACATGGGCGATCAACTGCTTGAGGCCGGGATCGACGCGCGCGTCGGCGCCGAATACGGCGTCCCACAGGGCCATCAGCGCCGTCAGCATCGCCGGGCGCCGGGCCATGGTCATAAGGCTGTTGGGCACGAACCCCATGACCTCTTCGATGGAGCGGAACAGAGGTTCGAAAGCGCTTGTTTCTTGGCGCTCGGGCACCGGCAAACGTGGCATGGCGAAAAAGGACCCCCAGACTCGACCGTAACGCGCTCTAACGCAGGCGCCCGGCGCCAACCACGCCGGGGACACAGATGCCGGCGCGGCGATCGCGCACAAACCGGCAATAGGCGATAAACGTAAAGACGCTGACATACATGGTGAACAGATAGATCACCGGCACCACCGCGAAATCCGGGCGCCCGAGCAGCGAAATGGCGATCACCACGCTGAGCATGTAGTTCTGGACGCCGATCTCGATGCTGATGGCGCGAGCCTGGCGCTCGCCCAGCCCGAGCCGGCGGGCACCAACGAAGCCGAGCGTCATCATGATCACGTTCAGGCCCACCGTCACCTTCCAGGATGCCGCCAGCATCGCCAGGAACTGGCCGGCGATATAGGCGAACAGCACCGCCATGGTGAACAGGATGACGGCAAAGGAGAGCGCGCTGGCGATCGGCTCGATGCGGGCGGCGAGGCGCGGGCGCAGCCGGCGCAAGGCCATGCCGACGATCACGGGCAGCACGATCAGCTCGAAAATCCGCAGCATCGAGGCCAGCACCGGCAGATGGATCGCCGCACCCTCGCCGGCCACCCACATGAGCCCGAGATTGACCAGCACCGGCAGGGTGAAGATGACGATGGTGCCGCTCACCGCAGTGAGCGCGATGGACAGCGCCACGTCGCCACCGGCCTGATAGCTGAAGAAATTGGATGTCGCGCCACTCGGGCAGGCGGCCAGGATGATCAGGCCGGCGGCGATCGGCAAGGGCGGCGAGAGCACATAGATGAGCGCAAACGCCACCGCCGGCAGCACCACGATCTGGGTGCCGAGCCCGACGACGGCGGCCCGCGGCCGGGCGAAGACGCGGGCGAAATCGCGCATCTCCAGCGTCAGTCCCATGGTCACCATGATGACGATAAGCGCCAGGGTGCCGACATCGGCGATGTTGACACCCCAGACGCTGACGCCGAGAAGCGCGAGGCTCTGCTCCGGCATGAAATCAGGCGCCCGGCGCTAGAAGCGGATCGCCACCTGGCCGCCCCAGCGGCGCGGCGCGTTCACCGCCCCGTTGGGGAAGGAGCCGAGCTGGGTGACCTGTGTGAGGTGGCGATCGTCGGTGATGTTGCGGCCGAAAAAGGCCACTTCCCAGCGCCCGTCGACCGATTCCAGGCTGATCCGCAGATCGACCTCGCTCCAGCTTCCCGACCGAAAGGTCGGCTGATCCTGGTTGGTCTCAAGGAAAAACACGTTGTCCTGGTAGCGATAGGCGAGCTGGATGCGGCCGGTACCCAGATCCATGACCGGGAAGGCGTATTCGCCGCTCAGGTAAGCCTGCCACTTGGGCGCCCGGCTCAGCCGGTTGCCGGCCACCGAAACCGCTTCCAGCGGGATCGGCGCGCCGATCGGGAACAGGAGCCCGGGCGGCACCTGGCGCAGGTTGCTGCCCTGATCGAAGGTGGCGTCGAGATAGGTCAGATTGCCGGTGATCCGCAGGCCTTCGACGGGCGCCGCCGCCATCTCGATCTCGACGCCCTTGATGCTGGCCTGCGCCGCATTGGCGATCTCGACGCCGCCGGTCGGCACCCCGAGGCGCACCTGGAGGTCGGAATAATCGTAATAGAAGCCGGCAACATTGAAGCGCAGCCGGCCGTCCGCCAGATCGCTTTTCCAGCCGAGCTCGAAGGCATCGACATTTTCGGGACCGAAGGCCGGGGCCAGCCCGAAGGCGTTGAAGCCGCCGCTCTTGAAGCCCTGGCTGTAGCTGAAATAGGTCAGCACGTTCTCGTTCACCCGGAACTCGATCACCGCGCGCGGCGAGAAGTCGTTCCAGCTCTTGCGGGCGACGAACTGCGGCGGATCGGAGAACACCGCGCCGGCCGGGAACGTCAGGCCGCCGAGGCCGGGCACGAACGGCGGGATGGTGCCGCCGTTCAGGATCTGGACCAAGAGGTCGTTGTTGAAATTCTTGCGCTCGTAGCTGTAGCGGGCGCCGACGGTGAGAGAGAGCCGGTCGGTCGCCTTCCAGGTCGCATCGGCGAAGCCGGCGACCGCATCGAGCTTCTGGAAGGCCCGGAAGGTGGCCAGGGTGCCGAGCCGGAACAACGCGTTGATGTTGCGGATCTCGAACGGGTTCATGGCGTTGTTTTCATGAATGTAGAAGAACCCGGCGATCCAGGTGAGGCGCTGATCGGCCGGCGAGGTGAGGCGCACCTCCTGGGTCCACTGCTTGTTGCGCAAGGTGCCGTTGTTGTTGAAGAAATCGGCTGCCGTGCCGTCCGAATCCTGGGCTCCGTCGAGGTTGTATTCGCGGTAGCCGGTGATCGAGTCCAGGGTCGCGAAGCCGAGGTCCCAGTCGATCGAAAAGGTCACCGCGCCGGTCTCGGAATTGAGGAAATTGGGGGCGTTGAGCGCAAACCGGTCGGCATCCAGAAGCTGCTTGAGATCGGGGCGGATGACGAACGGCGAGGCCTGCAACGGGTTCGACACGTCGGCGACCTGAATGGTCGCCGGCTCGGCATTGCGGTCGAGGTACTCGCCGATCAGCGTCACCGTCAGATCGGCGCTCGGCGTCCACTCCAGCGTCAGGCGGCCGCTGGTATCCTCGGAGCCGCCGACATCCTTGCCGTTGAAGGTATTGGTCCCGAAGCCCGAGCGGTTGGAATACGAAAAGGCGGCCCGCGCCTTCAGCACGCCGTCCACCAGCGGCCCCGAAAGGGCGCCGGCGATGCGGTATTCCTCGATGCTGGTAACGTCGCCGCGGACATAGCCCTCGAATTCATCGGTCGGCCGCGCCGATTTGATCAGCAGGGCGCCGGCGGTCGAGTTGCGCCCATAGAGCGTGCCCTGCGGACCGCGCAGGACCTCGATCGAGGCGATGTCCACCAGATCGGCGGTGGAAAAGCTGAGGCGCCCGATATAGACGTCGTTCATGTAGACCGCCACCGGCTCGTCGGCGAAAAAGTTGCCGCCGCCATTGGCGCCGCCGATGCCGCGGATGGACAGCGGCGCGGCGCCATAGCTCACGGTGTTGGTGGTCACGAAGCCGGGGACGACGCCGTTCAGCTCCTCGAGCGTGTGCACATTGCTATCGACCAGGAACTGCTCCTGCAGCACGGTCACCGCGATCGGCACGTCCTGCAGCCGTTCGGTACGGCGCTGCGAGGTGACGACGATTTCCTCGAGAACGGCTTCGGTGGCATCGGCTGCCGGCGCCGCCTCCTGGGCATAAAGCCCGGTGCCCATGGCGCTCACGGCGATGCCGGTGGCGATCCAAATGAAACGTTTCTTGATCATCTTCTCTTCCTCCCCTCGGCGATCCGCGGGCTCAAGTGCGGATGCCTGATCGATGCGGGCGGGCCGAGCCGCCGAATGTGTCTAAAATCTCCTACGCCGGATTTGCATCCGGTTCTGGTGAAACAGTTTTGTCCGGGACAGCCCCGGCCAGCGCCCGGAAACCGGCGGCGGCAAAGGTGACCAGCAGGTCGATCAGATGCTCGGGATCGTCGGGTACCGGACTGTGCCCCGAGAGCGTCTCATAGCCGGTATCGAAGGGCGCCGAGGCCATCAGATTGGCGACGAAGCCGAAGCCCCGATAGAGCGCCTCGTCCGGCAGATCCGGCAGGGCCCGGCGCAGGGCGGCGATCAGCTTCTGGCGGACCGGGTCGATCTCCTCGCGGTAGACCCGCATGGTGATGTCGTGCGGCTCGCCGCCGAAGCGCGACAGCAGGCGCAAATAATCGATGCCGTCCGCCTGTCCGATCAGCCGGATATGGGGCGCGATCATCGCCCGGAAGATGCTTTCCAGCAGCTTCGGATCGTCGGCCGGCCGGCGCTCGCATTCCGCCAGCATGGCCAGGCGCTGCTCGCGGATGCGGTCGAAAAAGCGGTAGACGACGGCGTGGTAGATGCCTTCCTTGGAGCCGAAATGATAATGGATGGCGGCGACGTTGACGCCGGCCTCGCGGGTGATCTGGCGCAGCGAGGTGCCGGCATAGCCGTGGCGGGCGAAATTGCGGGCGGCGACCTCGAGGATGCGTTCCTTGGTGCTCTTGCGCCCGTCGCCGGCGTCAGCGCCGGGATCGG
>CAZZKF010000008.1:25931-52692 GCA_964654995.1 uncultured Alphaproteobacteria bacterium | reverse complement strand
AAGCGGGTGCCCTTGAGCCTGGCCTTGCGCAGATCGCACTCGGACAGATTGGCGCCGCTCAGATCGGCGCCGCTGAGATCGGCCCCGGTGAGGATCGCGCCGCTGAGGTTGGCCGGCCACTTCTTGTCGAGCAGGCGGCCGTCGGCGCTTTGCAGATCGACGGGCGACAGCTTGGCGCCGGTCAGCCTGGCGCCGGCGAGATTGGCCCGCGCCAGATTGACCCCTTCGAGATCGGCGTCCGTAAGGTCGGCGCCGGCGAGCTCGGTCTCGGAAAGGTCGGCCATGACCAGCAGCGCGCCGGCGAATTTGGTGCCCGACAGGTCGGCGCCCTTGAGCGAGGCGCCCGACAGGTTGCAGCCCTGCAGGTCGATCTTGCTGAGATTCTCGCCGTCGAGCCGGGCGCAGGCGCCGTCGGTGCCATTGGTCGTCATCCAGGCGAAATGATCGTCGAGAATCTTGCGGATGTTCATCGGCAGGGATTCGCGCGACAGCGTCACCTTGGCGCCTTCGGCATTGGCTTCGGCGAAGTCGACGCCCATCAGGTTGGCGCCGGTCAGATCGGCATTGGCGAGGTCGGCACCGGAAATGTCGGCGCCCGACAGATTGGCGCCCTTGAGGTTGGCCGACTTGAGATTGCTGCCCAGAAGATTGGCGCCGGCGAGGTCGGCGCCGGTCAGCTTGGCGCTCGACAGATCGCCGTCCTTGAGGTTGACGCCGCGCAGATAGGCGTGGCTGAGGTCGGCCTCGCTCAGGTTGGCGCCGCTCAGGTTGGCGCCGCTCAAATGTGCCCGGCGCGCCGACACACCGTTGAGCTCGGCCTTGGTCAGATCCGTTGACTTGAAGGTGACCGATTCGCCGGCGCCGGTCAGCAGCGAGCCGCCCCGGAAATCGGCTTCCTTGAGATTGGCGCCGTGCAGCTTGGCGCCCTGCAGCTCGGCGCCGCGCAGATTGGCGCGGCTGAGGTCGGCGCCGGTGAGATCGGTCTTGGTCAGATTGGCGGCGAACAGATCGGCGCCCGACAGATTGGCATAGCGCAGATTGCAGTGCGACAGGTTGGCGCCGGCCAGGGTGGCTTCCGACAAGTCGGTTCCCTCGAGGCTGGCGCCGGCGAAATCCTGCTGCGAGAGATTGGCGCGCACACCGCCGGGGCGCCGCTTGACCCACAGCTCGTGCTTGCGCAGCACCTCCACCAGTTCCTGTGGTGTCATTCCTGCCGCCCCAACTGCGCCGTCACGTCCAGCGTGCTCCCCCACCGTCCCCTGCAAGAGAGGGCGCCACAACATATCAAAAGAGGGGGGTCAGGAACAGCCGTATCTGGCGGCCAACCGACTGGCCTGCTCAGTTGTTGCCGCTGGGCCGGCTGCGGCGGTCGCGCCGCGGTGCCGGGGTCTGATAGGCCATGGCTGCGTGGTGCGCGCAATAGGGCTGGCCGGGAAGCGACTTGCGCCCGCAGAAATGAAATTCGGCATCGCCGGGATGCCCGATCGGCCATTTGCACATCCGCTCGGTCAGGTTCAAAAGCGTCACCCGCGCCGGTTTCTCCGCCGGCGCCGGCCGCGCCGGTTTCGGCTTCGGCTTGGCGGCGGACTCGGTCTTGACCGGCGACGGGCGCGACGCCAGGCCGAGCCGGTGGGCCTTGCCGATCACCGCGTTGCGAGTCACCCCTTCGCCCAGTTTTGCGGCGATCTGACTGGCGCTCAGGCCTTCCAGCCAGAGTTTCTTGAGAGTCTCGATGCGTTTTTCAGTCCAGGCCATGGTATCCCGCGTTCCCTGATTGCTGGCGCGAAACTAGACGATTTCGCCGCCGATGAAAACCGCTTGTCGCTGAAAAACCGGGTCGGCTGACACTCTCGGCTCTCGACTAAGAATGGGGACAGAGGCGGCCGAATCAAGGGGTGGCCTAATCATCGGCCATCGCCAACAGCCCCTGGCGGTAGCTGGGATAGAGAAGCGAGACGCCCAGCTCCTCCTTGATGAGACGATTGCGCACCCGCTTGTTCTCGCCATAAAAGCTGCGCGCCATCGGCGACAGATCGGCGTCCTCGAAGGGAACCGGTTTCGGGCAGGCCATGCCCAGCAGCTTGGCGCCATAGGCCAGCACGTCCTGCGGCGGCGCCGGCTCGTCATCGCAGACGTTGTAGATGGCCTGCGATCGCGGGCGTTCCATCGACGCCTGCAGAACGGCGGCCAGATCGACGACGTGAATGCGCGAAAAGACCTGACCGGGCTTGACGATATTCCGCGCCGTGCCGGCCTTGAGGGCGTCGAGCACGCTGCGCCCGGGCCCGTAGATGCCGGCCAGACGGAAGATGTGAACCGCCTTGCCGGTCCCGGCGCCGAAGGCCAGCCAGTCCTGCTCGGCTTGCACGCGGCGCCGCGCCCGCTCCGATATCGGTGCCACCGGCGTGTCCTCGTCGACCCAGGCGCCGCCATGATCGCCATAGACCCCGGTGGTCGACAGATAGCCGATCCAGACCAGGTTTTCCGCATTTGCCAGGTCGTCGCGGTGATGGGCCAGGACCGGATCACCGTCCTCGCCGGGCGGGATCGAGATCAGAACATGGCTGGCTTCGGCCAGATGCCCGCCGATCTCCGGGGCCGGGCTTTCGCCGTCGAAGACACATGCTTTGCAGCCGAGTCTGCGGGCGGACTCGGCATCCGCCAGGCTGCGGCAGCTGCCCGAGACCGTCCAGCCGGCGGCCAGCAGACCGCGGGCCAGAACCCGGGCCGAATAGCCCAGCCCGAAGCAGAACAGATGCGCCATGGCAGGTTCTCGCCAGTCGTTGTCGGCACAAATGTGCGAGCCGGGGCGGTGCCGGTCAATGGGGCGATGCGTCACCCCTGTCGCGAAAGTCGCTTGCACCGCTCCGGCGCGCGGGCAATTCTGGTGCCCTCGCTATCTTGTCAGTGAAGAGGTCCTGATGCCCACAGGATTGTTCGCCATTGTTTTCGGCGTTCTGGTCGTCGGCCTTTCCGGGGCCGCATGGGGCCAGGGGGCAGCGCCCTCGACCGATGGACAGGGGCGCTATGCGGCGTGTGTTGCGGCGGCTTCGCGCACGCCCGAGACGGCACTCGATGAGGCGCTGGCCTGGCGCGATACCGGCGGCGGCCTGCCGGCCGAGCATTGCGCCGCCCTGGCGCAGGTCGCCCTGCATCGCTATCAGGATGCGGCCGAGCGCCTCGATGGTCTGGTCGCCGGAATTGCCAGCGGCCGCTATCTTCCCCCGGGCTCCGCCGTGAATGTCGAGGACATGCGGCTCGACCTGCTAACCCAGGCCGGCAATGCCTGGCTGCTGGCCGGCAAGGCGGATGCCGCCTATCGTGATCTTGCGGAAGCCCTGGCCGACACCGCCCCGGCGGCGCCGCGCTATGTCGAGCTGCTGATCGACCGGGCCCGCGCCCTGGCTGCCATGCGCGAATACGCCGCGGCGCTCGACGATCTCAACCGGGCCGCCAGGCAGGCGCCCGATCGCGCCGACATCTTTGCCTTTCGCGCCGCCGCCTGGCGGGCGCTCGGCAAGGACGATCAGGCGATGAAGGATGCCGAAACCGCGCTGCTGCTGGATCCCGACAATCCGGCTGCCTTGCTTGAACGCGGCAATCTGCGCCGCATCGCCGGCGATGCCGATGGCGCGCGGGCCGACTGGCGGCGCATTCTCGATCTCGCACCTGATACGCCGGCGGCCGAATCGGCCCGGGCCAACATCCAGCGCCTCGAGGTCGGTGACGGCGATCCGGCACCCGGGGCGAAACCGGACAAATCCGTCAAATAGCCGGGTTCGAAGCGCCGGTCGATGCCGGCGCCGACAGGGCGGCGCGCCATTCGGCGCGCACGTCCGCGTCGTCTTCCTGCTCCGGATGCTGCGCGGCGAGGGTGGAACAGCGATCGGGCGCCAGCCGGGCCAGCGCCCAGACCGCCATCGCCCGGACCAGCGGGGATGCGTCCCTCAACAGGCGCTCGGCGCATGGGGCGAGGTCGGAACGGCCGGAATTGCCGATGGCGATCAGGACATTGCGCAAGAGGCGTGCGCGCCCCAGCCGGCGGACCGGGGTGCCGCGGAACCGGGCGCGAAAGCCGTCCTCATCAAGGGCCGCAAGCTCGGCCAGGTCGGGCGCATCGAACTCCGGGCGCAGGGCCAGTGCGGCATCATGGGCGGTCTGGGCAAACTTGTTCCATGGACACACCGCGAGGCAGTCGTCGCAGCCGAAGATGCGGTTGCCGATGGCGGTCCGGAACTCAGGCGCGATGGGACCCTTGTGCTCGATGGTGAGGTAGGAAATGCAGCGCCGGGCATCGAGTTGATAGGGCGCCGGGAAGGCCTTGGTCGGGCAGATGTCGAGGCAGCGCCGGCAGCCCCCGCAATGATCCGGTTCCGGGGCGTCGGGTGGCAGGTCGAGGGTGGTGAAGATCTCGCCCAGAAACAGCCAGGAGCCATATTGGCGCGAGACCAGATTGGTATGCTTGCCCTGCCAGCCCAGGCCGGCAGCCGCCGCCAGCGGTTTTTCCATCACCGGCGCGGTATCGACGAACACCTTGATTTCGGCGCCGAATTCGCGGTGGATCCAGCGCCCCAGCCGTTTGAGCCGCTTCTTGATGACATCGTGATAGTCGCGGCGCCGGGCGTAAATCGAAATGGCGCCCTTGTCCCGGGCCTCCAGCACGGCGAGCGGCGCGCCCGCAGGCGCATAATTGACGCCGAGGACGATGATGCTGCGCACCTCCGGCCAAAGCCGGCGCGGATGCGCCCGCCGCTCGGCAGTGGTCGCCATCCAGTCCATGTCGCCGTGGCGGTCCTGCGCCAGAAACTGGTCCAGCCGTGCCCCCGCCTCTGGTGCCGCATCGGGCGCCGCGAAACCGACCGCATCGAAGCCGTCCGCCCGGGCGCGCGCGAGGATCTGCCGGCGCAGCTCCGCCGATGCGACGCCCGCCTCCATCAGAAATCGAGATCGTCGTAATGCGCTGGCGGCGTCATGCCGGGGATGCGGTCGGCCAGCAGCGGCCGGAAGCTGGGCCGCGATTTCACCCGCGCATACCAGTCCTTGGCCAGCGGCTGGCGCCCCCAGGGCACGTCGCCGAGATAGTCGAGGCAGGACAGGTGCGCGGCGGCGGCGATATCGGCGAGGCTGAAGGCATCGCCGGCCAGCCAGCGCCGGCGCTCGATCAGATAGGCGATGTAATCGAGGTGATAGGCGATGTTGTGCAAGCCGGCGCGGATGCGCTCGGCGCTCGGCTCGCCGCGGCCCATGAACCGCTTCATGACGCGTTCCTCGAGGATGTTGGCGCTGACCTCGCGGTGGAACTTGACGTCGAACCAGTTGACCAGACGCCGGGTCTCGGCGCGGGCCGCGGCATCGATCCCGATCAGCCGGCCGCGCGGATAGACCTCGTCGAGATATTCGCAGATGGCGCCCGAATCGGCGACGACGGTGTCGTCCTCGTCGACCAGAACCGGCACCGTGCCGGCCGGATTGAGGGCGAAAAACTCCGCCCGCCGGGCCCAGGTCCGCTCGACCCTGAGCTCGCAATCGAGCTTCTTTTCCCCGAGCACGACCCGGACCTTCCGCGAAAAGGGCGAAAGCCACAAATGATAAAGGACGCGCATGGGGCGCAGTCTATCCCAAGCCCTGACAGGCGAACAGACCCGTGGTGCGGGCAATGGCGCGTCAGGCGCGCTGGGCCTCGTCCGTTTCCTCGTCGGAGAGCGGATAGGCCAGCCGGCCAAGCATTTCCTTGGGGCAGATCTGCCAGAAGCGCGGCAGCGCCAGCTCCCAGGCCTCGAGCAGATTGGCGGCGAACGCCGACTGGGTGGCGGCGACATGGCGCTCGATCAGGTCGTGGAGCAGATTTTCCCAATAGGCCGATTCGACCCGGCGCCAGATCACCGATTCCGGGTTCACATGGCACTCGAACTCGTCCTCCGGGTCATAGACGAAGGCCATGCCGCCGGTCATGCCGGCGGCGAAATTGTCGCCCACGGGCCCGAGGATGACGGCGACGCCGCCGGTCATGTATTCGCAGCCGTTGGCGCCGCAGCCCTCGACCACCACCTCGGCGCCCGAATTGCGCACCGCGAAGCGCTCGCCGGCCTGGCCGGCGGCGAACAGGGTGCCGGCGGTCGCCCCGTAAAGAACCGTGTTGCCGATGATCGTGTTGGCGTGGCTCTCCAGCGGGCTCGAGGTCATCGGCCGGACGACGATGTCGCCGCCGCTCAGGCCCTTGCCGACGTAATCGTTGGCATCGCCGAACACCTCGAGGCGCAAGCCCTGAACCGCGAAGGCGCCCAGCGACTGCCCGGCCGAGCCGCGCAGGCGCACGGTGATGTGCCCCGGGTTCAGGCCCTTGGTGCCGAAGCGGCGGACCAGATGCGAGGACAGCCGGGTGCCGATGGCGCGCTCGGTATTGCGGATGGTGTAGGTGAGCTGCATCTTCTCGCCGCGATCGAACACCGCTTTGGCGTCCTCGACCATCTTGGCGTCGAGCGAATTGGGCACCTGGTTGCGCCCTTCGAGCGAGCAATAGGGGGCATGCTCGCCGGAATCGACCCGGGCCAGCAACGGGTTGAGATCGAGATCGTCGAGGTGATCGGCGCCGCGGCTGACCTGGGCCAGCAGATCGGTGCGGCCGATGATCTCGTTGAGCGAGCGGGCGCCGAGGCTGGCGAGAATCTCGCGGGTCTCCTCGGCGATGAAGCTGAACAGATTGACCACCTTGTCGGGCGTGCCGGTGAACTTGGCGCGCAGCGTCTCGTCCTGGGTGCAGATGCCCACCGGGCAGGTATTGGAATGGCACTGGCGCACCAAGAGGCAGCCCATGGCGACCAGCGAGGCGGTGCCGACACCGAATTCCTCGGCCCCCATCATCGCCGCGATCACCACGTCGCGGCCGTTCTTGATGCCGCCGTCGACGCGCAGCACCACCCGGTGGCGCAGGTTGTTCAAGGTCAGCACCTGATTGACTTCCGCCAGGCCCATTTCCCAGGGCGTGCCGGCGTATTTGATGCTGGTCTGGGGGCTCGCCCCGGTGCCGCCCGAATGGCCGGAAATCAGGATCACGTCGGCCTTGGCCTTGGCGACGCCGGCGGCAATCGTCCCGATGCCCGACGCCGAGACCAGCTTGACGCAGACCCGGGCCCGCGGGTTGATCTGCTTCAAGTCGTAGATCAGTTGCGCCAGGTCCTCGATCGAATAGATGTCGTGGTGCGGCGGCGGCGAAATCAGGGTCACGCCTTCGGTCGCATGGCGCAGCCGGGCGATCTCGGCGGTGACCTTGAAGCCGGGCAGCTGGCCGCCTTCGCCGGGCTTGGCGCCCTGGGCGATCTTGATCTCGATCTCGGTGCAGTTGTTCAAATATTCGGCGGTGACCCCGAAGCGCCCCGAGGCGATCTGCTTGATCGCCGAATTGGGATTATCCCCGTCGGCGCGCGGCACGTAACGCTCGGCGCCTTCGCCGCCCTCGCCCGAATCCGACTTGGCGCCGATCCGGTTCATGGCGATGGTCAGGGTCTCATGGGCCTCCGGCGACAGAGCGCCCAGCGACATGCCGGGGGTGACGAACCGCTTGCGCAGCTCGGTGATCGATTCCACCTCGTCGACGGCCAGCGGTTTCTCCGCCGTCCTGAAGTCGAGCAGATCGCGCAGATTGACCGGCGGCAGCTCGGTGAGCGCCTGGGAATACTTCAGATACTGGGAGTAGGAATCATGGGCCACCGCCGCCTGCAGCATGTGGATCAGCGTGCCCTCGAAGGAATGGACCTCGCCGCCGCGCCGGAACTTGTAAAGGCCGCCGATGGGCAGCGCCGGCAAATCCTCGCCATAGGCGCGGGCGTGCTGCTCCAGCACTTTCTTCTGGACGCCCAACAGGCCGATCCCGGAGATCCGCGACGGCATGCCGGGGAAGAACTCGGCAACCAGCGCCCGGCTCAGGCCCAGGGCCTCGAAATTGTAGGCGCCGCGGTACGAGCTGATCACCGAAATGCCCATCTTCGACATGATCTTGAGCAAGCCCTGGTTGATGGCGTGGCGGTAGCGGTTGATGCAGTCTTCGAGCGTGGCGTCGCCGAACAGGCCGCGGCGGTGGCGCTCGGCAATGCAGTCGAGCACCAGGTACGCATTCACGGTGGTCGCGCCGACGCCGATGAGCACCGCGAAATAGTGGGGATCCAGGCACTCGGCGCTGCGCACGTTGACGGATGCGAAGGTGCGCAGGCCCTCACGCACCAGATGCGAATGGACGCCACCGGCCGCGAGGATCATCGGCACCGCGGCGCGGCTCTCCGAGATGTTCTCGTCGGTGAGAAAGATGTGGCTGTGGCCGGCCCGCACCGCGTCCTCGGCCTCGGCGCGGATGCGGTTGAGCGCCTCCCTGAGGCCGTCGGGGCCGGCCGCCACCTCGAAGGTGCAGTCGATGTCGCAGGCCAGCTCGCCGAAATGATCCCTGAGCGTGCGGTATTCCTTGTTGGTCAGCACCGGCGAGTCCAGCACCAGCACGTTTTCGTAATTGCTTTCCTGGTCCAGCACATTGCCGAAATTGCCGAAGCGGGTATTGAGGCTCATCACCCGGTGCTCGCGCAACGGATCGATCGGCGGATTGGTCACCTGGCTGAAATTCTGGCGGAAGAAGTGCGACAGATTGCGGTATTTCTCCGACAGCACGGCGAGCGGCGTATCGTCGCCCATCGAGCCGATCGCCTCGCGGCCGTCGCCGGCCAGGGGGTGGAGGATCTGCTCCATCTCCTCGACGGTAAAGCCGGCGGCAATCTGGCGCAGGCGCAATTCCTCGCCGGTAAAGGCCACCGGCTCGGGCGCTTCCCTGTCGACCAGATGATCGAAGGTGTCGAAATTGCGGATCCACTCCTCATAGGGGCGCTCGGCGGCCAGCACCGCTTTGAGTTCGCGGTCGTGATAGAAGCGGCCTTCGTGGAGGTCGACGCCGATGGTCTGGCCGGGTCCCACCCGGCCTTTCTCGACAATGTCGGATTCCGGCAGCAGCACCATGCCGGTTTCCGATCCGACGATCAGCAGGCCGTCGCGGGTGATCGAAAAGCGCATCGGGCGCAGACCGTTGCGGTCCATGCCGGCGATCACCCAGCGGCCGTCGGTGGCGGCAATCGCCGCCGGCCCGTCCCAGGGCTCCATCACCGAGCTGACGTAGGCGTACATGGCGCGCTGGTCGTCGGGCATGGTGGTGCTTTTCGACCAGGCCTCGGGGATCAGCAGGTTCTTGACCAGCGGCGCCGCACGCCCGGCGCGCACCAGCACCTCGAACACCGCGTCCAGCGCCGCCGAGTCCGAACTGCCCGACTGGATGATCGGCTTGATGTCTTCCGAGTGATCGCGAAAGGCCAGCGAGGCCATGCGGATCTCGTGGCTCTTCATCCAGTTCTGATTGCCGCGGATGGTGTTGATCTCGCCATTATGGGCGAGCATCCGGAACGGCTGGGCGAGCCGCCAGGTCGGGAAGGTGTTGGTCGAATAGCGCTGGTGATAGATGGCAAAGGTCGAGATAAAGCGCGAATCCCGCAAATCCGGGTAGAAGCGCGACAGATGCTCGGCCAGGAACATGCCCTTGTAGATCACCGAGCGGCACGACAGCGAACAGATGTAGAAATCGGTGATCAGCTCGGCCGCCACCTGCTTCTCGATGCGCCGGCGGATGATGTAGAGCTCGCGCTCGAAGGTTTCGTCATCGACGCCGCGGATGTTGGCGATCATGATCTGTTCGATCTCGGGCCGCGTCGCATTGGCCTTCTCGCCCATCACCGAAATGTCCACCGGCACCTGGCGCCAGCCGTAGATGTAGTAACCGAACTTGAGGATTTCGGATTCGACGATGGTCCGGCAGGTCTCCTGGGCCGCGAAGTCGGTGCGCGGCAGGAACACCATGCCGACCGCAAGCCGCCCGGCAACCGGCTCGTGGCCGGTCATCCGCACGTGCTCCTTGAAGAACGCCTGGGGAATCTCGAGGTGGATGCCGGCGCCGTCCCCGGTCTTGCCGTCGGCATCGACGGCGCCGCGGTGCCAGACCGACTTCAGGGCCTCGATGCCGGCGGTGACCACCTCGCGCCGGGGCTTGCCGTCGATCGCCGCGATCAGGCCGACGCCGCAGCTTTCGTGCTCATGCGCCGGATCATAGAGGCCGTGGCGCGCCAGATGCTGCGCCGCTTCCTGCCAGCGGCGCACCTGATCCTGCCCGGTCGGCGGTGCCGGAGTTTCTGTCATCGCTGGCCCCGTCTCATCTGCTAGCCGGCCTTGCGGCGCAGGCCGCCGGCCCGCGCCTTCAAGTAGCGGTGAATGGCGGCCGCCGCATCGCGGCCGTCGCGGATCGCCCAGACCACCAGCGAGGCGCCGCGGATGATGTCGCCGGCGGCGAACACCCCGTCGAGATTGGTCATCATGGTGCGGAAATCGACCCGGATGGTGCCCCAGCGGGTGACCTGAAGCTCGGGCGCGCCGAACAGGGTGGGCAGGTCCTCGGGGTCGAAGCCGAGGGCCTTGATCACCATGTCGGCCTCGAGCTTGAAGCTCGAGCCCTCGATCGCTTCCGGCTGGCGGCGGCCCGAGGAATCGGCGGGACCCAGTCGCATGCGCACGGCGCGCACCGCCTCGACCTTGCCGTCGCCGAGAAAGGCCTGCGGGGCGGCCAGCCAGACGAACTCGACGCCTTCCTCCTCGGCATGCTGAACCTCGCGCATCGAGCCCGGCATGTTGTCGCGGTCGCGCCGGTAAAGGCAGCGCACGCTTTTCGCCCCCTGGCGCACGGCGGTGCGCACGCAGTCCATGGCGGTATCGCCGCCGCCGATCACCACCACGTGCTTGCCGTGCGCATTCAGCGTGCCGTCCTCGAATTCGGGCACCCGCTCGCCCAGCCCCTGGCGGTTGGAGGCGATCAGATAGGTGAGCGCCGGAAAGATGTTGTCGAGGCCGACGCCGGGCACCTGAATCTCGCGGCTCTTGTAGACGCCGGTGGCGATCAGCAGGCAGTCGTGGCGCTGGCGCAGATCGTCGAGCGAGGCGTCGCGCCCGACCTCGAAGCCGGGATGGAAGACGATGCCGCCCTCGGCCAGGTGATCGACGCGGCGCTGGACGATGTGCTTTTCCAGCTTGAAGTTGGGAATGCCGTAGACCAGCAGGCCGCCCATCCGGTCGTAGCGGTCGTAGACATCGACGTCGTAGCCCCAGCGGCGCAGCATCTCGGCCGCCGCCAGGCCGCCGGGGCCGGCGCCGATGATGCCGATGGAACGCCCGCGTGTGGTGAGCGGCCGGATCGGTTTCACCAGCCCGCGATCCCAGGCGGTATCGGTGATGTAGCGCTCGACGGCGCCGATGGTGACGGCGGAAAAGTCCTTTTCCAGCACGCAGTTGCCTTCGCACAATCGGTCCTGGGGGCAGATGCGGCCGCAGATCTCGGGGAAGGTGTTGGTCGCCTGGGCGAGCTCGTAGGCCTCTTCGATGCGGTCCTCGGCGGCCAGTTTCAACCAGTCGGGGATGTTGTTCTGCAACGGGCAATGAAGCTGGCAATAGGGAATGCCGCACTGCGAGCAGCGGGCCGCCTGGCGGCGTGCCTCGTCGGGCTTGAAGGCCTGATAAATCTCGTCGAAATCGGAAACCCGGACCTCTGCGTCCCGTTTTTCCGGCATCTTCATGCCGATTTTCACAAATTTCAGCATTGTCTGGGCCACGGGCTCAGGCTCCCATGCGAACGCATACGTCGATTTTCGGGACCGGCGGGCAGTATAGCGTCGCAAGCCCCGATAAGCGAGCAAAAAATTGTTAATGGGTCAACATACCTGTCTATTATTTTAGCGAAGATTGGTTAACAGGGGGTGAATTGAGTTTTTCCGCTTATTTTCTGTAGAAAATAGTCTCAAACAAGGACTATTAACTATTTTGTGTGCAGAAATCCGCGCCGTGGCCGGCAGTATCGGGGGCTTGGCGGTCACGCGCCGACAGGTCGGCCGCGCCGGGATCCGGCTTTGGTGAAACCCGGCTTTGGTGCTATAAGCCGCGGGGCCGGTGGCGGCCGGTCACGTCGGGTGGGGCGCCTTGCCATGAGTCTTCTGCACATCATCACCCTTGCGCTCATCCAGGGGATCACCGAGTTCCTGCCGATCAGTTCCTCGGCGCATCTGATCCTGGTACCGGCGCTGACCGACTGGCCGGACCAGGGGCCGCTGATCGATGTTGCGGTTCATGTCGGCACCCTGTTTGCCGTGATCGCCTACTTTCGCCGCGATGTTGCGCTCATGCTGCGCGGTGCCCTGGCCTGGTGCGGCCGGCCGGTGCGCAGCGAAGACGAACGCTTCGGCCAGCGGCTGGCCGGGTTGTTGGTGCTGGCGACCATCCCGGTGGTGGTGGTCGGCCTCATCCTCGATCTCACTGGCGCCAGTGCCGCCCTGCGCGACATGCGGGTGATCGCCTGGGCCAGCATTCTGTTCGGCATCGTGCTCTATGCCGCCGATCGCATCGGTGCGACGGAGCGCCGGATTGGCGACCTCGGGCTGCGCGCGGCAGCGCTCATCGGCCTGGCCCAGGCGCTGGCGCTCATCCCCGGCACCAGCCGCTCGGGCATCACCATGACGGCGGCTCGCTTTCTCGGATTTACCCGGGCCGAATCGGCGCATTTCTCGATGCTGCTGTCGATTCCGACGATCGCCGCGGCGGGAACCCTCTCCGGCGTCGAGATCTATGAGCGCGGCGACTGGGCCTTCGGGCTCGATGCCCTGCTCTCCGCCGGCCTTGCCTTCGTCACCGCCTGGGCGGCGATTGCCCTGTTGATGCGCTGGCTCCGGCGCGCCGATTTCACCCCCTTCGTGGTCTATCGCGTCGCACTCGGTGTCGGGCTGTTGTGGCTGGCGGCGAGCTGACGGTTCGAGCTGACGGTTTCTGTCGTCCGGAAATCGTCTCGCGGCTTCGTGATCCGCGGTCTTAATCAATTGCTAACCGGCCTTTTTGATCATGGTCCCCCGGGCCCCGGTTTTCGGTCGCCCGCTCTTTTCGTCGTCGGAAGTCCGCGGGGTCATGGCCAAAACCGGTTTTCAGCAAGGCGTCAGTCACAAATCCGGGCCGCGTCCGGCGGCTGAAAAGGCCGTGTCGGTCGACCGCTCGACAAGCCGGCGCCTGTTGCTTCACGAGCAGACCAAGCTTCTCTACCGCAATCAGACGCTCTCCCTGCTGGCCAACGTGGCGCTCGGTCTGGCGGTCGTGCTGGCGCACTGGGACAGAGCTTCGCATGCCCGGATACTGATCTGGTTCAGCGCCCTGGTCCTGACGGTCGCCTGCCGCGCCCTTCTGGTTCTGCGCTACCGCGGGCTTGGCCGCCATGGCCACGACGATCCGGCCCGCTGGAGCCGCTACGTGGTTGTCGGCATGGCGGCGACCGGCATCATCTGGGGCAGCGCCGTCATCATGCTGCCGCTCACCGAAGCCTCGGTGCAAAGCACCCTGCTGCTGCTGGTTCTGACCGGCGTGATCATCGGCGCGATCACCGCGTCGGCCACCTATCTGCCGGCGGTGATCGCCTTTCTGGTGCCGGTGGTCATCCCGATGGCGGTCAGCTTCCTGCGCGCCGGCGGTTTTGTCGAGACCCTGATGGGCGGAGGCCTGTTGCTGTCTCTCGGCGTGCTCATCCGGCTGGCGTTCAACGTTCAGAAGATAATCCGCCGCGCCATCCTCCTGCGCCACCGCAACACGGCGCTGGCGCGGACCATCACCCGCAGCAACGATGAGCTGAAGGGCAAGAGCGACTTCCTGCAGGCGGTTCTCGACAACATCGTTCAGGGCGTCAGCGTCTATGACCAGGATCTGCGCCTGATCGGCTGGAACCGCGCCTATGTCGATCTGATGGCGGTACCCGAACATTTCATCGAAGCCGGCTGCCCGTTGCGCGATCTCATCGCCATCAAGGCCGAGCGCGGCGACTTCGGGCCCGGCAAGCCGGAAGACCTGATCGCCCACCGGCTGCGCCTCGCCCGCCTTGCCCAGCAGGGCAAGCCGCAACAGGTGGAAACCCATCTGGCGGACGGCCGCGATATCGAGGTCCAGGCCCACGCCATGCCCGATGGCGGCGTCATCATCACCCACACCGACATCACCGAGCGCAAGCGGGCGATCGAGAACATCCGCTACATGGCGCATCACGACCGCCTCACCGGCCTGCCCAACCGGACCCTGTTCCGCAAGCTGCTGGGCGAGGCCGTGGCGCACGCCCAGCGCAACGGCACGGTGGTGGCGCTGATGGTTCTCGACATCGACGACTTCAAGAACGTCAACGACAATTTCGGCCACCCGGCGGGCGATGCCGCGCTCGGTGCGCTGGCCCACCGGCTTGCCGCGACGGTGCGCAAGACCGACGTCATCGCCCGCCTCGGCAGCGATGAATTCGCGATCATCGGCACCAACCACAACAGTTTCGACGGCGCCCCGGTGATGGCCCGGAAAATCCTCGAGCGCATCCGTCAGCCGATCGACCTCGACGAGCAGCAGATCCAGCTCACGGCGAGCATGGGCATTACCGTCTATCCCAATGATTCCGGCGATGTCGACCAGCTTCTCAGCAATGCCGATCTGGCCCTCTACCGGGCCAAGAGCGAGGGCAAGAACAGCTTCCGGCTCTACGACCGCAGCATGCAGCGCGAATTGCGCGACCGCCAGCGCATGGCCAACGAGATCCGCGTCGGCCTCGAGCTCGGCCAGTTCGAGCTGCACTATCAGCCGCTGATCGATCTGGTGCGTGGCGACGCGGTCGGCGTCGAGGCGCTGGCCCGCTGGCCGCACCCGGAGCACGGCTGGGTGCCGCCGGGCGCCTTCATCCCGGTGGCCGAAAGCACCCGCCTGATCGAGCCGTTCAGCGAATGGATGTTGCAGACCGCCTGCGCCGATGCCCGCGCCTGGGTCGAGCGCGGCCCCGAAGGCTTTACCCTTTCGGTCAACGTCTCGCCGGTCCATTTCCGCAGCGAAACCTTCACCCAGGCCATTGTCCAGGCCCTGGAGGCCACCGGTTTTCCGGCCTCGCGCCTGGAGCTGGAAATCACCGAAGGCTCGTTCCTCGACGCCCGCACCATCGGCGAGGCCCTGGCCGAGCTCGAAAAGCTCGGCATTCGCCTCGCCATCGACGACTTCGGCACCGGCTATTCATCGATGGCCTATCTCAAGGCGTTTCCGGTCGCCAAGCTGAAAATCGACCGCTCGTTCGTCACCAACATCACCGACGACGAGGAAAACGCCCGCATCGTCGAGGCGATCATCCGGCTTGGCCACAGCCTCGGGCTGCGGGTCGTGGCCGAAGGGGTCGAGGACAGGGCCGAGCTTGAGTTCCTCAAATCGCTGCGCTGCGACGAGGCCCAGGGCTTCTACTTCGCCAGGCCGATGCCGGCATGCGAGTTCGAGCGCTTCCTCGGCTCCGACCTGGTGGCGGGCCTGCTCGGCACCTAGGGCGGCGTCGAGAACTACCCCGGCCGACCATTGCTCGACATCATGATGGCGATGCGCCGGGTGCTCGGGAAATGGGCCAGCGCGATGTTGGCGATCACCATCATCGGCACGCACAGGAACATCCCGGCAATGCCCCAGATCTGCCCCCACAGGGCGAGCGAGAGCAGGATCACCAGCGGGCTCAGGTTGAGCGAATGGCCGGTCAGCTTCGGCTCCAGCACGCTGCCGATGGCGAACTGGATGGCGATCAGCGCCACCGAGACGATGACGAAGGGCCCCAGCGTCTCGAACTGGATGAGGGCGAGCAGCATCGGAAACAGCACCGCGACGATCGAGCCGATGGTCGGAATGAAATTGAGCAGAAAGATGAGCAGCGCCCAGAAGGCGGCGAAGTCGAGCCCGACCAGCGCCAGCACCACATAGGCCAGCCCGGCGGTCAGCAGGCTCATCGCGGTCTTGATCCGGATGTAGGTGTTGACGTCGGCGCGAATGCGCGCCAGCAAGTCGCGCACCTCGCGGGTTCGCTCGCCGCTTCCCAGAAACGCCTCGAGCTTGCGGCCGAAGCTCTTGTATTCCATGAACAGCAGGATCAGGTAGACGAGGATCATGCCGGTATAGCCGGCGACCGCGGTCACCGTTGTCGCCAGGCTGCTGATGATGGTCCGCACATTGACGGTGTCCAGAACCTGGCCGATCGTCGGCGGCTGGCTGACGCCCAGGGCCGCGTAGGCCCGCCCGGCCAGGGCTTCGAGCCGGGCCTGATAGATCGGCGCAGCGGCGACCACATCCTCGATATTGCTGTTGACCAGATTGACGACGAACCAGATGGCGCCGACCGAAGTGGCAAGCGCCGCGGCGAACGCCAGCGGCCGCGGCAGCGTCCATCGTCCCAACCGGATCGCCGCGAAGCCGTCGGTGAGCAGGATCGCCAGGTACCACAGCACCACCGCGATCACCAGCGGCAGCAGGATGCCCTTGCCCAGATACAGCAGGTAGAAGCCGAGGACGAGAGCTATGAAGCCGAGAGAAAAATTGGCCACGCGCATGACAGCAGATTATCCGAATTTTCCGGGAAAGCCAGTTCCGGCTGCCCGGCGGTGATCGACGCCTGGCATGCCGCCGGCTCTCGCGACGCTGCCCATGATCATTGCGGGGCCGCCAACCGCACCGGCGTCGCGACCGCAAGATGGAATCATTCAAAAATTTTACGTGACGTCGTCTCTCCAGTATGTCAACTTTCGCGTGGGCGCCCGGGCCTCGCTGGTCCGGCCCCGCTACGCAGAGGCGTATCCACAATCTGGGGAGGCATCGATATGTTGAAAAAGACGGCTACGTTGGCCGCAATTGCAACCATGACTAGCGCGGCTGCGTTGGCCACGACGACCGCGGATATGAGTCCCAATCCGGCGGCCGCGCCGAAGTACATGCAGGTCGCAAACGCGTGCAATCCATGCAAGGCCAAGCACCCCTGCAAGGCCAAGCATCCGTGCAATCCGTGTGCGGCCAAGCATCCGTGCAATCCGTGCGCGGCCAAGAATCCCTGCAAGGTCAAGAATCCGTGCAATCCGTGTGCGGCCAAGAAACCCTGCAATCCCTGCAAACCGAAGTAACCGGCGGGTCGGTCCGGTATCGATTCACCGGATGTCGAGATTTTGAAACGGGGCCATGATCACGGCCCCGTTTTCATTTGCCGGATGACCGGCCGTGGCCGGGAAACCGGGTCTCAGGCGGCGCTTGACGGATGGGCGGTCGCCGGCAGCATCAGCTCGGCCGGGAAACACATGCTGGCCTCGGTGCCCTGACCCAGGGTGCTGACGATCGAAAAGCTGCCGCCGTGCAACTCGACCAGGGATTTGGTGATCGCCAGGCCGAGCCCGGTGCCGCCGTAGCTGCGGCGCAGCACATGTTCGGCCTGGGCGAACGGCTGCAGGGCGCGCTCGAGGCGGTCAGGGGCAATGCCGATGCCGGTATCCGCGACCGCAATGCGGCAGCTGCCGTCCTCGAGCACACCGGCCCGCACGGTGATCTGTCCCGGCGCAGGCGTGAACTTGATGGCGTTCGAGAGCAGGTAGACGAGACATTTGCGCAGGTAACGCTCGTCCGCGCGCAGGGCCGGGAGCGCCGGGTCGATCTGCAGGGAAATCGCATGTCCGGCGGCGGCCGCCTCATCGCCCTGGTTGCGCACCGCCCACTGGGCCATGGCGCCGATATCCACCGGCTGCAGGTCAAGTTCGGTCTGTCCCGCCTCGATGCTGGAATACTCGAGGATGTCATTGATGACGCGCAGCAGATGCTGCCCGCTGCGATGAATGTCGCGGGCGTATTCCGAATACTGCGGTGCGCCGAGCTCCCCGAACAGGCGATCTTCCATCATCTTCGAAAAGCCGATGATGGCATTCAAGGGCGTGCGCAGTTCGTGGCTGATGTTGGCCAGCAGCTCGGGCCGCGACAAGCCGAACGGCAGCTTTTCCCGGTTCTGCGCCGGAGCGGGCGGTTGCCGGTCCGCGTTCTCGCCGGTGCCGCTGCCGGCGCCCGAAAAGGCGACAATCAGATGGGCGCCCGCCTCGGTCTCGAGCTTGCACGCCGAGATCGTGACCGGCGCACGGCTGCCGTCGGCCCGGCGCAGACCTGCGCCGAGGCCCTCCACGCGGCCCTGTTCGACAAGCTGCCGGCGGATCGCTTTGCCGTTGTCGAGCCAGGTGTCGAAGCTGTTCTCACCGGCCGCCAGGCCGTCCGCCTGCGGCTCGGCCCGCAGGGCGGCCAGGGCCTGCGAGCGGGCAATCACGGCGCCGTCGTCGGCCCGGGCCAGAAGCACGGGAACCGGCATCTCGGCGACCAGACCGACCCAGGGCGTGTGCCCCTGGCGACCGGCGCCCGATCGCGAACGCAGGAAGGCCGCGGCCAGCGCCAGCACGACCGCTGCGACCACCAGGCCGCCGGTCAGGGCCAAGCCGCCACCAACGGTATCGGGCGCCAAAAGAAACCCGAGGCCGACCGCCACGGCAACCGCCCCGGCGGCGACCATCAGCAGGGTACGGCGCGATCCGTACAAAAGCCCCCGATCTCTGGGCCTCCCGTGCGGGAAGGTGGACACCATGGTTTGCGTTTCCTGCCCCGGTCTTGAACTGCGTTTTGCGAGTCTAGAGCGTATCACGGTCATATGGAATCAGTTTGATGCGGTTGCTCCGCGCTTGCCCGGCAGGGCTGCCGACAGGGCCGGCAAAAACCTCAGGTCAGGGCCCGGCTCGACAGGAAATCTTAACGTTTTCTTGGAATACTCGGCCACCTGACACACGGGGTCCGACGATCAGCCTTGAAAAACCGGCACATGGGGCGGGACAGGACAATTCGCTTGCTTTATCCAGTGACCACGGTGCTGGTCGCGGCAACGATTTTCGTGCTCGACCTGCGCACGCCGGGACTGTTCGCCGGCGGCATTTTCTATCTGTTCCCGATCGTTCTCAATCTCTGGTCCCCGGACCGTCGCGGCGTGCTGCTCCCGGCTGCCGTGGGCAGCGCCTTTGCGATCCTCGCCCAGCATATCGATCCGGTGAGTGCCATCGACCCGTTGGCGCCGACCCGGATGTGGGTCCTGGTCATGGCGATCTGGCTGGCCGCCGGCCTCATCTATCGCCGCAAGGCGATCGTCCATGCGCTGAACCGGCGGGCCGCCTTCGTATCGCTGCCCGGCGAAGTGGCGGTCAGCGCGGTGCGCACGGCGACTGCGCTGGATGCCCTTCAGGCCTGTCTCGACGTCGTCTGCGAACGCATGGACTGGCCGGTCGGCCATGCCTACATGCTGGATGAGCGCGAGCCCGAGAAACTGAAGGCCAAGCGCCTGTGGAACCGCGGCCTGCCCAGCCGTTTCCGGCCGTTCAGCGAGGTCTCCGACAAGATCAATTTCAAGTCCGGCGACGGCCTGCCCGGCCGCATCTATGCCGAAAAGGTGCCGATGATCCTGAGCGATCTGGGCGCCGAGCTGGCGCCGCGCCGGGCCGAGCTGGCCCGGCGCCTGGGCTTGCGCGGCGGCTGCGCCTTCCCGGTCTTCGCCGAAGGGCGGATGGTGGCGATCATCGAGTTCTTCTGGGACGAAGCCATGAAGGTCGGTGACTGGCAGCTCGAAATCCTCGACCGGGTGCGCCAGCAGCTCGGCCAGGTGGTGGAACAGAAGAACATCGAACAGCAGTGGCGCGAGGCCAAGGAGAACGCCGAAACCGCGAGCACCGCCAAAAGCGAGTTCCTGGCCAACATGAGCCACGAGCTGCGCACGCCCTTGAATGCCATCATCGGCTTCGCCGAACTGATCCACAAGGAAATCCTCGGGCCGCTGGGCCAGGAGAAGTACAAGGAATATGTCGGCGACATTCAGGAAAGCGCCAATCATCTGCTCGAGCTGATCAACGACCTGCTCGATCTCTCCAAGATCGAGGCCCAGAAATACGAGCTCCATGAAGAGGCTCTCGACGTCGGCGAGCTGGTCTCCGCGGCGGTCCGCCTGATGCGGGAATTCGCCAAATCGATGGACGTCAACCTGCGCATCGATGTCGCCGACGATCTGCCGCAGCTTTATGCCGACGGGCGGGCGCTCAAGCAAAGTCTGCTCAACCTGATCTCCAACGCCATCAAGTTCACCCTGGCCGGCGGCTGGGTGGTGGTCAAGGCCGACTGCGATGATGATGGGCGCATTTACATCGCGATTACCGATACCGGCATCGGCATGGCCGAAGAGGATATTCCGATGGCGATGCAGGCCTTCCGCCAGGTCGACAATCCCAAGGCGCGGCCGGCCCAGGGCACCGGCCTCGGCCTGCCGCTGGTGCAGTCGCTGGTCGAGCTGCACGGCGGCGACTTCGAGCTGCACAGCGAACTGGATGTCGGCACCACGGTCATTCTGCGCTTCCCGGCCGAGCGCACCCTGCGGCCGAGCCTCGGACGGGCGGCGTCATGACCGGAGTGCTCCCCGGTGACGGCAATGACGAGACGGCACAAATGCCGCTGAATTCACGGAATCACCATGGCCGCGCCACAAAAAGGACATGATTTCAGGGCACTATGACGGGCAAGTGAGACGACCAATGAGAACCATGCCCATCGCCGATACCAAGGAACCGTCGCTTGAGGACGTTTTGCGCGATCCCGTGATCCGGGCCCTGATGCGCAGCGACGGCATTACCGCCGACCAGATCCGCGCCCTGCGTCACACCGCCCGCGCCGTTCTCCAGCGCCGGCGCCGGCGTCCGACCCGCTGAGGCGGCGACCCCGCCGAAATCTCTGTCCTGCCGGCAGGACCTGCTGCCCTGGTCGGGGCTTGCGACGTCGCCCGGTTTGGTCCTGTCTTGCGCTTTTTCACTGATTTCCAAGAAAAAGATGTAGTCGACTGCTCTTGATCTCCTGATCATGTCCCTTAATCATAGCCTATATTGTTGAATAAATATTTTATATAATTTTATATACTTGCATCTATATTATATATCCATTTGTTTTCTTGAATTAATTGCCCGTTTACGTTTGATTGGTAACTGTATTTCCAGGAAGGCGGCGGGTTGGAACAATGACGACGAAGACAGATTTCCGGCGAAACCAGCGTGGCAACACGGCGGTGGAATATGCGCTGATCATCGGCCTGATCGTTGGCGCCACGCTGGTTGCCCTGTCCACCTGGTCGACCGAGGTCAACCGGATTTACGCGACGATCGTCGAAAGCTTGACGGTTACCGTGCCCGGCGGCACCTGATCCGGGCGTCGGCCGGCCGGCGCTCAGCGCAGGGTGCGGGTGAGGTCGGCGCCGGCGCGGACGATCCGCCCGAGCACGAAGACCAGGGCATAGACCGTGATCCGCATGTAATTGAGACTGGCGACTCCCTCCAGCCCACCCTGGATCAGCGGCAGCACCTCGACCACCAGCAGAATCAGCGCAACGATCTGGAACAGGTTGCCGAGCGTCCCCAGACGCCGGCGCCACAGACGCGCGGTCTCGCTTTCCTCGCGCCGGCCATAGCCGGCCTTGCGTTCGGCCACCCGCTGGCGCAGCGGCTTGCGCGGTGGCGGTGGTTTCCTGGGCTTGAACATGGTGCAAGTGTGAGGCTGAAACGACCGGGCGGTCAATCCCCCTGATCGGTTCTTGCACCCGGCATTTACCTCACCTTGAGAAATCATGTATCTTGGAGCCGTCGGTGCGAACGGGGGATGCCGTTGGCGACCACCTCGGGGGCCTTGAGGCGGGCGGGCGGCGTCATTATAAAGGGCATTCCTTTCAAAACAGAGGGCATGAGACCTATGAAGCGAGTTCTTGCCATTGCGGCGCTGGGCGTGATGATGTCACTGGCGGTTCCTGCGGCGGCCGAGTGCGTGCGTCCGGGCGAGCCGGAGCTGCCGGACGGCGCGACCGCCACCAAGGAGGCGATGGTTGCCGCAGTCAAGGCGGTTCGGGCCTATCAGAAGGAACTGGTCACTTTTCGTGAATGCCTGGATGGTGAGCGTGCGGCGGCCGGCGAGGAGGCCACCGAGGAGCAGCTCTTGACCTGGACCCGGCGCTACAACGCCTCGGTCGACGCCGAAGAGGCGTTCGTCAACCGGTTCAACGAAGAAATCCGCGCCTACAAGAACAAGACGGCCAGCACCAAGTAAGGCCGTTCCCCCTGCTCATCGGAGGCATGCGCGGCACCGCAGGGAGGTCACCGGCGACGCCGGCGTCTTAACGGGCCGCGCGCAACAGACGCCGGGTGAGCGCCAGGCCGGCCAGTGCCGCCAGGCCGGTGAGCCCGAAGACCGCGAACAGGCGGGCATCCACCAGCCAGCCCTGGTGATAGGCGACAATGGCGCCGAACAGCTCGGCCGCCGCGATGACCATCCCGGCGGCGCGCCAGCCGCCGTCCCATAGCAGGACGGCCTTGGCCTGGGCATAGAGGTAGATCACCAGAACCGTGACCTCCAGATAGCGCAGCGGCAAATCCTGCATCTCCCGATCACCTCGCGGTGGCTTCCAAGGGTTGAGGCCCGCTTCGGGCCCGGCGCATGTTTCAGCCCGGTCCCGGCAGCCTGTCCGGCGCGGAATATCGGCTGGCCCCGAGGGCCCGTATGATGGGGCTGACCCTGTTCGAATCGGGGGACGCCGATTCCGCATCAGCGGCGAGGAGTCTAAAGGCCGGGGATTGAAGGGCGCTTAACAATCGGCGCAAATCGGCGTGAATTTCGGCAAAATTTTAATCCGGTCTGCGCTGCTCCCGGTCCTGGCGCGGCGACCATTCAGGGGTGCCGCCGTGTCACCTGATGCGGCCGGCCGCACACCCTCACGGGCAATTGATTCGCCGTGATTTGCCGCTGCCTGGCGAGACCTGTTTACTGAACGGAAAGCCGATCGCACCCGGACGGCACGCAGGAGGCCGGCGCCGTCGATGGTTCGAAAACCAAGAACACAAGTCAGGGGCCCGACGTGGCGGTGAGAACAACCGGAACCGGACTGGGGGCGCTGCTGCTGGCGGTGCTGCTGATGGCATCGTCGCTGGCGGCGGCCAGCGACGGCGCGCCGCGGGCCTGGAAGAAGGCCTGGCCGCGGACCGATTTTTCCCGCCACAGCGTGCCTCTGGACGAAATCGCCGGCGGCGGCCCGCCCAAGGACGGCATTCCGGCCATCGACAACCCCGAATTCGCGCCGGTCGCCAAGGTGCGGGGACTCGCCGATACCGAACCGGTGATCAGCGTGCGAATTAATGGCGATGCCCGGGCCTACCCCTTGCGGGTGCTGATCTGGCACGAGATCGCCAATGACGTGGTCGGCGGCGTTCCGGTGGCGGTGACCTACTGCCCGCTGTGCGATGCCGGCATCGTCTTCGATCGCCGGGTGGATGGCCAGGTGCTCGATTTCGGCACCACCGGCAAGCTGCGCCACTCGGATCTGGTGATGTACGACCGTCAGACCGAAAGCTGGTGGCAGCAGTTCGTCGGCCGGGCGATCGTCGGCGATCTCACCGGCGCCGAGCTCAGGATGATCCCGGCGCGGATCGAATCGGTGGCGCTGTACCGCGCCCGAGAGGCCGACGGCCTGATCCTGCTGCCCCCCGGCCGCGACCGCCCCTACGGCCAGAACCCTTACGCCGGCTATGACCGGCAGCGCCGGCCCTTGCGCGCCTTCTTCAAGGGCGATCTGCCCAAGGGCATCGCGCCGATGGCCCGGGTGGTCAGAGTCGGCCGCCAGGCCTGGCCGCTGCAGCGCCTGCGGGCGGCGCGGCGGATCGAATACGCCGACCTGGTGCTGACCTGGGAGCCGGGCCAGAACTCGGCCCTCGATGATCGCCGGATCACCCGCGGGCGCGACATCGGCAACGTGCTGGTGCAACGCCGCACCGACCGGGGGCTGGTCGATGTGGTCTACGATGTCACCTTTGCCTTTGCGTTCCATGCCTTTTATCCCGACGGCACCCTTCACTCCCGCTGACGCCGCTTCGACGGGTGCCGTTTCCCGCGGCCGGTGATTGCCCCCATCGGCCGCGGGTCTTTTTTTGGTGCATGTCGGGCCGTCGGTTCTGGACATCGAGTCGGTGCCGAAACTACAGTGTGCCCGAACTCCGAACCGACGGGAGGACGGTGTGCTGAATCGACCCGCTTCCAGCGAAGAGCATGAGATCTTTCGCGACGCCGTGCGCAGGTTCTGCGCTGCGGAAGTGATCCCCCATGCCGAGGAATGGGATGCCCGGGGCGTCATGCCGCGCGACTTCTGGCTCAAGGCCGGCGCCCAGGGCCTGTTGTGCCCGCAGGCGCCGGAAGAATTCGGCGGAGCCGGCGGCGATTATCGCTTCAACGCCATTCTCGATGAGGAATTCGCCTATACCGGTGCCTCCGGCCTGGTCGGCTGCTCGGTCCACAGCGACATCTGCTGCGGCTATCTGGTGAACTACGGCACGCCGGCCCAGAAACAGGCCTGGCTACCGAAGATGGTGGCCGGCGAGGTGGTCGCCGCCATCGCCATGACCGAGCCGGGAACGGGAAGCGATCTGCAGGCGATCCGCACCACCGCCCGGCCGGAGCGCGACGGCTATCTGATCAACGGCGCCAAGACCTTCATCTCCAACGGCCAGACGGCGGATCTGGTGATCGTCGCCGCCAAGACCGACCCGGCGGAAGGCGCCAGGGGCATCAGCCTGTTTCTGGTGGAAAGCACCCGCGACGGCTTTCGCCGCGGCCGCAACTTGCGCAAGATCGGGCTCAAGGGCCAGGATACCTCGGAGCTGTTCTTCGACGATGTCTGGGTGCCGGCCGACAATCTTCTGGGCGGCGAGGGCCAGGGGTTTGTCATGCTCATGCAGGAGCTGCCCCAGGAACGCCTCAGCCTCGCCATTGGCGCCGCCGCGGCGGCCCAGAAGGCGTTCGATGTCACCCTTGATTACGTGCGCGAGCGCAAGGCCTTCGGCCGGCCCATCGCCGAATTCCAGAACACCCGCTTTACGCTGGCCGAGCTCAAGACCGAGCTCACGATCGGCTGGGCGTTTGTCGACCAGTGCATCGAGAAACATGTGCGCGGCGCGCTCAGCGTCGACGAGGCGGCGATGGCCAAGCTGTGGCTGACGGAGATGCAGGGCCGCATGCTCGATGCCTGCGTTCAGCTTCACGGCGGCTATGGCTACATGAGCGAATATCTGGTGGCGCGGATGTATGTGGATGCGCGGGTGCAGCGCATCTACGGCGGCACCTCGGAGATCATGAAGGAACTGATCGCCCGTTTTCTGTAGGGTATTGCCGGCCGAACGCCTCGCGTACCGGACGACTCGAGAAGGACCGCGCCGACATGAAACGCTACAAGGTCACGCTCAGGGCGGCATTGAAGCGCGGCACCTTCTACTGGGTTGCCGAGGTCGCCGCCGATTCGGAAGAAGAGGCGGTGACCGCCGCCGAGCATCTGTTCATGGCCGAGGTGGAATCACCCGGCGAATGGACGTTCGACGACTATGCCGTCGAGCCGGCGGGGCGCTCCGGCGCGTAGGGCGCATCCTGGCCGGGGCCGGAATGGCCTTCCGCCAGACCGTCAACGTAAATGCCGACCGGGTCCTAACCCACGCGCCGGACCGACGCGGCGCCGGCGGGCCGGGCCTCGGCGGCGTCCGCTTCCGCCAGTTGCTTGAGGCGCTCCAGATCGGAGCCGGCATTGGCTTCTGCCGCCATCTGCCAGAACGGGGCAAACAGCTTGCCGTGCCAGGACAGGTGATTGGTGTCCTGCTCGAAGGTGAGCCGGGTGCCGGTTGCCGGGCCGTCTTTCGGGCCCAGCGGCTCGAGCGTGAAGGTGGTGGTGACGATGGCGCCGGCGGACACCGTCTTGATTCCCAGCCAGGTCGGCGCATCGGCGCCGATGACGTCCTCTTCCAGCTCGAATCTCTGGCCCTGGCGCAGCATCACCAAGAGCGCCCGGCTGCCGGCGGTGCCCGGGGTGCCGCGCAACGGCACGACGCTGACCAGCCCGCTGACCCAGCTCGAGCGTTTCTTGGGCTCCGTCAGATAGGCCCAGACGGTGTCGGGCGGGGCGTCGATGGTGATTTCTCGGGCGGCATGGACGCCGTCATAGGTCTTGAGCTGCCAATAGCCGAGGCCGATCAGCAGGGCGGCAACGATCACGATCGAGGCAATCAGGGTCTTGATGGTCAACGCCAGGGGTCTCCGGAAAAAAAGTGATGGGGATACGCAGGCATCACGGGCATCAGTCTGGCCGCCGCAGCCGGGGGCGAAAGCCGTTTCTCCCGGTTATCCGTTCCGGCAGCGGCAGCGCCGTCAGACGCCCTTTTCGCGCCGCGGCGCGGTTGTGATTCCCAGTCGCTTGCGCTGCAACGCCAGCTCCAGATTGTCTTTCAGCACATCGGCGTCCGGTTTGAGCTCGAGTGCCGCCCGGTAATCGGCGATCGCTTCGTCGAGCTTGCCCAACCCCAGCTTGGCGTTGGCCCGGTTGTTCAGAATCCGCCAGTCGGTCTTCAGTTTCAGGGCCTGTTCACAGTACTGCAGGGAAATGTCGAACAGGGCGAGATCGGCATAGGCGACACACAGGTTGTTGTAGGCGCCGAAGCGGTCGCTGAACGTCAGCTTCTGTTCCAGTGCCTTGCGGGTCAGTCGGATCGACCGGGCCACGTCACCATTCTTGAGCGCCTTGCTGGCGGCGGCCACCAGGTTGGAATTCTGCAGCCACAAGACCGTGTCGTGGGCGTCAACGCCGGCCGGCCAGGAAAGCCCGCTCACCATCGCCGCCAGACCCAGGGGAATCAAGAGTCCGCGCATCATCCTTTCCTTCCACGGCCCCATCCTTGCAATATAGTACAGTTAAAGAAGCATAACCAGCTTGGCCCCGGCCGGGCCG
>CAZZKF010000008.1:0-25831 GCA_964654995.1 uncultured Alphaproteobacteria bacterium | reverse complement strand
TTCCGCGCGGCTACCATTTGATGCGCAGGCGCAGCAGCGCCTTGTCGCCGGTAAACACCCCGTCCACCGCAGCGCCACGGTAGGGCACGACGAAAATGTTGCTCACCCCCCAGGACAAGAGCGCTCCGGCGGCGACATCGCGGATGTGGTGCTGATTCGAATTGACCCGGGTCCAGGAGACATAGGTGGCCAGAAGATAGGATGGCAGCCCGTACTTCCAGCCGTAGCGGTGATCGAGATAGGAGGCCGATGAAAAGGCGATGGCGGCATGTCCCGAGGGGAAGGACTTGTTGTTGCGGCCATTCGGGCGCCGGGAACTGACGACCTCCTTGAGGCCGAGCGTGATGCCCAGGGACGTGGCCATCGACAGGCCTTCGCGCAGCAGCCCCTCGGTATCGCCGACGTACAGCGACAGGGCGCTGGCCAGGATCGGCAGCGCCACCGCGATCGCGGTGCCCGATTGCTCGACCGTGGTCTTGGCCGCGGCCGGCGTCGGGCGGGCGGCGGCCAGGGCGATCGCGATCACGATCATCATCGACGTCGTCCAAGAGGCACGCGGTGGTTGGCGGCGGTTTTGCGGTGCCATGTTTTGCTCTCCTTGTGGTGTTAGGGACGTCGGCGGGCACTCCCGGACCGCGATCTGACTATATTGACCAGGCGGGGCAGGAACCGCCCCGGGCCGCCCTTGTCGGCCGTCCGGATGCGGGTTGACCATGGGCGCAATCTGCTTTTACCGTAGTCTGGCAGGACTTAGAAAGCATAAACCAGACGAACGGGGGGCCTGATGATCACCTTGACCTATGCCTCGATCCTGGGGCTGATTTATATCGCGCTGGCCATTCGCGTCATTCGCGGCCGGGCCCGGGCCGGAGTCGGCCTCGGCCATGGTGGTGATGCGGCGCTCGAGCGCGACATCCGCATTCACGCCAATTTTGCCGAATATGTGCCGCTGGCGCTGATCCTGATCGGGCTGCTTGAATATTCCGATGCCTCGGATGCGCTGATCCGCTGGCTCGGCGGCGGGCTGGTCATCGCCCGCCTGCTCCATATCTGGGGGCTGCTTCAGTCGCCGGACCGCAGCATCGGCCGGCTGACCGGCACGTCGCTGACCTTCCTGATCATTATCGTCGCCAGTGTTGTCGGCCTTTACCGGGCGCTGGTCTGAATCCTGATCCGGCGGCCGCCGGCCCTGTTCCGCGCTACGAGCGGTCGAGGACCGCCAGCATGTCCTCGACGCAGGTGAATTTCCGGCGTGGCGCCGGCGGCGTGGCGGCGGCCGTCTCGGCATCGCGGATGCGTTCCCAGTCCTGATAGGAGACCGGCCGGGCACCGCATGCCGCCAGCGCGCCCTCGAGCCAGGCCCGTCCCGGTCGTTCACCGTCATCGGCCTGTTCCAGGCGGGCCACCACCTGATCGACGACGGCAAAGGAATCGTCGCGATTGGTGGGGATGGTGCCGGTGGGGCCGCGCTTGACCCAGCCGACGACGAACAGGTTGCCTTCGACATGGCCGTCCGCGTTGGGGATGATGCCGCGGGCGTCATCGAACGGCGCGCCGGGAACCGGCAGGCTGCGATAGCCGATGGCGGCGATCACGGCGCCGACGTCGACGTCGAAGGTCTCGCCGGTACCGACCGCGCGTCCCTCTTCGAGGCGGGTGCGTTCCATGCACAGGGATTCGACCCTGGCATCACCGCGAATTTCCCTGGGGGCGGCGAAGAACTCGAAGTGTATGCGGATCGGCTTGTCGCCCTCGCGGTTGGCGGCAAACGACCTGAGGATCTCCAGATTGGCCTTTTTCATGTTGTAGACCCGATGATCGGCCATGCCGCTGTCCTCGAAGGGGGGCAGGCTGTCGGGCAACTGCTCCGGCCGGACCAGCGCCACGGCGCGTTCCAGCTCGCCCATTTCGGCCAGCTCGCTCTTGGTAAAGCTGGCCTCGACAGGGCCGCGCCGGCCGAAAATATAGATCTCGCGGATGCGGGATTCGGCCAGCGCCTCGAGGGCATAGGGGGCGATGTCGGTGGCCGCCAGCTCGTCGACGCTGCGGGCGAGGATGCGGGCGACGTCGAGCGCGACGTTGCCGTTGCCGATCACCGCTGCCCGCTCGCAACCGAGATCCGGGGCCAGATCGCGCCAGTCGGGATGGCCGTTGTACCAGGCAACGAAGGCGGCCGCCCCGTAGACCCCGGGCAGATCGACCCCGGGGATCGACAGCTTGCGGTCGCGTGAGGCGCCGGTGGCCAGAATCACCGCGTCATAGGCGCCGCGCAGATCGTCGAGATCGAGGTCGCGGCCGACCTCGACATTGCCGTAGAAGCGCACGTCCGCCTTGTCGAAGGCGCGGATATAGGCGCGGGTGATGTTGCGGGTCTTTTCGTGATCGGGGGCAACACCGTAGCGCACCAGACCGAAAGGGGCGGGCAGACGCTCGATCAGGTCGATGCGGCAGTCGGGAACTTTCTGGATCAGGGCTTCGATCGCATAGAAGCCGGACGGCCCGCTGCCGACGACTGCAAAAGAGCGGCTCATACTGTTTCCCCTCCGGTGCGGGCGCCGTTTCGGGTTGGTCCCCGGTTCTTGCCGGGATTCTGTCCCCTCCCGTCGACGGCGCGAGCTGCCGATCGGCCCAAGGACATACACGCCCCGGGCGCCGCCGGGCAAGAGGGAATCGGCGGAAATTGGCGACTGTGGCCGCGGCACCACAGGTGATTCTGGCGGGGCGCAGGTGCCGGCGCCGGTGGGCGGCGGCTCAACCGTGTCCGCTCTCGGCGATCAGGCCGGCGACATGATCGGCAATCGCCAGGCAGGCGGTGAGCCCCGGGGATTCGATGCCGAACAGGTTGACAAGGCCGGCGATCCCGTGGGTCTCGGGCCCCTGAATGACAAAGTCGGCCGGCGGCTCCCCGGGGGCCTGCACCTTGGGGCGAATGCCGGCGTAGGCGGGGGCCAGATCATCGTCTCCGAGACCCGGGTAATAGCGGCGCACGGCAGCGGCAAAGCGCCGCCGGCGCGCCGCCATGTCGTCGTCCGGCAGGGCATAGTCGATGTCGTCGACCCATTCGGCGTCGGGGCCGAAGCGGGCCTGGCCGCCGAGATCGAAGGTCAGATGGATGCCGAGGCCGGCGGCATCGGGCAGCGGATAGACGAGATGGTGGAACGGCACCGGCCGGGTTGCCGCGAAATAATGGCCCCTGGAGAGATGACGCGGCGGAATCAGATGCGCTGGCATGGCATCGATGCCGGCCGCCACCTCCCAGGCGCCGAGGCCGGCGGCATTGACCACCACCCGGGCGGCCACGGTCATCCGGCGACCATCCAAATCGCTGGCCTCGAGGCAGATCCGCCCGCGCGTGACCCGGGCGCCGGTCACCCGGGTCCTGAAGGCGATCGACGCCCCGCGGTCTTCCGCTTCCCCCTGAAGCGCCAGCATCAGGGCGTGACTGTCGAAAATGCCGCTTTCCGGCGACCACAGCGCCGCCGTGCACTGCAGCTCCGGCTCGCGGCGGCGGGCGGCCGCGGCATCCAGGAGCTCGAGGCCCTCGACGCCGTTCCCGATGCCGCGCCGGGCCAGGGCCTCGAGCGCCGGCTCCTCGTCGCCGCCGGTGGCCACCACCAGCTTGCCGATGCGCCGGCAGCCGATCCCGTGGCTGGCGCAATAGTCGTAAAGTGCGCGGCGCCCGGCGACGCACAGCCGCGCTTTCAGGCTTGCCGGCGGATAATAGAGGCCGGCGTGAATCACCTCGCTGCTGCGCGACGAGACGCCGGTGCCGATGGCGCCGGCGGCCTCGACGATCACCACCTCGCGGCCGGCCACGGCCAGCGCCCGGGCAATGGCCAGGCCGATGGCGCCGGCGCCGATCACCACGCAGTCGGCCTGCAGGGTCATGGCCGGGACGGGGAAGCAGCGAAGGGCCGGCGCCGGGCCGCCATCCCGACAGCCGCGAGAAGAAGACAGGGCGGGGTCAAACGGGTCATGATGAGGCAGGTTCCGTTCTGGCGGCGACTGGCTCCGGCAGGATTGCGGCACTCGCTGTCGGCGCCGCCGGTGGCGGATCACGGCCCTCGGGCCGGCGCCAGGTGATCCGTATCATATGGCAGCAAGCGGGCATTCTGTACAGCGGCGGCAGGCGCCGGTCCTGTTTTCGCCCGATTCGGGTCTTGGTTTTGCTCTGTGACTGCGCTAATTTAGGCGCTCCGCGCACCGGTGGGACCGGGCCGATGAAGGGGGGGAAAGATTGTTCGGTACCCCCACAATTCACGAAAACGTGACAAATCGTGGGGGGCGAAGTTCGTATCGGAATGCCAGAATACTGCCCGCGCCTCGCAGGTAGTTTCACAGTAACGCTTTGAATCACATTGGCGAATCAAGTCGGGGGCAGACGCGGCACGGGAGGGCCCCGTCGATCATGGTTGTTCAGGGCATTCTTAGTCTTTGCAATTACAAACGTTCGCGGGTAAAACCTTACGCCGTCCGTGACGTAGGAATCCCTTGGGGAGAGGAATGAAAGCGAAAAAGACAAGCATACGATGGCTGGCGGGAGCGGTTGCCGGCATCGTGCTTCTGGGTAGCGGCTTTGCCACGGCCCAGCAGCTCAGAGAGATTTTGAAGGTCGAGAATCAGCGGACCAAGCTCGCCCAGGCTTCGCAGGCGAAGATCGACAAGCTCGCCAACCAGACGTCGGATATGCTTAACGAATATCGCGACGTGCTCAAGCAGATCGAGACCTTGCGATCCTACAACGCCCAGGTGGAGAAGCTGATTGCGGCGCAGCGCAAGGAAATGGCCTCGCTCAACCGGCAGATCGACAGCGTTACCGTGATCGACCGGCAGGTTTCTCCGTTGATGTTGCGCATGGTCGACGCGCTCGAGAATTTCATCGAGCTTGACGTTCCTTTCCTCAAGGAGGAGCGGGCCAATCGCATCGACACTCTGCGGGCGATGATGGACCGCGCCGACGTTGCCAATTCGGAGAAGTTCCGCCGCCTCATGGAGGCCTATCAGATCGAGAACGAGTATGGGCGTACGATCGAGGCCTATCGCGGCGAACTGACGGAAAACGGCAACTCGCGAACCGTCGATTTCCTGCGCATCGGCCGCATCGTGTTCCTGTATCAGACCCTGGACCGCGACGAGACCGGCATGTGGGATCAAAAGGCGCATAAATGGGTGGTGCTGTCCGACAGCTACCGCAACCCGGTGCGCCAGGGCCTGCGCATGGCACGCAAGCAGATCGCGCCGGATCTTCTGAAACTGCCCGTTCCAGCTCCGGAGATTGCACAATGAGGAAAGTACAGGCCTTGATCTTCGCCCTGGTGCTGGGCGGCTTCGCCGGAACTGCCGGCGCTCAGAATACCACCTCCGCGCCGGCGGCCAAGAACCCGGTTGCCAACAACCCGACGCGGGCGGCGACGCTCGATGAGCTGCTGGCCAAGGTCAAGCAGGGACTCGTTGTCGACACTGCCGAAAACCGCAAGCGCGAGGCCGAATTCCTGGCGGCGCGCAATCGCCAGGCCGAGTTGCTGCGCAAGGCGAAAGCGACCAAGGCGGCCGAGGAGCGCCGCTCCGATCGCCTCGAGACCCAGTTCGAGCAGAACGAGACCAAGCTGGCGGAGCTGGAAGCCCTGCTGGCCAACCGGCTGGGGACCCTGGGCGAACTCTTCGGCGTGGTGCGCCAGGTGGCGGGTGACACCCGCGGACTGGTCGAATCGTCGATCATCAGCGCCCAGTATCCGGACCGTGGCGAGTTCCTGGGCAAGCTGGCCCAGAAGAAGGAACTGCCCCAGATCGAAGAGCTCGAGCGGCTGTGGTACGAGATTCTGCGCGAAATCATGGAAACCGGCAAAGTCGTGAAATTCCCGGCGACGGTGATCACGCTGTCCGGCGATCAGGTCGACACGCAGGTGGTTCGTGTCGGCTCCTTCAATGCGGTTGCCGACGGCAAGTACCTTCAGTGGTTGCCCGAAGCCGGCAAGCTGGCCGAGCTGGCGCGCCAGCCGCAGAGCCGTTACCTCGACTGGGCCAAGGACCTGGAAAAGGCGACCAGCGGCTTCGTCGATTTCGGCATCGACCCGTCGCGTGGCTCGATTCTGGCCCTGCTGATCGAAAAACCCGATCTCAAGGAGCGGATCGAGCAAGGCGGCCTGGTCGGTTACATCATCATCGGCCTCGGCATCTTTGGCGTGTTGCTGGTGCTTGAGCGGATGTACGTGCTCACCCGCGAAAACCGCCGGGTGAACGCCCAGATGCGGGATGCCGGCTCGCCGCGCGAGGACAACCCGTTGGGCCGCGTGCTGGCGGTCTACCAGCAGTACCGCAACGTCGATGTGGAGACCCTGGAGCTCAAGCTCGACGAGGCGGTCCTCAAGGAGGTGCCGAAGCTGGAACGCGGGCTCTCTACCGTCAAGGTGGTTGCCGTGGTGGCGCCGCTGCTCGGCCTGCTGGGGACCGTCACCGGCATGATCGCCACCTTCCAGGCGATCACCCTGTTCGGCACCGGCGATCCGAAGCTGATGGCCGGCGGTATTTCACAGGCCCTGGTGACCACGGTGCTCGGCCTGGTGGTGGCGATCCCGACCGTGCTGCTGCACAGCTGGGTGGCCGGCCAGTCGCAGCGAATCATCCATATCCTGGAGGAACAGAGCGCCGGGCTGATCGCCATGCATGCCGAGGAGATGGAAGGCCATGCTGGCTCTGCTTGATGCCTTCGAGGCCGTCCGGGACTTTATGGAGACGGGCGGCGACGTCCTGTTTGCCATCCTGGTCGTCACCTTCCTGATGTGGGTGCTCATTATCGAAAGATTCTGGTATATTTTTACCGGGCATCCGCAGCGCGTGAACCAGGTGGTTCAGACCTGGAAGGCGCGGCCGGAGGTGAAGTCGTGGAACGCCCACCGGATCAAGGAGGCGCTGGTCTCGCAGGTCTCGATGGACCTCAAGCAGGGGCTGATGATGATCAAGACCCTGGTTGCCCTGTGTCCGTTGCTGGGCCTGCTGGGAACGGTTACCGGCATGGTCGAGGTCTTCGACGTCATGGCGATCGTCGGCACCGGCAACGCCCGGGCAATGGCCGCCGGGGTGTCCAAGGCGACGATCCCGACCATGGCCGGCATGGTGGCGGCGCTCTCGGGGCTGATGTTCAGCGTCCGGCTGGAGCGGTTCGCCGAGATCGAGTCCGGGCGAGTCGCCGACAAGTTGGTGACCGAGCATTGAGAGGGCGGCGATGAGACGACGGCCAAGACATGAAGCCCAGGAGACTGAAATCGATCTGACGCCGATGCTCGACGTCGTGTTCATCCTGCTGATCTTTTTCATCGTCACGGCTTCTTTCGTCAAGGAATCGGGGCTCGACGTTGCCAAGCCGCCGGACACCAACGTCAAGAAGTCGAAGGCGAAGAGTATTCTGGTCTCGATCACCGATACCGGTGAGATCTGGGTGGATCGCCGGCGGGTCGACTTCCGTGCGGTCCGCGCCAATATCGAGCGGCTGCACGCCGAGCGTCCGGATGCTCCAGTGGTCATTCAGACGGCCAAGAAGTCGAAGGCCGGCCTGCTTGTCCATGTGATGGACGCGGCCCGGTTGGCTGGCGTCTATGCGATCTCGCTGGCGGCCCAACCGGAATAACGGCAGGGGGTCTGGGTGACCCCGGGGGATGACGGGCGGCAGCCGTTCGGGACGGCGCCGAAAGGAGGGTCATGAAGACAATACGCAAACAGGAAGAAGAATCGGAAATCAATCTGACGCCGATGCTCGACGTCGTATTCATCATGCTGATCTTCTTCATCGTTACGGCGTCTTTTGTGAAGGTGCCTGGGGTCGAGGTGGTCAAACCTTTGGCCAGCACGGCGGAGGCAAAGCCGACGGCGGCGATTTTGGTTGCCGTCACCGCCAAGGGAGAGATCTGGATCCAGCGAAGACGTGTTGATGCACGCGCGGTTCGTGCTAACATAGAAAGGTTACATGCTGAGAACCCGCTGGGAGAGCTGGTAATCGAGGCCGATGAGGATGCCGAAACGGGGTTGGTGATGCAGGTCATGGATGCTGCACGCCAGGCTGGCGTGACCAAAGTTTCGCTAGCAACGGAGATACCCCAATGATTATACGATATGCCGGATCCTTGGTTTTTGCCGCGGTTGTCACTTTCGGGCTGTTCTTCCTGATGCAGGTGCTGGTGGCACACGGGCGCGATCCGATAACCAAGGCGTTGTCGGTGCGTTCGATCGACTTCGTGCGCCTCAAGAAGGAAGAGCAGATTCAGGAAAAGAAGCGCAAGCTTCCCAAGAAGCCGCCACCGGAAAAGCCCCCGCCACCACCGGAACTGGCTCAGACCCAGACCCTGAAGCCGGTCAGCCAGGGGATTGCTGTCAATACCGGGGATTTCGATATCTCGTTACAGACCGGTGACATCAGTCTCAACGCCCCGAACGACGGCGACATCCTGCCTCTGGTGCGTGTGCCGCCGCAGTATCCGCGGCGCGCCGAGGCGGCCGGGATCGAGGGATATGTGGACATCGAGTTCACCATCTCCAAGACCGGATCGGTCATCAATCCGGTGGTGATCGACGCCAAGCCGAGCGGCATTTTCAACCGTGCCGCGCTGAGGGCCATTCAGAAATGGAAATACAAGCCCAAGATCGAGGATGGCCAGCCGGTGGAGCGCTATGGCGTCCAGGTCCGCATCACCTTCGAGCTGGAAGACTAGCGGGCGAGTGGGATGAGTAACGGGAGCGAATTCATGAACGCTTTGTCCGCTCGAGTCGCCAAACTGGGCCTGGCGGCGGCCATCGCCATTGTGCTGGCGATGGCACCGGGGCCGTTTGCCGGCTTCGGCGATGGTACCGCCTGGGCGCAATATGGCAGCCGAAGCTCCAAGAACAAGAATGATGAGCGTCCCAAGAAGAAGACCCGGAAGGTGGAGACGCTGTCTCCGAAGGTCTACGAAAAGCTCAAAAAAGCCCAGGAGTTCATGGAGACCGAGGATTACGCCAGCGCTCTGGAGATGATCAATGACGCCGCCAAGATTCGCAGGCTCAAGGCCTACGATCAGGCGATGATCCACCAGATGTACGGCTATGTCTATTCGACCCAGGAGAACTACAAGGCGGCGATCGTCGAGTTCGAGAAGCTGCTGGCGGTGGGCGGCGAACATGTGCCGGAAGGGGTGGTGACCAGCACCCTCTACAACCTCGCCCAGATGTACATGATTCTGGAGCAGTGGCAGAAGGGTGTCGATACCCTGAAGCGATGGTTCGCGGTGGCCCCGGATCCGGGGCCGGAGGCCTATATCCTGATGGCCCAGGGCTATGCCCAGATGGAGAACTGGAAAAAGGCCCTGCCGCCGGCCGAACGCGCCCTGAGCCTGTCGCTGGAACGCGGCCAGACGCCGCGTGAAAGCTGGTACCAGCTGGTCATGGCCATCTATTTCGAGATGCAGAACTATCCCAAGGTGGCCGAAATCCTCGAGACCCTGGTCAAGCTCTATCCCAAGAAGACCTACTGGTTGCAGCTTTCCGCCGTCTATGGCGAGCTCAAGCGCGAGATGGACCAGCTGGCGATCATGGAGGTCGCCTATATGCAGGGCTATCTCACCAAGAGCAGCGAGCTGGTCAATCTGGCCCAGCTCTTCCTGTTCCACGAGGTCCCCTACAAGGCGGCCAAGGTGCTCGACAAGGGTCTCAAGTCCGGCCTCATCGAGCCCAAGAAGGACAACTGGGAGCTTCTCGCCAACGCCTGGATCAACGCCGCCGAGGTCGACAAGGCGATCCCCAATCTCGAGAAGGCGGCCTCCATGGCCGAGGATGGCGAGCTTTATATCCGCCTTGGTCAGGCCTATATGGAAAAGGAAGAGTGGAGCAAGGCGGCCAAGGCATTCAAGAATGCAATTGCCAAGGGAAAGCTCAAACGACCGGGTATGGCGTCTCTTCTGCTCGGCATGGCCAATTTCCACTCCAATCGCTTTGCCGAAGCCAGAAAGGCCTTCCGCGAGGCGCGCAAGGACAAGCGCACCCGCAAGACCGCCGGGCAATGGCTCAACTATCTGGTTCGCGAAGAGCAGAAGAGAAAAAACCAGAACTGACGACGCCACATCGGTTTCGTACGCAGCAGAGCGGCGGCGATCTTTCGTCGCCGCTTTGTCGCGCCTGAACGCCGACTCCTGCAGTTTTCCGAACGCCCCGACCGGCGCGCGCGTCCCCGATGCGCCGCTCCGGCGGTCATGGTCCACGGCCGCTATCGGGGGAACGGGATGTCGAAACACCGGAGGGATAGGAGCCATGCGACGTAAAGCCGAAACCAAATGGGTCGTCGTGGCCGATGGTGCCCAGGCCCGAATTCTGGTCAACCGCGGCCCCGGGACCGGACTGTCCCTGCTCGAGGAATATCAGTCGGAAGCGGGCCGGGTTCCGACCCGCGAGCTTGGGACGGAGCGGCCGGGGCGCACCTTCGAGCGGGCTTCGGCAACCCGCCATGCCAAGGAGCCTCCGGCCGACTGGCATGATCTGGAGAAGCTGAAATTCGCCCGTCAGATCGTCGACCGCCTGCATGCGGCCCGCGAAAACAACGAATTCCAGCGGCTCGTCCTGATCGCCCCGCCCAAGGTTCTCGGGGCCTTTCGCAAACACATCAATGGTTCCGTGCGCCAGGCCTTGCTGGCCGAGATCGACAAGGACCTGACCAATGTACCGGTCCACGATCTGGCGCGCCATCTCGACGACGTCATGTTGCTGTAAGCGCTTCGCCCACAGCCCGGGCGGCTCGCCTCAGTGAAGCGTGCCGCTGCCTGGCTCGGGCGGGGCTTCGGACAGGTCGGCCATCAGACCGGCCTGGTGATGCACCAGCTTCCAGTTGCCCTCCTCGGCCATGAAGATGTTGGTGGCGACCAGCGCGACGCCGCCGATATCCTCGACGCAGACGACGTAGGCGAGATCGTCGAACAGGTGCGCCCGGGCGTTGCGCAGGCGCACGTCCGGGGCGTCGGGATCGCCGAAGATGCGCCGCCAGCTGGCAAGCACGTCCGCGCGCCCGAACAGAACCGCCCAGCCCGGATGAACGCAGGTGACGGACGCAGTCCGTGCCCACACCGCCTCCATAGCGGCCATGTCACGCCCCGAGAACGCCGCATAAAAGGCGCGATTTGCGGCCAAAACCGCCTCTTGTTCGCTCATTTTCCCCCCTCTTTGTCATGCAGATCCGTCCGACCTCGGCCCGGTCGGAGCCCGGTCGGAGGCTGCCGCTCGGGTGATCCATCCGGCTGATTGCCCAGCGTATCAGGGTCAAATGGACAATTCTGCCCCGGTTTTGTGCGCCAGCTCCCAAGCCGCCGGCGCCACCGCTGTCGGCCAAAGCACGCCTCCCCGGGGGCCGGGAGCCATTTCGCGCCGGACCGTCAACGTAAATGTCGATTGGCCCTGGTGTGGTGGGTTTGAAGTTCCTCCGATTATCGGGGCTGATGCCGTGAGGAACTTCAAATCCACAAACCACACGGGAATCAAATAGTTGCCAGTGTCCTTATTGAACCGAAAGTTCGTCGGGCGCTTGCCACAAATGATGCGAACTTCTGATTCGGGACACTAGAAGAATCGCAGGAAGTCGCTGCGCCGGCGGCGCTTGCCTTCGACGTTGACCGAGATCGGATCGCGGCGGTCGCGGCGGTAACAGGATTCGTCGAGCAGCGCATAGACCGACATCAGCGTGCGTTCGCCGGGCGTGTCCTCGCGCTCGATCACCACATGCGGGATGGTCTCGGTTTCCGGGCAATAGATCTTGCGCACCACCCACACGCGGTGGGGCTGGCCGGTCTTGTAGAAACGATCGCCGACCTCAATGCCGGTGCTCAGCACCGCCGCCTGCGCGTCGGCGCTCGGCAGCGCATGGTCTTCGGTTTTCAGAACCTGGGCGTTGGCGGTCATGGTGTCGGGCATCTGCCCCCCCGCGTCAATCCGGCCTTGGCGGTGCTCGTGTCCGGTCCCGATCGCTTGCCGACGGGCTCGGACAGGCATCATCCCACAGCCTAGCGGGCCTTCCCTTAACAGGAGATTAACGGCCTGGGTGTGGCCGCCGGCCTAATAGAGGCGGCGGCGGAACAGGACGGTGGCAAGCCCGAGGCTGATGACGCCGATCACCGCCATCGGCCAGATCTGGGCGATCGCCAGCGCCGGGCTCAGCCCCTGCAGGAAGATGCCGCGGATCAGCACCAGCACATAGCGCATGGGATCGATCAGGGTGACGTACTGAACCCACGGCGACATGCTTTCGATCGGGCTGGCGAAGCCCGACAGCAGCACCGCCGGCACGAAGAACAGAAACGCCCCGAACACCGCCTGCTGCTGGGTCTTGGCGAGCGACGAGATCATCAGCCCGACCCCGACCACCGAGATCAGGAAGACGCCAACCCCGAGATAGAGAAGCCAGAGGCTGCCGAGCAGGGGCACGCGGAACCACCACAGCGCGAAGACGACGATCACCGTGCCCTCGGCGAGGCCCAGAACCATCGCCGGGACGATCTTGCCGATCATGATCTCGACCGGGCGCAAGGGGGTGACCAGAAGCTGGGCGAGGGTGCCGAGCTCGCGCTCGCGGGCAACGCTGAGTGCCGTCATGACGGTCGCCACCAGCATGGTCAGCAGGGCGATCAGGGCGGGAACGATGAACCACTGGCTGGACAGATTGGGGTTGAACCAGGCCCGCGCGATCACCCGCGCCGGCGGGCCCGTCAGCCCCTGCGCGCGGGCCCGCTCCTCGGCGAAGGTCTCGATGATCTGGCGCGCATAGCCGAGGATCACCAGGGCGTTGTTCGATCGCCGGCCATCCAGGATCACCTGAACCGGGCCGCTTTGCCCGCGCGCCAGGCGGCGCGAAAACTCCGGGCCGATATGGAGCACGATGACGGCCTTGCCCGCTTCCACCAGCGGCCGGATCTCGCCGACGCGGGTCAGCGTCGCGACCAGCCGGAAGGCCGGCGAGCCGGTGAACCGGGCGACAAGTTCGCGGCCCTGGCTGCCGATGTCTTCGTTGAACACGGCGAGTGTGGCGTTGTTCACATCGAAGGTGGCGGCATAGCTGAACAGCACCAGTTGCACGAACGGCGGCACGATCAGGATCGCCCGGCTCTTCTTGTCCCGCCAGATGGCGAGGAATTCCTTGACGATCAGGGCGGCGAGACGTCCCCACATGGCCTCAGTCCAGACGCTTGGTGGTGCGCCGCACGGTGAGCACCAGGAACACCGCGGCGAAGATCAGGATGGCCGCCAGGTTGGGCAGGATGACGCTCCACACCGTGCCGACCAGGAACACCGTTTGCAGGATGTCGATGAAGTAGCGGGCGACCACCACATAGGTCACGTACTGGATGGCCACCGGCATGTTGGCGATGTCGAAGATGAAGCCGGACAGCAGGAAGGCCGGCAGGAAGGTGGTCACCACCGCCACCATGGCGGCGACGAACTGGCTGCGGGCGATGCTGGAAATCAGCAGGCCCATGGCCAGCGCGGCGATCAGGAAGGCGGCCGAGGTGGCGAACAGCACAGCCGCCGAGCCGCGCAGCGGCACCCCGAAAACGCCGACTGCGATCGCCACCACCAGACCGACGCTGCCCATGCCGAGCACGAAATAGGGGATGAGCTTGCCGAGCAGCAGTTCGGCCACCGTCACCGGCGAGGCGAGCAACGCCTCCATGGTGCCGCGCTCCCATTCCCGGGCGATGATCAGCGAGGTCAGCAGGGCGCCGATCAGGGTGATGATGATGGCGATCAGGCCGGGAACGATGAAATTGCGGCTCTCGACCGCCGGGTTGAACCAGATGCGGGCCTCCAGCGCCACCGGCCGCACCAGCGGCCGGCCGGTGCGCAACGCCCGCTGCTCCAGCCACGACGCCCAGACGCCATCGATATAGCCGAGCACGATGCGGGCGATGCCGGCGTTGGTGCCGTTGACGATCGCCTGCACCGGCGCCGGCCCGGCACGGCCGAGCCGGCGCGAGAAATCGGCGCGCAGCACGACGATACCGTCGACCTCGCCGCGCAGAAGCGCGCGCTCGGCGCTGCGGCGCTCGGCAAAGGCCCGGGCCCGGAACAGCCGGCTGGCGAAAAACGCCTGGGTCAGGGACGTGCTCGCTTCGCTGGGCTGTTCGTCGACCACGGCGACGGGCACGTTTTCGGCATCGAGGCTGACGCCGTAGCCGAACAGCACCAGAAGGATGACCGGCATCAGAAAGGCGATCATGATGCTGCTGGGATCGCGCAGGATCTGGCGCGATTCCTTGACGATCAGGCCGCCCAGCCGGCGTGGCGAGATCCGGCTCATGCCGGATGCTCCCGCTCGAAGGTTTCGATCAGCGCCACGAAGGCGTCCTCGAGCGTCGGCTCCGGGCGCTCCGGCGTTCGCAAGCGCCGGGTCAGCGCCGCCGGTTCGGCGCTGGCGATGATCTCGCCGCGATAGATGATCGCCACCCGGTCGCAGTATTCGGCCTCGTCCATGAAGTGCGAGGTGACCAGCACGGTGACGCCGCTGGCCGCCAGGTCGTTGATCTGGGCCCAGAAGGCGCGCCGGCTCAAGGGATCGACGCCCGAGGTCGGTTCATCGAGAAACAGAATGTCGGGCTCATGCATCAGGCAGGCGGCCAGTGCCAGGCGCTGCTTGAGGCCGCGCGGCAGCCCGCCGGCCTCCGTTCCGGCCGCCGCACGCAGGGCAAAGGCGTCCAGTGCCCAGGCCACCCGGGCGGCGCGCCGTTCGTTCGCCAGTCCGTAGGCGCCGGCGAAGAAATCGAGGTTCTGCTGCACGGTGAGGCCGCCGTAAAGCGAGAATGTCTGCGACATATAACCGATGCGCGCCCGTGCCTCGGCCGCAGCGCGGCGCATGTCGATGCCGGCCACCCGGGCTTCGCCGCCGCTCGGCGGCAACAGGCCGCAGAGCATCTTGAAGGTTGTCGACTTGCCGGCGCCGTTGGGGCCAAGGAGGCCGAAAATCTCGCCGCGCCGGACCTCGAAGCTGACCCGGTTGACGGCCCGGAACCGGCTGAAATCGCGGCTCAGGTCGCGGACCTCGATGGCCGGGACCGTCGATGGCGCGGCGGCCCCTGAAGGTCGACCGGCCGGTGTGGACGTGACCGGCTGCGGGACGGATAGGGCGGGGGCCGGCGCATCGCCCGTCGCTCGGGTCAGGAGATCGATGAAGGCGTCCTCGAAGCGCGGCGCCGCCGCCGCGATGTGCACGCCGAGTGCCGCCAGTTCCGGTGGCGGCGGCGCGCCTTCGGCCATCACCAGGCGCAGCCGGTCGCCGAGAATGCGGGCATCGATCACGCCGGCCAGGGCGCCGATGCTGCGCTGCAATTGCCTGCGGTCCTTGCGGCCGATCTCGCCGACCCAGACGCGGCCCTGAAGCGCCTGCGAAAACGCCTGCGGGCGATCGCGGGCCAGCAGGCGCCCTTCGGAGAGCAGAAGAACGTCATCGCAGCGTTCCGCCTCATCGAGATAGGCGGTCGACCAGACGACGCCGACCCCGGTGGCGGCGAGATCGCGGACCATCGACCACAGCTCGCGGCGCGAGAGCGGATCGACACCGGCGCTGGGCTCGTCGAGCAGCAGAAGGCGCGGCTCGCCCATCAGGGTGCACGCCAGCCCCAGCTTCTGCTTCATGCCGCCCGACAGGCGCCCGGCCAGGCGGTCGGTAAACGGGTGCAGGCCGCTGAACGCCAGCAGCCGCTCGAACCGCCGCCGGCGCGCCTTGCGGTCGAGGCCGTGCAGCGCCGCGTAAAGGCGCAGGTTTTCGGCGACGCTGAGGTCCTCGTAAAGGCCGAAGCGCTCGGGCATGTAGCCGACCCGGGCCTGAATGGCCTCAAGCTCGCTGGCGGTATCGAAGCCGTCGATCAGCACCCGGCCGGAATCGGGCCGCAGCAGACCGGCGAGAAGCCGCATCAGCGTCGTCTTGCCGGCGCCGTCGGGGCCGACGACACCGATGATCCGGCCGGCCGTAAAGCTGGCGGTCAGTTCCGAGAGCGCCACCACCGCGCCGCCGGGCGACGGGAAGGTCTTGACCACATGTTCAAGGGCGACGGCGGGCGTGGTCATCTGGGACGAGGCCGTCCGGGCGCCGTCGTCAGCGGCGGGCCGAGGCGCCGGCGGAACCCGTGTCGCCGACGTCGAGCACGATGGTCACCGGCATGCCCTGGCGCAAGTACCGGTCGGGATTGTCGATATAGACCCGCAGCCGATAGACCAGACTGGTTCGCAGATCCGGCGTTTCCACGGTTTTCGGGGTGAACTCGGCAGTCGGCGAGATGAACCCGATCTTGCCGCGGTACGGTCGCTCAGGCGCGGCATCGGTGATCACCCGGCCGGTCATGCCGGGATGGATCTTGCCGAGATCGACCTCCGAGACATAGGCCCGGGCCCACACCGGGTCGGTGATGCTGATGGCATAGACCGGGGTCTGCGGCAGCACCACGGCGCCCGGCTCCTGCACACGGGTGAGCACGGTGCCGGTGACGGTGGAAAGCAGGCGGGTGCGATTGAGGAAATAGCGGGCCTGTTCGAGCTGCGCCTGCGCCGCTGCCAGCTCGGCGCGCGCCGCGTCGATGTCTTGCCTGCGCGGGCCTTTGATGGCCAGGGCCAGGTCCTGCTCGAGACTGTCCTTGCGGGCCAGTGCCTCATCGAGTGCGCGGCGCGCGTTATCGAGGGCCTGCTGCGAGGCATCGTCGCGCTGGGCCAGATGTTTCTGGCGCTCATAGGTGGCGCGGGCATTACGCACCCGCGCTTCGGCCTCGGCGACTCGGGCGCGGGCACGGGCGATCTCCTCCGGCCGGCTGCCGGCTTCGAGCCGCGCGAGCACCGCCCTGGCGGTCGCGACCCGTGCTTCGGCGGCTGCAACCGCGAATCGGTAGGACGTGTCCTCGAGAACCGCCAGCAACTGCCCGGCCTTGACCTCGTCGCCTTCCTGGACCAGCATTTTTTCGACGACGCCGCCGACATTGAACGCCAGATCGACCTGGCGCAAATCGATATTCCCGTACAGAACCAGTTCGCTGGCCGGGTGGCGGTTGCTGCGCTGCCATGCGAAAACGCCGGCGACGGTGGCAATCACAAGCACCAGTACGGCAATGGCGATCCGTCTTTTCCCAGTCATATCCGTGCCTTGTCCGGGCCTCGTTGTTCTTGCCGGCTGTCGGTGGCGTCTCAGCCCCAGGGAGAGAACGGTACTTTAGAGCAAAGCCTGACCGGCGCCAACGCGATGCCCCGGCGAATCCGGTGCCGTCATCACCAAAATGTCATCGCATGTGATGATCCTGTGAGTCCCGGTGGGGCTATAACTGGTCTTGGAAGCTTCCCTTCCATATCCCTCTCCGCAGCGGCTGCCCCCCAACACCCCGCAGCCGCTGCGGTTTTTATTTGGACTGTTTGCTTGGCGAAGCGCCGGCGGCGGCGTAGGATGACAAGCAACCGGTGGGGGGCACCAGTCTCTTGATTCAGGGTACCATGGGGCTGATAACCAGACGGGCCGGCTGTCGCTGTTGCCGCCCGGTGGATCGGGGTGTTTTCCGACGATGAGTGCATTTCGCGCCGCCGAACTCCGACGGGCCCTTCAGGCCGGTGCCTTCAAGCTCGCCTATCAGCCGATCGTCGATCTGGCGACACGCCAGCTTCATCATTACGAGGTTCTGGCCCGCTTCGACGGCGATGCCTCGCCGATTTCCAAGGTTCTGCTGGCCGAGCGCGCCGGGCTCTCGGACGAGCTCGATCTGGCTGTCTGCAACGCGGTGATCGAAACCCTGCTGGCCGAGGACCGGACGGCGCCGCCGTGCGGCGTGGCGGTCAATCTGTCGGGCCATTCGCTTGAGGACCAAGCCTTTGTCGAAGCCTTGCTGCCGGTGCTGGCACGCGGGCGCACCGGGCCCGACACGATCCTGATCGAGGTGACGGAAACCGCCGAGATCACCGATCTTGAAGGTGTCAACGAAACCCTGGCCCGGCTTCGCCGTCTCGGCCACCCGGTGTGTATCGACGATCTGGCTGCCGACAGCACCACCTTTCGCTATCTTCAGGCATTCGACGCCGATTACGCCAAGATCGACGGCTCGTTCACCCGGGCGATCATTATCGGCGGGGTCGAGCGCTCGATTCTCGAAGCCATGCTGTCGCTGTGCCGGGAGCGCGGCGTGCCGATCATTGCCGAACAGGTGGAAGAAGAGGAAGAGGCACGCCGGCTGCAGGCGGCCGGCGTCCAGTACGGCCAGGGCTATCTGTTCGGCCGCCCCCTGAGCCCGCTGCCCGGGGCGCCGGATACGGCTGCCGGGTGAGGCCCTATAACGGCCGGGTCGCAGCCTCGAGCCAGCCGGCGGTCTGATCGTCGAGGAGCGGTGCGAGTTCCTCGCGTACGCGGCTGTGATAGGCGTTCAGCCAGGCACGTTCGCGCGCGGTCAACATCTCGGGCACAATCAGCGCCCGGTCGATGGGGGCGAGTGTGAGCGGCTCGAACCCCAGGGTTGGGGCACCCCCGGCCTCATCCCCACAATCGATGACGACCACCAGATTCTCGATGCGGATGCCGTAGGCGCCTTCCTTGTAGTAGCCGGGCTCGTCCGAGACGATCATGCCGGGCTCGAGCGCGACGCGGCTGGCGACCTTGGAGATGCGCTGCGGGCCTTCGTGAACCGCCAGATAGCTGCCCACCCCGTGACCGGTCCCGTGGTCGTAGTCGAGCCCGACCTCCCACAGGGCAAGGCGGGCCAGGGCATCGAGCTGCGAGCCGGTGGTGCCCCTGGGGAAACGCGCCAGGCTCAATGCGATATGGCCCTTGAGCACCCGGGTGAACCGGTCGCGGTGCTCGTCGGTGGGCGTGCCGATGGCGATGGTGCGGGTGACATCGGTGGTGCCGTCGAGGTACTGGCCGCCGCTGTCGGCCAGATAGAGCGTGCCGGGCTCGAGCCGGCGGTTGGTTTCCGGCCCGGTCCGGTAATGAACAATGGCGCCATTGGCGCCGGCGCCCGAGATGGTCTCGAAGCTGAGATCGCGGAACAGCTCGCCCTCGGCGCGAAAGGCGGCGAGCCGGTCGGCCGCCGTCATCTCGTCGATGCCGCCCTTGGGCGCCTCGCGATCGAGCCAGGCGAGAAAGCGGGTCAGTGCGGCGCCGTCACGGCGATGGGCGGCGCGGGCGCCCGCAAGCTCGGCTTCGTTCTTGCAGGCCTTGGGCAGCAGGCAGGGGTCCTGGGCGCGCAGGAGTTCAGCGCCGGCCTCTTCGAGCAGATCGAGAATGCGGGCGGCGCTGGTGGCCGGATCGACCAGAACCCGGCGCCGCTCCTTGCCGAGCGCCCGCAAGGCATCCTCGAAGGCGGCGGGCGGATGCAGGGCAACGCGTTCGCCCAGGTGTTCGATGAGGCCTGCGCTCACCTTGCGCGGATCGATGAACAGATCGACGCGCGCATCCGCCTGAAGGATGGCAAAGGCAAGCGCCAGCGGCGTGTGCAGGACATCGGCGCCGCGGATGTTCAGCAACCAGGCGATCGAATCGGGGGCGCTCAGCACCGCCGCCTCGGCCTTCTTCTCAGCGACCGCCTCGGCGATGCGCGCCCGCTTGGCGTCGGCCTCCTCGCCGCAGTAGGCGAGATCGTGGGGCACCGCGGGCGACAGCGGCAGCGGCGGCTGGTCGCGCCAGATCGCATCCACCGGATTGTCGGAGACAGCGACGAGGTCTGCGCCCGCCTCTTCGCAGGCCTTGCGGTACCTGGCGATCTGCTCCTGCGTGTGCAGCCAGGGATCATAGCCGATGGCGGCGCCCTCGGGTGCGTGCTCGCGCAGCCAGTCGTCGAGGGGCGTATCGCTGATATTGACGACCTCGAACAGCTCGGGGTCGAGCTGCCTGCGGGCCTGCAGCGTGTAACGGCCGTCGGTGAACAGACAGGCCCGGTCCATCAGCACCAGGGCGGTGCCGGCCGAGCCGTCGAAGCCGGTCAGCCAGGCCCGGCGCTGGGCGCGGATCGGCACATATTCGCCCTGATATTCGTCCGCCGAGGGCACGATGAAGCCGGCCAGCCCGCGCGCCTTCAGCGCGGCCCGCAGAGCGGCAACGCGCTCGGCGCCGCGGCCTTCGGCGAAGGCGGCTTCATAGGTCTCGGCAATCCTGTCAACGGCGCGCTTCAGATCGGCGATCAGCGCCTCGTCGTTCAGCCCGGGGGCGATGACGGAAAGATCACGTCCCGAGAAGGCGCGCGGCGGCGCCGCGGCGACGCCGTGGATGCGGCCCCGCAGCTCCTGCTCGCTCAGCTCGATGCCGGCGGCCCGCAGCCGCACGCAAATGTCGTCCAAGGAAGGCGCAGAAACTTTGTCGGGCATGGTGGCTAAATCCCCATGAAATCCATCCGCATTACCCTGGGTGGACGGGCGGCGTCGACAATGTATCATGGCCGGCAGGCGATCACACCCGGCGAAACGGACCGGGGGCGGGCCGATGCGCCGGCCCTTCAGGCGGTCTCGGCGAACAGTTCGCGGCCGATCAGCATGCGCCGGATTTCACTGGTGCCGGCGCCGATTTCATAGAGCTTGGCGTCGCGCAGCAGCCGCCCGGTCGGATAGTCGTTGATATAGCCGTTGCCGCCGAGAAGCTGGATGGCATCGAGCGCCATCCGGGTTGCGCGCTCCGAGGTGAACAGGATGCAGCCGGCGGCATCCTTGCGGGCGGTCTCGCCGCGCGCGCAGGCCCGGGCAACGGCGTAAACATAGGCGCGGCAGGCCGAAAGCGTCGCATACATGTCGGCGAGCTTGCCCTGGACCAGTTGAAACTCGCCGATCGGCTGGCCGAACTGCTTGCGCTCGTGCACATACGGCAGCACCACGTCGAGGCACGCCTGCATGATGCCGATGGGGCCGCCGGCGAGCAGCGTGCGCTCGTAATCGAGTCCGCTCATCAGCACCCGCACGCCCCTGTTCACCTCGCCCAGCACGTTCTCGGCCGGCACCTCGCAGTCCTCGAACACCAGCTCGCAGGTATTGGAGCCGCGCATGCCGAGCTTGTCGAGCTTCTGGGCGGTGGAAAAGCCGGGAAAGGCGCGCTCGACCAGAAAGGCGGTGATCCCGCGCGCACCGGCTTCCGGGTCGGTCTTGGCGTAGACCACGAAGACATCCGCGTCAGGCCCGTTGGTGATCCACATCTTGGTGCCGTTGAGGATGTAGCGATCGCCCTTGGGTTCGGCGCGCAGGCGCATGGAGACAACGTCCGAGCCGGCGCCGGGCTCGCTCATCGCCAGGGCGCCGACGCGGCTGCCGGCGATCAGCTCGGGCAGATAGCGGCGCTTCTGATCCTCGTTGCCGTTCAAGAAAATCTGGTTGACGCAGAGGTTGGAATGGGCCCCGTAGCTGAGCCCGACGCTGGCGGATGCGCGGCTGATCTCCTCCATGGCGATGACATGCTCGAGATAGCCGAGGCCGGCGCCGCCGTACTCCTCGGAGACCGTGATGCCGAGCAGGCCGAGGTCGCCGAACTTCGGCCACAGGTCCTTGGGGAAGTCGTTGGTGCGGTCGATCTCGGATGCGCGCGGGGCGATCTCCTTGTCGGCAAAGGCGCGCACCGAATCGCGGATCATGTCGGCGGTCTCGCCAAGATCGAAATTGAGCTCGGGGTAGGAAACGCGGTTGGCAATCATCAGCTTTCATCCTCGTCAAGCGTGCCCGCCTTGAGCGCCATGGCGACCTTTGAGGCCGGCGGATGGCCGAGCGCATCGGCCATGAACCAGGCGGTGTCCACAAGGGCGTCGAGATCGACGCCGGTTTCGATCTCCATGCCGTTCAGCATGTAAACGACATCCTCGGTGGCGACATTGCCGCTGGCACCGGCGGCATAGGGGCAGCCGCCCAGCCCGCCGACCGAGGAATCGACGGTCGTTATGCCGATCTCCAGGGCGATGAGAATATTGGCCAGCGCCTGACCGTAGGTGTCGTGAAAGTGGACCGCCAGGCGCTCGAGCGGCACCTGGCGCGCGACCGTCTCGATCATGACCTTTGCCGAGGCCGGGGTGCCGACGCCGATGGTATCGCCGAGGCTGATCTGATGGCAGCCCAGGGCGGCCAGATCGGCGGCCACATCCGCCACCTGCCGGGGCGCGATCGTGCCTTCATAGGGGCAGCCGAGTGCGCAGGAGATGTAGCCGCGCACGGGGATGCCGGCAGAACCCGCCGCCGCGCAGACCGGGCGAAACCGCTCAAGGCTCTCGGCAATCGAGCAATTGATGTTGCGCTGCGAGAAGCTCTCGGAGGCGGCGGCGAACACCGCGACTTCGTCGGCGCCGGCGGCCCGTGCCGCTTCAAAGCCCTTCATGTTGGGGGTGAGCGCGGCGTAGGTGACGCCGGGGCGCCGCGTGAGGCCGGCCAGAACCTGCGCTCCGTCGGCCATCTGCGGCACCCATTTGGGCGACACGAAACTGGCCGCTTCGATCCATGTGAGACCGGCCGCGGCGAGGCGCTCGATCAGCGCGATCTTGACCCCGGTCGCCACCGGCGCGGCCTCGTTCTGAAGACCGTCGCGCGGGCCGACCTCGCAGATTGTCACCTGCGCCGGCCAGCTCATGGGCTCGGGTCCTCTTCGTCGTCGCCGGGCTCGCCAAAGGTGATCAGCACGGCGCCGTCCTCGATCTGATCGCCGACGTTCACGTGCACCTCGGCCACCGTCGCCGGCCCGGGCGCGGAGATCAGATGCTCCATCTTCATCGCTTCCAGCACGATGAGCGGCGCCCCTTCGCCGACCCGCTCGCCGGGCTCGACCGCCACCGCGATCACCTTGCCGGGCATCGGCGCGACAATCCGGTCCGACTGCTCCTCGCGGGCCTGTGCCTCGCGGCGCGGATCGTGGCGGTGCAGGACATGATGTTCGCCGGCCGTCAGGATGGTAAGCGCATCGTCCTCCTCGATCACCGTGGCGGTGAGGCGCACGCCGTCAAGCTCGGCCGTCAGTTCGCCGTCAGCCTTCAGCACGCCGGAGGCCGGCAGCGGCCCGTTCCCGGCATCGAGCTCAAAGCCGTCCGCCCGGTAGGTCACATGAACGCTCACCTCCCGGCTCGCATCGACAAACCGCAGGACATCGAAGCCGCGGTCGTTGAGCCGCCAGCCGTCGGTCCGGTGCCACGGGGACCAGGGATCGGATGAGCGCGCGGCCGACGCCTCGGCTTGCGCCCGCCGGCGCAACAGGACATAGAGGGCTCCAAGCGCATGAATGCGCGCAGGGCTGGCTTCGGGCGCCGGGATCAGCGCCTCGCGGTGGGCGGCGATAAACCCGGTCTCCAGCGCGGCGGCGGCAAAGGCGGGATGTTCGGCCAGGCGCAGGAGGAAGGCCAGATTGGTCGGCGTGCCGGCGATGCGGCTGGCTTTCAGGGCGGCGCGCAGCCGGGCGAGCGCGGCGTCGCGGGTCTCGCCCCGGACGATCAGCTTGGCGATCAGGGGATCGTAGTGAACGGGAATGTCGTCGCCCTCGCGCAGCCCCGTCTCGACGCGCAGCTGCGCGTCTTCGGGCGGCAGGCGGAAGCAGGCGAGGCGACCGGCGGCGGGCAGGAAATCGCGGGTCGGGTCCTCGGCGTACAGACGCACCTCGATGGCGTGGCCCGCACAGGCGATCTCGTCCTGTGTGCGCGGCAGCGCCTCGCCCATGGCGACCCGGAACTGCCAGGCGACCAGGTCCTCGCCGGTGATCATTTCGGTGACCGGATGCTCCACCTGCAAGCGCGTATTCATTTCCATGAAATAGAACGGCGCGTCCTCGAGCGGGCCGCCGGCATCGACGATGAACTCGACGGTGCCGGCGCCGACATAATCGATCGCCCGGGCGGCCGCGACCGCCGCCTCGCCCATGCGCCGGCGCAGATCCGCGGGCAGGCCGGGGGCCGGCGCTTCCTCGACCACCTTCTGGTGGCGGCGCTGGATCGAGCAGTCACGCTCGAACAGGTGAACGGCGTTGCCATGAGTATCGGCGAACACCTGAACCTCGATGTGGCGGGGCGTTGTCAGATATTTCTCGACCAGAACCCGAGGCTCGCCGAATGCCGCTTCGGCCTCGCGCCGGGCGCTGTCCAGTGCGGCCGCGAATTCATCCGGTGTGCGCACCAGACGCATGCCGCGCCCGCCACCGCCGGCCACCGCCTTGATCAGCACCGGATAGCCGATGTCTTCGGCGGCGCGTGCCATCGCGTCCCCGTCCAGATCATCCTCATCGAAGCCCGGCACCACCGGGATGCCGGCTTGCGCCATCAACCGCTTGGCCTCATCTTTCAGGCCCATCGCCCGCATGGCTGCGGCCGGCGGGCCGATGAAGACGAGCCCGGCGTCCGCGCAGGCGTCGGCGAAGTCGGCGTTCTCGGACAGAAAGCCGTAGCCGGGATGAACAGCCTGCGCCCCGCTGTTGCGGGCGGCGTCCAGAACGGCCTCGATATTGAGATAGCTTTGGGCGGCCGGCGCCGGGCCGATCAGATAGGCTTCGTCGGCCAGCGCCACATGGCGGGCATGCGCATCCGCGTCCGAGTAGACGGCGATGACCCGCAGGCCGAGCGTGCGCGCGGTCCGCGCAATGCGACACGCGATCTCGCCGCGGTTGGCGATCAGCACGCTGTCGAACGTTCGGGGTGTCATGGCCGGTGCCATCAGCCGTCCTGCGGCCAGCGGGGTTTGCGTTTGTCCAGAAAGGCGGCCAGCCCTTCGCGGCCCTCGGCGCTGGCCCGGCGCGCGGCGATGCGCTCGGCGGTATCGCGGATCAGCGCATCATCGATGCGGCGCCCGGCAACGTCGAAGATCAGTTTCTTGGCGTCGCGAATGGCGCCGGGGGCGCCGGCCAGCAACGCCTCGATAATTCGGTCGCCGGCGGCTTCCAGCGCGTCCGCGTCGTCCACCACCTCGTGGACCAGGCCGAGGGCGTGGGCGCGGGCGGCATCGAAGCGCTCGGCCGTCAGGAACCAGCGCCGTGCCGCACGCGCGCCAATGGCGGCGACGACGTAAGGCGAGATGGTCGCGGGCGTCAGGCCCAGGCGCACCTCGGTCAGTCCGAAGCGGGCCTTGGCCGCGGCGATGACGATATCGCAGCAGGCCACCAGCCCGAGGCCGCCGCCCAGCGCCGCGCCCTGAACCAGCGCCACGGTAGGGGTCGGCAACCTATTCAGGCGGCGCAGCATGTCGCCGAGCCGGGCCGCATCGGCCAGATTGCGGGCCTCGTCATATTCGGCCGCCGCCCGCATCCATTGGGCATCCGCCCCGGCCGAGAAGCTCTTGCCGGCCCCCCGCAGGACCACGACGCGCAGGCCATCGTCGCGCCCGAGATCGTCGAGAATGGCGGACAGCGCGGTGATCACCCGGTCGTTGAACGCATTGTGCACTTCCGGACGGTTCAAGGTCACGGTGGCGACGCCGCGCGCATCGCGGCTGCACAGGACGGGTTCATTGGTGGTGTCGCGGGTCTCGCTCATGTCGCCTACATCCTGAAAACGCCGAAGGTGGTGTCCTCGATCGGCGCGTTCAGCGCCGCCGAAATGCCCAGCGCCAGCACCGTGCGGGTCTCGGCCGGATCGATGATGCCATCATCCCACAGCCGCGCGGTGGCGTAATAGGGATGGCCCTGTTTCTCGTACTGCTCGAGGATCGGCTGCTTGAAGGCCGCCTCGTCGGCCTCCGACCAGGTCTCGCCCCGCGCCTCCATGGCGTCGCGTTTGACGGTGGCGAGCACATTGGCCGCCTGCTCGCCGCCCATCACCGAGATCCGCGCGTTCGGCCACATCCACAGGAACCGCGGGCCATAGGCGCGCCCGCACATGCCGTAGTTGCCGGCCCCGTGCGAGCCGCCGATGATCACGGTGAATTTGGGCACCTTTGCGCAGGC
>CAZZKF010000007.1:23612-61245 GCA_964654995.1 uncultured Alphaproteobacteria bacterium | reverse complement strand
GCGGCGGAAGCGGACGTCGTGGATGCCGAGTTCGAGGAGGTCGAAGACGACAAGAAGGACGCGTCGGCCTGATGCCGCTTGGGCGCTGACCGCCATCCCGGACAAGGGTGCGGGACCGGTGGCCGCCGGCATAGAGGCGCAGGGTTTGTTCCGGGGCGGACGATGGCCAAAAGCGATTATTACGACCTCCTGAACGTCGGGCGCGACGCCAGCGACGCCGAGATCAAGAAGGCGTACCGCAAGCTGGCGATGCAGTATCACCCGGACCGCAATCCGGGCGATGCCGAGGCCGAACAGAAGTTCAAGGAAATCAGCGAGGCCTACGAGGTCCTCAAGGACAAGGAGAAGCGGGCGGCTTACGACCGCTTCGGCCATGCCGCTTTTGACGGCGCCGGCGCCGGCGGCCAGCCCGGAGGCTTCGATTTCTCGGCCGGCTTCGCCGACATCTTCGATGATCTGTTCGGCGAGTTCACCGGCACCCGGCGCACACGTTCCGGCGCCCGGCGCGGCGCCGATCTGCGCTACAATCTCGAGATCAGCCTCGAGGACGCCTATCACGGCAAGAAGGCGACCATCAAGATCCCGGCGACCGTGGTCTGCGACGACTGCGGCGGCTCCGGCGCCGAGGCCGGCACCCGGCCCAAGACCTGCCCGGCCTGCGCCGGCCATGGCCGCATCCGCTCGCAGCAGGGCTTTTTCACGGTCGAGCGGACGTGTCCGACCTGCCACGGCTCCGGCCAGGTAATCGCCGATCCCTGCCGCAGTTGCGGCGGTTCGGGGCGGGTCCACAAGGAACGCACGCTCAGCGTCAATATCCCTGCGGGCGTCGAGGACGGTACCCGCATCCGCCTGGCCGGCGAGGGCGAGGCGGGAACCCGCGGCGGACCGCCCGGGGATTTGTACATTTTCCTCACCATCCGGCCGCACCCGCTGTTCCGGCGCGAAGGCCCGCATCTCCATTGCCGGGTGCCGGTCTCGATCGTCACCGCGGCGCTCGGCGGCCAGGTCGAAATCCCGACGATGAGCGGCAAACGCGCCCGGCTCACCATCCCCGAAGGCACCCAGTCGGGCCGTCAGTTCCGGCTTAAAGGAAAAGGCATGCCGCGGCTTCACGGGCGCGGGCATGGCGATCTGCTGGTCGAGGTGGCAGTCGAGACGCCGGTCAATCTGACGGCCAAGCAGAAAGAGCTGCTCAGGGAACTGGAGCGCTCGGGCGGCGCCAGCATCAGCCCCCAGGCGGAAAAATTCCAGGCCCGCGCACGCCAGACCTGAAGCGCGTACAAACGCTCCTTCCCGGGCGTGCCAGTGTCCGCTTTCGCTTGGGCCCCGGCTGTGGTTAAATCCGCCCGGGTTTTGCGCCCGATGGGCGGAAACGGAGGCAGGGCATGGACGGTGTGCGCATGGGCGTTGTCGGCGGCTCGGGCCGCATGGGACGCGAGATCATTCGCGTGATTCTGGATGAACCGGGCTGCGTGCTGGCCGGCGTCTGTCTGCGCGCCGGCGATGCGCTCGTCGGCCGCGACGCCGGCGTTCTGATCGGCAGTGACCCCCTGGGCCTGACCCTCGGCGACGATGCAAACGCCCTGTTTGCGGCCAGCGACGTGGTGCTCGATTTCACCGTGCCGGAGGCCAGCGCCCGTCATGCGGCGCTGGCCGCCGAAACCGGCACCGCCCTGGTGATCGGCACCACCGGGCTGGCGTCTGAGCACCAGCGCACGATCGAACAGGCGGCGCGGTCCGTGGCCATCGTCCAGGCCGCCAATACCAGCATCGGCATCGCCCTGCTCACCGATCTGGTGCGCCAGGTGGCGGCAACCCTGGGACCCGCATTCGACATCGAGATCATCGATATCCATCACCGCGACAAGCGCGATGCACCATCGGGCACGGCGCTGGCGCTGGGCGAAGCGGCGGCCGCCGCGCGCGGGCAGCGCCTCGACGAGGTGGCGGTGCGCGGGCGTGACGGCGAGACCGGGCCGCGCCCCGCCGGTGCCATCGGTTTTGCCGCCCTGCGCGGCGGCGATGTGGTCGGCGAGCACGGCGTCATCTTTGCCGGCGAGGCTGAGCGCATCGAGCTGTGGCACCGGGCCGGATCGCGCGCCCTGTTTGCCCGCGGCGCGGTGCGCGCGGCGCGCTGGGTGGTGAACGCTCCCCCCGGACTGCACGGCATGGCCGACGTGCTCGGCCTCGGGCCGGCGGGTCCATCCTGAAACCGCAAGCAGGATTTGGCGGCGCCCGGACGTATAAGGGATGTTCGGGCGCCTTCCCGATGTTCGCAAGGTTGGAGAGTATAGTTCATGGTATCGGTTGCCGCCCGAACAATGTGCCGGTTCCTGGCGGTGCTGGCGGCTGTCGGCGTGACGCATGGCGCCGGCGCCGCCATCCAGACCATCACGCCGCGCGAGACCACCGGGCCGATCCGCGTCGACGGGCGCCTCGCTGAGCCCGACTGGAGCCGCGCCGCGGTCATTTCCAACCTCACCCAGCAGAGCCCCGATCCCGGCGGACGCACGCCGTATCGGACCGAGGTGCGGCTTCTGGTGGACAATGACACCATCTATATCGGCATCCGCAATTTCGATCCCGATCCGGACAGGATCGTTGTTCGGACACTGACTCGCGACAGCAGTTTCCGCGGCGACGATCAGGTGGTCGTCGTTTTCGACACCTTTCTCGACCAGCGCAGCGGCTTCTTTTTTCGTGTCAATGCCGCCGGGGCGCGCCAGGACGGCCTGGTGTCCGGCCCCAACCAGTGGTCGCTGGACTGGGACGGCATCTGGACTGCGCGGACCCGGCGCACCGATCAGGGCTGGACGGTGGAAATGGCGATTCCGGCCAAAAGTCTGCGCTTCACCCCGGGGCTCAAGGCCTGGGGCTTCAATGTCCAGCGTTTCGTCGCCCGCGACCGGATCGTCCTGCGCTGGGCCGGCGCCAGCCTGGACGCGCGCTTCTTTGATCTCAGGCGGGCCGGCCGCATCGCCGGCGTCGACCGGTTGCGCCAGGGCCTGGGGCTCGATATCACGCCCTTTGCCGCGCTGTCGGCAGATACCGGCCTCGGTCCGTCGGCAGGGGACGTGAAGCTCAACAAGGGGATCGACATCCGTTACAACCTGACCCCCGAGCTGACCGCCGTTTTGACCGTCAATACCAGTTTCGGCGAAACCGAGGTTGACAGCGCCCAGGTCAACCTGACGCGCTTTCCGCTGTTTTTTCCGGAAAAGCGGACCTTTTTCACCCAAGGGTCCAACCAGTTCAATTTCGGTCTCGGTCTGGGAACCCGGTTCATCCCTTTCTTTTCGCGCCGCATCGGCCTGTTCGATGGCAATCGCGTGCCGATCGATTTCGGGTTGAAAGTGCTCGGGCGTCAGGGCCCTCTGGGCATAGCGCTGCTCGATGTCGATACCCGGGCCGGCGAGAGCGCTGGCGTCCCGGGGACCAATCTCGCCGCCGGGCGGCTGACCTACGACGTCAACAGCCAACTGCGCCTGGGAACCGTGTTTACCCGCGGCGACCCGGACGGGGTGAGCGACAATGCCCTGGTCGGTATCGACGCGGTGTGGCGGACCTCGACATTTCGCGGCAACAAGAACCTGGCGCTCGGGGGCTGGGCGGCGCGCAGCGCCGGCGACATTCCCGACGGCCGGCGCATGGGCTGGGGATTGAGCATCGATTATCCCAACGACCTGTGGAGCGCGTCCGCCCGGATCGACCAGTTCGGCGAGGCGCTGGACCCGGCGCTCGGCTTCCTGCCGCGCCCCGGCACCCGCCAGTACAGGGCGGCAATTGCCTACAAGCCACGACCCCAAGGTGGCCCGTTTTCCTGGGTTCGGCAGTTTTTCTTCGAACTTGACTACCGCCGGGTCGAGGAACTCGGCGGACCGACCCAGTCATGGCAGCTGTTCACCGCGCCGGTGAACCTTCAGACCCAGTCGGGCGAGAATTTCGAGATCAACTGGTCGCCGCAGTTCGAGCATCTGGACGAGCCGTTCGAGATTTCTCCCGGCCTGTTCATTCCTGCCGGAAATTACCGCTTTACGCGCTTCCGGGTGCGCTTTCGGACCGCCCATACCCGACCGTGGACGGTCGGTGCCCGGGTCTGGTTCGGTGCCTTCTACAACGGCCACCTGGTCCAGTCGCAAAAATTCATCACCTGGACGACGCTGTCCGGCAAGCTGCGACTGGAGCTCACCCTCGAGGACAATTTCGGGCGTCTGCCGGCCGGCAAGTTCGTCAAGCGGCTGTGGCAGGGGCGGGTCAATTACGCCTTTACCCCCGATTTGATGCTGTCCAGCTTCACCCAGTTCGATACCGATTCCGGCACGCTGAGCATGAACAATCGCCTGCGCTGGATCATCACCCCGGGGCGCAACCTGTTCGTGGTCTGGAACCGCAACTGGCAGCGCCCGCTCAATGGCGGCCTTTACGATCTGCGGCCGGCTGCCGAGCTGGTGCTGGTCAAGCTGCTGTGGACCTTCCGCAGCTAGCCGAAATCGAGCGTCCCTCTCCCGGAACGCAGACGGACGAGCGCGGCCCGCAGGGCGGCGGCAAGATCGCGGCGCTCGCCGGGCGTCAAGAAGGCGCCCAGCACCACCTCGCGCCCGTGGGCCCGCAGGGCCAGGCGGGCGGAGCCCGAAGCGCCGTTCCGATCATCGATCAGAACCTGCACCCAGCCGGCGGGAAACGACCAGCGCCGGCTGCGCCCCGACGGCGTCACGCGCTCGACGGTGAGCGCCTGTTCGGTGAGCCGCAGATGCTCGAAGCCGGTGCCGGCGCGGTAATTGAGGCGAAAGGCGAGATAGACAAGCGCCACGTCAAGCCCGAAAAAGCCGAACACCGGCCAGGCGCCAAGGGCAAGGAACACGGCGCCGGCGGTAAAGCTGAAGCCGGCGAGCACCGCCATCACGATCACGAAACCGGCCGGCGAGAGCGAGCGGTGGGGGCGCAGCACCGCCTCGAAACGGACCGGCGCCTCCAAGCCGGCTCCGACATTGCTTGCCGGGCGGCTGTCCTCGGCCATGCGGGTCGTCCTTAGTTGCACTTCAATTTTCCCCATCATAGCGCGATTGCGACTCTGGCCCCAAGTCCCCGCCTCGGGTATGGTGGCGGCCATGAATCAGGCCCAGATCGAGGAATTCTTCGAGCGCCTTTCCCGCGCCAACCCCGAGCCGAAGAGCGAGCTCGACTTCGTCAACCCGTACACGCTTCTGGTCGCCGTCATCCTCTCGGCCCAGGCCACCGATGTCGGCGTCAACAAGGCGACCCGGGCGCTGTTCGAGAAAGTGAAGACGCCGGAAGAGATGCTGGCGCTGGGCGAATCCGGGCTCAAGCGCTACATCCGCACCATCGGCCTCTACAACAACAAGGCCAAAAACATCATCGCCATGAGCCGCGATCTGGTCGAGAAACACGGCGGCCAGGTGCCGCGTGAGCGCGCGGCGCTCGAAGCGCTGGCCGGGGTCGGACGCAAGACTGCGAATGTGGTCCTCAACGTCGCCTTCGGCGAGCCGGTGATCGCGGTCGATACCCACATCTTCCGGGTCGCCAACCGCACCGGCCTGGCGCCCGGCAAGACGCCGCTGGCCGTCGAGCGCAAGCTCGAAGAGGTGGTGCCCGAGCGCTTCAGGCGCCACGCACACCACTGGCTGATCCTGCACGGACGCTACGTCTGCAAGGCCCGCAAGCCGGATTGTCCGGCCTGCGTGGTCGCCGACCTGTGCGCTTACGAACACAAGACGCCGCCCGGGGCGAATTCGGATCAGAAATCGGGTTCAGGCGCCAAATCGGTTTGAGGCTCGGGCGCCGGGTCGGGGGCGGCATCGGGAAAGAGCCCGGCGTCAGGCGGAGCCGGGAGCGCATCCGCGGCTTGCGGCTGCGCCGTGCCGGCGGCGTCCAGAAGTGCCGCAAAGCAGGTGCTGCGATCGACGCTCTGGCCGGCCAGTACCGGTGTCGCCTCGATGCGGGTAACCCTGGGTGCCGGTCGGCCGGCGCGGGCATAGAGAAAGACATGGAGCACGCAGTCGGTGCCGTCATAGCGCCAGACCTGCGCCCGACCTTCGCGGCGCTTGAGCTCAGGTTTGCCCAGCCGGGCCTCGAGGGCAGGTGCCTCGAGACCGATCAGCACGTCGGGATCGGGCGGCGGCGGGGGGGGCGGCGGCTCGGGCGCGGGCGCCGGCTCAGGGGGCGGCGGTTCCGGCACCACCAGCTCTGATGCCTCCGGTTCCGCCGGCACCGGCGCCGGGCTGGTGCGCAAGCCAAGCGGGGCGCAGGCGGTCAGCGCCAGCAACACGACCGCCACGACAAGGCGACTAAAGCGGTTCATTGCTGGCCAGGCGTTCGCGCATGGATTTGGGCCGCACCCGTTCGGTGCGCGCGGTGATGCTCTTGAACAGATGCACCATGAAGGCGGTGGCGATCACCGGGGCGAGCAGGTTCACCAGCGGCAGGGTGAACAGCACCGCGATCGCCAGCCCGGCGACGAAGACGCGGCCCTGATTCGCCTTGCGCAGCGCCCGGGCGCGCTCCGGGGTCATGTAGCGGTGCGCCACCAGCTCGAAATATTCGCGCGCCAGCAGCCAGCCGTTGAGCCCGTAATAGAGCGCGGCCATCGCCGGCGGAAACCACAACAGCATCAGGTACAGGGGCAGCGCCGCCAGATTGCCGGCGATCACCACGGCACCAAAGCGCATCGCCGCCCACACCGAGGTGAGCAGCGGCGGCGGTCGGCCCGGCGGATCGTCCGGATAGTGCCGGCGTTCGGTCTCCTCGGCCACGGCATCGACGAAGAGGCCGACGAACAGGCTGACGACCGACGGGAACACCACCCAGGCGACCATCACGAAGCCGAGCCGCACCAGCCAGTCGACCAGCGTGTTGACCCAGTTCTCCTGGAACTGCGGCAGGGCATTCATGCCCAGCGCCGTCAGCCAGCCGAGGCCGATGAAAACGACAAAGGCGAGGCCGATGCCGGCGATCACGACGCGCCGCGAGCGCGGCTCGGTCAATTGAGCGAAGGCGAGGAAAAGGGCGCGTATCATGGGTCGATCCTGTCACATGTCCGTCTGCGGCGCGCAGGCGCACCGGCCTTTGTCTTGTATCGGCCCACGAGCCCACTATACTGCGCGGCCGGGAACATCGCCAGTGCCGCGGGGCAGAGCAGACGGGGGCGCCATGAGGAACGAGCCTTTGGACGTGGTTGGCATCGGCAACGCCATTGTCGACGTCATCAGCCATGCGGAAGAAGAATTTCTCGCCGCCCGCGGGCTCGCCAAGGGAGCGATGATCCTGGTCGACGAGGGCGCCTCGGACGCCCTTTACGACGCCATGGGCCCGGGCATCGAATGCTCAGGCGGCTCGGCCGCCAACACGATCTCCGGCGTCGCCGCGCTGGGCGGGCGCGCCGGCTTCATCGGCAAGGTCAAAGACGACCAGCTGGGCGAGGTCTTCCGCCATGATCTCCGCGCCCAGGGGGTGACGTTTACGACGCCCTCGGCCAGCGACGGCCCGTCGACGGCACGCTGCCTGATTCTGGTCACCCCGGACGCCCAGCGCACCATGAACACGTACCTGGGCGCCTGCGTCGAGCTGGGGCCCGAGGATGTCGACGCCGAGCTGATCGCCGCCGCCCGGATCACCTATCTCGAGGGCTATCTGTGGGACCCGCCGGGCGCCAAGGAAGCCTTTCGCAAGGCGGTGAAGATCGCCCATGCGGCCGGTGCCAAGGTGGCGCTGACGCTCTCGGACTCCTTCTGCGTCGAGCGCTGGCGCCATGAGTTCCGCGATCTGGTCGCCCATCACGTCGACATCCTGTTCGCCAACGAGGCGGAGATCATCTCACTTTACGAGGCGAAAGACTTCGACGATGCCCTGCAGGCGTGTCGCGGCCTGTGCGAGGTGGCGGCCCTGACCCGCAGCGCGCGCGGCTCGGTGATTCTCGCCGGCGACGAGGTGCATGTGATCGATGCCGAGCCGGTGGCCCATGTCGTCGATACCACCGGCGCCGGCGATCTTTATGCCGCCGGTTTCCTTTACGGGCTCACCGCCGGCCGCAGCCTGCACGATTGCGGGCGCATCGGCGCGATTTGCGCGGCCGAGGTGATCAGCCACTTCGGCGCCCGGCCGGAAGAACCGCTCGATCGTCTGGTGGCGCAAAAGCTGGGCTGAGCTGTCTCCCGCGCGGCAAGCGGGCCGGGGCGACGGCCACCAGCCACAAAGACGGACCGCTTCACCGGCCAGACACCCCAGTTTCACAATCCCCGGGTGGTTGGGCGGGGGAGCGGGCCGGGGCGACGGCCACCAGCCACAAAAGATTTCAGCGCAAGGTGATCATCCGGCCCAAGGGCGCGCCGCCGAAGATGTGGACGTGCAGATGCGGAACTTCCTGGCCGCCATGGGCGCCGACATTGGCAAGGATGCGGTAGCCGTTCTCGACCAGGCCGAGGCGCCGGGCGACCTCGCCGACGGCGCGGAAAAAGCCGGTGATCAGCTCGGCCGGTGCCGAGGCGGTGAAATCCTCGAGGCTTTCGTATTCGCCCTTGGGCACCACCAGCACATGGACCGGCGCCTGCGGGTTGATGTCGTGAAAGGCCAGCGCAAAGTCGTCTTCATAGACCTTGTCACACGGGATTTCGCCGCGCAGGATCTTGGCGAAGATATTGTTCGGGTCATAGGCCATGGCGCATTCCCCTCCTTAATCGGCTTTCCGGCTATGTCACACCGCGGCTGCGTTTTTCCTCGAGCCCCGAGCGGCCCTCGCGCCGGGCCAGCTCGGCAAACACATCATCGGGCGCAATCTCGAACCGTGCCCACAGAACCAGCAGATGAAACAGCAGATCGGCGGATTCATGGATAATCGCGCGGCGCCCGCCTGCAAGTGCCGCGATCACCGTTTCCAGTGCCTCCTCGCCGACCTTGCGGGCGATGGCGGCATCGCCCTGATCGAACAGGGCGGCGACATAGCTGGCCTTGGCATCACCGCCGCGCCGGGCGGCGATAACCTCGGCAAGACGCTGCAGAATGTCTGCCGGGGATTCGGGCGCGGTCATCATCGAAGCTCCTTGTCCATGGGCGCGCACGCGAGCTTACAGGCTCTTGGCGCGCACCGGAATACCGGCGGCCCGCATGTGCGCGCGGGCTTCGGCAATCGAGATTTCGCCGAAGTGGAAGATCGAGGCGGCGAGCACGGCGGATGCATGACCCGAACGGATGGCCTCGACCAGATGCTCGGGCCCGCCGGCACCGCCCGAGGCGATCACCGGCACCGGCACCGCGTCGGCCACGGCGCGGGTGAGATCGAGGTCGAAGCCGTCCCTGGTGCCGTCGCGGTCCATCGAGGTGAGCAGAATCTCGCCGGCGCCTGATGCCGCCATATGCCGGGCCCAGGCGATCGCATCCAGCCCGGTCGGTCGGCGCCCGCCATGGGTGAACACCTCCCAGCGCTCGGGTGCCGCGGCTTTGGCGTCGATGGCGACGACAATGCACTGGGCACCGAACCGTTCGGCCGCTTCGGCGATCAGCCCGGGATCGGAGACGGCCGCGGTGTTGATCGCCACCTTGTCGGCCCCGGCCCGCAACAGGCGGTCGATGTCATCGACGCCGCGCACGCCGCCGCCAACGGTCAAGGGCATGAAACAGGCCTCGGCCGTGCGGGTCACCACGTCCAAGAGAATATCGCGGCCCTCGTGCGACGCGGTGATGTCGAGAAAGCACAGCTCGTCGGCGCCGGCCTCGTCATAGACCCGGGCCTGGGCGACGGGATCGCCGGCATCGCGCAAGTTGACGAAATTGACGCCCTTCACCACGCGCCCGTCCTTGACGTCCAGGCACGGGATGATCCGCACCTTCAGCATGATCCCGATCCTCGCAGAGCGGCGAGCGCGGCCTTGAGTTCGATACGCCCGTCATAAAGCGCGCGCCCCACGATCACCCCTTCGATGGCGGCCCGCTCATCGGCCCGTGCGGCCTTTGCCAGCGCGCGCAAATCGTCGAGCGTCGCCACCCCGCCCGAGGCAACGACGGGGATCGGCACGGCACGCGCCAGCGCCAGCGTCGCATCGATATTGGGCCCCGACAGCGCCCCGTCGCGGCCGATGTCGGTGTAGATCAGCGCCGCCGCCCCGGCGTCCGCCGCCCGCGCCGCCAGCTCATCGGCCGGCATCGTCGATTCGCTCTCCCAGCCGGCCAGCGCCACCCGGCCGTCACGGGCATCGATGGCCACCGCCACCCGGCCGGGAAAGCGCCGGCAGGCGGTCGCCAGCAGATCGGGATCGCGCACCGCCGCGGTGCCGAGAATGACCCGCGCGACGCCGCGCGCCAGCCAGCCCTCGATGGCGTTCAGATCGCGCAGGCCGCCGCCGAGCTGCACCGGCACCTCGATTGCCGCCAGGATCGCCTCGATCGCCGCCCGGTTGGGCGAGCCCCCCGAACGCGCGCCGTCGAGATCGACGACATGCAGCCATTGGCAGCCGGCGTCCATAAACGCCCGGGCCTGGGCCGCCGGATCGTCGCCGTAGACGGTCTCGCGGGCGAAATCGCCGTGCAGCAGGCGCACGCAGCGCCCCGCGCGCAGGTCGATGGCCGGAAACAGGATCATGGCGACCACTTCAGAAAATTGCCGAGCAGGGCGAGGCCGGCGCGCTGGCTCTTTTCCGGGTGGAACTGAACGCCGACGATGTTGTCGCGCCCGACGGCCGCCGTCAGCGGGCCGCCGTAGTCGCTGCGGGCCAGCACGTAGCCCGGCTCGGGGCAGGCGAACTGATAGCTATGGACGAAATAGACGTCCACTCCGTCCGCCAGGCCGGCAAACACCGGATGGCGGCGCCCGGCGGCGGTGAGATCGAGCGTATTCCAGCCCATGTGCGGGACCTTGAGGGCAGGGTCCGCCGGCGCGATCGCCACCACGTCGCCGGGCAGCCAGCCGAGGCCCGCATGACAGCCGCGCTCATGGCCCGATTCGGCCAGCAGCTGCATGCCGACGCAGATGCCGAGCAGGGGCACCCCCCGGTTTAGCACCGCGTGGCTGAGCGCGCTGACCCGCTCCGGCGATCCCAGAAGCCCGTGGGCGCAGGCCCCGAAGGCGCCGACGCCCGGCAGGATCAGCCGGTCGGCGCGGCGAATGTCGGCGGCCGAGCCGGTTACCATGACCTCGACATCAAGATCCTGCTCGCGCGCCGCCCGCTCGACCGCCTTGGCCGCCGAATGCAGGTTGCCGGAGCCGTAATCGATGATTGCCGCGATCATCATCCGATGTTGGCCGAGGCGCCCGAGGGCGCCGGCGTGGCGAGCGTCTCGGCGAAAAAGCGCCGTTCGGCATCCTCAAGCCCCGCGCCCAGAACCGTCGCCACCATCCGGTAGCCGTGTGCCCGCAATGTCCAGCGCCGCCAGTCGTTGGCCTGGGCACCGACATAAAGCTGGACCAGGAGAACGGCCAGCGTATCGGCCACCGGCCCCATTCCTGCCCAGGCCAGCGCCACGCCAAGCGCCAGCATGAGGATCACATAGGCGACGAGGCCCAGCCATTGCCGGTGGGCCAGCGCCCAGAGCGGCGTGAACAGGAACGCCGGCCACGAGAACCCTTCCTTGACCAGGACGATCTGCGGGTCGCCGCGGGCATCGAGGCCCGGTTTCTGGTGCACCGTGTATATGCGCATCACACGGGGAACCCGCTACAGCACGCCCTTGGTCGAGGGCACGGCATCACCTTTGCGGGCATCCAGCGCAATCGCCTGGCGCAGCGCCCGGGCCAGCGCCTTGAAGCAGGACTCGATGATGTGGTGGTTGTTCTCGCCATAGAGATTTTCGACATGCAGCGTGATGCCGGCGGCCTGGGCAAAGGCGTGGAACCATTCCTTGAACAGCTCGGTGTCCATGTCGCCGAGTTTGGGTTTGGAAAACGCCACCTTCCAGACCAGATAGGGCCGGTTGGACAGATCGAGGGCGACCCGCGAGCAGGTCTCGTCCATGGGGATCGTGGCATCCCCGAAACGAACGATGCCGCGGCGCTCGCCGAGCGCCTGATTGAGCGCCTCGCCGATGACGATGGCGGTATCCTCGACCGTATGATGGGCGTCGATGTGCAGATCGCCTTTGGCCGTGACTTCGAGATCGATGAGGCTGTGGCGCGAGAGCTGCTCCAGCATATGGTCGAGAAAGCCGATGCCGGTGGCAATGTTGTATTGGCCGGCGCCGTCAAGCTCAAGCGCGGCCGTGATCTCGGTCTCGGACGTCTTGCGGGTCAGTTTGGCCTGGCGCATGGGTTCGGTCCCGGTTATAGGCTTGCTGTCGCCACGGATATAACAGGAAGCCCGCGGCTTCGCCAGTTCTAGCCCCGAGGCAAAGCCTTCGGGGCGAAGATTTCGCGCCGTCAAGACCTTGATTGTGGCGGTGCAGTCGCCACATGGTGGGAAAATCATTTCCTTAGCAACCGCCAACAGGACTTTCCAAATGAGTGAAACAGCCGTGTGGCACGGCACGACGATCCTGAGCGTGCGCAAGGGCGCCAAGGTGGTGATCGCCGGCGACGGCCAGGTGTCGATGGGGGATTCGGTGATCAAGGCCAATGCCCGCAAGGTCCGCCGGCTCGGCGACGGCTCGATCATCGCCGGCTTTGCCGGCGCCACTGCCGATGCCTTTACCCTGTTCGAGCGGCTCGAGGCCAAGCTGGAGCGCCATACCGGGCAGTTGACGCGCGCCTGCGTCGAGCTTGCCAAGGACTGGCGCACCGACCGCTATTTGCGCCGGCTGGAGGCGATGATGGCGGTGGCGGACGCCCAGACCAGCCTGCTGATCTCGGGCAATGGCGACGTGCTCGAGCCCGACGACGGCATGATCGGGCTGGGCTCGGGCGGCAATTATGCGCTCGCCGCCGCCCGCTCGCTCTATGATCTTGATCTCGATGCCGAAGAGATCGCCCGGCGCGCTTTGAAGGTCGCGGCCGATATCTGCATCTACACCAACGACCAGCTGACCGTGGAGGTTCTGGAGTACTGATGACGTCGTTTTCCCCGCGTGAGATCGTATCCGAGCTTGACCGCTACATCATCGGCCAGCGCGACGCCAAGCGGGCGGTGGCGGTGGCGCTCCGCAACCGCTGGCGCCGCCAGCAGCTCGAGGGCGAGCTGCGCGACGAGGTGCTGCCCAAGAACATCCTGATGATCGGCCCCACCGGCGTCGGCAAGACCGAAATCTCGCGCCGCCTCGCCAAGCTCGCCCAGGCCCCGTTCATCAAGGTCGAGGCGACCAAGTTCACCGAAGTCGGCTATGTCGGGCGCGACGTCGACCAGATCATCCGCGATCTCACCGAGACGGCGATGCTGATGGTGCGCGAGCGCAAGCGCCGCGAGGTCACCGCCAAGGCCGAGATCAATGCCGAGAACCGGGTGCTCGACGCGCTGGTCGGCGCCCAGGCCAGCGACGAGACCCGCGCCAAGTTCCGCCGCATGCTGCGCAACGGCGAGCTCGGCGATCGCGAGATCGAGCTCGAGGTCACTGAGTCCGCGGGCGCGCTCCCCACCTTCGAGATCCCCGGCATGCCCGGCGCGTCGATGGGCATGATCAATCTCAACGAGGTGCTCGGCAAGGCCTTCGGCCAGCGCACCCGGCCCAAGCGCATGACCGTGGCCGAGGCCCACGACGTGCTGCTGGCCGAGGAAAGCGACAAGCTCTTGGACGAGGATGCGATCGTCTCGGAAGCGCTCTCGGCGGTCGAGCAGAACGGCATCGTCTTTCTCGACGAGATCGACAAGATCTGCGCCCGGGCCGAACGCCTCGGCGGCGATGTCAGCCGCGAAGGCGTCCAGCGCGACCTGCTGCCGCTGATCGAGGGCACCGCGGTGTCGACCAAATACGGGGTGGTCAAGACCGACCACATCCTGTTCATCGCCTCGGGCGCCTTCAGCCTCGCCAAGCCCGCCGACCTGCTGCCCGAGCTGCAGGGCCGGCTGCCGATCCGGGTGAATTTGCGGGCCCTCGACAAGGGCGACTTCCGGCGCATCCTCACCGAGCCGGAGAACAGCCTGATCCGCCAGTATGTGGCGCTGATGGCGACCGAAGAGGTGACCCTCGAGTTCACCGACGACGGCATCGACGAGATCGCCCGCATCGCCGCCGACGTCAATGCCACGGTCGAGAACATCGGGGCGCGGCGCCTGCACACGGTGATGGAGCAGGTGCTCTCGGACATCAGTTTCGAAGCCTCGGACCGCTCCGGCGAAACCGTCGTCGTCGACGCCGATTACGTGCGCGCCCATATCGGCGACCTCGCCGCCGACACCGATCTTTCCAAGTTCATCCTCTAGACGGGCCGGGTTTGGGTGCCCGGCGCGGCCGGCGTCGGCGCAGCAGCACATAAAAGGCACCGTCGCCGCCATCGCCGGGCCGGGCCGTGCGATAGGCCAGCACCCGGGCACGATTCTCACCCGTCTCCAGCCAGTCGGGCACCAGGCTGCGCAGCACCCCGGGGCCGTCGCGCTGCATGAACGGGGCATCGTCGCCCGAGCCTGCGCGCCGGCCGCCCTTGCCGGTGATCACCAGCACACAGCGCCGGCCCGCGCGCCGACTGCGGGCGAGAAAGCGATTGAGCGCCGCATGGGCCTCGTCACGGGTGAGGCCATGGAGATCGATCCGCGCCTCGATGGTGATCTCACCGCGCCGCAGACGCCGCGCAAGACCGCGATCGAGCCCGGCCGGCGGCGCTGCCGGCGGCCCGCTGTCGGCGGTGGCGGTCGGCGGCCGGGGTGCGCGGCTGGCTGGCGGGTCGGCAGGGCGCCTGTCCGGCATTGGCGGCGGCGTGGCCGCCGGTCCGCTGCGGCGCAAGGGGCGGATGCTGCGGGTCACCTGATGCCAGAGATCGGCATCGGCCGGCATCAGCGCCCCCTGGTCGCGACGCTTGCGGGTCATCGCCCGGCCTCACGTCTGCGCGGCCACAGCAGATAGAAGCGCCCGGGGCTGTTCATCCGCCCGGCGACATCGCCGGCCGCCGCGCCGGTGCCGAAAAACACGTCGCCGCGCAAGGCGCCGGTGATCGCGCCGCCGGTATCCTGGGCGACCATCAGATGGCGAAAGCGGCGCGGGGCCTCGTCGCCCGCGCCCGGCACTCGGGTATCCAGCCACACCGGCGCGCCGAGCGTCCACCAGCGGGCATCGACGGCCAGCGAGCGCTCCGGTGTCAGCACCACGCCCAGCGTCCCCACCGGGCCGGGACCGTTGACCTCGCGAAAGAAGATGTAGGACGGGTTCTCGGCCATCACCGCCGCGGCGCGTTCCGGGTGGGCGCGCAGCCAGGCGGCGATGCTCTGCATCGAGACCGCATCCGGCGCCAGCTCGCCCATGTTCACCAGCACCCGGCCGATCGCCCGGTAGGCGTGGCCGTTGTGGCCGGCATAGCCGACCCGCAAGGAGCCGCCCTCGGTCAGCTCGATCAGTCCCGAGCCCTGGATCTGGAGAAAGAAAGCATCCACCGGATCGGCCAGCCAGACCAGCTCGAGCCCGCGCCCGGAGAGCGCCCCGGCGTCGATTTCGGCGCGCGCCGGATAGGGCCGCAGGACACCGTCGACCACCCGCCCGGCGAGGCGCAGGCCGGCAAGGTGTTCGCGAAAGGCGCCGAGATCGACGCGCACCAGATCATCGGGCCGGCGGTAGAGCGGCACCGTAAAGCCCGCACCGCGCAGCCGGCTGCCCACCAGCCGGGGCTCGAAATAGCCGGTGACGCGGCCATGTGAACGCCAGCCGATGCGCACCCGGTAGGCCTGGAACCGGGTCTCGAAAAACCGCCGGGCGCGGGCCCGGTCGATCCCGGTCGCGACCAGCGCCCGGGCGATCTCGCAAGGTTTCGCCCAGTCTGCGGGTGTCGCCCCGGGCTGCATCCGGCCAGGCCGCAGGCGGTCGCAGGAGCCGGCAAAGGCGGCGAGCGCAGCGCGATGATCGTCGTTGCGCCAGCCCGGAAGCTGCTCCCAGGCCACCGGCTTGAGCCCGGGGCGCCAGGCTTCGACGGGAAGCAGGCGCAGCGCCAGCCAGACAACGCCGGCCGCGGCCACGGCCGCGAGGCCGAGCCAGACGACCGCGCGGGCGCGGGTCATCCGCTTTCTGTGCGGGTCGCCACCAGTCGCCAATTGGGATCCGCGCTGCCGGGTTCGCGGGCAAAGGTCCAGACATCGATGACCGGCTCGGCGTCCGACGGATTGCCGTCGACCACCCGGCCTTCCGCATCGCGGGTCACCGAGAGCAGATCGGCCTGGAAGCGCACGCTGATCTCGGCGACGCCGGCCTCGAGGCTGGCGGAGTCGATTTCGGCCCGGTCGAGGTGCACGACCCGGCCTTCCATGGTCTGGCCGGCGGCCTCGCGCGCCGCGATCGCGGCCTCGAATTCGGCGTAGACATCATCGTTGAGCAGTTCCCGCAAGGTCTCGCGATCGCCGTTCGCAAAGGCCTCGATGATCATCCGGTAGGCGGCCTGGGCGCCGGAGAGAAAGCCCTCGACATCGAATCCGGGGTCGACCGCGCCAATGCGGGCGAGCGAGCGTGCCAGCCGCGATCCCGGCGGAATGTCGAGACTGAGAGCGGGATCGGGCCGGGCGTCCCGGTCGCGTCCGGTCAGCGCCTGTTCCGGCCCCGGTTCCTCACCGCCAGGGTGCAGCGGATCGGCTGGACCCGACTCATCGCCGGTGCGCCGACCGAGCACGCTGCGCAGGCGCAGTGCGAGAAAGCCGGCCACCATGGCCAGAAATATGATATCGAGAAAGGGGAAACCGCTGTCCATGAGTGTGATCGCCGACGCCGCCACGCCTTTCGTCCGGCGTCCGGCGGCCGTTGTCCTCCCGCCCTTGCGCCCAGGGGGTGTAATGTTGAATAGATAATGGGTCTGTCAGCAAAGGACAAGCATGGCCATCGTTCTCATCGTTTTGTTTCTCACCGTTCCGCTGATCGAGATCATGCTGTTCATCAAGGTCGGCGGGGTGATCGGCGCAGTGCCGACGATTCTGATCATCATCGCCACCGCCATTGCCGGCGGCATTCTGCTGCGCGTTCAGGGCCTTTCGGTCTGGCGCCGGGCGCAGGCCAGCCTCAACCGCGGCGAGATGCCGGTGGCCGAGGTGTTCGACGGCCTGTGCCTGCTGCTCGCCGGCCTGGTGCTGCTGACGCCGGGGTTTCTCACCGACGCCTTCGGCCTGCTGCTGTTCATTCCGCCGCTGCGGCGCTGGATCGGCCGCGGCCTGTTGCGCCGGCTGCTGATTCCCCGCGCCCCGCGGCGCCGGCCCGGGGTGGTCATCGAGGCCGACTATTACGAGATCAAGGACGAGGACGACGATGACCTGAGGCCGCCGCCACCCGTAGGCTGACGGCGCAAGCGGCGCGGGGTCCGCGGACCCCGCGGTTTTGCCCTTGTCAGTGCCGGGCATCCATGGTAGCCACAGCCCGGCTCATCAAACAGGGATCATGGCCATGGCGGACGATCAGCAAACCCCTCCGGCAGGGACCGGCACCAGCGGCAACGGCTCGACGGAAGACGGCGCGCAGGCCGGCATCATCGCCCAGTACGTCAAGGATCTGTCGTTCGAGAACCCGCAAGGGGCACGCAGCCTTCAGCAGGTCGGACAGGAACAGCCAAAGATCGACATTTCGATCAACGTCAATGCCGCGCGCGTCGGCGACGAGGCCTATGAAGTGGCGCTCAACATCACCGCCAAGGCGCAAAGCGGCGAGGTCAACACCTTCCTGATCGAGCTCGTCTATGCCGGGCTGTTTGCGGTCAAGAACCTGCCGGACGAGCACCTCGAGCAGTTCCTGCTGATCGAATGCCCGCGCATCCTGTTCCCCTTTGCCCGCCGGGTGGTGGCGGACGCGACCCGCGACGGCGGTTTTCCGCCGCTGCTCCTGGAGCCGATCGACTTCGGCCTGCTTTATCAGAAGCACCTCGAGGCCAGGCAGCAGGAAGCGGCGCAGCCCTCGGACTGAGCATCTGTGGGCTGACGCCCGCTGAGTTCCACTTTCCGTAAAATCCAGTGTGGCTGGCCATCAGGAAAAGCTCTCACGAGCACGAATAACGTCAGGTGGCAGCCGATCGTCCCGCGTGGTTGCGGGCGTGACACCAAATGCCGCGCAAGGACGTTCTGCCTGTCCAGATCGCAGAATCATAACACTTGGTGTTATGATTTTTCTTGAAAACCATAGCACTAAGTGCTATATACAGGTCGCCCCAACGCCGGGAAAGCCAGGATTTGCGGGTTTTCAAGACCAGATGGTTTGTGCGCTTCGCCCGCAAACAGGGGATCGGCGACGCAGCCTTGTGCGAGGCCGTTGCCAATGCCGAGAAGGGGCTGATCGATGCCGATCTCGGAGGCGGCGTGATCAAACAGCGAATTGCCCGCCTGCATGAGGGCAAGTCCGGTGGGTTCAGATCGATCGCGCTGTTCCGCTCTGGCGAAAAGGCGTTCTTCGTTTACGGTTTTCCGAAGAGTGCCCGCGGCAACATACGCAAGGACGAGTTAAGGGGTTTCAGAGAGCTGGCCAGTGTGATGCTGGCCTTTGATGAGCCCGCCCTCGCCAAGGCACTGGAAAGTCGAGCGATCGTCGAGGTGATATGCGATGAGCAAGACCTATCGGAGTGACGCGCTGGGCGCCATTCATGAGACGGCATCGGATCTGCACGACGCGGGCCTGATCGACAAGCGTACCCTGCGCCGGTTCGACAAGCTCTGCCTGACCCCGGTACGGCCCATGAGACCGGAAGACATTCGCGCGTTGCGCCAGCGCGAGCGGGTCAGTCAGGCGGTGCTGGCCCTGCACCTCAATGTTTCGACCGGCCTGATCAGCCAGTGGGAGCGCGGCGAGAAGCACCCGTCCGGCGCCTCTCTCAAGCTCCTGACGCTGGTTCAGAAGAAGGGCCTGGATGCGATTGCCTGAGGTTCGCCCGAAGCGCAGGCGACGATGAGTTGCCTTCACCGCGCCCAGATCGGGTCCTTGAGGGTGGCGATGAAGGCGGCATGGGCCGCCAGTTCCGCTTCGCCCGGGGCATGCGGGCGCGCCGGCCGGGCGCGGGTCGCCTCGCGCTGCGTGCCTTGCCGGGCATGGGCCAGTTCGAGGTTCGGCTGGCGCCCGCCGATCAGCTCGAGATAGACCTCGGCCAGCAGCTCGGCATCCAAAAGCGCGCCGTGGCGGGTGCGGGCCGAATTGTCGATGCCGAAGCGCCGGCACAGGGCATCGAGATTGTTCTGGGCGCCGGGAAACTTGCGCCGCGCCAGCTCGAGCGTGTCGATGGCCCGCTCGGACGCCAGCGGATCGAGGCCGGCCCAGGCGAGCTCGGCATTCAGGAACTTGAGATCGAAGGCGGCGTTGTGGATGACCAGCGGCGAGTCACCGAGAAACTCCAGAAACGCGCCGGCGATTTCCGCAAACGCCGGGTGCTGGCGCAAGAACTCCTCGCTCAGCCCGTGGATGCGCTGCGCCTCTTCCGGCACGTCGCGCTGGGGATTGACATAGCTGTGAAAGGTCTCTCCGGTGGGGAGATGATTGTCGAGCTCAAGGCAGGCGACCTCGACAATGCGGTGGCCGTCGGCCGGGTCGAGGCCGGTGGTTTCGGTATCGAGAACAATGGCGCGCATCAGCTCCTCGGGCGGTTGGCCCGGCGGATCAGCCGGGCGGCGTTGTCCGGCCAGACATGGCCCTTCCGGTTTTTCAGTATATCGACGATGCGGCGGATGCGGCGAAGGGAATGCGCCTTGCCGAGGCCGGTTTCGATGATGAAATCGGCACGCTGGCGCTTTTGCGCATCCGGCATCTGCCGGGCCAGCACCTGATCGAGCTTGTCCAGGCTCATGCCGGGCCGCGCCAGCACCCGGTGGCGCTGAACGAACGCCGGCGCGCTGACCACGGCGACGGCATCGCAGGCGGCCTCGCCGCCGGTCTCGAACAGCAGCGGGATGTCGAGCACCACCAGTGGCGCGCGGCGCCTGGCTGCACGTTTGAGAAAGGCGATCTGGCCGGCACGCACCAAGGGGTGCACGATCTGCTCAAGCCGGGCGAGGGCAGCCGGCTCGCCGAGCACCCGCGCCGCCAGCGCGTCGCGATCGACGCGGCCGTCCTTCACGGTGCCGGGAAAGGCCCGGGCAATCGCCTCGACCGCGGCGCCGCCGGGCTCGAACAGGCGGTGGACCTCGGCATCCGAATCATAGACCGGCACGCCGAGCCGGCGAAACACCTTGGCGGCCTCGGTCTTGCCCATGCCGATCGAGCCGGTCAGCCCCAGGATGAACATGCCCCCGCTCATGCCTGCTCGAGCGTCGCCGCCACGTGATCGCGCAAGCTATCGTCGACGACCGGGTCCTGGCCGAACCACAGGCGAAAGCCGAAACGCGCCTGGTAGAGCAGCATGGCAAGCCCGTCGACCACCCGATGGCCCCGGGCCCGGGCGGCGGCCAGCAATGGTGTCTCGAGCGGCACGTAGACAATGTCGGCGACCACTGCGGTCTCGGGCAGCGCATCAAGGGCGATCTCGAGTTGCGGCTGCCCGGCCATGCCCAGCGACGTGGCATTGACGAGGAGCGCCGCACCGTCAAGCGCCAGATTGCGCCGCTCCCAGGCCTCGGCCACCAGACCAGTGCCGCCGAGCGCCGCGATCAGCGCATGGGCGCGCGCACCTGTGCGGTTGACGATGCGGATCTCGGGCACGCCGGCGTCATCGAGGGCGGCAACGATGGCTCGGGCGGCGCCGCCGGCGCCCAGCACCACCGCCGGGCCGGCCTGCGGCGCCCAGTCGGGACAGCTTGCGCGCAGCCCGTCGACAAAGCCCTGGCCGTCGCTGTTGTAGCCCAGAAGCCGGCCATCGACATCGACATGAACGGTGTTGACGGCGCCGATGCGGGCCGCCCGCGGATCGACCTGGTCGAGCAGCTCAAGGGCGGCTTCCTTGTGGGGAATGGTCAGATTGACACCAAGAATGCCCAGCGCCGGCAGGGCGGCGAGTGCCGCAGGCAAAGCCGGCGGGCGCACCGCAAACGGCACATAGACGCCGTCGATGCCATGGGCCGCGAGCCAGTAATTGTGAATGACGGGGGAGCGGCTGTGCTCCACCGGCCAGCCGAAGATGCCGGCGATACGGCTGCGCCCGGTTACATTCATCTCTCCAGCACCCCGCATTCGCGCAGGAAATCCAGCAGCGGCCACAGCGGCAGGCCGAGAATGGCAAAATAGTCGCCGTCGACGCGCGCGAACAGTTGCGCCCCCGGCCCTTCGATCCGGTAGGCGCCAACGGACGACAATACCGTCGGCCCGGCGGCGCTCAAATAGGCTTCGAGAAAGGCGTCGGAGAACCGGCGCATGACCAGGCGCGCGGTCTCGACATGGCGCCAGATGACGGCGCCATCGCGGACGGCGACCACGGCGGTCACCAGATCATGCGCGCGCCCGCGCAAATCCCGCAGCCGGTTGCGTGCTTGCGTCAAATCCGCCGGTTTGTCGAACCAGCAGCCGTCTGCGACCAGAATCTGATCCGCGCCGAGCACCAAGGCCCCCTGATCGTCGCCCGAGACCGCCAGCGCCTTGGCGGTGGCGAGCGCGGTGGCTGCCGCATCCGCCGATGCTTCCTCGGCCCGCAGCCTGGCCTTCAGCGCCGCCTCGTCGACGTCAGCCGGACGGGCCGTAAAGGGCACACCGGCGCCTTCGAGAATCTGCGCCCGCGTGGCGCTGGCAGAGGCAAGAACCAGTCGGGTGCCGGCATCCATGACGGCCGCCGGATCAATCGCTCAAAGCGGCCGCCTCGGCCGAAGCCGTGAGCCCGTTGCGCTCGAAATAGAGGTTCAATATGGCAGCCGCCGTTTCCTCGATCGAGCGCCGGGTGACGTCGATCACCGGCCAGCCGCGCTCGGTGAACAAGCGCCGTGCCGTGAGCAGTTCCTGGCGCACGGACTCGAGCTCGACATAATCGGTCTCGGTCGCCTCGTTGAGCGAGCGCAAGCGGTTCTGGCGGACCTGGACCAGCCGCTCGGCATTGGCCGTCAGGCCAACGACCAGCGGCTTCTTGAGCCCGTCGAGCTCGGCCGGCAACGGGCAGCCGGGGACCACGGGAACGTTGGAGACCTTGTAGCCACGGTTGGCGAGATAGATGCTGGTCGGGGTCTTGGAGGTGCGCGACACGCCGACCAGAATGATGTCGGCCTTGTCCAGGTCCTCGGGCAACTGGCCGTCGTCATGGGCCATGGTGAAGCGCATGGCCTCGATGCGGCCGAAATACTCGGTGTTCATCTCGTGCTGGCGCCCTGGCTGGCCACGGCTTTCGACGCCGAGATAATCGCTGAGCGAGGCAATCACCGGGTCGAGCACCGGAATGCACGGCACGCCGAGCCGGTCGCAGCCGGCCTGGAGCTGTTCGCGCAGGTTGCGCTCGACGACCGTGAACATGACCACGCCAGGCGCCTCGGCAATCGCATCGAGCACCCGATCGAGATGCCTGGCCGAGCGCACCAGCGCCCAGCTGTGCTCGATCGGCTTGACGCCCTCGAACTGGGTGACCGCCGCCCGGGCCACCGAATTCAGGGTCTCGCCGGTCGCATCCGAGACCAGATGAAGATGAAATTCCTTCATGACTGCCTGTACCAGAGATTGCCAACCGTCGCCCCTACATGGCCCTCACCGGCTTCGGTCCGGCCGGTCCGGGCACGCCTGCCCAACCTATAAACGCCAGCCTGTGAAAAACAAGGATAAAGCCGACAAATTCACATGATGATCCCGGGCAGCGAAATCCCGGGCCGCTTCCGGTCAAACGCTCGACAGGTGAACAAAAGCGTCCACCGGGTCGGAAAAACACCATTCGACATAAAAATGCGTCGTTTTCATGCATTTTTGTCACCTTTTTATGCATAAATCGTAACGCCTTGATATGATGTGAAGATCCGTCATCGATCCCCCGGTTTATCCCCGGGCGGCAAGGCTTTCCGGAGGTGACCGCCGCCGGCTGGGGGTTAATCTGTGGATAAGAAACAATCCCTGTTCTTCACAGGGATTCTCTACTACAACAACCTTGTTTCTCTTAACCTTGATGGCGTTTCCTGTTCATGACCCGCCCGAAATCAGTGCCCGAAGAATCCCGCGCCACCCCGCACAAACCCCTTCTTCAGGCCCTTTCAGGTCAGCCGGTGCTGCCGGTACCCTTCTGGTTCATGCGCCAGGCCGGGCGTTACCTGCCGGAATACCGCCAGCTGCGCGCCCGGGTTTCCGGCTTTCTTGACCTCTGTTATGCGCCCGATCTGGCGGCCGAGGTAACCTTGCAGCCGATCCGCCGTTTTGCCATGGATGGCGCCATTTTGTTTGCCGATATTCTTCTGGTTGCGCACGCCCTTGGCCAGTCGCTTGATTATGTCGAGGGTACCGGCCCGGTGCTGGAGCCGATCCGGGATGCAGGGGGCGTGGCGGCGCTGGCACCGCTTGAGACGGCGGTCGAGCGTCTGCAGCCGGTGGCCGAGACGGTGCGAAAAGTGGCGGCGGCTCTGCCCGAGACGGTAACGCTGATCGGCTTTGCCGGAGCGCCGTGGACGGTGGCGACCTATATGGTCGAAGGCGGCGCCTCGCCCGACCACCTGACGACACGGCGCTGGGCGTACGGCGGCGAGGACGGGTTTGCGGCGCTGATCGAGCGTCTGGTCGAGCTCACCATCCGCTACCTCGACATGCAGATCGAGGCCGGGGCCGAGGCCGTCCAGATTTTCGACAGCTGGGCCGGCAGCCTGTCCGAGACCGGCTTTCGCCGCTGGTGCATCGAACCGGTCTCCGCGATCGTCAAAGCCCTGAAAAAGCGCCACCCGAAGGTGCCGATCATCGGTTTTCCCAAGGGTGCCGGAGCGCTTTATGCCGATTTTGCGCGCCAGACCGGGGTCGATGCCGTCGGAATTGACTCGAATGTGCCGGCCGGCTGGGCAGCGGCCGAGCTTCAGGCCCGGGTTGCGGTTCAGGGCAATCTCGATCCGGCCATTGTGATGCTGGGCGGTGCGGTCATGACGGAGGAAGCGACGCACATTCTGGAAACCTTGGCCAAGGGCCCGTTCGTCTTCAACCTGGGTCACGGAATCCTGCAGCAAACGCCGCCCGAACATGTTGCCGAACTGGCCGAACAGATCCGGGCCTGGCGGCCGGCTGCTGCGCTCTAGGGAGACTGCTGGCGATGGCCGGTTCCGAAAGACCCGAGCGCTTGGCGGTGGTTCTGTTCAATCTCGGCGGTCCCGATGACTTGCCGGCGGTGCGCCCGTTCCTCGCCAATCTGTTTTCCGATCCGGCGATTCTCGGCCTGCCGGCGCTGCTGCGCTGGCCGCTGGCGCAACTGATCGCCAGCCTGCGGGCACCCAAGGCCCGCCGGCTGTATGAGAGAATTGGCGGCCGCTCGCCGCTCGTCGAGGCGACCCGGGCCCAGGCCGCGGCGCTCGAGGAGGAACTGAAAGCACCGGAGACACCCGTGCGGGTCTTCGTCGCCATGCGCTACTGGCATCCGATGAGCGACGAGACCGCGCGCCAGGTCAAGGCCTTTGCGCCGGAGCGCATCGTCCTGCTGCCGCTCTACCCGCAGTATTCGACCACCACCACCGGATCCTCGCTTGCCGACTGGCGGCGTGCCGCCCGTGCCGCCGGCCTGGATGTACCGACGCAAGCAGTCTGCTGCTATCCGACGCATCCCGGCCTGATCGCCGCCCATGCGGCACGCATCGATGACCTGCGCCGAAGCCACGCCGGCGGCGAGCGCTTTCGCATCCTGTTTTCAGCCCATGGTCTGCCGGAACGGGTGATCGAACAGGGCGATCCCTATCAGTGGCAGGTCGAGCAGATGGTGGACGCCATTGTCGAGCGGCTCGACCCGACGCCTGAGGACTGGGCCATCTGCTATCAGAGCCGGGTCGGACCGATGGCCTGGATTGGCCCGTCGATCGCTGATGAGGTCGCTCGCGCCGGCGCCGATGGGCAATCGCTGATCGTGGTCCCCGTCGCCTTTGTCTCGGAGCATTCCGAGACCCTGTTCGAGCTCGATATCCTCTATCGCAACATGGCCCGGTCTTGCGGCATTCCGGTGTTTCTGCGGGTACCGGCCCTGGGCACCGAGCCGGCCTTCATTGCCGCTCTGGCAGACCTGGTGAAATCGGCCGATGCGATGCCCGGGCCGGGGGTGAAATCGGCGATCTGCCCGGCCGGGCGGTGCGGCTGTCCGCTTCAAGGCGTGTAAACCAAAAAAGGTGGAAAAACATGGACTGGATCTACGACTGGTACGACTGGATCAAATCGTTGCACGTGATATCAACCTTCGCCTGGATGGCCGGTATGTTCTACCTGCCGCGTCTTTACGTCTATCACGTCGAGGCCGGGACCGACTCCGAGATGGCCCGGACCTTCGAGGTGATGGAACGCCGGCTTTTGCGGATGATCATCAATCCGGCGATGATTGCCACCTGGCTGTTCGGCGGCCTGATGCTGCTGACCGACATGATCGACTGGTCATCGTGGTGGATCTACATCAAGCTGGCGGCGGTCGTCATACTGAGCGGCGTTCATGGCCTGTTTTCGGCCTGGCGCCGGGACTTTGCCAAGGGGCAGAACCGGCACTCGTCGAAGTTCTACCGGATCGTCAACGAGGTCCCCACCATTCTGCTGATCATCATCGTGTTCATGGTGATCCTGAAGCCGTTCTGACCGGCTCGCGCCGGGGGCGCGGTCGCCCGCGCTTGACCGGTTGCGGCGGATTTGCTATTGAAAAGCCGGACGTGGGGGGTGTTTCCGCATCCCGCGGGGTGTTGTCTTCGTTTCGGAAATACCCATATCTGCATCAGATACTCGTTCCCAGCGTTCAATCCACAAGTCCAGACGGTTGCATTCCAGTGCATAGGGGTGCCCGGTTCGACTGAACGCCCAAGCCAGTCAGCAATCCATTCATCCCGGTCATCCCCGATCTTTCAAAGTCAAGGCGTCAGGATCTGACATGAATCTCAAGGAACTCAAGGAAAAGTCCCCGGCCGATCTTCTGGCGTTTGCCGAAGAGCATGAAATCGACAACGCCTCCAACCTGCGCAAGCAGGACATGATGTTCGCCATTCTGAAGAAGCTGGCGGAATCGGGGACCGAGATTTCGGGCAGTGGCGTGCTGGAGATTCTCCAGGACGGCTTCGGCTTTCTGCGCTCGCCGGAAGCCAACTATTTGCCGGGGCCAGATGACATCTATGTCAGTCCCAGCCAGATCCGCCGCTTCGGCCTGCGCACCGGCGACACGGTTGAAGGCGAGATTCGCGCGCCCAAGGATGGCGAGCGCTATTTCGCGCTCCTGAAGGTCCGCTCGATCAATTTCGACGATCCGGAAAAGGCCCGCCACAAGGTCCGCTTCGACAACCTGACGCCGCTGTACCCGGAAGAGCGGCTCAATCTCGATTACATGGACCCCGGCAAGCAGGACTACAGCGCCCGGATCATCGATCTGGTGGCACCCCTGGGCAAAGGGCAGCGGGCGCTGATCGTGGCGCCGCCCAGAACCGGCAAGACGATGCTGCTGCAGAACATCGCGCATGCGATCACCGCCAACCATCCGGAGATCTATCTGATCGTTCTGCTGATCGACGAGCGCCCCGAGGAAGTGACCGACATGGCCCGCTCGGTCAAGGGCGAGGTCATCAGCTCGACCTTCGATGAGCCGGCGGCGCGCCATGTCCAGGTCGCCGAGATGGTGATCGACAAGGCCAAGCGGCTGGTCGAGCACAAACGCGACGTGGTGATCCTGCTGGATTCGATCACCCGGCTGGCGCGCGCCTACAACACCGTGGTGCCGTCGTCAGGCAAGGTGCTGACCGGCGGTGTCGATTCGAACGCCCTGCAGCGCCCCAAGCGTTTCTTCGGGGCGGCGCGCAACATTGAGGAAGGCGGCTCGCTATCGATCATCGCCACCGCCCTGGTGGATACCGGCAGCCGCATGGACGAGGTGATCTTCGAGGAGTTCAAGGGCACCGGCAATTCCGAGATCATTCTCGATCGCAAGATCATCGACAAGCGCATCTTCCCGGCCATCGACATCACCAAGTCGGGCACCCGCAAGGAAGAGCTTCTGGTCGACAAGGCGACGCTGTCCAAGATGTGGGTGCTGCGCCGCATCCTGATGCCGATGGGGGTGGTGGATGCGATCGAATTCCTGCTCGACAAGCTCAAGGGCACCAAGAGCAACGCCGAGTTCTTCGATTCCATGAACACCTGAGCACGGGCGTACTCCGGGCTCGGCGGTACGTTATCTCGGCGGTCAGGCGTCGGGCAGCAGTACCGTGGCCCCCGTCGTTCGGCGTGCTTCCAGGTCACGGTGCGCCTGGGCGGCTCGCGAGAGCGGATAGGTCTGATTGACACGGATCTTCACCGCGCCCGACTGCACCACCTCGAACACCTCGGCCGCCATGGCCAGCAGATCCTCGCGCCGCGCCGCATAATGCTGAAGCGTCGGCCGGGTGAGAAACAGCGAGCCCTTCTGCATCAGGTGCAAGGGCTCAACCGGCGGCACCGGGCCCGAGGCATTGCCATAGGTGACCATCAGACCCAAGGGGCGCAAGCTGTCAAGCGAGCCTTCGAAGGTATCCTTGCCGACCGAATCGTAAACCACGTCGACGCCGGCACCGTCGGTGATCTCGCGCACCCGTACGGCGAAATCCTCGCGGGTGTACACGATCACATGATCGCAGCCGGCAGCCCGCGCAATCTCGGCCTTTTCGTCCGAGCCGACGGTGCCGATCACGCGGGCGCCGAGATGTTTGGCCCATTGCAGAACGATGAGGCCGACGGCACCGGCCGCGGCATGCAGCAGGATGGTCTCGCCTTTCGCCAGCCGGTGGGTGCGGCGGACCAGATACTGGGCGGTCATTCCCTTGAGCATCAGCACCGCCGCCGTCTTGTCGTCGATGCCGTCGGGCAGCTTGACCAGCCGGTGGGCCGGCATGATGTGGACCTCGGCGTAGGCCCCGGGGGGCGCCGAGCCATAGGCCACCCGGTCACCGGGGCAAAACTCGTCGACACCATCGCCGACCGCCTCGACGATGCCGGCCGCCTCGACCCCCAGGCCGCCGGGGATCGGGATCGGGTAGAGGCCGGTGCGATGGTAGACATCGATGAAATTGACGCCGATGGCGCGGTTGCGAATGCGCACGGCGCCGGGCCCCGGCGGCCCGGGATCGAAGTCGCACCAGTCCAGAACCTCGGGCCCGCCGGTGCGGCTCAGGCGAATCGCTTTGGGCATCGTCCGGTCCCGCCCGTCTAGCCGAGATTGGCCTTGAAAAAGGCGATGGTGCGCTGGTTCGCCAGTGTCGCGTTCTCAAGGTCGTAATGCTCGCCGCCTTGCCGGGCGAAGGCGTGATCCATGCCCGGGTAGGCATGGAGCGTCACCTGCTCATGCTCGCCAAGCGCCGCCGCCACTGCGGCCTGCGCGTCCTTGGGCACGAACTGGTCCTCTTCGGCGACATGCAGCATCAGGGGCCGGGTGATCTTGCCGGCTTCGTCGAGAAAATCCTGGATGTGGACGCCGTAATAGCCGACCGCTGCATCGACGGCCGAACGGCAGGCCATGAGGTACGCAAGCTGGCCGCCGAGACAGTACCCGACCGCTCCGGCGGTGCCGGTGCAAGAGTCCAGCGTGCGCAGATGATCCAGCGTCGAGATCAGGTCGGCAACCCCGAGGTCGAGGTCGAAGCCCTGAAACAGCTCGAAGGCGCGATCCCATTCGGCCTGGGTCTTGTCGGTGATCTGGATGCCCGGTTCCTGGCGCCAGAACAGGTCCGGACACAGCACCGTGAAACCTTCGCCGGCCAGCCAGTCGGCAATGCCGCGCATTACCGCGTTGACCCCGAAGATTTCCTGGATCAGCACGATGCCGGGCGCCGGCCCGCCGGCTGCCGGCGAGAGATAGGCCGCAAAAGTTCCGCCATCAAAGGCGCGGATGGTGATGTCCTGTCCGCTCATTGTCCATCGTCCTCCCGTGTCCTGGTCGTCGATCGCGTGCCGGCGGCGCTGGCGGCGCGCCGGGCGGGCCAAACTTTACGCCGCCGCCCGGCCTTTGTCACGCCGCGCTCCTTCGAGCGCGATCAGGTTGGCCTTGGTCTCAAAACCGCCATCACCGGAATAGCCGCCGAGCCGGCCGTCAGCCGCCACCACCCGGTGGCAGGGGATGAGCAGCGGGATCGGATTGGCGCCACAGGCCCCGCCGACGGCGCGCGGGCTCGAGCCCAGCGAGGCCGCCAGCTCGCCATAGCTGACCAGGCGCCCATAGGGAATGCGGCTCAATGCCTGCCAGACCCGCTGTTGAAACGTGGTGCCGGCGGGGTGCAGGGGCAGGACGGAAAAATCGACCGGCTTGCCGTCGAAGTAATCGTCGAGCAGCGCCCGGGCGCGGGCCAGCACCGGGGTTGCGGTCTGCTCGCCGCCGGCCCAGCCCCATTCCAGGGCGACGATGGCGCCGGCCTCTTCGATGAGGGTGAGATCGCCGACCGGGCTGTGCAGGGAGAGATAGGGCATGGCGCTTACTCCGTGAGCTGGCGGGTCAGATCGTCAGGCGCGGTGACCGGCGGTGAACAGGTCGCACCGCGGCAGACGTAGGCGGCGGCCCGGCCGTCCACCAGACCCTTGCCGCTGGCCGGATGGCCGGCCGGAAGCGGGGTCTCCGGGTCGCAGACCAGCAGAATGCGGTTGGGGCACGGAGCAGTGAGGGCGGCGTCCACCAGTGCCCGGCATCCGGCCTCGTCGTGCCGGCCGATGATCGCCACCTGGATGGGCAAAAGCGCCGTATCGAGGGCATTCAGCAGGCTGGCAAAGGCCCAGCCGTTCTCGCCCAACGCCCCGGCAAAGGCGGCGAACAGCTCGTCGGCGCGGTCTCGAAAGCCGGCCTCGCCGGTCAGGTGATAGAGGCGGACCAGAACCTCGGCGATCACCCCGTTGCCGGCCGGGGTGGCCGAGTCGCCGGCGTTGCGGGTGCGCACGATCAGGTCGTCGGCGCCCTCGGGCGTGAAATAATAGCCGCCGTGCTCGCGGTCCAGGAAATCGGCGTCCAGCACCTCGAGCCAGCGGATGGCATCGTCGAGATAGGGGCGCTCCCCGGTGACCTCGTGGAGGACCAGCGCCGCCCGGCTCATCAGCGCGTAATCGTCAAGCAGCGCTTGCGGCTCGGCGCGCCCGGCCCGCCAGCAGTGATAGAGACGTGCGGTGCCGGGCACCGCCATTGCCCCGGTGATGAAGGCGTAGGCCTCGCGCGCCGCCTGCAGCCAGTCGTCGCGCCCGAACAGGGCGCCGGCGCGGGCCAGAGCGGCGATCATCAGGCCGTTCCAGTCGGCCAGCACCTTGTCGTCGCGGGCCGGACGGATGCGGGATTCGCGGACTTCCAGCAGGCGCGCCCGCGCTGCCGCCAGCCGCGTCTCCTCCTCGGCCGCCAAGGGCTCCGGGTGGTGCAGGCGATTGAGGATGGTGCGGCCCTCCCAGTTGCCGGCTGCGGTGACGTCGTAGGCAGTGCAGAAAAGCTCGGCATCATCGCCCAGAAGGTCGTCGATCTCGGCCCTGGTCCAGACATAGAAGCGGCCCTCTTCGCCGTCGCTGTCGGCATCCAGCGAGGCGGCAAAGGCACCGTCTGCCGTGCGCATTTCGCGCAAGGCCCAGCCGGCGGTCTCGGCAATGCGTTCGGCGAACAAGGGCGCGTGCCCGGCCTGCCAGGCGAGGCACAGCATGTCGATCAGCTGAGCGTTGTCGTAGAGCATTTTTTCGAAATGCGGCACCAGCCAGCGCTCGTCGACCGAATAGCGGGCAAAGCCGCCGCCCAGATGATCGTAGATGCCGCCCTGGCACATCCGGGTGAGCGTCAGGTTTACGGTATCACGATACCGCTTGTCCTCGAGGCGTTTTCCGGCCCGCCACAGCAGCTCGAGCATCGGCACCTGCGGGAACTTGGGCGCGCCCTTGAGGCCGCCGTGCTCCGGGTCGATCTGGGCCAGCAAGGCCTCGGCGGCGGCATTGAGCTGCTCAACGGTGAGACCCTCGGATCCGGCGCCGGCCCCGAGCTGTCCGGCGGCGATCCGGTGCAGGGCGTCGGTGAGCGCCGTCGTGTTCTTGGCCACTGCCTCGCGGTTGGAGTGGTAGACCTCGTGGATGCGGGTCAGCACATCGGCAAACGAGGGGCGCCCGAAGCTGGCGCGGGGCGGAAAATAGGTGCCGCCCCAGAACGGCTCAGCTTGCGGCGTGAGGAACATGGTCAGCGGCCAGCCGCCCGGCTGGCCGAGCAGCGCAAGCGCCGTCTGATAGATGGCATCGATGTCGGGCCGCTGTTCGCGGTCGACCTTGATATTGACGAAATGCTCGTTCATGATCGCCGCGATTTCGGGGTTCTCGAAGCTCTCATGAGCCATCACGTGGCACCAGTGACAGGCGGCATAGCCGATCGACAGCAGAATCGGCTTGTCCGCTGCCCTGGCTTCGTCGAGGGCGGCGCGCCCCCAGGGCCGCCAATGGACCGGATTGTCCTTGTGCTGCAACAGATAGGGGCTGGTTTCCCGGCCCAGAAGGTTTGCACTCATGCTGTCGACTCCCTTGGGCGCCGCGCGCCCGCGCCCGCCAGTATGACCCAGATCGCCGCATCCGGCCACTGTCATCGCCGGCGCGGCGGAGGCGCCGTTTGATGACCATTTTCGCTCTCGCCAGCGGCCGCGGGCGGGCCGGGGTAGCGGTCATGCGGATCTCGGGGCCGGGCGCCGGGCCGGCGCTCTCGGCGCTCTGTTCGGGCCGCCCCAGCCCCGCCGCCCTGCCGCCGCCGCGCCGCGCGACTGTCCGCCTGCTGCGCGATCCGGTGAGCGGCGAGGCCATCGACCGGGCCCTCGTCCTGTGGTTTCCGGCCCCCCGCAGCTTCACCGGCGAGGATGTTGCCGAGCTGCACCTGCACGGCGGCCGGGCGGTGATCGAGCGCGTCGGCGCCGCACTGCTCACCTGTCCCGGCCTGCGCCCGGCCGAGCCCGGCGAATTCACGCGCCGCGCCTTCGAGCACGGCAAGCTGGACCTCACCGCCGCCGAGGGCCTCGCCGATCTGGTGAACGCCGAGACCGAAGCCCAGCGCCGCCAGGCGCTCCAGCAGTACGAGGGCGCCCTCGCCCGGCTCTACGAGGGCTGGCGGACGCGGTTGATCGAGGCGCTCGCCGAGATCGAGGCGACCATCGATTTTGCCGACGAGGACCTGCCCGACGGCCTGGTCGCACGTGGCCGCGATGCCGCCCGGGCGCTCGATGCCGAGATCGCCGATCATCTCGATGACGCGCACTTGGGTGAGCGCCTGCGGGACGGCGTGCGGGCCGTCATCCTGGGCCCCCCGAATGTCGGAAAATCAAGTCTTTTCAATGCCTTGGCCAGGCGCGAGGCGGCCATCGTCTCGGAGGTCGCCGGCACCACCCGGGATCTGATCGAGGTCCATTTCGACCTCGCCGGCTATCCCCTGACGCTGATCGATACCGCCGGCCTGCGGACCCCCGGCGACGCCATCGAAAGCGAGGGCGTGCGCCGCGCCCGAGCGATGGCGGAAGCCGCGGATCTGCGCCTCGTCCTGGTCGATGCCCGCGACTGGCCGAAGTTGCCGGAGGAGACCGCGGCCCTGATCGATGAGCGCGCGCTCATCGTCGTCAACAAGATCGATCTGGCGGCGGTCGACGTCGGCGCCACCTGGAACGACGTGCCGGTGGTGACGGTGAGTGCGCGCACCGGCACCGGCCTGCGCCGTCTGCTCAAGGTGTTGACGGCCCGCTTAGGCGATCTCTTCGAGGCGGCGGCCGGCGCCGGGCCCGGGCTCACCCGCCTGCGCCACCGCCAGGCGCTCGAGGCGGCGCGCGGACACTTGCAGCGGGCGATCGGCGCCCCCGACGATGCACCCGAGCTGCTGGCCGAGGACCTGCACCTGGCGGCGCGCGAACTCGGGCGCATCACCGGCCGCGTCGATGTCGAGGACATTCTCGATGCCATCTTTCGCGACTTCTGCATCGGCAAGTGAGCGGGCGGGCGATGTTTCACGTGAAACAGGGGGCTTGGCAAGCGCCCATCCGGGCCCTATGGTCCGCTCCCGCGAACCCTTGGAGGACTGAGGCCAAGTCATGGCGGAAACGCGCAGCAGCTATGATGTCATTGTCATCGGCGGTGGCCACGCCGGCTGCGAGGCCGCGGCCGCCGCGGCGCGGATCGGCGCGCGCACGGCGCTGCTCACCCACCGCGTCGCCACCATCGGCGAGATGTCGTGCAATCCGGCGATCGGCGGGCTCGGCAAGGGCCATCTGGTGCGCGAAATCGATGCCCTCGACGGTCTCATCGGCCGCGTGGCGGACGCCGCCGGCATCCAGTTCCGCCTGCTCAACCGGCGCAAGGGCCCGGCGGTGCGCGGGCCCCGCGCCCAGGCCGACCGCCGCCTCTATCGCGCCGCCATGCAGGCGGCAATCGCCGAGACGCCCGGCCTCGAGGTCATCGAAGCGGCGGTCGAGGATCTGATCCTCGCCGCCCCGGACGACACGTCTGGCGCCCGCACGGCGATTGCTGGCGTGGTGCTGGCCGACGGCCGGCGCCTGCGTGCGCCGGCCGTGGTCCTGACCACCGGAACCTTCCTGCGCGGGCGCGTCCATATCGGCCCGCGCCAGTTCGCGGCCGGGCGCCTGGGTGAGGCGCCGGCGATCGGCCTGGCGCACACGCTTGAGCGTCTGGCGCTCCCCCTCGGGCGGCTCAAGACCGGCACGCCGCCGCGCCTCGACGGCCGCACCATCGACTGGACCGGCCTGACCCGCCAGCCCGGGGATGCCGAGCCACAGCCGTTTTCCTTCCTCACCGCGGCGATCACCCGGCCCCAGATCGACTGTCACATCACCGAAACGACGCCAAGGACGCACGCGGTCATTCGCGACAACCTTGATCGCTCGCCCCTGTATTCCGGCCAGATCGAGGCTCGCGGGCCCCGCTACTGCCCGTCGATCGAGGACAAGGTGGTGCGCTTTGCCGAGCGGCCGCGCCACCAGATTTTCCTGGAGCCGGAAGGACTTGACGATACCACCGTCTATCCCAACGGCATCTCGACCTCGCTGCCCGAAGCCGTGCAGAGGCAAATGCTGGCGACCATCCCGGGGCTCGAGCGGGCGGCGATGATCCGCCCCGGCTATGCCATCGAATATGATTTCGTCGATCCCCGCTGTCTGCGCCCCAGCCTTGAGTGCCGCGATGTCACCGGCCTCTATCTCGCCGGCCAGATCAACGGCACCACCGGCTATGAGGAGGCCGCGGCGCTGGGCCTGATGGCCGGCATCAATGCCGCCCGGGCGGCCGCCGGGGATGCACCGCTGATCCTTGATCGCGCCCAGGCCTATATCGGCGTGATGATCGACGATCTGGTCCACCGCGGGGTGACCGAGCCCTATCGCATGTTCACCTCGCGGGCCGAATACCGTTTGCGGCTGCGCGCCGACAATGCCGATCGCCGCCTCACCGGCCTCGGCCGCGAGGCCGGCTGCGTCGGGCCCACGCGCTGGCGTGCCTTCGAGGCCAAGGCGCAAGCCCTCGATGCGGCGCGGGAACTGGCGGACGCGTTGACGCTGACGCCGAGCGAAGCGGCGCGTGCCGGGCTCACTGTCAATCTCGACGGCCGCCGGCGCTCGGCCTTCGAGCTGCTGGCTCGCGACGGTGTCACGGTTGCCCGGCTCGCCGCGATCTGGCCGCAGCTTGGCGCCATGCGGGCCGATGTCGCCGAGCAGCTGGAGATCGATGCCCGCTATGCCGGCTATCTGCACCGCCAGGACGCCGATGTCCTCGCCTTTCGCCGCGACGAGGCGCTGGCGCTGCCCGAAGACCTCGATTATGGCGCCATCGGCGGCCTGTCGGCGGAAGTCCGCGAAAAGCTCGCCCAGGCGCGCCCCGCCACCCTGGGTGCGGCGGCCCGCATTCCCGGCGTCACGCCGGCGGCGCTGACCGCGCTTCTCGGCCATGTCCGCCAGGCCCGCTCGCGCCCCCGGGCGGAAGCAGCGGAAGCATGAGTGCATCCTACGGGCCGGCGGATTTTCAGCGCGAGACCGGTGTTTCACGTGAAACACGGGCGCGGCTCGAGCGCTATGTCGATCTCCTGACCCGCTGGCAGCGCCGCATCAACCTGGTGAGTGCCGCCAGTCTCGAACACGTCTGGTGCCGTCATGTCCTTGATTCGGCCCAGCTTCTGGCGCTTGCTCCGAAGCCGCCTGCAGACCGGCGGGCGCTGTGCTGGACGGATCTGGGCAGCGGCGCCGGCTTTCCCGGCCTGGTGCTGGCCATTTTGGGCGCCGGTGACGTGCATCTGATCGAGAGTGACGCCCGCAAATGCGCCTTTCTGCGCGAGGCAGCGCGGGTCACGGAGTGCGCCGTCACAGTCCATAACGCCCGCATCGAAGCGCTCACGCCTTGGGCCAGCGACGTGATCACCGCCCGTGCGCTGGCTCCGGTGGGGCGGATTCTCGAGCTGGCACAACCCTTTGCCCGGGCCGGCACGGTGCTGCTGCTGCCCAGGGGAAAGACTTTTGCCGATGAATTGACCGAGGCCTGCAAATCCTGGACAATCGCCTGCGATCCGGTGCCCAGCCGCACGGCGCCGGATGCACGCATCCTGCGCATCACCGATTTCGAAAAGCGACAGCCGCAAAGGCCAGCCCCGTGACCTCTGACCCCGCCAGCGACAAGCATTCGAAAGCCGACGGCGCGCCGCCGCCGGCGCGGATCGTCGCGGTTGCCAACCAGAAAGGCGGGGTCGGCAAGACGACAACGGCGATCAATCTGGCAACCGCCATGGTCGCCGTCGGCAAACGCGTGCTGCTGGTCGATTTCGATCCCCAGGGGAATGCCAGCACCGGTTTGGGGATCGAGCGCGAGGCCCGCCAGGTCACCAGCTACCAGATGCTGATGGGCGAAGCCAGCCTGGCCGAGGCGATGATCGAGACCGAAGTGCCGCGCCTCGGCCTGGTACCGGCGACCATCGATCTGTCCGGGGCCGAGGTCGAACTGGTCGATGCAGATGAGCGCGCACACGTGCTGCGGCGGGTTCTGCGCCAGGCCCCGGAGCTTGAAAGCGGGGCGATCGAATATGTGCTGATCGATTGCCCGCCGTCCCTTAACCTCTTGACCTTAAACGCTTTGGTGGCGGCGGATGCGGTCATCATTCCGCTCCAGTGCGAGTTCTTTGCGCTCGAGGGGCTCACCCAGCTGATGCGCACCATCGATCGGGTGCGCGGCAATTTCAATCCCCGGCTCGAGATCCAGGGCATCGTGCTGACCATGTTCGATCGCCGCAACAATCTCTCCGGCCAGGTGGCGGCGGATGTCCGCGACTTTCTCGGCGACATGGTGTTCGAGACCGTCATTCCCCGCAATGTACGGATTTCCGAAGCGCCGTCCTACGGCAAGCCGGCGCTGCTTTACGACTATCGCTGTCCCGGCAGCCAGGCCTATATTCGCCTCGCCGGCGAGGTGCTGCGCCGCGACCGTGCCGCCCGGGCGGCGTGAAAAGGATAAGGTTGAAGCCATGAGCGAAGCCAGCAAACGCAAGGTCCACCGGCTGGGACGCGGGCTCTCCGCCCTGCTCGGCGAGGACAAGCCGGCCGCCGCCGTGCCGCAGGAAACGGCCGCGGAAAGTGCCGTCGGACGGGCGCCGCAACGCATGCCGATCACCTGGCTCGAGCCCAACCGCTATCAGCCGCGCCATCTGTTCGACGAGGCGGCGATTGCCGATCTTGTGGCCTCGATCCGCCGCCACGGCATCCTGCAGCCGTTGCTGGTGCGGCCGCTGGACGGCGGTGACGGCGAGCGCTTCGAAATCGTCGCCGGCGAGCGCCGCTGGCGGGCGGCCCAGGCGGCCGGGCTCCACGAGGTGCCGGTGATCGTGCACCGGCTCGATGATGCCCAGGTTCTGGAAGCCGCCCTGATCGAGAACATTCAGCGCGAGGACCTGAGCCCGATCGAGGAAGCCCGCGGCTATCGCCGGCTGATCGACGATTTCGGCCACACCCAGAAGGCCCTGGGCCAGGCGGTGGGCAAGAGCCGCAGCCATGTCGCCAACATGCTGCGCCTGCTCACCCTGCCTGATGCGGTTCAGGACATGCTGGACGACGGGCGCCTGTCGATGGGGCATGCGCGTGCCCTGATCACCGCCGAGGACCCGGTGGCGCTGGCCCGGATCATCGTTGCCCAGGGTCTGAGCGTGCGCGAGGCCGAGCGCCTGGCGGCCCGGGCGGCGCCCAGGAAAACCGCCCGTCAGCACCCGGCCAAGGATGCCGATACGCGGGCGCTGGAGGCCAATCTGTCCGGCGCCCTGGGCCTCAAGGTGGTGGTCCACCATCGCCGAAAGGGGGGCGAGCTGCGCATTGCGTACCGCACGCTCGATCAGCTCGACGAGATCTGCCGGCGCCTGTGTCAGGCCCCGGAGGATGACCAAAACCCCTTTTAATTCAATAAGTTATGCGGCTGCTGCGGCAAGCCGAAAACAGGTCCGGGCGCAGACCACGGCCGGCTGGGCGCCGGTTGCCTTGCAGGCGATTTCGGCCTCCAGCACCATCTCCAGGGCGCGTCGCAGACGGGCGCCCGGCCATTTGTCGAGCTGGCGCCGCAGCGCCGCCTGCTCGGGCCTGAAGGGCGGCGGGCGCAGCCG
>CAZZKF010000007.1:0-23512 GCA_964654995.1 uncultured Alphaproteobacteria bacterium | reverse complement strand
CGAGCTGGCGCCGCAGCGCCGCCTGCTCGGGCCTGAAGGGCGGCGGGCGCAGCCGGCGCAGGGCGTCGTCGACGGAACAGCCGGCGGCGATGTGGCCGGCGGCGAGATCGAGCCGCTGCAAACGCCGCGCCAGCGCCCGGATGACGGTGATCGGGCTGGTGCCGGCGGTGAGCACCCGGTGAAGCGCGACATCGAGCCCGCGGGCATCGCCAAGCAGCGCCGCGTCCACCGCCTGATCGAGCGCCACGGCGGCGGAATCGCCGACACAGGCCATGGCGTCGGCCAGGGTGACTTCGTGCGCCGGCGCATTATCGGCTGCTGCGCCGCCGGATTTGTACAGCGCCAGCTTTTCCAGCTCGCCGCGCGAGACCATGCGGTCGCTGCCCAGGTGACCGGCGAGATAGGCGAGCGCGTCCGGCGCCACTTTCAGATCATGGGCGGCGAGCGTCTCGACAATCAGCGCCTCGAGCGCCCGGCCCTCGTCCGGATAGCAGGCGATGGCGGCGCCGTGCTCGGCGGCCTCGAAGGCCTTGCGCAGGCGCGAGCGCGGGCCGAGATCGCCGGCCGTCACCAGCACGAAACCGTCGCCTGCCGGGGCCTTGAGAAAAGCGGCCAGCGCATCCGCGATCTGGTCATTGGCGTTCAACAGCCGGATCAGCCGCCGGCCGCCGCCCATGGCGATCGCCGCCGCCTCGTCGGCCAGACGCGCCGGGTCCTGACGCAGCTCGGCGGCGTCGAGCACGGCAATGCGGAAGGGATCGGCGGCGTCCGCGACGATGGCGCGGGCAAGGTGCTCGGCGCGCTCGCGCACCAGCCCCTCGTCGCGCCCGAAAATCAGGGCGGCGCAAAACCGCGCTTCGGGGGCGTTCAGAAACTGTTCAATGGCGTGGCGGGCGAGCTTCACCATGGCGATGCGCCTTGCGCTGCCGGTTCAGTCTGGCGTGTTCTGGCGATCGCGCAGAAACAAGGCCAGCCTCTCGACGATCCGGTCGGCCAGCATCTCGGCGGCGCGCTCGCGGGCGCTGCGCGCCGCGTTCAGATTGGCGAAATCGGACTGGACGACATTATAGGACACGCTGGCCCGCGCCGATTCCTCGAGAATCGGCTTGTCGGTCGCAAGATCGGTCAGCCGGACCTGCGCGGTCAGGCGCAGTGTCCTGCGGGTGATCGCCTTGTCCGGGCGATAGCCGCCGCCCTGGCTGTCTTCTGCCAGCGAGACCTCGAGACGAAAGGCGGGAGCGCCGTCGCCGGCCAGGGGCGCCAGCCGGTCGAGGAGCGCGTTGCGGACCTGCTGGCCGAGCCGCTCGGGGATCGGAGCGACGTCGATGGCGGCGCCCAGAGCCGGGCCAGGCGCACCGTCTGCCTGCGGGCCGTAGAGCGGCGTAAAGCCGCAGGCCGCGACCACCAGCAGACCGGACGCCAGGGCCAATATCCGCAGCCTCGCCGCCGCCATGGTCTCAGACCACGATGTTGACGATGCGGTTGGGCACCACCACCACCTTGCGAATCGGCCGCCCGGCGACGGCGCGGGCCACCGGTGCCGCGGCCAGCGCCGCCTGCTCGAGGCTCTCGCGGTCGCAGTCGCGCGGCATCTCGAGGGTCGCCCGCAGCTTGCCGCCGACCTGGACGGCAATGGTGACCGTGTCCTCGACCAGCAGCTCGTCCTCTGCTTGCGGCCAGGGCGTCTCGGCGAGCATTGTCGCATGGCCGAGGCGCTCCCACATTTCCTCGGCCAGATGCGGCATCATCGGGGCAGTGAGCCGGACCAGCATCTCCAGCGCCTCGCGCCGGGCCCAGTCGCTGCCGTCCTCGCCGTCCGCAGCGAAGCCCGAGACGGTGTTGGTGAGCTGATGGATGGCGGCCACCGCGCGGTTGAGGCGGAAGTGCTCGATATCGGTGCTGACTGCGGCGATCGTGCGGTGAACGGCGCGGCGCAGATCGAGCGCGGCGTCGCTGAATTCGGAAGGCTGCGGCGCCCCGGGCGGTGGCAGGCGGTCGGCGGCCTCGTCGATCAGCCGGGCCAGCCGGCGGGTGAACCGCCAGGCGCCTTCGATGCCGGCATCGGTCCACTCGAGATCGCGCTCGGGCGGGCTGTCGGAAAGCATGTACCAGCGCGCCGTATCGGCCCCGAAACACTCGATGATGTCGTTGGGATCGACCGTGTTCTTGCGCGACTTGCTCATTTTCTCCGAGCGCCCGACGGTGACCGGGCGGCCGCCGTCGACGGTCACCACGCTGCCGTCGGCGCTGCGCGTCACCTCTTCAGGGGTCAGCCATGTGCCGTCCGCATCGCGGTAGGTCTCATGGCAGACCATGCCCTGGGTGAACAGGCCGGCAAACGGCTCCTCGACCTCGAGATAGCCGCAGTGTTTCATCGCCCGGGTGAAGAAGCGGGCGTAAAGCAGGTGCAGGATCGCATGCTCGACGCCGCCGATGTACTGATCGACCGGCAGCCAGTAGCCGGCCTCCTCGGCCGTGAACGGGGTCTCCGCCCCGGGCGAGCAGAAGCGGGCGAAATACCATGACGAATCGACGAAAGTATCGAACGTGTCGGTCTCGCGCCGGGCCTCGCGCCCGCAGGCCGGGCAGGGCGCGATTTTCCACGTCGGGTGATGCTCGAGCGGATTGCCCGGCTTATCAAAGCTGACGTCGTCGGGGAGCTGCACCGGCAATTCGTCCTCGGGCACCGGCACGATGCCGCAGGCCTGGCAATGAATGATCGGGATCGGACAGCCCCAGTAGCGCTGGCGAGAGACGCCCCAGTCGCGCAGGCGATAGGTAATCGTGCGTTTCCCGCGGCCCAGGTCTTCCATGCGCCGGGCCATTTCCTCCTTGGCGTCCGCCACCGAAAGGCCGTCGAGAAAGCCGGAGTTCGCCAGCCGTCCGTCGCCGACATAGGCCTCGTCGCCGATCTCGAAATTCTCGGGGTCGGCGTCCGCGGGAATCACCACCGGCAGGACCGGCAGCCTGTACTTGCGGGCGAATTCGAGGTCGCGCTGGTCGTGGGCGGGACAGCCGAAGATGGCGCCGGTGCCATAGTCCATGAGCACGAAATTGGCCACATAGATCGGCAGCATGCGGCCCTCATCGAACGGATGACGGGCCCGCAGGCCGGTGTCAAACCCGCGCTTTTCGGCCGTTTCGATGGCCGCCTCGCTGGTGCCGATGCGGGCGCACTCGTCGATGAAGGCGGCGAGATCAGGGTTGTCCCGGGCGAGCTCGGTGGCCAGCGGATGGTCAGGCGCAATGGCGCAGAAACTGGCCCCGAAGAGGGTGTCGTGGCGGGTCGTATAGAGCTCGAGCCGCTCATCGCGCCCGTCGATGTCGAACCACATGCGCAGGCCTTGCGAGCGGCCGATCCAGTTCTCCTGCATGCGCCGCACTTTCAATGGCCAGTTTTCCAGCCGCTCGAGACCGTCGAGCAGATCGTCGGCAAAGGCGGTGATGCGCAGGAACCACTGCGACAGCTTGCGCCGCTCGACAATCGCGCCGGAACGCCAGCCACGGCCGTCGATCACCTGCTCGTTGGCCAGCACGGTGCGATCGACCGGATCCCAGTTGACCCAGGATTCGCGGCGATAGGCCAGCCCGGCGCGGTAGAAATCGAGAAACAGCTTCTGTTCGTGGCGGTAATAGTCGGGATCGCAGGTAGCGAACTCCCGGCTCCAGTCGACCGCCAGGCCGAGGCGTCTGAGCTGGCCGCGCATCGCCTCGATGTTCTGATAGGTCCAGGCGGCCGGATGAATGCCGTGTTCCATGGCGGCGTTTTCCGCCGGCATGCCGAAGGCGTCCCAGCCCATCGGATGAAGCACGTTATAGCCCTGGGCGCGCTTGTAGCGGGCGACCACGTCGCCCAGCGTGTAGTTGCGCACATGGCCCATGTGAATACGCCCCGAGGGGTAGGGAAACATCTCGAGCACGTAGTATTTGCGGCGCTGCGGATTCCGGCTGACCCGGAAGGTCCCGGCCTCTTCCCACCGGGCCTGCCATTTCAGTTCGGTAGCTTGAGCGTTGTAACGCGACATCGTGCCTGTTCGCTGACTGAGAGGTTGCGGCCCCGGGGGCCGCGGCTTATCGACTGTCGACGGCGGCGATTCGCAATTGCCGGGCACGCGTGAGGATGGCGTCTTCAAGACGTTCGGCGGTGCCGGCCTGAACCGTGGCGTCCTGCCAGGCGCCGCCCTTGCCGCGGATCTGACGGAAGACGGCGACCCGGATGGCGTCGGCACGCAATCTCAGGTCCATGATGTAGACCGTCACCTTCATGCGCTCGCCCGGCACCTTGGGCGGCGAATACCAGTCGGTGACGATGATGCCGCCGGCGGAATCGGTGGAGGCCAGCGGCATGAAGGCAAGCGTATCCAGCGCCGCGCGCCACAGATAGGCGTTGACGCCCAATGTGCTGCCTTCGATCCGGGGCACGCCGGGCCCGGTGATCTCCTGTTTGCGCTTGCCGCCGAACAGGCCACAACCGGAAAGCGCCACCGCCAGCACCGCGATCAGGGCGAATCGCAGGACGTTTCCGGGTCTTGAGGCAAACCACATCGCGTTCATCCACATCTCTTGCCGTCTGCCCGGACCGGGCACGCCGAAACGCCCCGGGCCGCGGGCCCCCGCCTTTATAAACGCCGGCAACCGCCCAGGACAACACGCTATCTGCCGGTTTCATCGATTCGCCGGTCTCATGGCCGGTGCGCTGGCGTCTCGGCAGAGCGTTGTCTTGATGCAACAGTCGCCGGCATAACGCCCGCACGCAGGCGGGAACGTCTTGATTTCGGGCCCTAAAAGAGCCCTAATGGCGCGTATTAGGAGGTTCCGATGCCGATTGCGGCAACAACGACGGCCGGCTGGCGCAAAGTCACGCGGTGCGCGGCGACCCTTGGGCTCGCGAGCGCGCTGCTTGCGGTCGTCTTCACGCCGTCTGCGGCCCGGGCCTTCGAGGATCAGTCCGGGGCGGTTCCGGCCGCCGCCGAGGTCGCCGAGAGTTTCATTCAGTTGAGCGACCCTCAACCCGGTGACCCGGGGACGACCGCCGCCGATGTCGCCGGCGCCATCAATGATTCCCCGCGGGGCGGCGAAGGATTCATCTATCTCAAAAGCCAGGGCGGCAAGTTTGATCCGGCCAGCAGCGCCGCTCAGGTCGGCTATGGCGCCGCCGCCTCCGGTGTCTACGGATTGGGCGCCTCGGCGCCCAGCCTGCTGCGCCCCGACGTCACCAGCAGCGGGATGGACCGGACGGCCGGCGACCCGTTTTCGTCGCAGACCCTGCAGATCGGTACGTTCACGCCCCGCTATGCCGGTTTCCGGCTGGGCTTCGGGCTCGGCGCCACCGGGCTTGATCCGGATGCCCCGCGCAAACTCGACGTGTCTCTGACCTCGACCTATTTTGCTGCCGGGGTGGGTGCCAGCGATCCGCTGCTGCTCAATGTCGCACCGGCCCAGGACGAGCGCCGGGCGTATAACGTCGGCCTCAACGTCGGCATTTTCGGGCTGACGCTCGGTGCCTCCTATCTCAAGGGCTCGCGGATCGCCGATCTCGATTACGAGGGCTATGACCTCGGGCTCAGCTATGCGGGCCGCGCCTGGGCCACCAGCCTGCAGTTCTCGGCCGTGACCCATCGACGCAACGAATTGCTGTCGCCGGGCAATGCCTTTTCATCCGCCGGTGACGCCGACAAGGTGCAAAGCGTGCAGTTCGGGGCGTCGTACACCTTCGGCGCCGGCATTACGCTGGCCGGCCGGTTCCAGTATTACGATTTCCGCTCGAGCTTCCTGCGCGAAGACGCCAATGACGCCCAGGTCTTCTTCCTCGGCACCAACCTCAACTTCTGAATGTCAGGACTGGCCGGACAAGGCCAGGCCTGAAATCGCGGCAATGCCGACGGCACGGCTCAGTTTGAGCCGCGCGACGTTGGCGCTGCTGATCCCGCCCAGCGCATAGACCGGAACCGGGCTGATCGCCGCCAGCGCGGCAAAGCGTATCGGCCCCAGGGTGGCGCTGCCAGGATGGCTGGCGGTCGGAAACACCGGGCCCAGCAGCGCCGCATCGACACCGCAATTGGCGAGGGCCCGCAATTCGCGCGCCGAATGGGCCGACGCCGTGATCAGCCATCCGGGCCGCGCCCGCCGCCAGCGCCGGGCGGTGGCGGCCAGACGCTGCGGCAGATGCAGCCCGTCGGCGCCGACCCGTATGGCAAGCCCGGCATCGCCGGCGACCAGAAGGCGATGGCCGAGGCGCCGGCACAGGCGGCAGAGCCTGTGCGCCAGTTCGGCCCGGCCGGCAAGGTCATAATCGCGCAGGATCACGGCGCTGCCCCTGGGCAGCGCCTCGATGGCCGCGACCGGATCGCCCAGGCGGGCGTGGTCGGTGATCAGAATCACCGCCGGCAGGTGGCGGTTCTGGCGCGCCCGCGAATTGAGCCAGCGGGCGTGCTCTGCTAGGCTGCGTGCGTGCGGGCCGGTCTCGGGTGCGCTCATGAATCCAAGCTGCCATGAATGAAGCGGATCTGCCAATGCCTGACACGCGCATGCCGGCTGAAGCCGTTGTCCCGGTGGCTGAAAACCTGCGCCGGGTGGAAGATCAGATCGCCGCCGCGGCGCGCGAGGCCGGCCGCGATCCGGCGGAGATACGCCTGATTGCGGTCTCCAAGACCCATGGGTCCGACCGCATCGTCCCGGCGCTGGCAGCCGGCCACCGGGTGTTCGGCGAAAACCGGGTGCAGGAAGCCAGGGCCAAATGGCCGGCCCTGCGCGAGGCCTGGCCCGGCATCGAGCTGCATCTGGTTGGCGCCCTGCAGTCCAACAAGGCCCGTGAGGCGGTGGCGCTGTTCGATGTCATCCATGCCCTGGATCGACCGAAGCTGGCGGCGGCTTTGGCGAAGGCCATGGATCGTCTGGACCGCCGCCCGGCCTGCTTCATCGAGGTGAACACCGGCGAAGAGCCGAACAAGGCCGGCGTCGCCCCGGCCGAGGCGGATGCCTTCATCGCCCGCTGCCGCGACGAGTTCGAACTTCCCGTCATCGGCCTGATGTGCATCCCGCCGGTCGATGAGGAGCCATCGCTGCATTTTGCGCTTCTGGCCCAAATCGCGGCGCGCAACGGCCTTGCCGCCCTGAGCATGGGCATGAGCGGCGATTTCGAGGTCGCAGTGCGCTTCGGGGCGACGCATGTGCGCGTCGGCACGGCGATCTTCGGCCCTCGCCAGATACCGCCCCCCTGAACGGACGGCAAGCGCCGGTCAGCCGATCCGCAGGCGCGTTTCAGCGTCGCAGACCTTGAGGATGTCGAGCAGATCATCGCGGGCGACCGCAACGCAGCCTTGCGTCGGCCGGTAATCGGGGCGCGCCACATGCAGAAAGATGGCGCTGCCGGCTCCCGCTGTCACCGGATCGTCGTTGTGACCGAGGACGACGATGATGTCGTAGACGGCATCGGCGCGCCACAATCGCTCGCACCGGGCCGGATGGGGCAGGCGGACCTGGCGGTTGTAATCCCGGTCTTCGGGATCATCGCACCAGCCATCGGCGGGCTCGAGCGGGGCCGAGGGGAGCGCGGTTTGCGGGGCGGCCAGCCGATCGGCCCGGTACAGCACGCGGCGCAGGGGAAAACACCCGATGGGCGTCGCCCCGTCGCCTTCGCGCTTGTTGGCGGTCAGGCCGGCGCGCCCGAGCGCACAGCGGTAGCGGCGCCCGCCGCAGGTCAGCCAGCCATCATCTGAAACAAGGATGTCCATGCTCGCAGCCGCCTGCCGGCTCAAGAATGGCCGGCCCCGGACTCGCCGCCGTCATCGTCCTCGTCTTCGGGGACCGGCGGATAATAGCCGCTGGCCCGCGCCTTGGCCGCCAGATAGGCCTCGTTGTGGCTGTTGGCGGGAAATTCATGGGCGACTCGCTCGATCACTTCGATGCCGGTGGCAGCCAGGGCCTCGACCTTCTCCGGGTTGTTGGTGAGCAGCCGGATGCGCGAGAACCCGAAGTGGCGAAGCATGGCGGCGGCAACGTCGAACAGCCGCTCGTCAGGCGCAAAACCCAGTCGTTCATTGGCCTCGAAGGTGTCGAACCCCTGGTCCTGGAGCTGGTACGCGCGCAGCTTGTTGATCAGGCCGATGCCGCGGCCTTCCTGGGCGAGATAGAGAATGACGCCGCCTCCAGTGGCGGCAATGGTGCGCACGGCGCCGCGCAACTGCTCGCCGCAGTCGCAGCGCAGGGAGCCGAGCAGGTCGCCGGTGAAACATTCGGAGTGAAGGCGCACCAGAACCGGATCATCCGGCGACGGCGTGCCGATGACGATGGCCAGATGCTCGGGGCCCCCGTCTTCGGCCCGAAAGGCGGTCACCCGGGTCTGTTCGGCATCGGCCAGCGGCACCCGGGCGCTGGCCACCGGCGCGATGCGCCGGGCCTGCCCGCGCTCCCAGTCGGCGATCGCGGCCGCCTCGACGCAAGGGCATTCGCGCGCCTCGGCCCAGGCCCGGGCCTGGGCGGCATCCGCCGCCGGCACGATCACGGCGGCCGGCAACAGGCCGGCCAGCCGACACAGCTCAATCGCCGCTTCGACCGGGACGGCCGGCGCCGGACGCGGGCGTGAAAACGGCCCGCGCAGGGGATGGGCCAGATCGGCCGTCGGATCGGCCAAACTGCGGATCACCTCGGCCGTCAGCCCCTCGGTCTCCAGCAGAACCGCCGACGCGCCCGAAGGCGGAATATGCAGCACCGCGGCGCGCCGGGCAGTCAGCGCCAGCAACGGTGCGGCAAACGGCCAGCCGGCAATCTGGTCGAGCCGGGCTTGCGCAATCGGCTCGGCGGCCAGGGCAATGGCCGCCTGCGTTGCGTCATCGTGGGGCAGCAGGACGACGGCGCTTCCGCGCCGCATGGCCGAGACCGCATCAAGGACCCGTGCGGCGCTTGCTGTGGCCGTCGTGTTTCCGGACGCCCGGGGTGCCGGCTTGCCTGGAGGGGTCGGGGGCCTGTGGTTGGTGCTCAAATTCCGGTTCCGGTCCCGGTCGCCGGGGCGAAGCCGGGGTCTGCGCATGGCTGTTGCGATTCGATGTAGTATATACGGGGGTAATATATACGCGGTCGCGATAGGTGTTGCACGCGACTCCTAAAGCAAGGATCATTTTGATCGCGGCGATCGAATTAAGGAACAGGCGATGACGGCAACCAAGCACATCCTTCTGGTCGATGACGACGATGATCTGCGCGCCACGCTTGCCGAACAGTTCAAGCTGCACGAGGATTTCGTGATTTCCGAGGCGGCCACCGGAAGCCAGGGCCTGGAGGCGATCAAGAACAACCAGATCGATCTGGTGCTGTTGGATGTCGACCTGCCCGACCTCGACGGGCGCGAGGTGTGCCGGCTGATGCGCCGGGCCGGCTCCGGCGTGCCGGTGATCATGCTGACCGCCCTGGATACCGATGCCGACACCATTCTCGGCCTCGAGTCAGGCGCCAACGACTATGTCGTCAAGCCGTTCCGCTTCGGCGTGCTGCTGGCCCGCGTGCGCGCCCATCTGCGCCAGCACGAGCAGTCGGAAGATGCGGTGTTCGTGATCGGCAATTACACCTTTCGCCCCAGCGCCAAGCTGCTGATCGATCGCGACAGCGGCCAGAAGGTGCGGCTGACCGAGAAAGAGACGGCGATCCTCAAATACCTCTATCGCGCCGGCGACAAGGTGGTGGGCCGCGAGGTGCTGCTCAACGAGGTCTGGGGCTACAACGCCGGGGTGACCACGCACACGCTGGAAACCCACATCTACCGCCTGCGCCAGAAGATCGAGGCGGATCCGTCGAACGCCAGGCTGCTGATTACCGAGACCGGCGGTTATCGCCTGAGCCCATGACCGGCGCACGCGTTTGATGTCGGATTCGGCCATGCAACTGAGCGAAGCCCTTGCCCTTCTGCAAGCGGCGCCGCTGTTTGCCAATATCGAAACCTCGAAGCTCAAGCTGCTGGCCTATGCCAGCGACGAGGCGCGCTTTGCCGCCGGCGAGACCCTGTTCGTCCAGGGCGGCGCCAGCGATGTCGCCTATGTGATCGCCGAGGGCGAGGCCGAGGTCACCTGGCGCGGCCCGCATGGCGCCTCGATTCTCGCCCGTTTGGGGCCCGGCAACATCGTCGGCGAGATCGCGCTCATCGCCGAGGTGCCGAGCATGACCACGGTGGTGGCGTTATCGCCGATCGTTGCGCTGCGCATCAAGCGCGACGTCTTTCTCGAGATGATCGAGGAATATCCCCGGATTGCGGTGGCCATCATCCGCGAGCTGGCCCGGGTCATCGGCGAGACCGCCACCCGGATGGAAGCGGCCGGCGGTGATTCCACGGGCGAACGGTAACGCCCGGCCTCAGACGCCGTCGAAGACGAAATCCACCGTCACCGGCACGTGATCGCTGGGCCGGGTCCAGTCGCGGGTGTGCTCATGCACGGCCATCGCCTGCACCGCCGGGCTGAGCGCCGGCGTGACCCAGACATGATCAAGGCGCCGCCCGCGGTCGGCGGCCCGCCAGTCGCGGGCGCGGTAGCTCCACCAGGTGTAGAGGCGCTCGGGCGCCGGCACCAGCCGGCGCATGACGTCGACCCACCCACAGCTTTGCTGCAACCGCTCGAGCCGCGCCACTTCGACCGGCGTGTGGCTCACCACATTGACGAGGCGGGCATGGGACCAGACGTCGCATTCCAGCGGTGCGACATTGAGGTCGCCGAGCAGGATCATCCGCCGGCCATCCAGCGCCCGGCGCTGGTGCCCGAAGGCCTGCGTCATATGGTCGAGAAAGGCCAGCTTCTGGGCGAACTTGTCATTGAGCTCGGGATCGGGAATGTCGCCGCCGGCCGGCACATAGAAGTTGTGGAGCACGACATCGGGCGCGAGGCGCACGCACAGATGACGGCTCTCGCCAAGGCCCGCCCAGTCGATGCGCTCCACCCCCTCGATCGGCTGTTTCGAGAACACCGCGACTCCGTGGTAGCCCTTCTGGCCGGCCACCGCGTGATGGGCAAATCCGAGCTCGTAAAAGGGCTGGCGCGGAAACTTGTCGTCCTCGACCTTGGTTTCCTGCAGGCACAGCACGTCAGGCCGGGTCTCGGCCACGAAGCGGGCGATGTGATCCATGCGCACCCGCACCGAGTTCACGTTCCAGGTCGCCAGCCGCAGCCGCATCGCTCGGTCAGAACAGGTTGAAGGTGGCGCCGGTGATCCCCAGCGGCCAGCGCCCGGCCGCAAACAGCCGGAACTTGAGGATGAAGGGATGCGTGGGTGCCGCCTCATTGGCCAGCGCCAGCGCCGCCTGGTGGCAGGCCTGAACGGCGTGCGCCCCGGCCGCCTCGATCAGCTCGGGATCGTCCATGCCGGCCGCTTCGGCGGCGGTGGCGGCACGGGCGAAGACGATGTTGGCGGCCAGCCCTTCGACCATCGCAAGCAGCGCCGAGAGCCCGGGCGCGGAGAGCGCCTCGCGGGCCGCGTCGCGTTCGGCCAGGCGCAGCTGTTCCTCGGCCTCCCAGGCGAAGGTGTCGATGCCGGGATTGGCGGCGATCAGCGCCGCATCCGTCCAGTCCTCGACGGCGCCGATGCCGATCTCGGGAAAGCCCAGGGCCTGCACGTAATCCGCCGCCAGACCGCGCTCCTCATCGCTGAGCAATGCGCCGAGGCGCGAAAACCACGGCGCCTGCGTGATCAGCGGCTCGATCTGGCGCAGGACCTCGGCGGCGCCCGGCGAATCCGGTGTCTCCGGGTCATCATGATCGGTCCGCGCGGGTGCTGTGTCCTGCACCGGCCCATGCCCGCCGGGTCCGGGATAAGTCGCCATGGCGCTCAGCGTCCGCGCCGTTGGCGCCGCGTGCGGCGCGGATCCTTGAAGTCGAATCGCGAGTCCGCGATCTCGACATTGATCCGGACGTCGCTCAGGCCCACCCGGGTGACCTGCCCGCGGCCGTCGGTAATCTCCCACTGGCGCAACTGCAGCGGCGGCGTGGTGAAGATCAGCTTGACCGAGCCGGCCTTGCGGTCGCCCCGCTTGTAGAGCGTGACGCTGACCAGGCCCGGCGCCTGTTCGATGCCGGCGACGCCAAGCGTCTTGCCGAGCTGAATTTTTCCCCCCACGAGGACGCCGAACGGGGTATCCCGGATCGGCCAGCGGCTGACCTGGTTGATGTCGTAATCGATCAGCGTGATCCATTTGTCGCGGCTGACGATCAGCAGCCGTGAGGGCGGATTGTATTCGAAGCGCACCCGGCCCGGCCGGCTCAGGTAGAAGGACCCGTCGCTGATCGTCCCGTCGGGAGCCACCTGGATGAATTTGGCCGTGAGCGTCCGGATGTTGTTGAGATAGGCCTCGATCTCGCGCAGCACGACGGCGTCGGCGGCCTCGGCCGCGTCCGGTGCTGCTGTCTCGGCCGTCTCGGTCGGCTTGGCGGCCTGCACCAGCGCCGGGCTCAAGGCGACAAGCGCCGTGGCAATCAGGCCGGCGAGCCGCCGGCACCGGGTGGGCAAGCGTCTGTTCATCCACGTCATCCTGTCAGATATGGGGCGCCGGCGGGCCGCCGCAAGGCCGGCGCGGACAGCCGACGGGCGCACCCTCATCCGACATCGCTGTGATCGGCAACCAGAACCTCGCGCCGGCCGACATGATTGGCCTCGCTGACCACGCCTTCCTTTTCCATCCGTTCGATGATCCGCGCCGCCCGGTTGTAGCCGATCTGCAAATGGCGCTGAATGAAGCTGGTCGAGGCCCGGCGTTCGCGGGCCACCAGCTCGACCGCCTTGTCATAGAGCTCGTCGCCCGAGGACAGGCCGGGAATCGTCGGCCCCGTATCCTCGTCGATGCTTTCGGTGACCGCGTCGAGATATTCGGGCGCGCCCTGGGCCTTCAAATGGGCGACCACCTTTTCCACCTCGCCGTCGCTGATGAACGCCCCGTGCACCCGGGTGATGCGGCCGCCGCCGGCCATGTACAGCATGTCGCCCTGACCGAGAAGCTGCTCGGCACCCTGCTCGCCGAGGATCGTCCGGCTGTCGATGCGCGAGGTCACCTGAAAGCTGATGCGGGTCGGGAAATTGGCCTTGATGGTGCCGGTGATCACGTCCACCGACGGGCGCTGGGTGGCGGTGATCAGGTGAATGCCGGCAGCCCGCGCCATCTGTGCCAGGCGCTGGATGGCGGCCTCCACATCCTTGCCGGCGACCATCATCAGATCGGCCATCTCGTCGACCACGATGACCACCAGCGGCATCGGCCGCAGCTCCAGAACCTGTTGTTCGTAAACCGGTTTTCCGGTGTCCTTGTCATATCCGGTCTGCACCGTGCGCTTGAGCACCTCGCCGGTCTCGAGCGCCTTGGTGACGCGCTTGTTGTAGGCGGCGATGTTGCGCACGCCGAGCTTCGACATCGCCCGATAGCGTTCCTCCATTTCACGCACCGCCCATTTCAGCGCCACGATCGCCTTCTTGGGGTCGGTGACCACCGGCGTCATCAGGTGCGGGATGCCGTCGTAGACCGAAAGCTCGAGCATCTTGGGGTCGATCATCACGAACCGGCACTGGTGTGGCGCCAGCCGGTAGACCAGCGACATGATCATGGTGTTGATCGCCACCGACTTGCCGGAGCCCGTGGTGCCGGCGATCAGGAGATGCGGCATCGCCGCCAGATCGACGATCACCGGGCGCCCGGCGATGTCCTTGCCCAGCGCCAGGGCCAGACGCTCGGACGCCCGGTCGAATTCCGGGGTCGCCAGCAGCTCGCGCAGATAGACGGTTTCGCGCTTGGCGTTGGGCAGCTCGATGCCGATGGCGTTGCGCCCCGGCACCACCGCCACCCGGGCCGATACGGCGCTCATCGAGCGCGCGATATCGTCGGCCAGCCCGATCACCCGCGACGATTTGGTGCCCGGTGCCGGCTCCAGCTCGTACATGGTGACCACCGGGCCGGGGCGCACCTTGACGATCTCGCCGCGCACCCCGAAATCGTCGAGCACGGATTCGAGCAGCCGGGCGTTCTGCTCAAGCGCCGCTTCGTTGACCCGGGCATTCCGCTCGGTCCGCGGCGGCTTGGCGAGCACGCTCAAGGGCGGCAGCTTGAAATCGTCGTCAGGCTCGAGCTCAAGCCGCGGCTGAGCCTCGCGCTCGGCCCGCGCCCCGGTGGCGAGCTTCGCCGGCGCCCCGGCGACCCGGCCGCTCGGCTCCGCCTCGGCCTTTTTCCTGCGGGCCCGCGGTTTGGCGGCGCGTTGCGGCCTGGCCGCCTCGGCGCCGGCGGGGCGCAGGCGCCGGACGCCCTGAACGGCGGCGAGCGCGGCCCAGACAATGCCATGCCCGAAGGCGGCGATTCCGCGCCCGGCGGCAACCAGCAGCCAGCGCAGCGCCCGGGCGATACCGCGCCATTCGCCAACCGCGATCCCGAGGGTCAGCACCAGGGCGATGACGGCGGTGACTGCCAGCGCCACGATGACGCTCCAGCCCGGCACCGGCAGGCCCAGGGCCGTCACCAGATCGCCGAGGCCAAGGTAGAGATAGAGCCCGATCGCTCCGCCCAGTCCGGCCCGCACCGGCCAGTCGGCCGGCGCCGGAAGGCCGGCGAGCAGGCCGGCCCAGGCGAGCAGACAGACGGGCAGAAGCGCGACATGCAGCCAGATCCACGGCAGGCCGCGATGACTGACGATGCGCCAGCTCCAGGCGAGCAGCACGATGACCAGGACGGCGGCGGCCAGCCCCAGGGTCTGCAGCAGAATGTCGGCAGCGAAGGCACCGCCGGCGCCCAGCCAGTTTTCCGGCGCCCCGGCGCTCGCCGTATTGAAGCTGACGTCCCCGGGATGGTAGCTCACCAGGGCCAGCGTCAGGCCGCCGGCGATGATGATCAGGGCCAGACCCAGGGTTTCATGCAGCCGGCGCTTCAGAAACTGCGTTACCGCCTCCGGCAGAACCGTTGACGTTGCAGGTGATTTTCGCTCTCGCGCCACCACGTGTTCCCGAACTGTGACGCAGCGGCCCACCGAACCGGCGATCCGGCGCCTGGCCGACGTCCATGAGCCTCGGGCCGCACGCAATCGGCGAACGCCTGCGACCCGGCCCGCTCAAATGTAGCCAGCGGACCGGGTGCAGACAAGTGTCTGGCGAAAAAGCAGTGTCAGCGGGCTTTTCGTTCAGGCGACGCTTTCGCCGTGGAGGCGGATGTCCTGCCCTTCGCGTTCGCTTTCCTCATCGAGCCGCAGGCCGATCAGGCGATCGATTGCCTTGAGCAGCAGCCAGGAGACGACGGCGGAATAGATCAGGGTGCCGGCAATGCCGTAAAGCTGGATCCAGACCTGTCCAACATTCCCTTCCAGAGCGCCGGGCACGCCGCCGATGGCCTCGCGGGCGAAGACCCCGGTGAGGATTGCGCCGGTGATACCGCCAATGCCGTGAACGCCGAAGACATCGAGCGAATCGTCATAGCCGAGCCGCGCCTTGAGCCACACCGAACCCCAGAAACAGATGACGCCGGCGGCCACGCCGATAATCAGAGCGTCACCGGGCCCGACGAAGCCCGAGGCCGGAGTGATCGCCACCAGGCCGGCGACGGCGCCGCTGATGATGCCGAGCACGCTGGGGCGCTCCTTGGTTGTCCATTCGGCGGCCATCCAGGCGAGCCCGCCGCCGGCTGCGGCGATCTGGGTGACCAGCGCTGCCATGCCGGCGCTGGCGTTGGCGGCGAGCGCCGAACCGGCGTTGAAGCCGAACCAGCCGACCCACAGCAGCGAGGCGCCGATGACGCTCAGCACCAGATTGTGGGGCGCCATGTTCTCGCGCCGATAGCCGATGCGCGGGCCGACGACCAGCGCCGCCACCAGGCCGGCCACCCCGGAATTGATGTGCACCACGGTGCCGCCGGCAAAGTCCAGAACCCCGGCCTCGCCGAGAAAGCCGCCGCCCCAGACCCAGTGGGCGATCGGCGCATAGACGACCAGCGACCACAGGCCGACAAACCACAAAAAGGCCGAAAACTTCATCCGCTCGGCGACCGCGCCGGCGATCAGGGCGGCGGTGATGATGGCAAAGGTCATCTGGAAGAAAATGAACACGGTATCGGGAATCGTGCCGTTGACCGCATCCGCCGTGCTGTTGCCGAGAAACAGGGCGCCCAGATCGCCGATCAGTGCGCCGCCGCCGCTGAACGCCAGCGAATAGCCGGCGACCACCCACAAGACGCTGACCAGGCAGGTGGTGGCGAAGCTTTGCATGACTGTCCCCAGCACGTTCTTCTTGCGCACCATGCCGCCATAGAACAGGGCGACACCCGGCACCGTCATCATCAGCACCACCAGCGACGAGGTCAGCATCCAGGCGGTATCGCCGGACGATATGGCGTCGGCTTCGCCGGCCAGAGCAGGCCCGGCGCCGAGCAGGTAGAAGCTGACGATTTTCACAATCAAGCGCAGGCGGGCGACAGTCATCAAATTCCTCCTTGAACGTCCCTCTCGACCGGGCCCGTCTACGGCAAACAGCGCCAACCGCAGGGCCCGTGCAACACCTCCAGGCACTCTCGACGGGTGCGGCGTGTTGTCTGCGGTCGCGTTTCTTCCGATCCGTTCTGTTCAAGATTCGTGCCGATTGTGCGCCGGCACCCGAAAACCCCTTTGCGTACAGGGTGTTGTCCGGATGAGGCGGGCGCCCGGCGGTGCCCTGCACACCCTGTTCCTGAACAAAACAAAGGCAGACATGCGGCCGTGCACAAAAATTGGGCAAAATCCCGCATGAGGCCGACACTGGACTTTGCCGGTCGCCGGATTCATTCTAGGCCGGTCATGAGCCTGCCGTTGCGACTGCGTGAGATCGAAAGCCGCGACCTGAGACCGGCTTCCCGGGATGCGGATGTGATCATCGCCGGCGCCGGGCTGGTCGGGCTGACGCTTGCCTGTGCGCTGGCCAAGGGCGGCCTCAAGGTTGTGGTGATCGATCCCGTCGCCCCGCGCCAGGCGCTGGATGGCGGCTTCGACGGACGGTGTTCGGCGATTGCCTTTGCATCCGTCCGCATGCTCCAGGCCCTGGGGCTGTGGCCGGCGCTCGAGGCCGAGGCCGAGGCGATCCGCGAGATTCGGGTCTCCGACCGGGACTCCCCCTGCTTTCTGCATTTCGATCATCATGACCTGGGCGACGCGCCGCTGGGCCAGATGGTCGAAAACCGGCATCTGCGCGCCGCTCTTTACACGGCGGTCGCCGGCGAGCCGCGCGTCGATCTGAGGGCTCCGGCGCGCATCATCGACATTGCCCGCTCACGGGCCAGTGTGGCAGTGACGCTCGATGACGGGACGCGCCTGAGCGCGCCGCTGATCGTGGCGGCCGATGGCCGCGCCTCGGCCCTGCGCGCCGCCGCGCGGATCCGGACGCTGGCCTGGTCCTACCCGCAGGTCGGCATTGTCACCACCGTCGCGCATGAGCGCCCGCACCGCGGCATCGCCCAGGAACGCTTTCTGCCGGCCGGCCCGTTCGCGATTCTGCCGCTCAACGGCAACCGCTCATCGCTGGTGTGGACCGAGCGCGCCGATATCGCCGGCTATGTCATGGAGCTGGACGCAGGCGCCTTCGATGAAGAGCTGGCCGAGCGGTTCACCGGTTATCTCGGCACCGTGCGAAGCGTCGGGCCGCGCTGGAGCTATCCGCTCTCCCTGCATCAGGCCGAGCGCTATGTCGAGCGGCGCCTGGCGCTGGTCGGCGATGCCGCCCACGGCATCCATCCGATTGCCGGCCAGGGGCTCAATCTCGGCCTGCGCGATGTGGCGGCGCTGGCCGAGGTGATCGTCGAGGACCACCGCCTCGGGCTCGATTTCGGCCAGGCCACCACCTTGCGCCGTTACGAGCGCTGGCGGCGCGTGGATGCGGTTGTGCTGGCGGCCGTGACCGACGGCCTCAACCGGCTGTTTTCCAACGATATTGCACCCGTCGCGCTGGTCCGCGACCTGGGTCTGGCGATGGTCAATCGCTTAAGCCCCGCCAAGCGGCTGTTCATGAACCACGCCCGCGGCACATTGGGCCGGCTGCCGCGTCTGCTGACCGGCGAGCCGCTGTAGCCGGGCGCCTCAGGCGGGCTCCTCGAGCCGGCGCGCCTCTTCCACCAGCATGATCGGAATGCCGTCGCGGATGGGAAAGGCCAGGCCGGCCTTGCGGCTGATCAGCTCCTGGGCGTCGCGGTCATACTCCAGAGGCTCCTTGGTCACCGGGCAGACCAGGATTTCCAGCAGCCTGGGGTCGATCTCGGTCTCTGTCGCGGTCATCTTCGCCTTCCTTTGCGTCAACGCCGCCCGCCGCGGCGGCCGGCAGCATCGGGTCAGTGGACGGCGCCATCCTCGTCGCCGGCCGGGGCGGCGACGCTCATCTCGAGGATCGCCGCCAGGAGCTGCGCCCGCTCGGTCAGCGAAATGGCCTCGAGGAGCGCCTGCTTCTCACGGGCGCCGAACGGACAGGCGGTCGCCAGCACGTCGATCAGCACCGCATCCGCCACCTGCTCAATGGTCGACCATTCCGCCGGCCGGTCGAATCGTGACAGATAGCGCCGCGCCTGATCAAGCACCCGGCGCCGCAGGTCGGAGTCCAGGGTCTCGGTCGGCGGCGCCAGATCGCCGCGAAAGCGTTCGTAGGACACCACCGCCTGGCGGTACGGCGTGGTGTGGTCGATCTCGTGGGCGAGATCGAAGCGGCACAGCCCGGTGACCGTGATCAGCGAGCGGCCGTCAGCTATCTCCTCATATTCGTTGATGCGCCCCAGGCAACCCGCCGTGCAAAGATCGGGCTCGAAGGCCGGATCATCGGCCTGAAGCGGCTGGACAATGCCGAGCAGGCGATCGCCGGCCATGACATCCTGGACCAGCGCCCGGTAGCGGGGCTCGAAGACATGGAGCGGCAGATGCGTGCGCGGCAGCAGCAAGACGCCGGCGAGCGGAAACAGGGCCACCGTCTGCGGCAGCGGCTGGCTTGCTTCGTCGGGGATGTCCGGCATTTTGCCGGTTACGCAAACAGGATGCTGGACAACCGCCGGCGGCCCTCGACGGTCAGCGGGTCCTCGGGCCCCAGGGCCTCGAAAATGCTGATCAGCCGCTTGCGCGCCGCCCCTTCGTTCCAGTCCCGCTGGCGCCGGATGATCTCGATCAGCGCCTCGATCGCGTCTTCCGGCCGGCCGGCCTTGAGCAGCGCCAGCGCCTGATCGTAGCGGGCCTGATGATCGTCCGGGTGGCGACGCACGGTCTGGGTGAGAAAGTCGAGGTCGCCGGCGTGTTCGACCTGGCGCGCCAGATCGATGGCCGAGCGCACGGACGCGATCGCCGCGTCGTCGCGATGTTCGGCGTCGACCTCGTCGAGCACCTGGGCGGCGGCGTCCGCATCGCCGGCCTTGAGACAGGCGCGCGCCAGCCCGGCGATGGCGCCCGGGTGGCCGGGCTGAAGCTGCAAGTATCCCTGAAAGGCGACCTTGGCGCGCTCGAAGTCGCCGTCGGCCAGATAGGTCTGGGCCTCCTTGAACAGCACATCGTCGGCGGCCGGGCCGGAGAGCTTGGCCAAACCGCGCACCAGCGCCTGAACCTGGGCCTCGGGCAGGGTGCCGGTAAAGCCGTCGATCGGCTGGCCGTTCATGAACACCATGACCATCGGCACCGCCCGGATCTGAAGCTGGCCGACCAGCCCGGGATTGGCATCGACATCGATGACCACCAGGCGCACCTTGCCGCGGGCCTCGCCGACGGCCCGCTCCAGCGTCGCCACCAGGTCGCAAAACTGCTGGCTGGCCGGGCGCCCGAAGGCGACGACCACCGGATTGAGCCGCGACGGCTCGAGGATGTCCTGGACGACGCTGGCGTCCGAGCCCTGCTTGACCAGACCCTCGCGGGGTTCGCCGATCATGTTCTCCATCACATCCACTACCCGGTTTTGCCGCACCGCGCCGGCGCGTCGTCACGTCCCGGCAGTCGTAACACCAGCCGCCGGGCCAGACAATAGCTGTCGTTCCGCCGGCGGCAAAAGCGGCCGGAATTGGGGCTTGCAATGTGCCGTTTGGCGCGTATCATCGGCGCCGCGCCGGACCGGTGCGTGATGGCGCGGGCGTAGCTCAGGGGTAGAGCACAACCTTGCCAAGGTTGGGGTCGTGGGTTCGAATCCCATCGCCCGCTCCAGACACCCGTTTGTCCGACCCGGAGAGACGGGCAACAGCTTGTCCCCGGGACATGGGTGACACGTTCAGGTCCGAAGCAAAATCCAGCCTAGCCCGGCATATCCAGCGGCTTGCACACGGCGATCGCCGCCTTGCGGATGATCACGATTTCCTGGTTCGGCAGGCGCAGCGGCATGAAGGCGAGCTCGTTGTTGAGCAGGTCCTGAACCCGCTCGCCGGGCTGAACGAACACCTCGCCGCTGACCAGGTCGCCGTCGTTCATCACCAGCTCGACCTCGACCGTCGTCTTCTTGACGATCTTGGAACGGCGCAGCGCGCTGGGCATTTCGGTCATAGGGAATTGGCCTCCATGTCGGGAATCGGCGAGCCGAGGGCCTCGATCAGGGCCTCGTGCATGCCGAAATAGCGGGCCTTTTCGAAAAAGTGCGGGTGCAGCCCGCCGGATTCGAAGCGGCCGATCAGTTCGCCCTTGGGCGTTTCCCCTTCGTAGTGGTAGCGGAACAGCTCCTGGGTGGAGATGATGTCGCCCTGGGTATCGACGACTTCGGTGATGCTGACGATGCGGCGCTTGCCGTCGCGCATGCGCGAGACGTGGACGATCAGATCGAGCGCCTCGGCGATCTGCTGGCGGATGGCGCGCAACGGCAGGTTCACATTGCCCATGTTGACCATGTTCTCGAGCCGGGTCAGCGCATCGCGCGGGCGGTTGGCATGCAGCGTGCCCATCGAGCCGTCATGGCCGGTGTTCATCGCCTGGAGCATGTCGATCGCCTCCTCGCCGCGAATCTCGCCGACGATGATCCGGTCGGGGCGCATGCGCAGGGCATTGCGGACCAGATCGCGGATGGTGATGGCGCCGCTGCCCTCGATGCTCGCCGGCCGGGTCTCGAGCGCCACCACATGCGGCTGCTGAAGCTGCAACTCCGCGGCATCCTCGACGGTGACGATGCGCTCGCCGGGGTCGATCAGCTGCGACATGGCGTTAAGCAGCGTCGTCTTGCCCGAGCCGGTGCCGCCCGAGACCAGGATGTTGAGCCGGCATGCGGCGGCAATCCGCAGCACGGTGGCCATTTCCGGTGACAGGTTGCCCTGGCGAACCATGGTATCGAGATCGAGGGCGCGGCGCGAAAACTTGCGGATCGAAATCGTCGGCCCGCGAATCGCCAGCGGCGGCACGATGACGTTGACCCGGCTGCCGTCCTTGAGGCGGGCATCCACCAGCGGTGTCGTCTGGTCGATGCGCCGGCCGACCTGGGTGACGATGCGGCTGGCCAGGTTCATCACGTGATCGTCGTCGCGGAAGGTGACGCCCGACAGCTCGAGCTTGCCGTTGCGCTCGACATAGACCTGTTTGGCACCATTGACCATGATGTCGGTGACGTCGTCCTGCTTGAGCAGCGGCTCGAGCGGGCCGAGTCCGACCATTTCGTCGATCACCAGGGTCTCGAGCTCGGTCTGCTCGTCGAGATTGAGGGTCATCTTGCGCTGGACCAGGATTTCCGAAATGATCGGCCGGATCTCGACCGTCAGCTCATCGCGGTCAAGCTGGGCGGCGGCGCCGATATCGATCTGATCCATGAGCTCGTTGAGGATCTCGTCCCGGACCTCGAGAGCGCGCGACGGCAATTGCCGGGCCTCGGCCGGCGCCGCGTCGATCTCCTCGGGCTTGGCCGGGGGGCACGGCGGCATCTGCGGTGGCAGCTCCTGCGGCGCCGCCTCGACAGCGGGTGCGGCCGGCGACTTGCCGGCGTCCTGTTCGGCGCCCGCCCTCTCCTCAGGCGCGAGATCGTAGTTGACACGACGGGTGCCGGCGAGGCCCTGAGAGATGGTTCTGCGCTGTCCGAAAACTTGCGGGCGCCTGGCCATGTCGGTTTCGCCTTCGTGTGAGAGACCCGCGCCGCCCCCGCTCTCGGGGCCGGCGTGGGCGCATTACGCATCGATCCACGGGCCTGCCGGCCAACCAAGGCCGGACCCATGACGACATGACGCCAAGACTAGGGGGATTTCCTTAAAAGTTCGTTGCGCGAGAGGCCGCCGGGACCGCCCGATTTACAAAGACTTAACCGCCGGCGCGTAGGCTTTGTCCGATCCCGATATGGGCAGACCCGGAACATCCCCGATCATGGCCTTCGTCTCCGATCCGCATCGTGACCGCGCCCTCGGCTATCCCAGCGACCGGCGCCTCACCATCAGTCTGTCCGATTACTGGGAAAGCCTGCGCGGCGACACCGTCTATCCGCTGCTCAGCGACATCGACATGAAGGTCATCAACGATGTCCGTGCGCATTGCTTCCTGCTCGAGTTCCGGGACGGCGAGGAACACCCGGTGTTCCGCTTCGTCGGCCGCGAGCTGACGGACGAATGCGGCCGCGATCTGACCCAGAAGACGGTCCTCGACGTGCCGCGCGGCACGCTGCTCACTCAGCTCACCGACCTTTTCCTCAATGTTCTCAACAACGAGGGCCCGGTCGGCGCCCAGGGCGAGTTCACCGACCGGAACGGCGTCGTGCGGATTTATCGCGGCATCATGCTGCCGTTCAGTGAGGCCGGCAGCCGCATCGATTTCATCCTCGGGGCGATTTCGGCCAAGGACAAGGGAAAGTCGTCCGAGACAACTTTGCCGCCAATTGATGTGCGGGTCCCGGCGCCGCCGGATGATGCCGCGGATATCGGCAAGCCGCAGGGCACGCCGGACGAAGGAGTGCCGGTGGACGCACCCGAGGCGGCGCCCGAGCCGGCGGCCGGCGCCTCCGAGCTCGAATATGTGCTCGCCGAATGCCGCCAGCTCGCGGGCAGGCTGGCGCAGGCGGAATCGCGTACCCGCGAGGCGCTTTACGAGGTTCTGGCCGGCGCCTACGGCTTTTATTTCGAGACCGAATCCGACCCAGAAAGCTATGAAGAGCTGCTGGACGCGGAAGGATTGACCCGCCAGGAGCGCGCGCCGTTCACGCCGGTGCTCAAGCTGGTGTTCGGTCGCAGCCTCGACAAGACGCGGATTTCCGAATACGCCACGGCGCTCGCCCATGCCGAGCGCTGCGGCTGCGCGCCGGAGGACATCAAGGCGTTCTTTGCCGACTTCGATGGCGGTATCAAGGGCTGCGTGCGGGCCGAACGGGCGGCGCGGCGCGCGGCCCGTGGCGAGGAGACGGATGCACGGCTCGAGGCGGCGCTTGCGGTTCTGCGCGCCGCCCCGGCGGTCGCCAGGGTGGAGATGGCCGATGCCGATGCCGGTAGCGGTGATGCCGGTGGCCGTGAATTCGTGCTGATGCTGGCGCGCCGCACGCCGGATGCGCCGGAGCGGCTTGAGGTCGTGCATCTGCCCGATGAGCCGCGTGAGCGCGTCGAGGCCCTGCTCAAACGCTCGGCCCGGGCGATCCGCAAGCGGCAGCGCCG
>CAZZKF010000006.1:60001-67260 GCA_964654995.1 uncultured Alphaproteobacteria bacterium | reverse complement strand
GGGCGATCAGGTCGGTAAAGCCGAAGCCGGCGGAAATCACCCCGATGCTCCCCAGGATCGAGCTTTCATCGGCATAGATCTCGTCCGCTGCAAGCGCCAGCATATAGCCGCCCGAGGCGGCGACGTCCTCGGCGAAGGCGTAGACGGGGATGTTCTTTTCCTCGGCCAGGGAGCGGATGCGGGCCATGATCATCGCCGACTGCACCGGCGAGCCGCCGGGGGAGTTGATCGCCAGCGCCACCGCCTTGAGCCCGCGCGCCGAAAAGGCGTGCTCGATGCGCCGCGCCGTGCCGGCGAGGCTGAGACCGCTGCGCAGGCGGGCGACGCTGCCGATCACCCCTTTGAGGGGGATCACCGCCACCAGCGGCCGGCGCGGCCGCCAGCCGCCCGGGTTGAGCTGTGATGCCAGATCCTCGATGCGCATGTCCGGTCTCGGGGTTACCGCCCGTGTTGTCGATGGCCCGCTAAGATACCCTCGATCCGGCCCGGCCAAAAGCGCCAATGCGGGCGGTTTGCATTTGCCGCCGTTCAGGCCTCAAGCGCCCCGCCCTGTCGCAGGATCGCTTCGGCCGCGGGCGTGTAGCCGCCGTCGTTTTCGTGCAGCACCAGTCCCGGCAGCAGGCGCGCCCGCCCGCCGGCGCCCTTGACGGCGCGCAGGATCACCCGTTTGGCCGGCCGCCCGGCCTTCGGCCACAGCGGCATGATGACGATCGCCCCGGCGCGGCCATGCAGGGCGGCGAGAATGTGATCGAGCCGGTCGGCGCGGTGAATGAGGGTGAGACCCCCGCGCGGGCGCAGCAGCCGCAGACAGGCGATGAGCCAGCCGCCCAGATCGAGCCGGCCCTCGACATGGGCGCGGGCCTTCGTGGGCCGCGGCGAGGCCTGCGTGCGCGCGGCCTCGAGATGGGGCGGATTGGTCATCACGTGATCGAAACGCCGGGGCGCAAGCGCCGGTGGCGGTTGTTCGAGATCGCCGGCATGGAAGCTGACCCGCTCGCCAAAGCGGTTGGCGCCGGCGTTTTCCCGGGCCAGGGCCACCAGACGGGCATCGACCTCAAGCCCGTCAATGGTGATCGCATCCACCCGTGCCGCCAGGCACAGGGCGGCGGCGCCGACCCCGCAGCCGGCGTCCAGCACCGATTCGCCGGCCTGCGCCGGCACTGCGGCGGCCAGCAGCACCGGATCGATCGCCACCCGATAGCCGGTGGCCGGCTGCCTGAGCGTCACCCGGCCGTCGAGCAGGGCATCGGTGGTCACCGCCGGCACCCCCGCAGGTTCCGCGAGGTCATTCGACATGGTCGATCTCGGCGGCGCGCAGCAGCCGGCGCGCCTGCGCGGCATCGTCGTCGCTGACCACCAGGCGGCGCGGAATGGCGCCGATGCTGCCTTCGACAATGCTGACGTGGGTGTCCAGCACGGTCGCCCGAATGCCGGAATCGCCCAGATAGGAGACCACCCAGGAAATCAGCACCGGATCATTGGTGCGCAACAGCTCGATCATCGGTTCGGGACCGCCATTTTCCTCGCGTTATCCTCAAGCAAATTTGAACCGGGCGGTGCGGCATTGCTTGACCCCCGGTCCCAGTCGCTTATGCTCGGCGGAAGGTGCCGAAAGGTCAAGCAACAAGCAGGAGACCCGCCTTGGGAATCGTGGTGCCGCTGGACGGCGAGGACGCTCCACTCCGCAAACCGACACGGGCCGACGTCGACGGTGCCATCGAGCGCCTTCAGGCTCTGGTTCATGATGATCTCGACCGGGTCAATGCGGCGATCATCACCCGCATGGAAAGCCCGGTCGCCCTGATCCCGCAGCTTGCCGGCCATCTGATCGCGTCGGGCGGCAAACGCCTGCGGCCGATGCTCACCCTCGCCAGCGCCCGCATGTGCGGCTATGCGGGGACCCGCCACATCGGTCTGGCGGTGGCGGTCGAGTTCATCCACACCGCCACCCTTCTGCATGACGATGTGGTCGACAAGAGCGACCTGCGGCGCGGGACCGACACCGCCAACGTCCTGTGGGGCAACCAGGCGAGCGTCTTGGTCGGCGACTTCCTGTTCAGCCGCGCCTTTCAGTTGATGGTTGCCGACGGCTCGCTTCAGGTGCTCAAGATTCTCTCCGATGCGGCCGCCGTGATCGCCGAGGGCGAGGTCATGCAGCTCACCACGTCGAACAACATCGAGACCACCGAGGACGCCTACCTCGGCGTGATTACCGCCAAGACCGCCGCCCTGTTCGCCGCCGCATGCCGCATCGGCGCGGTGGTCGCCGATCGCCCGCGCCCCGAGGAGCAGGCGCTGGAGAGCTTCGGCAAGAACCTCGGCATCGCCTATCAGCTGGTCGATGACGCGCTCGACTATTCGGCCCATCAGGCGACCCTGGGCAAGACCGTGGGCGATGATTTCCGGGAAGGCAAGATCACCTTGCCGGTGGTGCTGGCCTATGGCCGCGGCAGCGCCGAAGAACGCCGGTTCTGGCGCCGCACCATGGCCGAGATGCGCCAGGACGAGGCCGATTTCGAACGCGCCATGGCGCTGATGAACGGCCATCAGGCGATCTCGGATACCATCGAACGGGCCCGCCATTATGGCGCCATGGCGCGCGACGCACTGGGCATCTTCCCTGACAGCGCGGAGCGCACGATCCTCTCCGACATCATCGACTTCTGTATCGAGCGGGCCTACTGAAGCGATCGCCGCAAGCTGCAAAGTCGGCCGGAATCTGCTAGCCTGATGGCCGGCGGCGTGCGGGGCGTATGAACGCCGGAGGCTCGTGAGTTTGTCTTTTCGTAACTGGCGGATGTCGGCAGGGCTCCTCGGCGGGGTCCTGAGCGTCGCTCTTCTGTTTGCCACGGCGCCACACGGGGCGACGGCCGGGACGCCGCCGCCGCGCCTGCCGATCGAGGCGTTCGCCCATCTGCCGGCGATGTCGTTCCCGCAACTCTCCCCCGATGGCAGCCATCTTCTGCATCTGGCGCCGGTCGACGGGCGCAACCGGGTGTTCGTGCGTGCCCTCGAGAACGGCACCGTCGGCCCGGCCAAGGAGGTCGGGCTCGGCACCGTGCCGGTCGCCTGGGCGACCTGGGTGAACAATCGGCGCATCCTGGTCGGCATCCGCTTTCCCGGCCTGCGCCGCAACATCCCGACTGTGGAAACCCGGCTGCTGGCGGTTGACCTCGATGGCACCGATCCGCTGCGCCTCGAGCGGCGGGTGCCCCCGGGGCGGGCGCCGGTGCAGATTCAGGACGACATCGTCGATCTGCTGCCCGAAGACGACGAACATATTCTGGTGGCGCTGCCGGCCAAGGGCTTCGGCTACCCGGATGTCTACCGGATGAACGTCTATACCGGGCGCGCCCGAAGGGTGCAGAAAAGCCGCCACCGGATCGAGCAGTGGATCACCGACCTCGGCGGCGAGGTGCGTCTGGGCACCGCCTCGCTGTTTCGCGAGATCACCGTCTATGCGCGGCCTGTGGGGTCCAGGAAATTCGTCCCCGTTCACACCTATGAGGACGGCACCGACCCGGCTTTCCTGCCGATGGCGCTGGCCGCCGGCTCGAACACGCTCTACGTCATATCCGATCATGCCGGGGACAAGCGGGCGGTCTATGAATTCGATATCGCCCGGCGGACCTTCGGGCGCAGGCTGTTCGGCCGCGAAGATGTCGATATCACGGATGTCGTCATCGATCGGGCGACGCGGGCAGTGCTCGGTTTCGGGTTCACCGTCGATCGCCGGCACATCCACTATCTCGACGAACGCTACCGCGCCTGGCAGGCGCTGCTCGATCGCCGTTTCCCGGATGCCACCAACCGGATCATCAGCAGCAGCCGCGACCGCCGGCTTCATGTTGTCGTCTCGGCCCGCGAGACGCGCCCCGGCGACTATTACCTTTGGGACGTGGGCGAGGATCGCTTCACGCTTCTGGGCCAGCGCTATCCGGAGCTGCCGGAAGCGGCGCTCGCCGAGATGCGCCCGGTGGCCTATGAGGCGCGCGACGGCCTGCGCATTCCCGCCTATCTGACCCTGCCGCCTGGGATTGACGCCCGGCCTTTGCCGACGGTGATCTATCCCCATGGCGGGCCGTCGTCGCGGATCGCCCGGCGCTTCTATTTCATCGGCCAGTTTCTCGCCAACCGCGGCTATGCCGTCTTCCAGCCGAATTTCCGCGGCTCCACCGGATTCGGCCGGGCCTTCAAGCAGGCCGGCCACGGCCAGTGGGGCATGGCCATGCAGGACGATCTGGTCGACGGCATCCGCTGGCTGATCGCCCGGGGCATCGCCGATCCCGAACGCATCTGCATTGTTGGCGGCAGCTACGGCGGCTATGCGGCGCTGATGGCGGCGGCGCTCACCCCGGAGCTGATCAAATGCGCGGTCAGCCTCAATGGCGTCAGCGATCTCGCCGCCTGGGTGGCCGATCGCGCGCCGTTCGCCGATGCCGCCGAGCTGACCATCACATTGGGCGACAAGGCGGCGGCGCCGGAGGCGCTGGCGGCGATCTCGCCGATCACCTATGCCGAACGCTTCACCGTGCCGGTGCTGCTCGCCCACGGCGATCAGGACCGCCGGGTGCTGGTCTCGCAATCGCGCAACATGGCCGAGGCCCTGGCGGCGGCCGGCCGCGACCATCGCCTCGTGATCCTCGAAGGCAGCGACCACCGGGTGACTTATGGGCCCGCCCGGCGCCTGTTCCTGCGCGAGCTCGAGGCCTTTCTGGATCGCTATCTGGGCCCCGCCGCGTCGCCCTGATCGACCGGCGCGATCGCGCCGCCGGCGCGGACCCAGGCATCGAACCCGCCCTCGATGTGGCGGGCGGAGGCCAGCCCGGCGTCCCGGGCGGCCTGCACCGCCATCGCCGAGCGCTCGCCAAACGCACAATAGAAGATCGGCGCGGCATTGCCGTCGCCGGCCAGCGCCTGCAACCGGCCGCCGGGCTGGAGATGGCGGGCGAGGTCCGGATACGGAATATGGAGAGAGCCGGGAATGGCGCCGTCGCGCCGGCGCTCCGAGGCATCGCGCAGGTCGATCAGCATCACCCCCGGGCGGTCCAGCAGCTCCCGGGCCTCGCCCTCGGTCAGCGACCAGCCGCGCCCCCGCAGCGCGCCCTGATCGAGGCCGATGCGCAGGTTGGCCGGCACCGCGACATCCATCATCCGCGGGTTGTCCAGCTTGAGGCCGTTCATCAGCGCGACATAGTCGTCTTCGCCGGCGACCTGAAGCCGCGGGTTGAAGCGGCGCTCCTCGCCGATGGTGCTCACCGTCTCGCCCTTGTAGTCGTGGCCCGGATAGACCAGCGTCTCGTCAGGCAGGGTGAGCAGCTTGTCGAACAGCGAACGATACTGGGCGTGCGCATCGCCGTTCTGGAAATCGGTGCGCCCGGTGCCGCGAATCAGCAGCGTATCGCCGGTGAACACCCGGCCTTCGGCCAGAAAGCAGTAGGAATCATCGGTGTGCCCGGGGGTGTGAAGGGCGGTGAGCGAGATGCCCTCGACCGCGATCGGATCGCCGTCGGAGACCCGCATGGAAACGCAATCGACCCGGGACTCGGCGCCCATCACGGTGATGCAGCGGGTGCGGTCGCGCAGGGCGCCGAGGGCGGTGATGTGATCGGCATGGACATGGGTGTCCACCGCCTTGATGAGGCGCAGGTCGAGCTCGTCGAGGAGCCGCAGATAGAGGTCCACCCGGTCGAGCACCGGGTCGATGATGATGGCCTCGCTGCCGGTGCCTTCGGCGAGCAGATAGGTGTAGGTCGAGGATGCCGGATCGAACAACTGGCGGACGATCATGACGCCTCCGTGCCGTCAATGGCGTTGGTCTTGATAACATATGCGACGGAAAAGAGGCATATTTGCTGCAAAATGCGCGCTTTTTCGGCCTTTTTTGACGTTTTTCCGGATAACATATGCGCATGTCTCATGGACTGCCCAGCCTGATTGCAGCGCACCGCCGGCGCTTGCGCGCATGGATCTGGGACGCCGATGTCGAGCGCCTCCCCGGCTGGCAGGCGCGGTTGATCGGCGGGCTGCGAATCACGCTCGCCGTCATCCGCGACTTCCTCAGCGGCCAGCTGAGCCTGCGGGCGACCAGCCTGGTGTTCACCACGCTGCTCTCGCTGGTGCCGCTCCTCGCTGTCGCCTTTTCGGTGCTGAAAGCGTTTGGCGTTCACAACCAGCTTGAGCCGGCGCTGCTGAATTTTCTTAGCCCCCTCGGTGACAAGGGCGCCGAAATTACGGCGCGCATCATCGGTTTTGTCGAAAATGTCAAGGCCGGAGTGATCGGCTCGCTCGGTCTGGGCCTGTTGTTCTACACGGTTATTTCGCTGATGCACAAGATCGAGCAGGCGTTCAACTACACCTGGCACGTTCATGAACATCGTTCTATTTCCGAGCGCTTCGGCGATTACCTGAGCGTGATTATCGTCGGCCCGGTCCTGGTGTTTTCGTCGATGGGGCTGACGGCCGCCATTGTCGGCTCGGAAGCCGTCTCCGGGCTCGCCCAGATCCAGCCCTTCGGCTGGCTGATCGGCCTGGCCGGCCGGATGTTGCCCTATGTCATGGTGGTGGCGGCGTTCACGCTGATCTACGTGTTCATGCCGAACACCCGGGTGCGCGTCGGCTCGGCGCTGGTCGGCGCCCTGGTCGCCGGCGTGCTGTGGCAGTCGGCGGGGCTGCTGTTCGCCACCTTTGTCGCCCAGTCGCCCAAGTACGCCGCTGTCTATTCGGCCTTCGCCACGCTGATCGTCTTCATGTTCTGGCTCTATGTGAGCTGGCTGATCCTGCTGGTCGGCGCCAGCATCGCCTTCTACCACCAGCACCCCGAATATCTGACGCCCGAGAGCGGGGTGGTGCGTCTGAGCAACCGCCTCAAGGTCAAGCTGGCGCTGATGGTCATGGCGCTGATCGGCGATCATTTCTACCGCGACCGGCCGGCCTGGACGCTGCACGATCTGGCCCGCCACCTGAGCCTGCCGGTGGAGGCGGTGGAAACCGTGCTCGGGGCGCTGGAGGCAGCCGGCCTGGTGCGCCGCACCGGCGATGATCCGCCGGCCTTCCTGCCGGGCCGCCCGTTCGAGACGACGCCGGTGAAGCAGGCGGTCGATGCGGTGCGCCGGGCCGGCGAAGGCCCGCGGCTCAATCCGGCGCGGATGCCGGCGGTCCCCGGCATCGAGCAGATGATGACGGCGCTGGAAGCGGCCACCGAACAGGCGCTCAAGGGGCAAACGCTCAAGGACCTGGCGCTGAGCCTTGAGGCCGGA
>CAZZKF010000006.1:54385-59901 GCA_964654995.1 uncultured Alphaproteobacteria bacterium | reverse complement strand
GTGCGCCGGCTGGGGCGTGCGCCATGACCGAGGAGCTGTTCCGCGAGGATGCCTATGCCCGGCGCTGCGAGGCGGTGGTGACCGCGGTCGAGGCGCGCGGCATCGCGCTCGACCGCACCGTCTTCTATCCGCTGGGCGGCGGCCAGCCCGGCGATCGCGGCCGCCTGATCCTCGAGGACGGCGCGGTGATCGCCATCATCGACACCCGGCGCGACCGGGAGAGCGGCGCCCATCTGCATGTCGCCGAAGGCGACGTACCCGCTCTCGCCCCCGGCATGCGGGTCACCCTGGAGATCGACTGGGAGGTGCGCTATCAGCGCATGCGCATGCACAGCTGCCTGCACCTTCTGTGTGCGGTGGTCGACGGGGCGGTGACCGGCGGCCAGATCGGCGATGGCGTCGGCCGGCTCGATTTCGACATTCCCGAAGGCGGGCTCGACAAGGCGATCATCGAGGCCGAGCTCAACCGCCTGATTGCCGAAGACCATGCGATCCAATGCCGCTGGATCACGGATGCCGAGCTGGCCGCGCGGCCCGAGCTGGTGCGCACCATGTCGGTGCGCCCGCCGACCGGCCAGGGCCGGGTGCGGCTGATCGAGATCGAGGGTCTCGACCTCCAGCCCTGCGGCGGCACCCATGTGCGCTCGACCGCCGAGATCGGCGCGGTCGCGGTGACCAAGATCGAGAACAAGGGCCGGCGCAACCGCCGCATCCGCCTGGCCCTAGCCTGATTTCGCTCCGGCCTTGCCATCATTTTGCCATGGATGTCTGCCATGGCTGTCGGATCGAACGTGGCGTGAGAGCGGCAGAGGGGATTGATCGACGATGTCAGAGAGGGTGCTGAGACAGTGGACCGATCGGGCCTTGCTTGTGGTTTTCGCGGCCATCCTCGGGTTGAGCCTGACGACATCGGGCGCGGGGGCGGCCGAGGACGATACTTTCGACCAGGACACCATCTTTGCCGAGGCGGCGGGCTTTTTCGGCGAATCCTCGGAAGCGCTGGCCAAGGTCATCGAAAAGGTGTTCGCCGAACAGGGCCGGCCCAACGCCTATATCAAGGGCCAGGTCATCGGCGGGGCGTTCATCGTCGGCGCCCGCTATGGCGACGGCGTGCTGGTCCACAAGATTTTCGGCGAGCGCAAGGTCTACTGGCGCGGCCCGTCGATCGGCCCGGATGTCGGCGCCGATGGTTCCAAGGTGTTCACGCTGGTCTACCACCTGCCTGACGTCGAAGATATTTTTCACACCTTTCCGGCGGTCGAGGGCAGCTTCTATTTCATCGGCGGGATCGGCGTCAATTACCAGCAGCGCGACGACGTGATTCTGGCCCCGATCCGGCTCGGTGTCGGCCTGCGCGCCGGCGCCAACCTCGGCTACATCAAGTTCTCGGAAAAGCGCAACTGGCTGCCGTTCTGAGTTTCACGCCGCGCATTCATCGTAGCGGAAGCAGTCGACGAGGTGATCGTTGACCATGCCGACCGCCTGCATGAAGGCATAGCAGATGGTCGGGCCGACGAAACGAAAGCCGCGTGCTTTGAGGGCCTTGCTCATGGCCCGGCTTTCCGCCGTTTCGGCCGGCAGGTCCGCGAGCCGGCGCCAGCGGTTCTGGATGGTTTGACCGTCCGTAAACTGCCACAGGAACTGATCGAAGCTGCCGGGCCCGGACTCCATGATCTCGAGCCAGGCGCGGGCGTTGCCGACGGTGGCGACGATCTTGGCGCGGTTGCGGACGATGCCGGGGTCCGCCATCAGGGCCTCGATGCGGGTGTCATCATATGCCGCAATTGCCGCCGGGTCGAAGCCGTCGAAAGCGGTGCGAAAGGCGTCGCGCTTGCGCAAGATCGTGATCCAGGAGAGCCCGGCCTGAAAGCCGTCAAGGATCAGCTTTTCGAACAGCGCCCGGTCATCATGCTCGGGCACACCCCATTCCCGGTCATGATAGCCGACGTACAGGGGGTCACTCCCCGGCCACGGGCAGCGGCGGCGGTCATCGGCGCCCGATGCGGTCATGACCGTGGCTCGCTTGCCAGGTCAGTCAATGGTCTGATGCGCGCCTTGCCGGCGGTGAACACGATATCCTTTCGCGCCGCATCCTCGAGATGGCGCAGCTTGAGCATCGCCAGTCCGCGGCTGCCGAGGCTGGAGCGCATCTCGCCCGCCTGCACATCCCCGGCAAGAATCGGTGTGCCGGGGGCTGGCGCCGGCCCGTCGATCTCGACCGGGATCAGCCGGCGGCGCACGGTGCCGCGGAAGTGGGTACGGGCGGTGAGCTCCTGGCCGATGTAGCAGCCCTTGTCGAAATCGACGGCATTCAATGCATCGAGCCCGCACTCCAGCAGATAGTCCTTGCCGACGGCGATGTCGCGGGCGCCGTCGGGCACGCCGAGCGCCAGGCGATGGCGATCGTAATCCTCTTCGCCGCCGCGCTCCGCCCCGGCGTCCGCAGCGATCGCCTCGAGCTGCTCGGCCGGCAGGATGAGGCGGGCGCCGAGCCCGCGGCGGCGCGGGTCGGTCAGGACGATGCCGCCATCGCGTGCGCGCACGGCGCCCGGACGGTCGTCGAGGCCGAGGGCCTCGAGCGCGCCGGGCCCGAACAGGGCGGCCACCGCCAGATCATCGACCGCCTCGATCGACACCTCGGCGCGCAGCCGGTAAAAGGTCAGCTTGCCGGCCAGCTCGTCGCGCCGGGCACGTTCGCAGTCGATCAGAATGCGCCCGCCGGCCTCGATCAGGAAGAAATCGAACAGCAGGCGGCCCTGCGGGGTGAGCAGCGTCGCATAGACGGCGGACTCGGGGCCCAGGCGCTTGATGTCGGCGGAAATCAGCCCTTGCAGAAAATCGCGCGCATCGGCGCCGGCAAGGGCCAGAATGCCCCGATCCGGGAGCCTGACGAACTTCGGCATGACGGTGTCTTTCCTGTTCTCTCGGGCGGCAAAAGGACGTCCCGGCATCGGCGACCAGATAAGGCCAGGCGCGTGAACTTGTCAATCACCCGGCGGTGTCATCATCGTTGGGGCCCAACTCTTTGAAACGGATGGCGATTGCCGTATGGTGAAGGCCGGAAACAGCAAGGGGGCGACGGGTCATCCCGATGGCCGATCATTACGACCTGATCATCCGTGGGGCGACCTGCGTCTTTCACGCCGGGATCAGCCCGGCCGACGTCGGTGTCATCGACGGCCGCACCGCCATCATCGACGATCTGAGCACCGCGACCGCCGAACGTGAAATCGACGCCCAGGGCCTGCACCTGCTGCCCGGCGTGATCGATACCCAGGTGCATTTCCGCGAGCCCGGCATGGGGGAGGCGGAAGACCTGGAAAGCGGCAGCCGGGCCGCCGTTCTGGGCGGCGTCACCGCCGTCTTCGAGATGCCCAACACCCGCCCGGCGACGACCACGGCGGAAGCGCTGGCCGACAAGCTGGCCCGCGCCCGGGGCCGCATGTGGTGCGATCACGCTTTCTATGTCGGGGCGAGCGCCGAGAATGTCGATCAGCTGGGGATGCTGGAGCGCCTGCCCGGCTGTTGCGGCGTCAAGCTGTTCATGGGCTCGTCCACCGGTGACCTGCTGGTCGATGACGACGAGACGATCCGCCGGGTCCTGCAGAATGTGCGTCGCCGCGTCGCCGTCCACGCCGAAGATGAGGCGCGCCTCAAATCCCGCGCCTTCATGGCCCGGCGCGGGGTTCGCAACCACCCGGTATGGCGCGACGAGGAAACGGCGCTCTCGGCCACCACCCGAATCCTTCGCCTTGCCGGCGAGGAGCGCCGGCGCATCCATGTGCTCCATGTCAGCACCGCCCAGGAAATCGCGCTGCTGAGCGAGCACAAGGACATCGCCAGCGTCGAGGTCACGCCGCAGCACCTGACACTGGCGGCGCCGGAGTGCTATGAAACCCTGGGGACCAAGGCCCAGATGAACCCGCCAATCCGCGAGGCCCGGCATCAGCACGCCTTGTGGCGGGGCCTGCTTCTGGGTGTCGTCGATGTCGTCGGCTCGGATCACGCGCCGCATACGCTGGATGCCAAGGCCCGAGATTATCCGCAGTCGCCCTCTGGCATGCCGGGGGTCCAGACCCTGTTGCCGCTGCTCCTCGATCATGCCAACCAGGGCCGCCTGTCGCTGTTGCAGCTGGTCGATGTCACCAGCGCCGGCCCGGCACGCATTTTCGGGATCGCCGGCAAGGGCCGGCTGGCGGTCGGCTATGATGCCGATTACACGCTTGTCGATCTGCAGGCCGAACAGGTGATCGAAGATGACTGGATCGCCAGCAAATGCGGCTGGACACCGTTTGCCGGGCGCCGGGTGAGCGGCTGGCCGGTCGGCACCATTATCCGCGGCCACGTCGTGATGTGGGAAGGTGATCTGGCGGATGCTCCTGCTGGTCAACCCCTGCACTTCGGCGAATGTCTTTGAGCGGGCCGGCCTCGCCGTTAACCAAAGCCACTGCCGCACGTTAACCAAGATATTGAAATTCCTTGGGTTTTCAGGCCTTCGCTGGTATAATATCAGGGTTCTGAGTTAACTATTTCAAGCCTGCAAGAGCAATCAGGCGACAGACGAGGGTGTCGGTATGAGTAGCGAGTCGAGACGCGGACGAAACGGTTTGAGTGTGGCTGGCGAGGCCGGGACCCGCGCCGTCGGCATGTACGAGCGCCGCCGCCAGGACCGGCGCAGCCTGCGCGGGCGGCGCCGCGCCGATCACAGCTACCCGTGCTTCTCGGCGCCCTTCGTCGCCCACTGTCTGGCCCAGTTCTGGGACGAGGACGGAATCTCGGCGGTTCCGGCGCCCCGCGCGGCCTTGGCGTATGCCCGCATGAAACGGCGCCTCGACTAGGTCGAGACGCCGTTCCTTCCAGACAGTCCGGAATCAGATCAGGCCGCCCGCGCGGTCAGACGCCGGGCTTTCTTGCCACGGCTGCCGATGGCAATCTTGCGCGGCTTCTGGCTTTCCGGAATTTCGCGCACCAGGTCGATCTCCAGAATGCCGTTCTCGAGGCGCGCACCGGTCACCTCGATGTGATCGGCAAGCTGGAAGCGGCGCTCGAACGCCCGACCGGCGATGCCGCGATAGAGATAGGTCGTATCCTCGCCGTTCTTGCGGCCGGCGCCCTTGACGGTCAGCGTGTTGTCGGCGACGGTGACGTCGAGATCGTCCTCGCCGAAACCGGCAACGGCCAGCGAAATCCGATACTCGTTCTCGCCCAGCTTCTCGATGTTATAGGGCGGATAGGACGATGAATTGCTGCTCAACTGCTCCAGCGCCGAGTCCAGCAGACGCGAGGTGTGATCGAAGCCGATCACCGAGCGGAACAGGGGTGAAAAATCAAAGGTCGTACGCATTGATATCCTCCTTTCAAGCGATATCAAGGTTGCGGCGCGCCACCATGGCCACGCCTTCGTTGCTTATGATCGGCGGACCCGATTGCGGCATCCGCCTGCTTTTGAGTTAGGAGCGCCCGGCGCGATTTCAAGAGGGCTGCAGGGGCGGCGCAAAACACGGCGCAAACGCGCG
>CAZZKF010000006.1:7028-54285 GCA_964654995.1 uncultured Alphaproteobacteria bacterium | reverse complement strand
TAGACGATTTCGGTCGGCGCGAAGATCTCGCGCGAGCCGACGCACACCGAATGCAGCTTGGCTTCGATGTGCTTGGTCCAGTAATCGAGGAATTTGCGCAAGGCCGGATAATGCGGCGCCAGATCGTACTGCTGCCAGACGAAGCTCTGGATCAGGCTCGGGTGATCCGGCATGTAATACAGGATCTCGGCCGTCGTAAGATGGTAGTTGCCACGCAACATGTCGTCAGGTTTCATGACTGATCACTCCGTACTTCACTCTCCTTCGGCGCCTCCCTCGGGGTCTTGTCCATGCTGTTATTGTCAGCCCAAATGGTTGACCGAATGCTAATCCGGCCGCTTGCCTGTTCTTGCTGGTCTGGTTTTGGGCGGGCGGGCTGTCCTCACGAAAGGCCCGCGCCGAAGCGGATAACCCCAAGCGCACGCCCCGCCGCCCGGCAGGGCTCACCGCGTCTTGGACCACAACATCAATCGTCAAACACACTCACCCGTCACAGGGTGCCCGTTACCGGTACTTTCAATTAAGGTCGCCGCGCGCCCGCTTTCAAGCCGGCGCCCGGCCCTGCCGTCAAATGTTAGAACAACGGCGGCGCGGCGCCAAGCCCCTGTTGTGCGGCAGGTGCCCGGGCACGGCTCTGGCGGCGGCGTCAGTCGCCGCCGCGGGCGACGAAGAACGGGTTCTCGAAGATCGGTCCCTTGCCGTAGGTGAGCGGCGCACCGTCGAGCGTCTCCACCCGGCCGCCGGCGGCCGCCAGGACCGCGTGGCCGGCCGCCGTGTCCCATTCCATGGTGCGCCCGAGACGCGGATAAAGATCGGCCTCGCCGGCTGCCACCAGGCAGAACTTGAGCGAACTGCCGGCCGAGATCAGGGTCTTGACGTTGAACTGCTCGAGGTACTTGTCGGTCTTCTCGTCGCGGTGCGAGCGGCTGGCGACGACGGTGAGGCCGTCCGGTGGCGCGGCGCGCACGGCAATCGCGCGCGGTTCCGACCAGACGCCGGGCGCCCCCTGTTCCTCGACAGTGGCGCCATCGGGCCCGGCCAGGAACAGCCGCCCCCGGGCCGGCGCATAGACGACGCCCAATGTCGGCCGGTCGCCCTCGATCAGTGCAATATTGACGGTGAATTCGCCGTTGCGGCTGATGAATTCCTTGGTGCCGTCCAGGGGATCGACCAGCCAGAAGCGTTCGGCGATCTGAGGCACCTTGCCGGCCGCCACCTGCTCTTCGGCGATGATCGGAATCCCCGGTGTCAGCTCGGCCAGCCGGGCGAGAATGATCGCTTCCGCCGCGGTATCGGCGTCGGTTACGGGGCTGCGGTCGTCCTTCTCGCGCACCGCGATGTCATGCTGGTAAATCTCGAGGATGGCGCGCCCGGCCTCAAGGGCAATCTCGCGCAGGGCGTCGACGATCCGCTGCCGGTCAAGGGTCATTGGGGGGGCCTTCTGTTGTGGTTGCGCGCCGCATCATGGCGCCGGCGATCGGGTCTGTCCACCGTCCCGGTTGGCAGCGCCAAGCCTTTGCCACATATTGAGGGCATGGATGAATTTATCGTTAAGCCGCAGCCCGGCAACCCGCAGCTCACGCGCCGCATCGCCGGCATCGATCACGAACAGACGGCCTGCGAGATCGCGGTGCCGATGGAGCGCGCCTTCACCCTGTTCCTGAATTCCCAGGAAATCGTCACCCTGATGACGGTCGGCGATCATCCGCGTTATCTCGGTGTCGGCTTTCTGCTCAATCAGAACATGATCCGCGCCGACGACGTGATTACGCATGTCGACGTCGATGACGAGATCGACGTCATCGTCGTGCGCACCGAACGCGAGACCGATTACGAGGCGAGGCTGAAGAAAAAGACGCTGACCTCGGGCTGCGCCCAGGGCACGGTGTTCGGCGACATCATGGAAAAATTCGAGCAGTCGCGGCTGGCCGACGACGTGACGGTGCGCACCTCCTGGCTGTATGCCCTGGCCCGGCGCATCAACACCACCGAGAGCCTTTACCTGACCGCCGGGGCGGTGCACGGCTGCGTGCTGTGCCAGGGGGACCGGCCGCTCATCTACATGGAAGACGTCGGGCGCCACAACGCCATCGACAAGATCGCCGGCTACATGTTCCTTCATGGCATGAGCCCTGAGGACAAGCTGCTCTATACCACCGGCCGGTTGACCAGCGAAATGGTCATCAAATGCGTGCAGATGCGCGTGCCCGTCCTGATGTCGCGCTCGGGCTTTACCGCCTCCGGCGTCGAGCTGGCGCGCCGCGCCGGCCTGACCCTGATCGGCCGCGCCCGGGGCAAGCGGTTCATCTGCGTCTCGGGTGAGGACCGCCTGGTTTATGACGCCGATCCGGCGCAGGTGCCGGCCGAAAGCCCGCGCATCCAGCGAAAGGCGAGCCTTGGCGAGTGATCCGGCAGCGCGCGGCCCGATCGTCGGCGTGCTGCTGGCCGGCGGGCTGGCCCGGCGCATGGGCGGCGGTGACAAATGCCTGCGCGAACTCGCCGGCCGGCCGCTCCTCGATCACGTGATCGCGCGTGTGGCACCGCAGGTCGATCGGCTGGTGCTCAACGCCAACGGCGATCCGCACCGCTTCGCCAGCTATGGTTTGCCGGTGGCATCGGACGTGATCGAAGGCTTTGCCGGGCCACTCGCCGGCGTGCTCACCGGCATGATGTGGGCGGGCGCGCAGGTGCCGGATGCCTGCCGCATTCTCACGGTGCCGACCGATGCGCCGTTTCTGCCTGCCGATCTGGTCGTCCGGCTGGCGCAAGCGGTGGCCGGGGACGAGACCGCCATCGCCTGCGCCGCCTCGGGCGGGCGCACCCATCCGGTGGTCGCCCTGTGGCCCGTCGCGCTCGCCGATGATCTGCGCCGCGCCCTGGTCGACGAGGGCTTGCGCCGGATCGATGTGTGGACGGCGCGCCATCGCCTGCATGTCGTCGAATGGCCGGATCAGCCCATTGACCCCTTCTTCAACGCCAACCGGGCCGGCGATCTGGCCGCCGCCGAGCGGCTGCTGCAGGCGCAGGGCGGTCGTGCGCCTTAAGCCTGGGGGCGCTGCGCCGGGCTCTCCTCGATCTTCTCGATGCGGGCGGCGCAGAACTTGAACTCGGGGATCTTCCCGAACGGATCGAGCGCCGGATTGGTCAGCATATTGGCCGCCGCTTCCGCGTAACAGAAGGGGATGAAAATGGCACCCCGGGGCACGCCGCTGTCCATGCGCGCGGTGAGCTCGATGCTGCCGCGCCGGGTGCTCACCCGGATCGCGTCGCCGGGCTTGGCGCCGATGGCGCGCAGATCCGCCGGGCACAGGGTGGCGATCGCCGCCGGCTCGAGGGCATCGAGCACTTCCGCCCGCCGGGTCATGGCGCCGGTGTGCCAGTGTTCGAGCTGACGCCCGGTGGTCAGGATCATCGGATAGTCGTCATCCGGCTGCTCGTCGGGCGGGATGATGTCGGCGGGGACAAACCGGGCCTTGCCGGTGGGCGTCGGGAAGCCATCGCCGAAGACCACCGCCTGGCCCGGCTGATCGGGGGCCGGACAGGGGTAGGTGACCGCGTTTTCGCGCTCAAGCCGCTCCCAGGTGATGTTGTCGAGCGAGGGCATGACGGCGGCCATTTCGGCGTAGATATCGCGCGGATGGGCGTAGTTCCAGTCGAGCCCCAGGCGTCTGGCGATTTCCTGGACGATCCACCAGTCGGGCCGCGCCTGCCCGGGCAAGGGAAGGGCGCGCCGGCCCATCTGCACCTGGCGGTTGGAATTGGTCACCGTGCCGTCCTTTTCCGGCCAGGCCGAGGCCGGCAGCACGACGTCGGCATAGACCGCGGTCTCGGTCAGGAACAGGTCCTGAACCACCAGGTGCTCGAGCCGGGCGAGCGCCTCGCGGGCGTGATGGGCATCGGGGTCCGACATCGCCGGGTTCTCGCCCATGATGTACATGCCCCTGATCTCCCCGGCATGCACCGCATCCATGATTTCGACCACCGTGAGCCCGGCCTCGGGGTCCAGCGACGTGCCCCAGGCGTCCTCGAAGCGCCGGCGTACATCGTCATCGGTCACCGGCTGATAATCGGGATAGACCATCGGGATGAGCCCGGCGTCCGATGCCCCTTGCACATTGTTCTGGCCGCGCAGGGGATGCAGGCCGGTGCCCGGGCGCCCGACATGGCCGCACATCAGCGCCAGCGCGATCAGACAGCGGGCGTTGTCGGTGCCGTGAACATGCTGCGAGACCCCCATGCCCCAGAAGATGATCGCCCGGTCGGCGGTGGCGAAGGTGCGGGCCACGGTGCGGATGGTCTCGGGCTCGATGCCGCAAACTTGCGCCATTTTCTCGGGCGGGAAGCGGCGCAGGTGCTCGGCATAGGCCTCGAAACCCTCCGTATACTTCTCGATGTACTGACGGTCATAGAGGCCTTCCTCGACGATTACGTTCATCATGGCGTTCAGGAGCGCCACGTCCGCTCCCGGTCTGAACTGCAGCATGTGGGTGGCATGGCGCTTGAGCGCCACCCCGCGCGGGTCCATGACGATCAGAGTCTTGCCGGCCCTGGCGGCGTTCTTGAAGAAGGTGGCGGCAACCGGGTGGTTCTCGACCGGGTTGCAGCCGATGGTGATGATAACGTCGGCGTGAAGCGCATCGGTGAACGGCGCGGTCACGGCGCCCGAGCCGATGCCTTCGAGCAGCGCGGCCACCGACGAGGCATGGCACAGCCGGGTGCAGTGATCGACATTGTTGTTGCCGAACCCGGTGCGCACCAGCTTCTGGAACAGATAGGCCTCTTCGTTCGAGCATTTGGCCGAGCCGAAGCCGGCGAGGCTGCGGCTGCCATGGCGCTCGAGAATGCGGCGCAGGCCGGCGGCGGCCGCATCGAGCGCCTCCTCCCAGCTCGCTTCCCGGAAATGGCTGAGCGGATTGGCCGGATCGATGTCCGGATCCACCGTCTTGGGTGCGTCTTCGCGCCGGATCAGGGGCGTGAGCAGGCGGTCGGGATGGCTGACATAGTCGAAACCGAAGCGGCCCTTGACGCACAAGCGGCCGTCGTTGGCCGGGCCGGGCCGCCCTTCGACCTCGATCAGCCGGTCGCCTTGCACGTGATAGGTGATCTGGCAGCCGACCCCGCAATAGGGACAGACGCTGTCCACCGAACGCGCGCCGTCAACGGTTGCGTCAGCGGCCGCCTGCTCGACCACCGTGGCCGGCAAGAGCGCGCCGGTGGGACACGCCTGCACGCATTCGCCACAGGCCACGCAGGTGCTCTCGCCCATCGGATCGTCGAAATCGAAGACGATGCGGGCATGGGCGCCGCGCCCGGCCATGCCGATGACATCGTTGACCTGCACCTCGCGGCAGGCGCGCACACACAAGGTGCAGTGGATGCAGGCGTCCAGATTGACCCGCATGGCCGGATGGCTGCGGTCCTCGGGCGGGCGCCCACGGGCCGGAAGGCGGCTCGCGGTCACACCGATGCGCCGGGCCCATTGCCACAGGTGGGACTCCGGATCATGTGCGGCAGCCCCCGCCGGCTGGTCGGCGACCAGCAGCTCCATCACCAGCCGCCGCGCGTCTCGCGCCCGGGGGCTTTGGGTTTGCACGACCATGCCGGGCGCCGGCCTGCGGATGCAGGATGCGGCGAGCACCCGCTCGCCCTCGATCTCGACCATGCAGGCGCGACAATTCCCGTCGGCCCGATAACCGGGCTTCGGCGCATAGCACAGGTGCGGAATCTCGGTGCCAAACCGGCGGGCGACCTGCCAGATGGTCTCGTCGGCGCGCGCCTCGACGTCCTGGCCGTCAAGCGTGAAGGTGAGGGTTTCGCTCATGACGTCACCTGTTTCTTTCCCGGCAGATCGTCGGGAAAGTAGGTCAGCAGGGAGCGGATCGGATTGCCGGCGGCCTGACCAAGGCCGCAGATCGAGGCTTCGCTCATCACGGTCACCAGATCTTCAAGTACTTCGCGGTCCCAGGAATCATTCATCATCAGCATGACGGCTTTTTCGGTTCCGACCCGGCACGGCGTGCACTGGCCACAGCTTTCGTCCTCGAAGAAGCGCAGCAGGTTGCGCACGGCATCGGCCAGATTGTCCTGGTCCGAGAGCACGATCACCGCCGCCGAGCCGATGAAGCAGCCGTGCTCCTCGAGGGTGCCGAAATCGAGCGGCAGGTCGGCCATCGTGGCCGGCAGAATACCGCCCGAGGCGCCGCCCGGCAGATAGGCCCTGAGCGCATGCCCCTCGGCCATGCCGCCGCAGTACTCGTCGATCAGTTCGCGCAGGGTGATGCCGGCCGGGGCCAGCTTGACGCCGGGCGCGCGCACCCGGCCCGAGACCGAAAAGCTGCGCAGGCCGGTGCGCCCGTGGCGTCCCTGGCCGGCGAACCAGTCGGCGCCGCGGCTGACGATATCGCGGATCCAGTAGAGCGTCTCGACATTGTGGATCAGGGTCGGGCGCCCGAACAGGCCGACCTGCGCCGGGAACGGCGGCTTGTGCCGCGGCAGGCCGCGCTTGCCCTCGATGCTTTCCAGCATCGCCGACTCCTCGCCGCAGATATAGGCGCCGGCGCCGCGCCGCAGGCGGATATAGCCGGCCTCTGTCAGGCCGGCGGCCTCGAGCCCGGCAATCTCGTCAGCGAGAATTTGCCGTATCGCCGGATATTCATCGCGCAGGTAGATGTAGACGGCGTCTGCCTCGATCGCCCAGGCGGCGATCAGCGCGCCTTCGAGCACCCGGTGGGGATCGGATTCGAGATAGAAGCGGTCCTTGAAGGTGCCGGGCTCGCCCTCGTCGGCATTGACGACCAGATAGCGGGGCGCCGGCTCGGCCCGCACGAAGGCCCATTTGCGCGCCGCCGGAAAGCCGGCGCCGCCGAGCCCGCGCAAGCCCGCCTGATCGAGTGCGGCGATGATGTCGTCGATTGGCTGCGCACCGGCGCGGCAGGCGTCGAGCAGATCGTAGCCGCCTTGCGCACGATAGCCATCGAGGGCGAGGTAATCGGGGATTTCCGGGCTTGCCTGGCGCTCGCGCACGGCGGCAAGGACCTGATCGGCCGCGGCGTGCTCGACATGGCGGTGTCCGACGGCGACCGCCGGGGCTGCGTCGCAGCGGCCCATGCACGGCGCGCGCACGACGCGGAATTCGCGGCCGGCTCTGGCCGCCAGTTCGGCCAGCAAATCCTCCGCCCCCATCATCGCGCAGGTGAGGCTGTCGCAGACCCGCACGGTGATCGGCGGCGGCGCGGCCTCGCCTTCCTTGACGACATCGAAATGGGCGTAAAAGGTCGCCACCTCGTAGACCTCCGCCTGGGCAAGGCGCATCTCGTCGGCCAGGGCCGCCAGATGGGCCGCCGACAAGTGTCCGTATGTATCTTGAATGCGGTGCAGATATTCGATCAGCATGTCGCGTGCCAGGGGCTCCGGCCCGATCAGGGCGCGGATTTCGGCCACTGCGTCCGGTGCCACCTGACGGCCGCGGCCGAAGGGACGGGCACGCCGCCGGCCGCGGCCGGGACGACGTTTCTTGCTGTCTAGCGCATCGGCGTCATTGATCTCAGACATCGCCTGCGGCTCCCTGTCCGCTGTGCTGCGACATTTACTTGCCGGGGTCGGCCGGCTCGAGCTCGATGACGTCGATGTTGATCAACTGCTTGCCGGCATGCTCGAAATTGACGGTAACACGCGCCCCGATCGCCGACTGGATCTGGCCCAGCCCCCAATCGGGGCGTTTGGGATGGCGGACGAAACCGCCGGGCAGAAACTCCATGGACATCGCGCGAAGCCTTTTTCGGTTTGTCTTCCCGTCGTTCTTATAACGTAATTTGCAGTGAGGGATTTTCACAAATGATTTATAAGAAGACCGGCCCTGGAGCCACCACAAAGGGGTGAGAGGAATGGTTGCGGCAGAAACCGATCTGGCGGCGATCCTGTGCTCGAAACTGTGTCACGATCTGGTCAGCCCGATCGGGGCGCTGGCCAACGGCGTCGAGCTTCTCGCCGACGAGGACGATGAAGAGATGCGCCGCGAGGCGCTCAAGCTTCTGGAAATGAGCGCCGCCCAGGCCGGCCGGCGGCTCAGCTTTTACCGCCTCGCCTTCGGCGCCTCGGGCGGTGCGGCACGGCCGATCACGCTCGATGAGGCACACGCGGTGGTTGCAGATTATTTTGCCGACGGCAAGATCGAGCTGGACTGGCGGGTGAGCCGCATCGAGCTTGACAAGAAAGCGGTCAAGCTGCTGCTCAATCTGATCCTTCTCGCCCAGGAGGCATTGATCCGGGGCGGCCGGCTGGAGGTCGATCTGGCGCCCCGCGGAGCGGGGCTGCGCCTTGAAATCGGGGCTCGGGGAACCGGCGCCATGGTGCATGATGATGTCGCCCGCATTCTCGCCAAGCGGGCCGGCGAGGTGGAGCTGGCACCGCGCCACGGCCCGGCGATTCTGGCCGCCGATCTGGCCGAGGACCTTGGCGCAACCCTGGGGATTGCCCAGACCGCCGACGACCGGGTGACCATCGTGGCCGATCTGACCGCCTGAGCCGCAGAATACTGCGCCTGGCGCCGGCTACCCTTTACAGCTTTTTAACCTGTTTCGGTGATCGTGCTTGCAACGGAAGGGGCAAGCCGTGCGTGTGCAACGAGTGCGTGCGGACTTTCGGCCCGGCAGCGATTTCAAAGGGCTGGTCAATGGACGATCTCCTGAACGAATTTCTCACCGAGACCGCGGAAAGCATCGAGGTTGTGGACAGCGAAGTTGTCAAGCTGGAACAGGACCCGTCCGACAAGCCGGTGCTCGACAACATCTTCCGCCTGGTTCACACGATCAAGGGCACCTGCGGCTTCCTCGGCCTGCCGCGCCTCGAAGCGGTGGCGCATGCCGCCGAGAACGTGCTCGGAAAATTCCGCGACGGCGAGGTCGAGGTCACGCCGGAAGCGGTGACCGTGATCCTCGAGGCGCTCGATCAGATCAAGGCCATCCTGGCCGAGTTGGAGGCCAATGAGGCCGAGCCCGAAGGCGACGACGGCGATCTCATCGGGCGGCTGAACGCGGTGATCACCGGCGCCCAGGCGGCGGCCGCAGAGCCCGACCCGGAGCCCGAGCCGGACCCGGAACCGGAAGCCGAACCTGAGGCCGCGGCCGGGGAATCATCGGTCTCGCCGCTTCAGGAAGCAACCCTCGACGAGCTGGAAGCGGCATTTCAGGCGGCGCCCGGCCCCGATGATGATGACGATGCAGCGCCCGCCGGTGACGGCGGCGACAGCAGCCTGTTTGCGCGGCTTGGCGGCGATGCGGCGGTCGAGGCGACGATCAGGATCTTCTACGACAAGGTGCTGGCGGATGCCGACCTGAAGCCGTTCTTCGACGGCATCAACATGGATGGCCAGCGCCAGATGCTGGGCGCCTTTCTGACCATGGCGTTCGGCGGCCCGGCCAATTACTCCGGCCGTTCGCTGGCGGCGGCGCACGCGCCGCTGGTCGCCCGCGGTCTCGGCGAAGCCCATTTCGATGCGGTCGCCGGCCACCTGCATGATTCGCTCAAGGAACTCGAGGTCGCCGACGATCTGATCGACGAGATCATGGCCATCGCCGGCTCGGTCAGGGACGACGTGCTGTGCCGGACCGAGGAAGGCCGGAAGCTGGTTGAAGCCTGCGCCCAGGCAGAGTCGAAGCCGGCCGCCAAGGCCGAGAAAGCTGCGCCGCCCGAGCCCTCCAGGAAGGCGGCCGGCGAATCGACCCTCAAGAACCAGACCATCCGGGTTAGCGTCGACGTGCTCGAGGACCTGATGACCATGGTCAGCGAACTGGTGCTGACCCGCAATCAGCTCGACCAGATGGTCCGCAATCTCGAGGACAGCGAATTCACCGTGCCCCTGCAGCGGCTCTCCAACTGCACCAGCGAGCTCCAGGAAGCGGTGATGAAGACCCGCATGCAGCCGATCGGCAATGCCTGGGCCAAGCTGCCGCGCATCGTCCGCGACCTGTGTCATGAACTGGGCAAGAAGATCGAGCTCGACATGCGCGGCGCCGAGACCGAGCTCGACCGCCAGGTTCTCGAGCTGATCAAGGACCCGCTCACCCACATGGTCCGCAATTCCGGCGATCACGGCATCGAGACGCCCGAAGAACGGCTTGCCGCCGGCAAGCCCGCGACCGGCAAGATCATCCTCAATTCCTATCAGGAGGGTGGTCACATCATGATCGAGATCAGCGACGACGGGCGCGGTCTCAACATCGAAAAGATCAAGGAAAAGGCGCTGGCCAACGGGCTCGTCACCCAGGCCGAGCTGGACTCGATGACCGATCAGCAGATCCACCGGTTCATCTTCCACGCCGGCCTGTCGACGGCGGAAAAGGTGACGGCGGTCTCGGGCCGCGGCGTCGGCATGGACGTGGTCCGCAGCAATATCGAGAAAATCGGCGGCACCATCGACGTCAAGTCGAAAGAGGGGGCGGGGTCCACCTTCACCATCAAGATTCCACTCACCCTGGCGATCATCTCGGCGCTGATCGTCGAGGTCTCGGGCGAGCGGTTCGCCATTCCCCAGCTCAACGTCCTCGAACTGGTGCGCGCCTCGGCGTCGAGCGAGCACAAAATCGAGCATATCAACAACACGCCGGTTCTGCGCCTGCGCAACCGGCTGCTGCCGCTGATCTTTCTGCGCGATGTTCTCGGCTTCGAGAGCCAGGACGGCGACGGCGAGGACGGGCGGTCGGCGGAAACCTTCGTCGTTGTCAGCCAGGTCGGCAACTTCATTTTCGGCATCGTCGTCGACCGGGTGTTCGATACCGAGGAGATCGTCGTCAAGCCGATCGCCCCGATCCTGCGCGACATCCCGATCTATTCCGGCAACACCATTCTCGGCGATGGCAGCGTCATCATGATCCTCGACGCCAACGGTATCGCCGCGGTGACCGACGAGAACATGCACCACAGCGGCGAGGTCGAGGAGAGCATGGACATGGGGGCGAGCGTCCACGACGACCGCGAAACCCTGCTCACCTTCAAGGCCGGCGATAATGCGCCGAAGGCGGTGCCGCTGTCGCTGGTGGCGCGGCTCGAGGAGATCGATGTCGCCAAGATCGAAACCAGCGACGGCCGACCGGTGGTGCAATACCGCGGCAGCCTGATGCCGCTGGTCAAGCTGCGCCAGGATTACGCCTTCAAGAGCGAGGGCCGGCAGCCGATTCTGGTGTTTGCCGACGGCCAGAGGTCGATGGGACTGGCGGTCGACCAGATTGTCGACATCGTTGAAGACAGGTTCAACGTCGAACTGGTCTCCAACAGTCCGGGCGTTCTGGGAACCGCGGTGATCGCCGGCGAAGCGACCGAAATCGTCGACGTCGGCCACTATCTCTCGCAGGCGTTCGCCGACTGGTTCAAGGCGCCGAGCGCCGACACCGCGAGCGTGCGCACGCACCGCCAGCCGCGGGTGCTGCTGGTCGATGACAGCCCCTTCTTCCGCAACATGATCAAGCCGCTCCTGGTTGCTGCCGGCTATGACGTCACCGTCGTCGAGGCCGCGGACAAGGCGCTGGAGCTGCGCGACATGGGGATGGAATACGACATCATCATCTCCGACGTCGAAATGCCCGGCATGGACGGCTTCCAGTTCGCCGAAACGGTCAAGAGCGACGGCCCATGGCAGGAGACGCCGATCATTGCGCTGTCGTCGCAGACGACCGAGAGCGCCTATGAAAAGGGCCGCGAGGCCGGCTTTACCGATTACGTTGCCAAATTCGATCGGGACACCCTGCTCGACGCCCTGTCACAAACCCTCTCGGTCAAGGGAGAAGCGGCATGAACGAGATGCAGGTGAACTCAGAACACGACGTCGATCGTCTGATGATGGAGGATGCCACCGAACTGGTGACGGTGTCGATCGCCGACCAGATGCTGGGCATCCCGGTGCTTGCCGTCCACGATATTCTCGGGCCCCAGCGGATGACCCGGATTCCGCTGGCGCCGCCGGCGGTGGCCGGCGTGCTCAATCTGCGCGGCCGCATCGTGACCGCCATCGACCTGCGGGTGCGCCTCGGTCTCGAGCCGCGGCCGGACGACGAGCCCGGCATGAGCGTCGTCGTCGAGCATGACGACGAACCCTACAGCCTGCTGATCGACAATGTCGGCGAGGTCCTGAGTGTTCCGGCCAATGCCTTCGAGCAGAATCCGACGACGCTCGAGCCCCGCTGGCGCGATGTTTCCGCCGGAATCTATCGTCTTGACGACGAGCTTCTGGTGGCGCTCGACGTCACCAAACTGCTCGATTTTGGCGGCTGTGCAACAGCCTGAGCCCACAGGGGTCGGCTCCGGAGCGATCAGAATCGGGGGAGTTTTTTCATGAAGTCCTGCCTTATCGTCGACGATTCACGGGTCATCCGCAAGGTGGCGCGCCGGATTCTCGAAGAACTCAATTTCGACATTGCCGAGGCCGTGGACGGTCAGCAGGCGCTGGAAAGCTGCCAGGAGAATCTGCCTGATGCCATTCTTCTCGACTGGAACATGCCGGTCATGGACGGGCTCGATTTCTTGAAGGCCCTGCGCCGGATGAAGGACGGGGACAAGCCGGTGGTGGTGTTCTGCACCACTGAAAACGATCTCGAACACATCCGGATCGCGATCGAGGCCGGCGCCAACGAATACATCATGAAGCCCTTCGACCGGGACATCATCGAGGCCAAATTTGCCCAAGTTGGATTAATGTAGGTGTCTGATTTATCGTCAAAAAAAGCGCCTTCTTCCACTCCGGACGCGGCATCTCCCTACCGCGTGATGGTGGTCGATGATTCGGCCGTCATTCGCGGACTTCTGACCCGCTGGCTGGAGGCGGACTCCCAGATCGACATCGTTGCCACGGCGAATAACGGGGAAATGGCGCTCAATCTGGTGAGCGTGGCGAAGCCGGAAATCATCATCCTCGACATCGAGATGCCGAAGATGGACGGGCTGACCGCCCTGCCGAAACTGCTGGAAAAGGCGCCGGGTGTCCGGGTCATCATGGCCTCGACGCTGACCAAGCGCGGCGCCGATATCAGCATCCGCGCGCTGGCCGCCGGCGCAGCCGATTATGTGCCGAAGCCGGAAAGCACCCGCGAGGCCGACGCCGCCGACATCTTCCGCAAGACGCTGATCGAAAAGGTTCTGGTCCTGGGTGCGGCCGGGCGCCGCCAGGCGCCGCAGGCGAGAGGACGGGCGGAAACGCCGTCCCGGGGCGGCAGACCCGCCGCCGGCCCGGCCGAAGCCCTGTCGCCGGGACTCTATGGCGATGCGCCGATTACCTTGCGGGCACCATCACGCCAGAAGCCGTCGGTGATTGCCATCGGTTCATCCACCGGCGGGCCTCAGGCCCTGTTCAAGGTCATCTCGGCATTGAGCGGCAAGGTGTCGGTGCCGATCCTGGTTACCCAGCACATGCCGGCGACGTTTACCGCCATTCTTGCCGAGCATATCGCCCGGCTGAGCGGCCTTCCCTGTTCCGAGGCAAAGGACGGCGAACCGCTGCAGGCGGCCCGCGTCTATGTGGCGCCGGGCGATTACCACATGACGGTGGCGTCTGAGGGCGCCACGCCGGTCATCCGCCTCAATCAGGACCCGCCCGAGAACTTCTGCCGGCCGGCGGTCGATCAGCTGTTTCGCGGCGTCGCCAAGGTGTTTGGCGCCCGCGTGCTGGCGGCGGTTCTGACCGGCATGGGCCATGACGGGCTCAAGGGCGGCGAGGTTCTGGTCAAGGCCGGCGGCACCCTGATTGCCCAGGACGAGGCCAGCAGCGTCGTCTGGGGCATGCCGGGTGCGGTCGCCACCGCCGGCCTGTGCAGTGCCGTTCTGCCGATCGGCAAACTGGGCGACGAACTCGTCCGTATGGCAACAGGAGCAGCCGCATGAAGCCCGAGGATTTCGAAATCATCAGCGGGGTTCTCAAGGAACGCTCCGGCCTGGCGCTCAATGCCGACAAGCTTTACCTGCTCGAAAGCCGGCTGACGCCGCTGGCGCGCAAGCGCGGATTCGGCGATCTCGACGAACTGGTGAAGGAAATCAAGATCGGTCGTGATCAGCAGCTTCTGGAAGACGTGACGGAAGCGATGACCACGAACGAATCCTTCTTCTTTCGCGACAACACGCCGTTCGATCTGTTTCGCGAGCAGGTCTTGCCGCGTCTCCTCGAAGCGCGCGCAAGCACACAGCGCATTCGCATCTGGTGCGCCGCCGCGTCCACCGGCCAGGAACCCTACAGTCTGGCGATGATCCTGCGTGAGCAGGAGGCCAAGGTCGCCGGCTGGAAGTTCGATATTCTCGGCACCGATCTGTCCCGGGAAGTTCTGGAAAAGGCCAAGGCCGGCCTTTATTCCCAGTTCGAGGTCCAGCGCGGCCTGCCGGTGCATTTGCTGGTCAAATATTTCTCGCAGGTCGGCGAGATGTGGCAGATCGACAGCGCCATCCGGGCGATGGTGCGGTTCAAGGAACACAACCTTCTCTATGACTTCAAGTCGCTGGGCATGTTCGACGTCATCTACTGCCGCAACGTGCTGATCTACTTCGACCAGAAGACCAAGGCCAACGTGCTCGACCGGATCCGCGAGGTCTTGACCGAAGACGGCGTGCTGTTCCTCGGTGCCGCCGAAACCGTGCTCGGGATCTCCGACAAGTTCAAGCCGGTTTCCGGTCAGCGTGGCATGTATGTGCCGGCCTGAGCCCTGCCCCGCATTCTGGCGATCGCGGGCAGTCCCGGACTTGCGCTATTCTTGGAAAAACGGCTGATCTCACGGCCCCCTGGTGCGCGGCACCGCGGGAAAACTGCAATCCACTTTGAGAAAGTGATTCAGCCGGTGGCGGCGGTGGCGACCTCGTCGTCTTCGCCGACCGGATCGCGCAGCACGTAGCCGCGGCCCCACACTGTTTCGATGTAGTTTTCGTTGCCGGTGGCGTTCTGCAGCTTCTTGCGCAGCTTGCAGATGAACACGTCGATGATCTTCTGTTCCGGCTCGTCCATGCCGCCATAGAGGTGGTTGAGGAACATCTCCTTGGTCAGCGTCGTGCCCTTGCGCAAGGACAGCAGCTCGAGCATGGCGTATTCCTTGCCGGTAAGATGCACCCGTTGACCGTCGACCTCGACCGTCTTGGTATCCAGATTGACCTGAAGGCGCCCGGTCTTGATGATCGACTGGGCGTGGCCCTTGGAGCGCCGCACGATGGCGTGGATGCGGGCGACCAGCTCGTCCTTGTGGAACGGTTTGGTCAGATAGTCGTCGGCCCCGAAACCGAGCCCGCGGACCTTGTCGTCCGGCTCGGACAGACCGGACAGGATGAGGATCGGCGTCTCGACCTTGGACAGGCGCAGTTTCTTGAGCACGTCATAGCCGTGCATGTCGGGCAGGTTGAGATCCAGAATGATGATGTCGTAATCATACAGCTTGCCGAGGTCCAACCCTTCTTCACCAAGGTCCGTGGTGTAAATGTTGAACCCTTCCGCCGACAGCATCAGCTCGATGCTTCTGGCGGTCGAGGCGTCGTCTTCAATCAACAAAACCCGCATCGCTTTCACTCCTCCCGGCGTCGGTCTGCGAACACTGTACCCATCTCTGGTTAATAAAGGTTAATGATGAACGAAGTCTTAACACAGAGCGGTTTCTCGCCGCCAGTCGCCTTTGTCGCGATGCCGTCATGCTTTACGGAAGCTTAAGCTGTTGGCGTCAAGATCGTTCAAAACCGAAGATCGGCGGGACCCACCCGCTCAGCCATCAGGGGCGGTGCCGGTGCACAGTCTGACCAACATGATTGCCCGTATTCCCGAGGTCCAGCACTACGGCCGGGTTGTCGGCGTTCAGGGCCTTCTGGTCGAGGTTGCCGGGGTGCGCAACCGGCTGGCCATCGGCTCGCGAATCCGCATCGAGGCCCACCGCGACAAATCGGTACCCTGTGAAATCGTCGGTTTTCGTGGCGGCCGGGCGCTGGCCATGCCGTTTTCCCCGCTCGAAGGCGTCGGCATGGGCTGTCGGGCGGTTCTGGCCGAAGAGGAATCCGTCGTCTATCCGTCGCCGGCCTGGCTCGGTCGGGTGATCAATGCCATGGGCGAGCCGATCGACGGCAAGGGGCCCCTGGCGCAGGGCGATGCGCCCTATCCCTTGCGCGCCCAGCCGCCGGTCTCGCACCGGCGCCAGCGGGTGGCCGGCAAGATCGATCTCGGCGTGCGCGCGATCAACACCTTTCTCACCTGCTGCAAGGGCCAGCGGATGGGCATTTTTTCCGGCTCCGGCGTCGGCAAGTCGATCCTGCTCTCGATGCTGGCCCGCTATACGGCCTCGGATGTGACCGTGATCGGCCTGGTCGGCGAGCGCGGCCGCGAGGTTCAGGAATTCCTCGAGGACGATCTTGGCGAGGACGGGCTGGCGCGCAGCGTCGTCATCGTCGCCACCTCCGACGAGCCGGCCCTGATGCGCCGCCAGGCCGCCTATCTGACATTGACGGTGTCCGAATATTTCCGCGACCGCGACCAGCAGGTCCTGTGTCTGATGGACAGCGTGACGCGCTTTGCCATGGCCCAGCGCGAAATCGGTCTTTCGGGCGGCGAGCCGCCGGCCTCCAAGGGCTATACGCCGACGGTGTTCGCCGAGCTGCCGAAGCTCCTCGAGCGGGCCGGACCCGGCACCGGTTCGGGGAGCATCACCGGCCTGTTCACGGTGCTGGTCGAAGGCGACGATCACAACGAGCCGATTGCCGACGCGGTACGCGGCATTCTCGACGGCCATATCGTCCTCGACCGCTCGATCGCCGAGCGCGGGCGCTATCCGGCGATCAACGTCTTGCGGTCGATCTCGCGGACGATGCCGCGCTGCAATACGGACGAGGAAAACGATCTGGTCCTGACGGCGCGGCGGATCATGACCACATATGCCGACATGGAGGAAATGATCCGCCTCGGCGCCTATCGCCAGGGCTCCAATCCTGAAGTCGACGAGGCAATCGCCTATCATCCGGCCTTCGAACGGTTTCTCGCCCAGCGCCACGACGACCGCTGCGATCTCGCCAGCGGCTATGCCGAGCTGGCGCGCATTCTCGAGGAAGGCCCGCGCGGCGGCGTCCAGGGCCGTGCGCTCGGGCAGACTGAGCCGGCCCAAGAATGAGAAAGGATCTCGAGACCCTGATCCGCGTTCACCGCTGGCGGCTCGATGAGCGGCGCAAGAAGGTCATGGAGCTCGAAGGCCTGCGGGCCGAATTCGAAAGCCGCGCCCAGGCACTCGAAGAGGAAGTGCGGCGCGAGCAGCGCGAGGCCGCCCAGGATACGGTCGTGGCGATGACCTACGGGGCCTATGCCGCCGGCGTCATCCAGCGGCGCGAGACCATCCAGCGCTCGATTGCCGAGATCGACAGTGAGCTGGATGCCGCCAAACGCGACGTTGCCGAGGCTTTTCGCGAGCTCAAGAAATACGAGATCGCCGAGGACCGGGAGCGCCAGCGCCGTGCCCGGGCGGAAGCCCGCCAGGAGCGGGCTGTGCTCGACGAGATGGGACTCGACCTCTATCGCCGCCGGCGCAGCGGTGCGCTGGACGGATCGGCAGGCTGAAGCCGGTCACAGCGGCAGCCGCTCGAGCAGCGTCGGATTGTTCCAGTCCGGCTGATGGTCGGTCAGCAGCAGGACATGGTGGTTTTCGGCCAGCGTCCCCTGATTGGTGCCGGTTCGCCGGGTCTCCAGCATCACTTCCGTCCACCGCGCCACCAGCTCGTTGCCGAGGTCGGTGAGAATCGCCGCTCCGGTCTCCTCGAGCGATGACCAGCTCTGGTTTCGCAGCGCCTCGATGTAGCGGTCGAGCGAGCCGGGATCGAGAATCAGCTGGTCGGGCACGTAACGGATCCGCAGACGCACCGAATCGGGCAGACCCTGCAGCATCGCCACCGCGTTCAAGGTCACCACGTAGTCGAGCTCCGGGCTCGGGTTGTCGAGAACCGCGAGCGCATTGCGCCGGTCGAGGATGTCGGCGTCGGTTGTCAGTGCCATGGCGTCATTCCTTCAGGTGCGGGCCTTCAAATTCAAATGCGGGTGTCACGGCCCGGGGCGCCGGCGGCCGGGGCGAGATCGTGAATCGGCGCCACCGGAAACGGTGCGCCGGTCTCGAACACGATGTCGCCTGCAAGGCCGGTGCTGGCGTTGCTGTCATGAAAGATTCGAGTCAGCGTCTGGCGCAGCGATTCGTCAAGGCCCTGCCGGCTGCGCAGAATCAGATCGAAGCGTTCGTTCGCCACCAGGCCGTCGAGCTGCAGGGCGCCGAGTCGCGAGAGATCGAGATCGAGGACGAATCGCAGGCTGCCCCGCTTGCGGTCGTCATCGCCGCCGGTATCCGGATCGTCCCGGTTCCTCGCCTCGTCATCGTCGGGGCGGTGGACATAGAGGGTCAGCGGCACCAGCCCCTGACCGTCGTGGAAGGGGAGCACGATCGGGCGCCACTGGTTGGCGGGCCCATTGCTGGCGAGGTTCAGCAGGCGGGCCATGTCATCGCCGAGGCGGCGCAGAAGATCGGACCGCCCGGCCCGGTTGAGCGCCGCGGCTGCCTCCGGTCCCAGCCACTCCCGGGGTGCCGCCAGCCGCAGGGCGACAAGGAAGAACAGCAGACTCGGACCCAGCGGCGCCCGCACGCCGGGAATCACCGTCTGGCCAAGCGTCCGGGCGATGCCGGGGGCGGTCTGGTTGATGGTCTCCAGCGCCTCGTCAAGCGCCGGCCAGCCCTGGCTCGCCGCAGCCAGGAACTGAAAATCCTCGGGTGGCAGCGGCCGGGCGCCATCGGCGACGCCAGTCGCCGCCGGGATCGCCGTGATCACCTGCGTGGTCAGCACGTCGCCGACCGCGACCGAGGCCGGCATCTGCGCCTCGATGACGCCGATGCCGGTTTGCAGCAGCACCGGCTTGGTAGCCTCCGCCGTATCACCGATCCGGCCGCGGACCCGGGTCAGGGACTGCGCCACCTCGGCGGCCCGTTGGCCGACCTCCGCTGTCACCACGGCTTCGATCTTCAGGCCTTCGAGTTGGGCCGGGGCGGCCGGAGCGGCGATGGCGGACCGCGGCCCGGCGCTCTCCGCCGATACCTCGCCTCCCCCCGGGCGATGCGAGAGCAGGGACAGCACCAGCTCGGTACCGGCGTGCAACGGCGCCGGCGGTGCGGACGCGCGGGCTGACGCGGCTGTCGTCGGTTCGGCCTCGGGTGCGGTTGATCGCTCACCGACGATGGTCGCCGTTACCCGGGTGCCTGGCGCGACCACGGCTGGCGGCGCCGGTGCGTCCGGCTGTGCCGTGCGGCCGGCGATGGCCGGGAGCGGGGCGGATTGCGAGAGGAGCTGGGCAACGGCCTCGGGCGCCGGCGCATAGGTCGACGCAGTTGGCGTCGGGTTGGCCGGCAGGGCCGGGGCGGGTGGTGATGCCGGCTCGGCAGGGACCGATACGCGGGCGAGGCGGGTCAGCGTCAGCTCGATTGTTGGCGGCTGCTGCCGGGCCTCGCCGTCGATCGCCAGAACCAGCGCCTTGACCGTGGCGTCGACCGCGACGATGCGCAACACCAGGCGGGTGGCGGCGGCAAGCTCGGGCTCGGGTGCCGTCACCAGGGTGCCGAGCTCGGAAGTGAGGCGCAACAGGCCCTCGGCATTGGTGCCGGACACCTGGACGGTGAGCTCCGCCCCCGGAGCGAGTTGCGTCAGCTTGGCCGAGACCACCACCGCCGGATCGTGACCGCGCGGGGCTTGCGCCTCGGTCTGCTCAGGCGGCGCCCGTTCGCCGCCTTCCATCGACTGCTGCTGCGGCGACGGGTTGTCGGAAGTCGACGCCGGCGCCTGCACCTGCGGACGGGTGCCGGGTGCAGCCGACGGCGGCGGTGTGGTGAGTTCGTTCACCGCTCTACTCCAGGGACCGGGCCAGACGCTCGAGGTCGACGGCGGCGTCGCTCAGGGGATGGCGGGCGAGGATCGGCACCTGCCGGCGGATGGCGTCCGCCACCTTGTCGTCGCGGCGCACAATGCCGGCAAGCGGTGGCGAAAGCTTGAGAAAGGTTTCGCAGGCGCGCTTCAGCGTTGCATAGGTTCGCTCGCCGTCCTTGCGCGAGCGCGCCATGTTGACGACGATGCGGATGTCGGCGTGGCGCTCGCGCATGGCATGCAGCTTGATAAACGCATAGGCATCGGTCAGCGAGGTCGGCTCGTCGGTAATCACCACCAGCGAGCGCCCGCGGTTGGTGGCCAGTGTGGTCACCGCGCTTTCGACGCCGGCGCCGAGGTCGAGGATCACCCGGTCATAGGCGCGCGAGAGCATCATCAGCTCGTTGCGCAGCGCCTTGAGCTGGGGCCGGCCGAGCGCCGCCAGGGCGCCGGACCCCGACTTGCCGGCGATGATGTCGAAGCCCTTGCCGTTGTCGTCGACGAAGGGGGTCACCGCCGAGCGCAGATCGAGCCCCTGCGAGACGACATTGCCAAGGTCGCGCTCGGGCATCAGCCCCAGCTGGATATCGACATTGGCGAGCCCGAGGTCACCGTCGAACAGCAGCACCTTTCTGCCGGCGCGCGCCAGCACGTGGCACAGGGTGACGGCAATCCAGGTCTTGCCGACGCCGCCCTTGCCGGACGCAATTGCGATGATGTTGTCGCCAAGCGCCGTCCGGGGCGCCTGAACTTCGGTATTCACATGCATTTTCATCCGTTCGCCACCGTCTGCTTGGGTTGCGTGCGCGCGCGCCGGCCCTGGGTCCAGAACAGCCTGGCCAGGGAGAGCGGGTTGAGCGGCTCCAGGGTCTCGGCGACATAGGGGGATTGGCTGACATCGGCAAAGGCCAGTCGCCCGGCGTCGGCGGCGGCCAGCAGGGAGCCGAGACGGCGGGCCGCATCAAGGCGGGTGAAGATCATGCGCCGCGCCCCGATGGCGGCGAAGATCTCGACGATTTCGCTGGTCTCGATCGGATCCATGCCGGCGGCCAGCACCAGCACCGGATCGACCTCGGCCGCTCCGATCATGTCTTCGAGATCGCGGATTTCGCTGGCATCGAAGGGGTTGGCGCCGGGGCTGTCGATCACCTGGACCGGCGGCGTCTCGTTCGCACCGGCCAGCAGTGCGGCCAGCTCATCAGGTGTCTTGGCGGTGGCGAGCGGGATCTGCAGGACGCCCAGCAGTGCCGCCAGCTGATCGACGGCGGCGGCACGAACGACATCGGTGGTGGCCACCGAAACCGCCTGCTGATCGATCACCGCGCGCACCGCCAGCTTGGCCGCCGTCGCGGTCTTGCCCACCCCGGTCGGCCCGATCAGCATGACCGGTCGTGGCGGCGGACTTGGCAACGGAGCGAAACGGAACATGGCATCGAATGCTGCGGCCAGCGCCGTGACATTGTTCTCGGAATCGCGATTGCCGGCCAGACGGGCGAGATGCCCGGCCAGCCTGGCCGGCACGCGATGAAAGGTCAGCACCTCTTCGATTGCCCTGGCGCTGACCGGTTCGCGGGACTGTCCTTCGGCCGGGGCCGGGCGTGCGTTGGTGGGTCTTGCCGCCGGTTGGGGCGGCGGTACGCGGTCGGGCTCGATGGCGGCGGTGACTGTCACCCGGTTGCCCAGCCGGTTGCGGGTCTGCGAGACGATGATCGCATCCGGTCCCATGGTCTCGCGGATCCTGGCCATCGCTTCGGCCATGCTCGCTGCCGTAAACGTCTTGAGACGCATCTCTCCGGGCCTCCGCTCTAGATCTGCGCCAGCGTGCGGATCCGCGCCTTGGCGTGGATCTCATTCTGGGAGAGCACCACCGTTGCCGGCCGGAACCGCTCGATGATCGAGCGCACATAGGGACGGATGCCGGGGCTGGTGAGCAGGCACGGCAACTGGCCGGTGAGCGCCTGCTGCTCGAAGGTGACCCGCACCCGGTCGATGAATTCCTGAAGCCGGGTCGGCGGCATGCTGAGCTGCTTGTCCTCGCCCTGGCCGATCAATGCCTCGGCGAACGCCTGCTCCCATTCGGGCGACAGCGTCACCAGCGGGATATAGCCCTCGCTCGTCGTGTGCTGGGCACTGATCTGGCGGGCCAGGCGGGCGCGCACGTGCTCGGTGATCATGATGATGTTCTGGGTAAAGCCGGTGGCCTCGGCGATGCCCTCGAGGATGGTCGGCAGATCGCGGATCGAAATGCGCTCGGCCAGCAGGTGCTGGAGGACCCGCTGGACACTGTGCAATGAAATCTGCTGCGGGATCAGATCGGCGATCAGCTTCTGGTGCTCCTTGGGCAGGTCGTCGAGCAGCTTCTGGGTCTCGGCGTAGGACAACAGTTCCGACATGTTGTCCTTCATGATTTCGGTCAAATGCGTGGTGATCACGGTCGACGGATCGACCACCGTATAGCCGCGGAACGAGGCTTCCTCGCGCAGCGACTGGTCGACCCAGGTCGCCGGCAGGCCGAAGGTCGGCTCGCGGGTCTCCTCGCCGGCCAGCGCCACCGGTTCGCCGCGCGGGTCCATGACCAGCAGCATGTTGGGGCGCAAATCCCCGCGCCCGGCCTCCTGCTCCTTGACCCGGATGACATAGGTGGTCGACGGCAGTTGCATGTTGTCGAGGATGCGCACCGAGGGCATGACGAAGCCGAACTCGGCCGCCAGTTGCCGGCGCAGCGCCTTGATCTGGTCGGTCAGGCGGTACTCGCCGGTGTCGTTGATCAGCGGCAGCAGGCCGTAGCCGAGCTCGAGGCGAAGCTGGTCGATGACCAGCGCACTGGTGATCGGCTCTTCGAGCGGCGTGGCCGCCTGGGCCTCGGTGTCCGCCTGTTCGGCCTCGGCCAGCGCCTCGCGCTGTCGCCGCGCGGTGGCCCAGGCGACCCAGCCGGTCAACCCCGAAAGCGCCAGGAAGGGGATCACCGGAATGCCCGGCAGCAGCGACAGCGACAGCGTCAGGAACGAGCTCAGGCCCATCGCCCGCGGATAGCCGCCGAGCTGATCGAACAGGGCCTTGTCGGCCGAGCCGACGACGCCCGCCTTGGAGACCAGAAGACCGGCGGCGATCGAGACGATCAGCGCCGGGATCTGGGTGACCAGCCCGTCGCCGACGGTGAGCACGGTGTAGGTCTCGCTGGCCTGGGTAAAGCTCAGATCCTTCTGGGCGACACCGATGACGATGCCGCCGAGGATGTTGATGAAGGTGATCAGCAGGCCGGCAATGGCGTCGCCGCGCACGAATTTGGCGGCGCCGTCCATGGCCCCGAAGAAATTGCTTTCATCCTCCAGTTTGGTGCGGCGCAGGCGGGCTTCCTGCTCGTCGATCAGGCCGGCCGAGAGGTCGGCGTCGATCGCCATCTGCTTGCCCGGCATGGCGTCCAGGCTGAAGCGGGCGGCAACCTCGGCGATGCGGCCCGAGCCCTTGGTGATGACGACGAAATTCACGATCACCAGAATCGCGAACACGATCAGGCCGATGACGAAATTGCCGCTCATCACGAAGTCGCCGAAGGCCTGAATCACATGGCCCGCAGCGCTGGTCCCTTCATGTCCCTTGGACAAAATCAGCCGGGTCGAGGCCATGTTCAGCGCCAGGCGCAGCATCGTCGCGATCAGCAGCACCGTCGGGAACGAACTGAATTCCAGCGGCGTTCGGATGAACAGGCAGGTCATCAGAATCAGCACCGCGAAGGTAAACGAAATCGCCAGCGAAAAATCGAGCAGCCAGCTCGGCATCGGCAGCACCAGGACCACCAGAATGCACACCACGCCGAGGGCCAGCGCGATGTCGCCCTGGCGCAGCGTGGCGCTCAGCCGGCTCATGAAATCGGCGCCGGCGCCTGGTTCCGTCGGTTGTGTGGCGACGTCAGTCATGAAAGCCTACATTTCGGCGCGACTACCCGCGCTCGTTTGCCGTTGCAGCGCGGTCGTCGGTTGATCCCTTGTGTGCTCATTCAGAACGACACCCGCGGCGGCTCGCCCGGCATCGGCACGGGAATGCCCTCCTCGCTGTACTGCTTGAGCTTGTTGCGCAGCGTGCGGATCGAGATGCCGAGGATGTTGGCGGCATGCGTCCGGTTGCCGAGATAGTGGCGCAGGGTTTCGAGAATCAGATCGCGTTCGACCTCGGCCACCGTGCGGCCGATCAGGGCGCCGGAATTGGCGGCCACCGACTGGGCGCGGCCGTTTGCGCTCTGGCCGGCGCCCAGCGCGCCATGCGGGCTGCCGTCGGGCAGCAGGATGGCATCGGGGCCGATATAGTCGCCGGTGGCCAGCAGCACGGCGCGGTGAATGGTGTTCTCGAGCTCCCGGACGTTGCCCGGCCAGCTGTGCGCCACCAGTTGATCGAGGGTTTCCTTGGCCAGCGGCCGGATCGCCACGCCGTTGGCTTCGGCATACTTCTTGGCAAAATGCTTGGCCAGCAGGCGGATGTCCTCGGGGCGCTCGCGCAGCGCCGGGATCTTGAGATTGACGACATTGAGGCGGAACAGAAGGTCCTCGCGAAAACGCCCTTTCTTCACCTCTTCGACAAGGTCGCGGTTGGAGGTCGCCAGCACCCGGATATCCACCGGCACCGGTTTGCCGCCGCCGACCCGGTCGATCTCGCGCTCCTGGATGGCACGCAGCAGCTTGGCCTGCAGACGCGGGTCCATCTCGCTGATTTCATCGAGCAGAAGGGTGCCCGTGTTGGCCTCCTCGAACTTGCCGATGCGGCGCGCCACGGCGCCGGTAAAGGCGCCCTTTTCATGGCCGAACAGCTCGGATTCCAGCAGGTTCTCGGGGATTGCCGCGCAGTTGACCGAAACAAACGGCTTGTCCTCGCGCCGGCTCTTGCGGTGGACGTAGCGGGCCAGAACCTCCTTGCCGGTACCGGATTCGCCGGTGATCAGGATGCTGGCCTCGCTTTTCGCCACCTGATCGGCCAATTCAACCACCTTGGCCATTGCCGGATCCCGGAACAGCAGCGGATGATCGTCATCGGCCACCGCTTCGAGCACCGCGGCGATGAGCTCGGCTTCGGGGGGAAGCGGCAGATATTCCTTGGCGCCGGCCTTGATTGCCGCCACCGCCGCCTTGGTGTCGGCGCCGATGCCGCAGGCGACCACGGGGATGAAGATGTGCTCGGCCGCGGCGCCATCGATGAAGCCGCGGATATCGGCGTGCACGTCGATCATCGCCAGATCGGCGCCGTGTCCGGATCGCAGCGCCGAAAGCGCCGCTTCGATGTCCGGCGCATGCGAGACCTTGGCACCGCGGCTCATGGCGATCTTGGTCGCTTCTCCGAGCTGGCCGCTCAAGGTTCCAATCATCAAAAGACGCATTTTCGGTCTCTCCCGGTTGAGCTATCTGAAGTGCCGGACCCGCTGCGACGGGGGCAGCAGGGCGTTGAGCAGCATTTCGAGGCGGCGGGGGTTCTCCCGCCGTCCGATCGAGGTCGCTCCGACCGCGTAAACCGTGTTCATCAGGGTTTCCTCGTCGGAGTTGCGCTCCAGCTTGTTGGCCAGCGGCGTGAACACCATGTTGGCGAGTACGGCGCCATAGAAAGTGGTCAGCAGGGCCACCGCCATGGCCGGGCCGATGCGCGAGGGATCGTCGAGGTTGCCGAGCATCTGCACCAGGCCGACCAGCGTTCCGATCAGGCCCATGGCCGGCGCGACCTCGGCGGCGCGGCGCAGAATCTGCGCGCCCTTGGCGTGGCGCGCGGTCATCGCGCGGACCTCGCTGTGAAGGATCTTCTCGACCTCCGCAGTCGGCGCGCCGTCGATCACCAGGCTCATGGCACGCTCCAGAAAGGGGTCCTGGCGGAATGTCGGCGACAGCTCCTGGAGCGCCAGAATGCCGTCCTTGCGGGCTTTCTCGGAGAGGCGAATGATCGTCCGGGCGGCCCGGCGCGGATCCTTGCGGTTGTGGGTCACGGCCCGCGCCATCGCCTTGCCGGCGGCCCGGATCTCGTCCATCGAGAAACTGGCGACGGTCACCGCCGTGGTGCCGCCGAGAACGATCAGCAGCGAAGGTACATCGAAAAACGCGCCCGGCGAGCCGCCCATGACCATGGCGCTGATGACCAGGCCGAAGCCGGCAGCCAGCCCCAGGACGGTGACCAGATCGACGCGTGCACGGTTCATGACGGTTGTCCTCGCAACATCCGGGCCGGGCTACTTGTGATCGACCTTGATAATCTCGGTCATGGTCACGCCCAGGCGGTCCTCGACCAGAACCACCTCACCGCGGGCAACCAGCCGGTTGTTCACGTAGACGTCGATGGCCTCGCCAACCTTGCGGTCGAGCTCGATCACCGCCCCGCGGCCCAGCTTCATCAGCTCAGCGACCTGGAGGTTGCATTTGCCGAGCACCGCCGAGACCTTGACCGGGATGTCGAACACCGCTTCGAGATCGGCGGCCGTGCGGGTGGCGCCGTCATCGTCCTCGCCACCGTCCGGGCCGTCCCCGGCCGCGACCTCCGGCGTCGTTTCGGCGTCTTCCGGGGCGCCCTCGCCGGCGGCTTCGCCATCGCCGTCGCCGCCGGACGATCCGTCACCGGAATCGAGGTCCTCCCATTCCACATTGTTGTCGTCGTCTGCCATCGTCCGATCTCCTTGAACTCAACGCGTGGCGTCTTCGCCCGAAGCCGGCGCAGCCGTTTCCGGCTCGGGCTCGGGGTTCACATCCGTGTGCACCGGGACATCGCTGCCGTGCAGTTCGAGATAGCGATTGACCGCTGCCGCCGCCGCCTCGAGAATTTTTTCCACGTCGCGCTCGGCGCCGCCGTCCTGCCACTCGACGCGGCAGTTGCCGGCGCCGATGTCCGGGTCGGCGCGCAGCATCAGGGCATCCGCGAGGCCATGCTGCTCGGCCATCTGCTCGAGGCGCGCCCGCAGGCCGTCGAGCTGATCCTCGCTCACCCGGATGACGATCCGCGGCTCGCCATGACGCTCGGCCAGGCAGTCGCCGACCATCGCCTCGATCTCGGTCAGCGGGTGAGCGCGCATGAGGCGCGGCGCCAGCCGGGTGGCGATGGCATGGGCCAGGCGCGCGGCTTCGCAGCGCAGCTCCTCGGCCAGCGCCTCGCGTTCGCCGATCATGGTGCGAACCTGACCGGCGAGCTCGGCGAACAGCGCCGCCATTTCCGCCTCGTAACTGGCCCGCGCCTGTTCGATGCCGGCCTCGACACCCTGCTCGAAGGCCTGTTTGCGGGCGCGCTCGAGATCCTTGTCGCCGAACTTCGGCTCGTTCTGCAGATAGCGGTCGCGCGGGTCGCGCGGCCCCGACACGCCGGCATCAAACGCGGTCTCGAAAATGATATTGGTGGCGGCCTTTGCCATGCGGCGGTCCTGTTCGTCTTCCACGGAGTCGGTCATTGCACGCTCAGTAGACGAGTTCGTCCTCGCCCTTGTTGTCGAGAAGGATGATTTCGCCGGCATCGGCCAGATCCTTGGCCAGATTGACCATCGCCATCTGCGCCTCGTCGACGTCGCGCAGGCGCACCGGGCCCATCGCCTCCATGTCCTCGCGCAGGATCTTGGCAGCGCGCTCCGACATGTTGGAGAAGAACAGGTCGCGCAGCGTGTCCGAGGCGCCCTTCATGGCGATCGCCAGCTTGTCCTTGTCGAAATTGCGCAGCAGCGTCTGAATGCCGGCCGGATCGAGTTTTTGCAGATCCTCGAAGGTGAACATCAGGGCGCGGATGCGCTCGGCGGATTCGCGGTTGCGCTCTTCAAGGGCGGAGAGGAACTGGGATTCGGCGCTGCGGTCGAGGTAGTTGAAGATCTCGGCAATCAGCTCGTGGCTGTCGCGGCGGTTGGTGCGCGCCAGATTGCTCATGAACTCGACCCGCAGGGTCTGCTCGACATTATCCAGGATTTCCTTCTGCACCGCCTCCATGCGCAGCAGCCGCATCACCACTTCCATGGCGAAATCCTCGGGCAGGGCGCTGAGCACCCGGGCCGCGTGCTCGGGCCTGATCTTGGAGAGCACCACGGCGACCGTCTGCGGGTACTCGTTCTTGAGGTAGGAGGCGAGGACCTGCTCGTTGACGTTACCGAGCTTGTCCCACATGGTGCGGCCGGCGGGGCCGCGGATCTCTTCCATGATCGCCCCGACCTGGTCCTCGGGCAGGATGTTGGCGAGCAGGCGTTCGGTGTTCTCGTAAGTCCCGGTCAGCGCGCCCACCGTCGAGATCTGGGAGGCGAAATCGACCAGCAGGTGCTCGACCAGCTTGGAATCGATGGTCCCCAGGGCCGACATCGCCTGCGAGATCTCCTTGATCTCTTCCTCGTCAAGCCGTTCCCAAATCGTTTTGCCGTAGTCGGTGCCCAGCGCCAGCATCAGCGCGGCGGCCTTTTCGGGCCCCGGGATTTTTCGGGCATCTGCTGCTGTGCCTGCCATGGCCAGTCCTATTCGTGTAACCAGTTGCGCAGGATGGAGACCGCCTCGTCAGGGTGTTTCTCGACGATCTCGCCAACTTTCTTGACCGCCGATTGCTGGATCTGTCCGTCGATGGTGGCGACGTCGATCATGCTCTCGACGCGGCTCGCCTGGTGCGGCAGGGCGATCGGGCTGCCGGCGTTGTCCGCGCTCAAGGCGGCGACCTGCTCGGGGCTGGCGCCTTCGGGCGCGGCCAGGGCCGGATGCTCGCCGCTGGCATCGGTGATCTGGCCGCCGCCGGCCATGGCCGTCGCCGGGGCGGGCGAAAACAGGCGGTTGATCAGCGGCCGGACGACGAACAGCATGGTCACAAGGCCGACCAGCGAATAGACGATCAGCTCGATGATCCGGAAGATGTCGGCCTTGGTCAGCTCGAGGCCGAGAAATCCGCCCGATTCCTCCACGATCTCCGGCGCCTCCTCGACCGCAAACGGCAGGTTGACGACCTCGACCGTGTCGCCGCGGTCGGCGTCATAGCCGATCGCCGAACGCACCAGCGCCGCCAGCCGGTCGAGCTCTTCCTGGCTGCGCGGCTTGTAGCTGAGCGTGCCGTCCTCGGCCTTCGAATAGATGCCGTCGACCAGCACCGCGACCGACAGACGCTTGACCTGGCCGGCTTCCTTGGTCTCGGTCGTGACGGTCTTGGAATTCTCGAAATTGGTGGTTTCCTCGGTGCGCGTCCTGGTCGAACTGGCGGCGGCCGCCGGACCGGCGGCAGCATTGGCGTCGGGAAGGTTGTTGGCCACCGAGACGTCGCCACCGACCTGGGTGGGCTCCTGCGAGCGGCTCGATTCCTCGACCGTCTGCGTCGACAGCACCACCTGGCGATCGGGATCGTAAAGCTCGGAGCTGGTGGTGACGCGGCTGAAATCGATGTCGGCGCTGACCTCGACCTGAACCTTGCCGCGGCCGATCGATTTTTCCAGCAGCGTCTCGAGCTGACGCTTGAGCCGCTTTTCATAGGCCACCTGACGGTCGCGCAGGGAGGCAGCCATGGCGTCCTCGTCGCTTTCGTTCAGCCCCGGCGCCAGCAGCTTGCCGCGTTCATCGACCACCGAGACGCGGGCCGGCGTCAGATTGGGCACGGCGGCTGCCACCAGATGCTGGATCGCCTGCACCTGGCTCGCCGTCAATTCACCGCCGCGGGTCTTGAGCACGATCGAGGCGCTGGGGCCCAGGGCCTCGCGATTGAACGGGCGGCGTTCAGGGAGCACCAGGTGAACCCGGGCGGCCGAGATGCGATTGATGGTCCGGATGGTACGTGCCAGCTCGCCTTCGAGGGCGCGCACCCGGTTGATGTTCTGAACGAAACTGGTAGTCCCGAACGCGTCGGTCTGGTCGAAGATCTCGTATCCCATCGATCCGCCCGACGGCAGGCCCTGTTCGGCCATGGTCATGCGCAGCCGGGCGACCTCGGATTCGGGGACCATGATGCTGGTGCCGTCCGCGGTCAGCTCGTATTTGATGTTCAGGCCGTCGAGCTTGGCGACGATCTCGCCGGCGTCCTGGGGATCAAGGCCGCTGTAAAGGAGGCCCATGGGCGGCGTCGCGATGCGCGACGTGATGAAGGCGAAAAAGCCAAGGAGACCGATGATGACGATGCCGATGGCCAGCAGTCTCGCCGCTCCCAGCGAGCGCAGCGTGTTGACAAAACTGTTCACTCCGAATTACCCCGCACCTGTTCACCCGGGCCATGCTTGCGCAAGGCGGGCCACACACACGCCCGCCGTTCCGCCTGTTCTAACAGGAGGCTTCTGAACAACTGGTTAATGGTGGGCAATTTCTGCCTAGCGACGGGCGCGAGGACCTGATGCGGCCAATGCGGCGCGGGATGCGGCTGGCCTGCCGGCGGGCGGCGAAAACAGGTTACGGCGTGATAATGTCAACTCCTTGCTATGGGCATTGTCGGGGATCGATCCGGATGCCCGTGGGCCTGGGTTCAGGCATCCACCTGACGGTAATGCTGAATACGGGTGGCGCGCAGTCCGGGCAGTCCGTCACGGTCGATCGAGCGCTGCCAGGACAGGAACTCCTCGACCGACAGCCGGTAACGCCGGCAGGCTTCGTCCAGCGTCAGCAACCCACCACGGACGGCTGCCACGACCTCCGCCTTGCGCCGGATGACCCAGCGTTTGGTGTCCGGCGGCGGCAGGTCGTCGAGCGTCAACATGTCGCCATTGGGGCCAATGACCGCGGGTCTGCGATTATAGTTGTAATCACTCATTTACGAACGACTCTTCCCCAAACGCATGGATGTGCGGACCTTAGCCGAGGGGCTTTAAAAAACCGCTAAGGAAATGGGTTAATCGGCGATAAAGGGTCCCTACGATTTTACTAAAAACAGTTGACCGGCACGGCCCCGGCTCCGGACCCGGGATCAGGTCCGGAGCCGGTCATGTCGGCAGGAACAGACAATTCAGTTACCGTTTCACGCGGTTCAGTTCGTCCAGCATCTCGTCGGCCGTGGTGATGATCCGGGTGCTGGCGGTGAACGCCCGCTGGGTGGTGATCAGGCGGGTAAACTCAGTCGCCAGGTCGACGGTCGAGCCCTCGAGATTCGACGGGCTGATCTTGCCGGCGCCGCCGGTGCCGGGGATCTGGACGTTGAACGTGCCGCTCTCAGGCGACGGCACGAAGGCGTTGCCGTTACGCCGGATCAGGCCGTTGGGGTTCTGGAAGGTGGCAACCGGCAACTGGAAAACGTCCTTGATCAGGCCGTTGTCGAACAATGCCGTCACCTTGCCCTCGGGGCTGATCGAGACGCCCGAGACATTGCCGAACACGGCGCCGTTGATCGTTGACGACAGCAGTGTGGACACGCTGTTGAACTGGGTGAAGCCGTCGGCCTTGCCGTCAGTCCCCCAATTGATGGAGATGTTGCTGTCGGCCGGTCCGTCGGTCCAGTCGATAACCAGCGGGTTCTTCAATTCGGCCGACGTGTTCGTAAGATCGATCGACCCGTCCTCGTTGAACGCCAGGGTGCCGACCGCCACCTGACCGTCAACATGTGTGCCGGTCAGATTGAAATTGGCCGGCGGCGGTACCGAGATTTCGACGAACCAGCGGTTCGGCGTCGAGCTCTTGAGGAACGAGAACTGCAACGAGCGGGTTCCGCCCTGGGCATCGATGATCGGCAGTGTCCGCGTGAAATCCGGCGTCAGGCCGGAGCCGGACGACATGTTGGTGGCCGAATTGGTCGGATCGTACGTGCTGATGTTGGGATTCGGCGTCTGGGTTGCCAGCAGATTGGCGCGGAGCCGGATCGACGTCGTCGCTTCCGCCGTGCCGGTGAGGCCCGAGACATTGATTGTCTCGAGGATCGACAGGTCGCCCAGATTGTTGGGAATATTGCCGTTGTCATCGATCGGCCAGCCCTTGAGATAGAGCCCGGCCGTATTCTGCAGGAAGCCGTCGGCATCGGGCGTGAATGAGCCGGCGCGGGTGAACTGAATGTCCTGGCCGGTGCCACTCGCCGACGAGTTGCCGACAACGAAAAAGCCGGATCCGACGATCGCCAGGTCGGTTGGCGAATTCGAGGCCAGCAAGAGCCCCTGTTTCTCGACCAGGGTCTGGGCACTGGACTGGACCCCTCCCGACGAGAACAGACCGGACGTTGCGGCCTCGGTCACCAGAGTGGAAAACCGCGCCTCTGTTGCCTTGTAGCCGACGGTGTTGAGATTGACGATGTTGTCGCCGATCATGCCGAGCGCATTGCTGTTCGCATTGAGCCCCGTCACACCGGAGAAGAGAGCACCTAGCACACCCATTTCATCTGCTCCTGTTCATGGTTTGCTTGTTGCGTTATCCGTACGCCAAAGGCGACGGCAGGGACGCTTTTGCGCAAGACATCACCCGTCACTGTTCTGCGGGGCCGGTTCGGAAACCTTGGTGACATTTTCAAGCGGGACCTTCAGGCCGTCGACCACCAGCGTGAACGAGTCATCGCCGGTCTCGACGCTGCTGACCCGTCCCCGGATCGAGGTCGAGGCCTCGATCTGGGCGCCGCCGGCGGACACCGCCGAGATCTCGAATTTGTAGATGCCGTCGGGCAGCGCGTTGCCGAGATTGTCGCGGCCGTCCCAGTTGAAGACATGTTTGCCGGCGGAGGTCGCACCGGTCGTCTTGTATACGACCTTGCCGGTCTCGTCGCTGATCAGTATCTCGGTCTTTTCGGCTTCGGCGCCAAGCTCGTAGCCCCAGACCGCCTGGCCGCCCGACAGCGCCGCACGGTCACCGGACGCGGTGATCACCTTGCCCAGATAGCCGACCAGGCTGGTGGCTGACTGGGCGGCGATGCTGGCGATGATCTTCTCCAGATTCTTGTTGGAGGCGATCGCCTGTTCGACCTCGGTGAACTGGACGAGTTGCTGGGTAAATTCGTTCGACTTCAGCGGATCCAGCGGGTCCTGCTGCCGCAACTGGGTGGTCAGCAGGGTCAGAAACGAGCCGAAGTCCTTGCCCAGCTTGGCGCTGGCCTGGGTTGCGGCGCTCGGCGCTGGGCCGGTCAGGGACGCCAGGGAACTGATTTCCATACTGCCTTGCTCCTATGGGCTGCCGGTCTCGGCCGGCGACCGGTCAAATCCGAATATCAACGCCCGGGCCGTCGCCGACCAGACGCACTTTTGCCATTGCCAGGGTGGCGTCGGGCGGGCTGTCGTCATCCTCCGCGGCGATCAGAACCGGGGCCGCGGCCGATTCGTCCAGGGCCTGGTCGGCGCCGTTCCCCTGATCGAACAGGGAAAAGCTCAGACTGCCGGCGTCGGCCTGCAGGCCGCTGTCGACAAGGGCGCGCTCGAGCATCCGGGCGTCACGCTGCAACAGGTCGAGCGTGTACTGCTTTTCGGCGGTCAGCACGGCGGTGACCCGGCCATCGCGGGCGACATCCATGGACACTTCGACGCGCCCCAGTTCGGCCGGGTGCAGACGGATGGTGAACCGGTCATTGCCGGGCTGGGCGGCGCGGGCGATGAAGACCGCAAGCTGGTCGAGCGGCAGTGTCGTCGGCACGGTGAAGCGCGCCGCGGCGGCCGTCAGTCCAGACCCTTGGGCCGGGGCGCCGTTGGTGGTGCCTGTCGCCGGTGTTGCGACGCCGGCAGCATCACCCTGGATCTGCAGATTTGCGAAAGTCGTGGCCGGGAACGGGGTTCCACCTGCGCTCGGCGCTGGCGCCGGTGCCGGCAGCGGAGCCGCCGGGCGGGCGGCGGTCTGGGCATCGCCGCCCGGTTGCTGGCCTGAAGACCCGCCCTCACCGGCCTGACCGCCATTGGTCGAGCCGTTGAGGGCCGACAACAGCTCAGGCGAGATCAGACCGTTCAGCGTCGTCCCGGTGCTGCCCGGCAAGGCCATGATGTTGAGCGCCAGGCCGAAGCGTGCCGCCGTCTGGCCGAGGATGCTGCCGGCCGGGACCATGCCCGGAATCGCCGGCGCGCCGTCCCGGGTCGAAAACGAGCCATCCGGGTTTTGCCGGCGACCGGTCAGTTCGACATTGAAAAGACTGCTGACAGCCTTGAGGGCGGCGGCCTCGGTTGTCGCTGGCTGGGCCCGCAGCGCCGCCGCAACCGCCTTGCCGGCGGCCTCGGAGGCGGCCCTGGCCGCTACGGCCGGCAGATCGGAATCACGCAGCTCGGGCGCGAACCCGGCCCCTGGCACCTGACCTTCGCGGATAGTCCCGGCCGACGCGGGGCGGGCCGATGATGCCGGTGGCGAACTGGTGCTGGCCAGCGAGTCCGCTGCGGGCTCGCCCGCGGCCGCACCCGGCTGGATCGTCGCGGCGTTGGCCGCGACGAAGACCGGCAGCGTCTGCTCGACCCCCGACGGCACCGCAGTGCCGGCAGCCGGCGTCTCGGTGTCGGTCTTGTCCTGGGCGGCGGCCTCGGATCCGGGGGCGGCGGTGTCGCTTGCGGTCTGCTGAGAGGCGGGCTCGCCCGCATCGCTGATATTGGCGCCTGGGGCATTTCCCGAGGAATCGGCGGCTGCCGCTTTCGATGTCTCGCCAGGCGGTGTATCGGTTGGCCCGTCGGAGTTTTTGGCCGCCGCCTTGTCATTGATCGGCCGGGTTTCTTGTGTCGGCCCGGATGACACCGGCTCGCTACCGACACGGTCATTGATTGGTGAGCGGGTCTCACGCACCCGCGAGCCAGTTTCAGTTGCGGCGCGATCGTCCCTGGCGCGATCGGCCCGCTCGGATTGTACCGTCCTGTCCCGCGCCTTCGTTGCGGCCTGCGCGTCGGCGGCGTCCCGATCCTGTGGCGCGCGCAGGGCCAGGCGGTCGTTGTCAAAGGACGCGCCCAGCAAACGATCAAAGGCGTCGCCGGTTCCGTCCCGGCTCGATGCCGGCTCGCTCGCCGCTCGCGGTGCAAAAGCATCTATGGGCAGAACTTGCGTCATTTCACATCACATCCGTTGGCGCACAACACGGCGCGCATTCAAGGGAAGCAAACATCGGGCCAAATCGAGGCAATCTGCTAACACATTGAAAAACCACACGAAAATTATCCGAAGGACAAGAGGGCAGGTGCGGTTCGGAGGGAGATTGGGCAAAAACTTCCGCCTTTGGGGTGGATTCTGCCGGTCGGCCGCGTGTCGCCGGGCGCGCCACGCCGCGGCTGTTCCGATCCCCGGCTGTCACGAGAATGGGGGCAAACAGGCGGAATCGCGAGGGCTGGGGCAGAGCTGCACCGGGCCCGGCAGCCCGGCTGGCGACCGGAGGTTCGATTAAACGTGAGCAGTGCCCGGGATTGGCCCCGACTTTGCATGTTCTAATGCGGCACGCCGGGACGATGGCCCTGACAAGGGTCCCCGGATTGATGGATGACCGGAGAATACTGCCTGTGAAAACAAGACGTTGCGTTTTGTTCGATGATTTTGGCCCGGAGATCCGCGGGTGGTGTGACACCCGGCAGCTCTTGCCGCCTGCGCGGGGCCAGGCCTGCCGGTGGCAGAGCAAACCGAACAGAGGAGATCGGCTGACATGTCGCTAAGTCCGATTCTAGACAGTGCACTGAGCGGCCTGAATGCGGCCCAGCAGGCGCTGCGCACGACTTCGAACAACATCGCCAATGCCAACACCGATGGTTATGTGCGCGAGGTCGTGTCGCTGGAGGCGACGATCTCGGATGGCCAGGTCTCCGGTGTCAAGGTCAGCGAGATTCAGCGGGTCGTCGACAAGTTCCTGATCGATGCGGCACGGCGCGCGGCGTCTGACGCCGAGCGCTATGATGCCGAGGGCAAGGTCCATGATCGCCTGCAGTCGCTGCTTGGGCGCCCTGACGAGAACACCTCGCTGTCCGGGCGTCTCGACGAGCTGTTTTCGGCGATCGGCAATCTGGCGCTCGATCCCAAGGCGCCGGCCCGGCGCCAGTCGGCGCTGGGCGCGATTCAGGATTTTGCCGACGAGTTGTCGCGCCTTGCCGATCAGCTTCAGTTGCTGCGCGCCGATGCCAGCGACCGGATCGCCGCCGACGTTGCCAAGGTCAACGGCCTGCTCACCTCGCTTGCCGAGCTCAACCCGCTGATCGTGCGCGAGCTGTCTCTCGGCCGCAACATCGGCGGGCTGGAGGAACAGCGGGCGCAGGCGCTGGCTCAGCTTGCCGAGCTGATCGACATCCGGGTCAGCCAGAATGGTGACGGCTCGATCCGGGTGACCACGGCGAACGGCGTCTCGCTGCTCGATTCCACCCGCTTCGAGCTTCAGTACACGCCGCCGGGCACGGTGCTCTCGGGCACCCGATTCGATCCGATCACCGTCCACAAGGTGAACCCGGTGACCGGGGTCGTCGACCCCGCCGGCACCAATCTCGACTCCTTCATTCAGTCGGGAAGTCTGCGCGGCCTTCTGGATGCCCGCGACAAGGTGCTTCCCGATATCGCGCTCGCCGTTGGCGAGCTTTCCGCCAAGGCGATCGATCAGCTCAACGCCGTTCATAATGCGAATACGGCGGTGCCGGCGCCCAACAGCCTTACGGGACGCAACGTCGGCCTTCTGGGCACCGATGTTCACGGCTTTACCGGCAATGCCACTTTCGCGGTCGTTGATTCGAACGGGGTCACGGTCAATTCGGTGACCATCGATTTCGACGCCCTGGCGCCGACCGACACGCTGAACACGGTGATCGCCAACGTCAATGCCGCCCTGGGCGGTGACGCCACCCTGGCGCTGAACAACGGCGTGATGTCGTTTACCGCTGCCAATGCCGCGAATGGCGTCGTCATTGCCCAGGGCACAGCCGATCCCAGCTCCCGGGCGGGGCGCGGATTCTCCCAGTTCTTCGGGATGAATGATCTGCTGAAGGCGCAGACGACGGGCATTTACGAGACCGGCTTTGCGACCACCGACGCCCACGGCTTTAGCGCCGGCGGCACCGCCAATTTCGAGATTCGCGATGCCAGCGGGGCGGTGCTCACGACCTACGCGCTGACGATTTCGGGCACCACCTTCGATGATCTGTTGACCGATCTGAACACCAACCTCGGCGGTTTCGTCACCTTTTCCATGGACGCTCAGGGGGCGCTTGTGATCACGCCGAAGCCGGGGTTCGAAGGTGCCAAGGTGCAGGTGACATCGGACAGCACGTTGCGCGGCGCCACCGGCGTCTCGCTTTCCGGCCTGTTCGGAATCGGCGACAGTTTCCGCATCGACGCGGCCAAGAACGTGGCGCTCGCCGATGCCGTGGCCAATGATACGATGCGCTTCGCCGTCGCCAAGTTCGACGCCACGGTGCCGCCCGGCGATCCGGCGATCGTGGCCGGCGACGCCCGCGGGGTCGAGGATTTTCAGAACCTGATCAACACCGACGTGTCCTTCCGGGCCGCCGGCGGGCTGACCGCCCTGTCAACGACGCTCGGCCGTTATGCCGCCAATGTGCTGTCCAACACCGCGTCTATGGCCAAGCGGGTCGATGATCTGGGTGCCAACAGCCGGGCTCTGCGGACCCAGCTCGATGAGCGGGTATCCAGCGTCTCTGGCGTCAACATGGACGAGGAGCTCGCCAACATGGTGCTGTTCCAGAATTCGTACAACGCTACGGCGCGCCTGATCGCCACCGCGCAGGAACTGATCGACACGCTGCTCCAGATGGTTTGACGACAGCGTCAACACGAGGGAATTGGTGATATGCCACGCGTATCGAGCTTTGGTCTCAATCAGTCGCTTCTGGCTGATCTGTTGCGCAATCAGGAGCGCATTGCACGCAGCCAGCAGCAGATCAACAGCGGCAAGAAGGTGCAACAGTACAAGGGATTGTCGCGGGAGCTGGAAACCCTGCTCGGCGCCAAGGCCCTGAAGACCCGGAGCGTCGCCCAGCTCGATACGATCACCGAGGTCCGCGGGCGCCTGGAGTTCAACGACGTTCATCTCGAAAGCCTGCGGACGACGGTCGAGGACCTGCGCAAGTTCATCCTTACCTCGGTCGCCAACGAGCAGATCATCGCCTTCGACGACACCTTGAGCGGCGCCTTCAAGGCGATCACCGGCTCGCTGAACGCGGATATGGGCGGCGTCTTTCTGTTCGGCGGCCTGCGCAGCGATGCCGCCCCGGTCACCGTGTCGAGTGTGAGCGACCTCCAGGGCCTGGCATCGGTTTCGGATGCCTTCCAGAACAGCCAGACCAAACCGGCCGCCCGGGTCGACGATTCGGTGACCATGGAATTCGGCCTGCTGGCCGACCAGATCGGCCAGCCGCTGCTGCAGATCATCCGCGATCTTGCCGATTTCAATTCCGGGCCGGACGGGCCTCTGGACGGCCCGTTGACGGCGACCCAGCGCAGCTTTCTGGAATCCGAGCTGCCGGTGATCGAGGCGGCGATCGACGGTTTGCTTCAGGCCTCGACGATCAATGGCGAGCGCCTCAAGCGCCTCGACATGGTTCGCGACCGGACCGAGGCCGACATCACCTTTCTCTCGAAGTTCATCTCGGACATCGAGGACGTCGACATGGCCGAGGCGATCCTCAACCTGAATGCCGACCAGCAGGCGCTCCAGGCGTCCTACAGAGCGCTCGGCACGCTCTTCGATCTCACCCTGCTGGACTTCATCTAGGACTTCTCACGGGCAAAAAACAACGGGCGGTCCCTGGGAACCGCCCGCATTCTTATCGATCGTTTGCCGCTGTTCAATTGCGGCTGCCGAACAGACGCAGCAGCATCAGGAACAGGTTGATGAAGTCGAGATAAAGCCGCAGCGCGCCCATCACCGCCTTCTTGGTGCCGACCTCATGGCCGTCGCTGGCCAGATACATCCGGCGAATGGCCTGGGTGTCATAGGCGGTCAGCCCGGCAAAGATCAGCACGCCGATCGTCGAGATCATGAAGTCCAGCATGCTGGATGCCAGAAAGATGTTGACGATCATGGCGATGATGATGCCGAACAGGCCCATCATCAGGAACGAGCCGAACCCGGTGAGGTCGCGGCGCGTCGTGTAGCCATAGAGGCTGAGCGCCGAAAAGGCGCCGGCGGTGATGAAAAACACCCGCGAGATGCTCAGGCCCGTGTACACCACAAAAATGGAGGCCAGAGACAGGCCCATGAGCCCGGAGAAAATCCAGAAGGTGGTCTGGACGGCGGATGCGCTCATCTTGTTGATCCGGGCGCCCATGAAGAACACGATGCCGAGCGGTGCCAGCGCCACCAGCCAGAACAGGGGCGTACCGAAAATCGCCTGGAACAGCGCCGGCGTGTTGGCAGTCGCATAGGCGACGATGCCGGTGAGCAGCACGCCCGAGGCCATGTAGTTGTAAACCTTGAGCATGTAGGCGCGCAGGCCCTCGTCGATCGCGGCGCGCGCCTGCGGCGCGGCAGTCGCATATCGGCTTTGATATCTGTCTGGCATGGTTCGTCCTTTTCTCGCTGTCTCGTGCGTAAGATCTCGTGGCCAACGGCTCCCGATCAAATATCGGGCGAAAATGCGGCGATTTCAAGGTGGGCGCGACCGATACCGCCACCTATTCGCTGCGCAACACCCGCGTCGGCTTGCCGCCGAGAACCCGCCAGGTGCCGAAGAGCCCCAGCGTCACCGTGATCGCCACCGCGCCCAGGGTGGTGACAATCAGGGTCATGGGCAGGAATGTCCAGCCCATGTCCATGATCCGGGTCAGCACCAGATAGGCGGCCAGCGTCCCGATGCCGGCGGCGATGGTGGCGGCGATCAGCCCGAGGAGCGCATATTCGAGCACGTAAGTTGCCAGCAGGTCGCGGCGCCGCGCACCCAGCACCTTGAGCACGACGGCGTCATAGATGCGCTCGGAGCGCCCGGCGGCCATGGCGCCGGCCAGCACGATGACGCCGGACAGCAAGGCGACGATGTTGGTGGTGCGAATCGCCGCACCGATGTCGGAGAGCAGGCTGTTCACGGCGTCGAGCACGTCGCGCATGCGAATGGCGGTCACCCCCGGAAATCGCTTGGTCAGTGCCCGGTGGACGGCGTTTTCGCGCTCCGGGCGGGCCTTGACCGTGGCGAGAAAGCTGTGGGGTGCGGTCTCCAGGGTGCCGGGCGCGAAGACGATGGCGAAGTTGAGCGCCAGCGTGCCCCAGTCGATGTAGCGCAGACTGGCGATGCGGGCGGTGATCTCGCGGCCCATGATATTCAGCGTCAGCGTATCGCCGACGCTCAGGCCCATGCCGCGGGCCAGTTCCTCGTCAAAGGAGATCGCCGGCGGGCCGGCATAGTCGGGCGGCCACCACTGCCCGGCAGTGATGCGATTGCCCGGGGGGACCTCGCGGGCGTAGGTGAGCCCGCGGTCGCCGCGCACCGCCCACTGTGCATGCGGCTGGATGCGCGCGCGTTCCACCGGCACGCCATTGATCCGGGTGATGCGCCCGCGCAGCATCGGCACCTGCTTGACCTCGTCCACTCCGGGCAGTCGGCGGGCCAGCGCCTCAAATGCTGCGGACTCGTCGGCCTGAATGTCGATGAAAAAGAACGACGGCGCCGCTTGCGGAAGCTGATCGCGGACCCGGGCCGACAGATTGCCTTCGATCAGCGCCACGGTGACCATCAGCGTCAGGCCCAGGCCCAGCGACAGGGTGACGATCGGGGTCGGCGCTGCCGGCCGGTGAAGATTGGCGATCGCCATGCGCAGCCGGTGATGGCGCGATCGCGGCAGACGCGCTGCGCCGCGCATGACCAGGGCGGCGGCACCGCGCAGGATGGCAAAGCTTGCTGCGGTTCCGGCAACGAACCAGCCGGCCAGCATGGCGTCGCCGGAATACCGGATCGCCAGCGCCGCCAGAGCGGCCAGAGCGCTCCCGGCGAGAACAATATAGAAAGGCCCGGGCCGGCGCCGCAGCGGTGCCGCCAGGGCCCGGAACAGGCGGGCCGCCGGCACCTCGCGGGCCTGCGCCAGGGGCCAGATGGTGAACGCCAGAACGATCAGCACACCATAGATGGCGGCCAGCGCCAGCACCTTGGGGTAGACGCCGATCGCGGCGGTGATCGGCAGACGCTCGGCGAGATAGCCGGCCAGCGCCATCGGCACCAGCGCACCGAAAGCCAGCCCGAGGCCGATCCCCAGCATCGCCAGCATGAGGACCTGCACGAGATAGATCTGAAAGATCAGCCGGCCGCGGGCACCGACGCATTTCAGCACCGCGATGGTGGCGGTGCGGCCCTTGAGATAGCTGGTCACTGCGTTGGCGATGCCGACACCGCCGACCACCAGCGCGGTGAGGCCGACAAGGGTGAGAAACAGGCCCATGCGATCGACGAAGCGGCGCACTCCTGGCGCCGCATTATTGCGGTCCAGAAGCCGCCAGCCGGCGTTCGGGAAACGCCTCTGCAGCTCCGCCGTCCAGGCGGTCAGCTCGATCCCCTCGGCGAGTTTGAGACGGTAGTGGTGGCGCAGCAGGCTGCCGGGGCGCACCAGGCCGGTGGCCGGCAGGCTGGAGGCAGCAATCATCAGGCGCGGCCCGAAGGCGATGCCGTGGCCGCTCCGGTCCGGCTCGCGTTTGATTGCCGCGCGCACGATCACCTCCGCGTCGCCGAGGCGCAGGCGGGCGCCGACGCCAACACCGAGGCGCTCCAGAAGGGTGGTCTCGACCACCACCCCGGGCGTACCTGATGCATCCAGGGCCAGAGCTTCGCTGAGCGGCATGTCGGGGGCCAGGGCCATCGCCCCGTACAGGGGATAGGCTTCGTCCACCGCCTTGAGCTCGATGAGCGCCGCCTCGCCGCCGTCGGCCGGGCGCACCATCGCCCGCATCTCGATGGTTCTCGACAGTTGACCCGAACCCTTCAGGAAGGCGAGCTCGTCGGCGCTGGCCGGGCGGTGGGTAAGCTGCAGCTCAACGTCACCGCCAAGCAGAACCCGGCCCTGGTCGCGCAGGCCGTCGACCAGCGCCTGACGCAGGGACCCGACGCCGGCGATGGTGCCGACGCCGAGCACCAGACAGATGGTGAAGATGCGAAAGCCGGACAGGCCGCTGCGCAGCTCGCGCCGTGCCAGTCTCAGGGCGAGCGGCAGGCGCGCCTTCATGGCACCGCGCGGCGCCGTGCGTCCTCACCGGCGACGCGCCCGTCATGCAGTCGGATCACCCGGTCACAGCGCGCCGCCAGATCGCCGTCGTGGGTGATCAGCAGGAACGTCGTGCCGCGGCGCGCATGCAGGCGAAACATCAGATCGATGACGACCGCCCCGGTTCCGGCATCGAGATTGCCGGTCGGCTCGTCGGCGAGCAGCAGGTCGGGCCCCGGCGCCAGCGCCCGGGCCAGCGCCACCCGCTGTTGCTCGCCACCCGAAAGCTGGCCCGGGTAATGGCTCAGCCGGTGGTCCAGCCCGACCGCCTCGAGTTCGGCCGCGGCCTGCTCGAAGGCATCCTCCCGGCCCGCCAGCTCGAGCGGCACGGCAACGTTCTCCAGGGCGGTCATGGTCGGGATCAGGTGAAACGACTGAAAGACGATGCCGACGTGATCGCGCCGGAACAGGGCCAGCGCGTCTTCGTCCAGACCGGTGATGTCGGTGCCGGCAACATGGACGCGGCCGCGGCTCACCTGCTCGAGCCCGGCAATGACGGCCAGCAGCGTCGACTTCCCCGACCCCGACGGGCCGGTGAGGCCGACCGCTTCACCGGCGGCGATTTCGAGGTCGATTCCACGCAGGATGTTGACGGCGCCGGCGCCGCTCTTCAGTGTGAGCTGGACATCCTCGAGTCGGATCATGGGGTCGATCATGCCGGACAGACTGTTGCGCGCCATTGGCGAGGCTTATGGCAAAACCGGGGGGCGGCGCAACAAACTTCTTGGTGAGTGGGTGCTTGCAGCGGTGCTGCTGCTTGTTGTCGCCCTGGCGGCCGCTGGTGCCCGGGCCGCCGCCGGGACCGGCGCGAAAATCGTTGTCGTCTTCGGCGACAGCCTCGGGGCGGGCTACAATCTGCCGCCTGACGAGGGCTTTGCGCCGCAACTCGAGCGCGCGCTCCAGGCCGCGGGCGTGAATGTGCGGGTGGAAAACGCCAGTATCTCGGGCGATACCACGGCCGGCGGCCGCGCCCGGCTCGACTGGGCGATCATCGGCGACCCCGATTTGGTGATTGTCGAATTGGGTGCCAATGATGCCCTGCGCGGGCTCGACCCGGCGCTTACCCGGCGTAATCTGGCGGCGATTCTGGCCCGCCTCAAGGCCCGCGGGATTGGTGTGCTGCTGGCCGGCATGCGCGCGCCGCCCAACATGGGGCGCGAATACGAGGCCGCATTCAACGCCATCTATCCGGACCTGGCCGCCCGATACGGCGTGCCGCTTTACCCGTTTTTCCTCGACGGCGTTGCCGGCCGGCCCAACCTGGTGCAGCGTGACGGCAAGCATCCGACGGCCGGCGGCGTGGCCGAGATCGTCGCCCGCATCGCGCCGATGGTCATCGACCTGCTGAAAGGCAAAGCGCGGCAATAGCCGGCTCCAACCGGGTCAAAAATGTTCTAAAGTGAGCCAAACGCCGGCGGCTCAGGCCTGACAGGCGGTTGCCGGCGGAGCGTTGAGCGACAAGGAAGGAGGCCCAAGCCGTGTTCTGGGGACGGGTTGCACCCAAATCCTCTTCCGCCGGCGATGCGGAGGAGCTGCGCAGGAACCTCTCCGTCATCGAGCTCTCGGGCGCCTGGATGTTTCTTGCCTCGGCGCTCAAGATTCTCTCCGAAGACCTGGGCTTTGCGCGGTCCGTGGAGAGTGGCAAGGCGGAACTCGGCGATGGTACGCCGATTCCGATGCTGGCTTACGGCGCCGTCGAATATCTGATGGGACTCGACGTTTCGGCCTGCGATGTCTGCGAATTCGGTGGCGGCAATTCGACCCGCTTCTGGAGCCGGCGTGCCGCCTCGGTCACCATGCTGGACAACGACCGCGACTGGTGCCGGGCGCTGGAGCGCGATGCGCTCGCCAATGTCACCGTACATCATGCCGAGCCCGGTGGCCTGCCCGATCTGTTCCGCGGTCTGGCGCGCCAATTCGATATCATCGTCATCGACTGCCGCGAAAACCGCTATGAATGCTGCCGGGTTGCCCGCCCGGCGCTGAAAAACGGCGGGCTGATGATCCTCGATAATTCCGAGTGGTACCCGCAGAGTGCCGCCTACCTGCGCGGCAGCGGGCTGATTCAGGTGGATTTTCACGATTTCCGGGCCTGCCACCACCATCGCACCACGACCTCGCTGTTTTTCGACCGCGCCTTCGCGCTCAAGCCCGAAGGCCCGGTCCAGCCGAAGGTGCCGATCGGCGGCAAGGCGGTGCAGGGCGGCAACTGGGACCGCCCGGCACAAGCGCGCGAGCGTTGAGAGACCAAAATCATGATTCGGCTGTTCGTGGCACTGGAATTGCCGGAAGACGTGCGCGGGCGCCTCGCTGCGCTGGGCGGCGGCGTGCCCGGCGCCCGCTGGCTGCGGCCTGAGCAGATGCACATCACCCTGCGCTTCATCGGCGAGGTCGATGGCGCCCGCTTCGAGGATATCCGCATCGGCCTCGGCGAGATTTCGGCTCCACCCCTTTCTCTGGCGATCACCGGCGTCGGTCTGTTCGGCAAGCTGCGCCAGCCCCGGGTGCTGTGGGCCGGCATTACGCCCGACGAGCCGGTCATTGCGCTGCACGACAAGATCGAGCATCGGCTGATCGATTGCGGGCTGGCGCCCGAGGGCCGTAAATTCAAGCCGCATGTCACCCTGGCACGGCTCAAGAACGCCAAGGCGGCAAAGGTCGAAAGCTTTCTGCAAAGCCATGACGGGCTTTACATTCCGGGAATCGAAGTGACCCGCTTTGCGCTGTTTTCCAGCTTTCTCTCGGCCTCGGGCGCGATCTACCGGATCGAGGAGAGCTACCCCCTGTCCGAGGCGCGGGCGAAACTCACAGGCCGTGGCGGCTGAGCACCCGCTCGATACCGCTCAAATAGGCGGCACCGAACAGCTCGACATGGACGAGCAGGGGCCAGAGATTGTAGAGATCGCGGCGAACCTCGAAGAAGCCGGGCCGCAAGGGGCGAATCTCGCCATAGCGGCGAAAGAACGGCTCGCCGAAGGTGCCGAACAGGGTGCTGAACGCCAGCTCGATCTCGGGGTCCGCATAATAGATCGCCGGATCGACAAAGCCGGAGATGCGGCCGCCATGCACCAGCACATTCCCGGTCCACATGTCGCCGTGAATGAGCGCCGGCTGGTCGGGTTCTTCGAGCAGGTCATCGAGACGTTCGGCCAATCCCACGATCCGGCGGTACATGGCGGACGGCAAACGTCCTGATTCGTGCGCCACGCGCGCCATGTAGAGCAGCCGGTGGTCGCGGAAAAAGGCGATCCATGAGTTGGTGTTCGGGTTGGGCTGATGGAGCCCGCCGATCAGCGTGTCGCGCGCCAGTCCGAAGGCCGGCCCCTTGGTGGCGTGCAGGGCGGCGAGCAGCTCGGCGGCATGTTCCTGCGCAGCCTCGCTCAAGCCATCGCCACCGGGCAGCCACTCCATGATCAGCAGATCGCCCGCGGCATGGACAACGCCGGGTACCGGCAGCCGGGTGTGCTCGGCCAGATAGCGCAGCATCCAGGCTTCGCATTCGATCTGTGCGGCCTCCGCCCCGAGCTTGGCGACCAGCGGTGCGCCGTCTGGCATCTCGAGTTTGTGGACGGCGGCGATGCAGCCGCCCGAAAGCGGCCGATGGGTGCGCGGCGCCCGGCCCAGGGCGGCCTCGATCCGTGCGTACCAGGCGGGCGTGTTCACGGCGCTGACGTGCGGGCACCGAAGCGGCGGCGAATGTCATTGAGCAGCCCCTGGGCGCCGGCCTCCACCAGATCCAGCACATAGTCGAAGCCGTCGCGCCCGCCATAGTACGGGTCGGGCACCTCGTCGATGCCGAGATCGGGCGCGAAGTCGAGAAACAGGCGCAGATCGGCCGTGGCGTCGGCCGGGCGCAGGGCCTGCAGGTCGGCGAGATTGGCGTGGTCCATGGCGAGAATGTAGTCGAAGGCATAAAAGTCCGATTTGCGGATCCGCCGGGCCAACTGACCGCCCAGATCGATGCCGCGCTGGCGGGCTGCATCCTGGGCCCGCGCATCCGGGGGCTCGCCGGCGTGAAAGCTGATGGTGCCGGCCGAATCGACCTCGATGGCGGGCAAGTCTTCGCCGGCCGCTTCGGCCTGTGCGAGCAGATGGCAAAACGCTCCTTCGGCCAGGGGCGAGCGACAGATGTTGCCCATGCAGACGAACAGAACCTTGACCAAGAATCAGCCTCCATTCCCGCCAGCGGCCTGCCCCCGGCGCGACATGTGCACCGGGACTTGCAGCGCGCGGCCATTGTGGCGTTAATTGGACCCGGATTCCAGTCAGCTCGACATGCGGCAGATCATGACCAGCAGATACCAGCGCATCGTCATTCTTACGGGGGCCGGCGTCTCGGCCGAATCCGGGCTCGGCACCTTTCGCGGCAAGGACGGGCTGTGGACCCGCTATGACCTGAACGAGGTGGCGACACCCGAAGGCTTCGCCCGCAATCCGGTGCTGGTGCATGAATTCTACAATGCGCGGCGCGCCCGCATGGCGAGCGCCGAGCCCAATGCCGCGCATCACGCGCTGGCGCGGCTCGAGGCCGAACATGCCGGCGAGGTGACGGTGGTCACCCAGAACATCGACAATCTGCATGAGCGCGCCGGTTCCACGCGCGTCGTTCACATGCACGGCGAGATGCTCAAGGCGCGGTGCGCCGCCTGCGGCACCCGGCTGGTGTGGGAGCAGGATCTGTCGCTGGAGACGGTCTGCGAGGCTTGCGGCACCAAGGGCCGCATGCGCCCGGATGTCGTCTGGTTCGGCGAGATGCCGCTGCACATGGAGGAAATCGACCGGCTGCTGGAAGGCTGCGACCTGTTCATCTCGATCGGCACCTCGGGTCAGGTCTATCCGGCCGCCGGCTTCATCGCCCGGGTGCGCAATATCGGCCGGGCGCATACGGTCGAGCTCAATCTCGAACCCTCCGATGGCGCCTCGCTGTTTGCCGAGCACATCGTCGGCCCGGCCACGGAAGTGGTGCCCGACTATGTGGACCGCCTGTTGAGCAGGCGCTGATCGGCGATTCAGCGAAGACCGCGGGCGCCGCGCTCGATCGCCGCCATTTCGGCATCTGAAAAGCCGAAGTGATGCCCGGCCTCATGGATCAGGATGTGAGTAACAATGTCGGCAAGGCTGTCGCTGCCGGCCCGCCAGAAGGCGATGATCGGGCGCCGGTAAAGGACGATCACGTCAGGGCCTTCACCGCTGATGAAGCTCGATTTATGGGGCAGGCTGACCCCGTGATAGAGGCCCAGAAGACCGTATGGGTCCCTGATCCCGAAGTGCGCCAGCGTCTCCCGGTCGGGCAGTTCCTCGACATGAACGGCGACATCCGCCAGCATCTCGCGCAAGGGTGCGGGCAGGCGCTGCAAGGCCTTTCGAGCCAGCGCTTCGAGGACAGCGGCATCGGGATCGGGTTTCAT